>JBBRNJ010000115.1:0-22368 GCA_038230375.1 Polyangiales bacterium | reverse complement strand
GGTGAAGCCGCCGAGGTCGACGAGGTCGACGAAGACGCAGCACCCGTAGCCGCGGAGCCCGCAGCGCTCGAGGCAGCGATCCCGGCGCTCGACGAGGACTTCGAAGAAGAGGTCGTCCCCGAGGTCGAAGAGGCCGAGGAAGAGGAGCGCCCGCGCAAGGCGGAGAAGTCGTTCGACGAAGGCGGCGGGGACTCCATGCTCGCGCGCTACTTCCGCGAGATGGCGACGCACGTGGTGATGGGCCCCGACGAGGAGCTCCAGACCGCCATCGAGGTCGAGGTCGCCGAGGTCGCGCAGTGGATCGCGCTGCTCTCGTACATGCCCGCCGCGGAGCACGCGCTCGCGTCTCTGCAGCGCGATCTGCCCATCGGCGAGGACGCCATCGACGTGCCGCAGGTCGAGGAGCTGCAGAAGTACTTCAAGCTGTACAAGAAGCAGCGCAACAAGCTCACGCGCGAACAAGAGAAGAAGTACACGCAGACCTCCGAGTCACTCGGCCGCGCGATTCGCCTGGCCGACAGCGACCGCCTGTGGATCCTGCATGCGGAGCAGACGGTGGTCGCCCTTGGTGAAGGTCACGAGACCGAGGACGAAGAGGACGAGGGCATCGCGAAGATCCCCGCAGCCGGCACCGGACAGGAGGGCCCGCGCCTTCCCGTCACGGCGAGCTACAAGAAGTACCTCTCGCAGATCACCCAGGCGGGCATCCACGGCAAGCGCGTGAAGAACAAGTTCGTGAAGGCGAACCTGCGGCTCGTCGTGTCGATCGCGCGTCGCTACAACCGTGGGCGTCTGCCTCTCATCGATCTGATCCAGGAGGGCAACATCGGCCTCATGAAGGCCGTGGAGCGCTTCGATCACACGCGTGGCTACCGCTTCTCCACGTATGCATCGTGGTGGATCCGTCATGCGATCAGCCGCGCGCTCGCGGACAAGGGGCGCGCCGTGCGCATCCCGGTGCACATGCTGGACACGCACAACCGCGTGCAGCGCGCGACGCAGGCCGTGATCGCGCGCACTGGTCGCGACCCCTCGCTCGACGAGCTCGAGAAGGAGACCGGCATCCCGCAGGAGAAGCTCGACAAGGTGAAGGGCAGCTGGGCAGAGACGCCCTTCTCGCTCGACCGGCCCGTTGGTGACGAGGACGGGCGCAAGTTCATCGACTTCCTCCAGGACGAGAACATGCTCTCGCCGCACGAGACGCTGGTCTCGCAGAAGTGGTCCGAAGAAGTGCGCCGCCTGCTCGGTACGCTCACGCCGATCGAGTCACGCATCATCCGCTGGCGCTTCGGCCTCGACGACGAGGACGAGCTCACGCTGAAGGAGATCGGCGACAAGTACAACCTGTCGCGCGAGCGCATCCGTCAGCTGCAAGAGCAAGCCCTGGGCAAGATCCGCAAACACATGCGCGACTGAGCCTACCCGAGCGCCGGACTACAGCGTGAAGGCGCTGAAGAGCGAGACGCCGTCGCCATCGCCAGCCACCACCACGCGCCCGCCCGGTAGCACTGCGATCGATTTCACAGCCTCTGCGTGCGACGTCTGGCCGATCTGCTTGTGCCCGACCAGCTTGCCCTTGTGGTCGAACCGGACCACCGCGACGTCATAGTCGCCGGCCTGGGTCGTGGTGAAGGTCGCGCCGCCCACGCTGATGCTCCTCAGGAACTCCAGCGCGAACACAGAGGTCTTGCTCGCGGGATCGTAGACCACCGTGCCGCTGCTCGGACGTACCTCGGAGTCGTTCGGGATCGTGACGTCGGCCGTCCACAAGATGCTGGAGCCGACGGTCTGGAAGAACTGGTGGTGGACGGAAAGCGCCGACTGCGACGAGATACCGCTCAGGAAGAGGTTCACGCCGTTCGTTGCGAGCGCATAGCACTCGGGAAGGTCGGTGAGGTTGTAGTCGGCCTTCTGCGAGCCGGTTGGATCGATCTCGCTCACCTCCGCGAACGATTGCTGTGAGAGCCCGCTGTAGATGTTGCCGTCAGCGTCCACTGCAAGCCCGAACGCCGCCGGACCCGAGAGGCGCCCGACACGGCCGCCACCATCCGCCGACTCGGTGTACTGCATGCTGCCACCGCCATTGTAGTAGTCCTGCGTGCCACCCATGACGAACGGCGTCTGCACGTCGCCTTCGCCAACCACGTTGAACGCGAGCCCCTTGGCATTCGCTGCCAGCATGGGCGCGCTGCATGCGTCCAGGCAGTCGAGGACTGCCTTGCTCGACAGATGCTTGCCGCTTCCATCGTAGTGCGCCATCACGGCCTCCATTGCCTTCGTGCCCTGGAATCCAAGCGGGATCGTCGCGCCACCCAGGTTCACGGGGGCGGACGCTACGCCCGCCAAGTAGACGCCGTCTGCACCGTCCGAGGCGAGCGCCCAGGCCTGCGTCATCTTCTCTGCGCCCGTGAAGAGCTTCACCCATGCGAGGCCGCCCTTCGCGTCGTACTTGGCGAGGAAGGTGGTCTCGTTCGCCTTGGGCGTGACCTTGCCGCCGCCGAAGTCGGTGGTGAAGTTGGTGGTGAACGGGAGGCCTCCCGCAATGAACACCTCGCCTGCCGCCGTCGTGGCGATGCCGTCGATCGGCGCCCCGCTCACCTTGTGGTCCCACTCGACCGGCGCCACCGCTGCGTCGGCAGCGCCGGCGTCGTTCGTGGCCACCGGGCCCGCGTCATCATTCGTCCCACCGTCCGTCGCGGGCGCAGCCCCCGTACCACCGCTGCTGCTGGAGCAGGCGAAGAGAACCGTGCCCATGGAAACGAAGGAGGCTGCGGAGAAGAAGATTTTGCGCATGTATCATCGACGAGGCGCTCGCCAAGGCGATGCAGCAACCTTGGGCCGCGAAGGCCGGATATCCGCTCATGTCCGCCGGGAGAGATCCAAGTGCGCGTCTACTCGCGGAGGATCTGCGCGGATGCTGCGACGCGGAAGCCGCCGGCGTGGGCCTCGAGGAGGTCGCCCAGGCCCGCTCTGCGCAGGCGTTTCACCACTGCTCGCACTCGCTCCTCCACGGACGCGGGGGACGCCTTTTCGTCCGGCCAGCCGATCGCGAACAGGTCCCCGATCTTGATGCCCTGTTCGCTCGTAGAATGCGCGTCAGCGATCGCTGCGAGCAGGCGCGCGGGGAGCTCCTGCGTGGCAAGGCTCACCCGCGGCGAGCCTGCGCGCGCGAACCAGCTGCCGTCTTTCGCGATGGTCACGTGGCTCGCCACATCGGAACGTGCCGCGATCGCCCTGGCGAGGAGCTGACGGCCGATTCGACCGAGCGCGCCAACCGGCGGCGTCACCGCCAGCGTCTCCGCATCACGCAGCGCGAGCGCGAGCCGCTCCCCCGACAGGAGCTGCACGGACAGAAGGGCGACCAGCAGGTCCCGCCAGCCCTTGTCCGTGGAGGCCACCACGGAGAGGGCGGAAAGAGCAGCGAGCGCCTGATCGAGCGTCAACGAAGAGAGCAGCGCCCGCGCCGCGATCTCCGTTGCCGACAGGATCACGAGCTGCATCTTCGCCTTCACGAGCGCGAGCGCCCGCTGCAGCGACACACACGCATCCGCATGACGACCGGCAACGAACAGCGCCACGCCCTGCCACCCAAGGAGAAGGCCAGAGAGCGGACCGTCCGGCGGCGCGTCCTTGATCGCTTCCTCGTACAGCGCGACAGCCGCGCCCGGATCGATCTCCACGGTGGACCAGGCACGCATGTTCGCCATGTACGTCTTCATCCGGCGGTCTCCCAGGTGCTCCTGGATCGCACGCGCGCGCGCCAGCGTCGCGTCCAGGGCGTCGCGCGCGCCCAGGTCCAGCTCGATCTCGAAGAGGCAGAGCAGCGCGTACGCCAGCTCGCTGGGCGACGCAGCCTCGAGCCCGATCAGCGCGCGCTGACTCCATGAACGCGCCTCGGCCAGGTCTCCGCGATCCTGACGCATCAGAGCTCGCGTGGCAGCGGCGCGTCCGTTGGCTGCGAGCGGTCCGTTGGCAATGACCAGGGCGAGCTCTCCATCGATGTCCGCCTCCGGCCTGCCAAGATACAGCCAGACCGTGGCTCGCTCCGCGCGCAGGTCCCACGACAGCTCCTCCATGCCTAGCTCGGTCGCAAGCTCCAGCGCGCGGGTCAGCATGGTCTCCGCTTGCTCGAACCGCGAATCACGCCGGTCCGCAAAACCCACGAGCGCCAGGGCATACACGAGCGGCCTTCGCTTCGTATCGTCGGCCAGCACCGCGCGCGCATTCTTCTGCACCGCCTCCAGGAACTCTCTTCCGGGATCGCGGACCGGGTGCAAGACGTCGAGCACCGCAAGGCACATGATCGCCTCCTCCGGTGAGTCGCCGTATGCGATCGCGGACAGGCTCTTCCGCTCCGCCTCCACCACCGCGCGCCGCGCTGCGCGGGCGATCGTGGAGGTGCCCTTTGGTGCGAGCGTCTTGTCGGCAAGCGCGGCGAAATATTCCGCGTGCCGAGCACGCGCGTCCGTTCGGTCCGTCCCGCGCTCGTCCACGAAGGCGCGGATGGAGTCGTAGATAGAGAGGCGAACGCCGTGCATCGCGACCAGCGACTGATCGCGCAGCGACTCCAGCGCAGTGAGCACGGCACCACGACCGCCTGGCAGCGAGACCACGGCCATGGCTGCCTGAGGCGTGAACGTTCCCGGAAACACGATGAGCTGCGAGAGCGCCTCTTTCTGGTCTGCGGTCAGCGCCTCCCACGACGTCTCGATCACCTGCGAAAGGGCCCTGTGGCGTGGCTCCCACGCGCGCGAGCCCGCGGAGAGAAGGGAGAACCGCTCGGTCAGCATGCGACGCAGATCCGCGGCGGAGAGCGAGCGCGCGCGCGTGGCGCAGAGCTCGATCGCGAGCGGATTTCCGTCGAGCTCGGAGAGCAGCGCAGCGACCTCGCCTGGCTCTTCCGCTTCCGGATCGTAGCTGGGACGTGTGCGCCTCACGCGCTCGACCCAGAGCCGGTAGGCGTCGCTGTCCTGGAGCGCTGCGCCGGTCTGCGGGAGCTGCAGCGGGCCGAGCTCGTAGAGGACCTCCTCTGGCATGCGCAGCGCCACGCGCGAGGTCCCCACCACACGCAACAAGGGAGCTGCAGCAAGCAGTGAGGACAGGGTCGGCTGGATCACCTGCGCGAGCTGCTCCAGATTGTCGAACGCAAGACAGACCGCTCCGCGCGCAGCCAGCGCCGTTGCGAGCTGGAGAGCGGGCTCGTCGCCGGACAGCTCGATCCCGAGCACGTCTGCAACGATGGCAAGCACCTCCGCCGGAGTCGTGGCCTGCGTGAAGTCACAGAAGAAGGACGCACCAGAGAGACGCGACAGGAGCTCACGGGCGACCCGCGTCTTCCCCATGCCGCCGGGGCCGAGCACAGTCACGAGTCGCTCGTTCGCGAGCAAGGCCTGGAGCTCGGCGATCTCCCGCTCCCGCCCGATGAATTTCGGACGCTGCGTGGAGGGCGCGAACGACGGAGGCGGCTGCGTCATCGGTGCTCGACGTCTATTCCCCGGGCGCGAAGACGAGCGGATAGCTCACCGTGACGGTCCCGCCCTCGGGCTGCGGAAACGTGATCTTGTCGAACGCGCTCTTGATGCAGCCGACCATGGTGGCGTCGCCGATGTCGGAGCCGTTGTCCTTGGAAGAGGTCACCGCTCCATCCTTGCCGATGACGAACTGGATGTTCACGCGCCCCGCTGCCTTGCCGTTCGTGCGCAGCAGGTCCTCGTAGCAAAGACGGAAGCGCCCGAAGTTCTGTCGGCTGACGCGCTGGACCACCTCGGGCGGGAGTCGTCCGCTCACCTGCACCGCACCCGCACGGATCGACGGCGTCTTCATCGCGTGCGTGTCACCCGATCGATGGCCGCTCCCGAAGCCACCAGACGAACCAGCATCCGCATCGCCCCAGGGAGCCGACGCCGCAGTGGCCGAAGGGGAAGGATCGGTCGAGGTCGAGGTTGGAGTCGAGGCCGAAGTCGAGGTCGGTGTCGAAGTCGAGGTCGAGGTCGAGGTCGAAGTCGAGGTCGAAGTCGAGGTCGGCGTCGAAGTCGAAGTCGAAGTCGGTGTCGATGTCGGCGTTGCAGGTGCCGGCTCATTCCCGCAGGCCGTCGCCAGCGCGAGGGTCACCAGGAAAGCCCAGGAGGAGCGGGTCGAGCGCATGCCAGGCAGCATACAGGGCGCCTTAGTGCTAGTCACAGGCATCATGGGCGCCCCGAGCAATTCAGGTCAAAACGTGCAGATTACAGGTAAAATCCTCTACATCACGGAGGACCTCGGTCTGCTCGAGAAGCAGCTCGCTGGCGAGAAGCTCGGCTGGGACGAATCACGTCCGCTCATGGGCAACATCTCCACCGACGAGCTCACGCCCGGGTGGGTTTGCTACTACTACGACGAGACGCTCGCGCGCTTCTGCCTCGTCGGGCTGCGCGGCAACAAGGTCCAGAAGGATGCGATCAAGGGCGGCGGCTTCGGGGTCATCGTCAGCGGCATCTCCAAGGGCTGTGGCAGTAGCCGCGAGACCGCGCCCTACAGCGAGCTGAAGAGCGGCGTTCGGCTGGTCATCGCGAAGAGCATCGAGAAGATCTACAAGCAGAACGCGCAGAACATCGGCCTCCTCACCAGCACGGACTTCGGGCTCATCCCCCGCATCGAGGCAGGCGAGTCGATCCCGATGAGCGAGTTCACGAAGGGCCTCGACGCCATCAGCGCGAGCATCGTGGAGCGCGGCGGCCTCTTCGCATACAACCGCGCGCGCATGGCCGGCCAGACCACGCCGCCCACAGTGGAGACGCCCGCGCGGCCCATGACACTGTGCGAGAAGATCCTCGCGAAGAAGGTCGTCGCGGACGCCAAGCTGGGCACGCTCGGCGCCACGGCAGTGAAGCCGGGCGATGCGTTCTTCGCGCGCACCGACGTCCGCTTCAGCCACGAGTACGTGACGCCCATGGCGGACTCCCTCTTCGTCGCGGAGATGGGCAAGGACGCGAAGGTGAACGACCCCGACAGCGTGTGGGCGTTCCGCGATCACCTCACCTTCCTCGACCTGGTCATGCCGAAGGCGCACCGCGACATGGGCTTGAAGGAGCAGGCGGAGGAGCTTGCCACCGTGCAGGAGGCCTTCACGAAGAAGCACAAAATCAAGCTCTATGGTGAGGTGCGCCGCGACGACAAGCTCGTCGGCAGCGAGGCCATCTGCCACAACAAGGTCATCGAGGAGATCGCGCTCCCCGGCGATCTCGTGTGCGGCACCGACTCGCACACGTGCATGGCGGGCGCGCTTGGCTGCTTCGCGTTCGGCGTGGGCTCCACGGACATGGCGAACGCCTGGTACACGAAGGACGTCCGTGTCACCGTTCCCGAGACCGCGCGCTTCAATCTCTCCGGCGTCATGAAGTCCGGCGTGTGCGCGAAGGACGTGATGCTCTTCATCCTGTCGCAGGAGTTCTTCAAGAGCGGGCAGGGCATCGGCAAGGTGCTGGAGTTCGGTGGCCCCGGCATCACCACCATGTCGCTCGACGAGCGCGCCACGCTCACGAACATGGCGGTCGAGGCGGGCGGCTTCACTGGCATCATCGAGGCCGACGAGGTGATAGTGGACTACCTGGTCACGCAGCGCGGCCTCTCGGCCGACGACGTGCGCGCGCGTATCGTGAAGGCAGATCCGGGCGCCGCGTACTGCGCCACGTTCGAGATCGACCTCTCCGCGATCGACCCCATGGTGGCGACGCCCGGCGACCCGCGCAACGGCGTGAAGCTGTCCGACCTGCGTGCGGCGAGCGGCGGCAACGACGTGAAGATCGACATCGCGTACGGCGGCTCGTGCACTGGCGGCAAGAAGACCGACATGGACATGTACGCGCGCGTGCTCTCGGCCGCGCTCGCCAAGGGCCTCAAGGTGAAGGAGGGCGTGCACCTCTACATCCAGTTCGGCTCGCAGGACATCCGGCGCTACGCAGAGAAGAAGGGTTACCTGGAGGTGTTCGCGAAGGCGGGCGCGGAGCTCGTGGACCCGTCGTGCGGCGCGTGCATCAAGGCGGGGCCTGGCGTTTCGGACAGTCCAGACCAGGTGACCGTGAGCGCCATCAACCGCAATTTCCCCGGGCGCAGCGGCCCAGGAAAAGTGTATCTTGCGAGCCCGTTGGTCGTGGCGGCGAGCGCCGTCCTTGGCCGTATCGTCTCTCCCGAGGAGCTCTTCTGATGTCCAAGATCGAACCGAACGCGTACGTCCTCCTCGACTACACGCTCAAGAACGACAAGGGCGAGGTGCTCGACGAGAGCATCGGTGATGGTGGCGAGCCGATCTCTTACGTCCATGGCTACGGCATGCTCGTGCCTGGGCTCGAGGCGGGGCTCTCAGGTCTGGCTGTCGGCGACGAGAAGAAGATCGTCGTTCCACCAGCCGAGGGCTACGGCGACCGCGACGACGAGCTCGTGCTCGAGGTCGACAAGCAGGACTTCCCCGATCCGAAAAAGATCACTCCGGGGGACGAGTTCGTCGCCGAGTCACCCGACGGCGACGAGGTGGTGATGCGTGTGGTGGAGCTCACCCCAGAAGGCGTCATCGTGGATGCGAACCATCCTCTCGCGGGTCTCACGCTCCACTATCAAGTGCGTGTGCGCGAGGTGCGAGAGGCCACGGAGGAGGAGCTCGCGCAGGCCGCCGCCGATCTCGAAGAGGCAGAAGGTCATATACACGGGCCCGACTGCGACCACGACCACGGCGATGGCGACGATCACGGACACGACCACGCGCGCGACGACGAAGGCAACCGCCTCGTCACGCTCGGCAAGAAGTCCTCTGACAAGGGCGACAAGGGCGACAAGGGCGACAAGCCAAGCGCAGTCGAGAAGCCGGCAGAGAAGAAGTTTGGCCCGAACTGATCGCCGCCGTCAGGGCGAAACGCACCGAACGTAGACGTCGGTCTTGTTCGTCGCAGAGACGCCGTAGAGGCCGTTGCTCTTCCATGTGAACTTGGTCGATGAGTCCACCGTGGTCTGGCTCCAGTACTCGGACACGGTGCCGTCGAACACCGCGGGCCACGCCGGGTTTGCGGTCCGGCTCTCGTCCGTCAACGTGTCCAGCTCCCGCATCGTGGGTACGCGAAATACGGCGCCAGCGAGCGAGGCGCAGTGCTGGAGAGCACCCGCGTAGTCCCCTGGCATGGTGGACGGTGTCTTCTCCCAGCTCTGACCAGTCAGTGTATTGTGCACATAAGTCCCCTGCTGGACCCAGAGGCCTGCCGGGAGCGGGGACGTGGGGCTTGCGGGCAGCGGTCGGCCGTTGCGAACGCAGCGAACGTAGCCCGCGCTACTCGCCGGCGATGTGTTGCCGACGAGCGAGAACGTCGCGTTGCTGACGAAGTCGAGGAAGTAGACCTGCGTGCCGTCGCCGATGAGCTGTGACTGGGTCCACTGCTCGCTCATGGGTGAGCCGAAGATCGCGGGCAGCTCGAGCGGTGCGTTGAAGTCCACAATGGAGACGAGCTCCACGCGCGTGGGCACACGCCAGTCGTGCTGGCCCCCGGTGTTGATGCTTGCGCAATACGTGGTCGCGGCGCCAAGCGTGCTGACGCCGAGCGCGTTCGTCTGCTCCCACCAGAGGCCCGTCACCGCGTCCACGACCACGGTGCCGCCGTTCGTGGTCGAGAGCTGCGTGGGCGAGTCAGGCGCCGGCTTCCAGGCTGCGTAGCGGGCGTCGATCCTCACGCTTCCCGCTTCTCCGCCTGCGTCCACCCCCGCATCGGTGGTGGCGCCGTCCGGTGTGGCTGCGCCGTCCAGCTGTGATGTGACTGCGCCATCGGCGGAGCCCTGTGCGTTGGCATCGATGCCACCGTCGTCGTGGGTGCTTTCGTCCCCTCCGCTGTCGCCGATGCCGAGCAGGTCGCGACAGCCGTTCACGCCCGCGAGCGCGCACACTGCGGAGAATGCCAGGAGTGGGAGCTGCGCGGCACGCATCTCCCGATTGTACCAGTGAAGCCGACGGCCCGTCGGTACTGGTCAGCTGCTATGAGCTGTCGCTGCTCTTCACGGCGTCGACCAGACCGTCGATGCTCTTCTTGGCGTCGCCGAAGAGCATGCGCGTGTTCGTGAGGTAAAATAGCGGGTTCTCCACGCCGGCGTAGCCCGCGGCCATGCCGCGCTTGAGCACGATGACGGTCTTCGCCTTCCAGACCTCGAGCACGGGCATGCCGTAGATCGCGCTCTTGGGATCCTCGAGCGCGCCGGGATTGACGATGTCGTTCGCGCCGATGACGAGGACCACATCCGTCCTGGGGAAGTCGCGGTTGATCTCGTCCATCTCGAGCACGAGGTTGTAGGGGACGCCGGCCTCCGCAAGGAGCACGTTCATGTGACCCGGTAGGCGTCCTGCGACGGGGTGAATGGCAAAGAGCACCTCGCACCCGCGCTTGCGGAGGGCGCGCGTGAGCTCGAACACGGAGCTCTGCGCGCGAGCCACGGCCATGCCGTAGCCCGGGACGACGATCACGCGTTTTGCGTCGTGGAGCAGCGCGGCCACACCGTCGAGCTTCAGCTCCTGCACGTCGCCGACGGGCACGGCAGCAAAGGCGCCGGTGGTCGTGTGGTCGGCGGTGCCGAATCCGCCGAAGATGACGTTGAGGATGGAGCGGTTCATCGCGCGACACATGATGATGGAGAGGATCGCGCCGCTGGAGCCGACGAGCGCGCCAGTCACGATCAAGAGATCGTTCGCGAGCACGAAGCCTGCTGCGGCGGCCGCCCAACCCGAGTAGCTGTTGAGGAGCGACACGACGACCGGCATGTCAGCGCCGCCGATGGCCATGACAAGGTGGATACCAAGCAGGCCTGCGAGGATCGCAATGGTGACGAGGTAAGGCAGACCCGACGTGCCGTGCGCGAGGACCAGCGGCACGCAGAGGGCGACGATCGCGATGGCCGCGCTGGCGTTGAGGCCGTGGCGCGCGGAGAGGAGCAGCGGCTTGCCGGAGATGGTTCCGCGAAGCTTCGCCCACGCGACGATGGAGCCAGTGAACGTGAGTCCGCCGACGGCGATGCCAACGCCGACCTCCACGAGATGAACCGTGCGCTCCGCGCCAGGCTGGTCGAACGCGGCCGCGCCTGGAGCCATGTACGACGCGAACCCGACGAGCACGGCCGCGAGCCCGACGAAGCTGTGGAGGATCGCGACCAGCTCCGGCATCCCAGTCATCTCGACGCGGCGTGCGAGCCACCCGCCGATGAAGCCGCCGATGGTGAGCGCGGCGATCAGGAGGATGGCCATGGACCAACCCTCGGTTCCGCGACTGGCCCACGCCACAGCGGTGATGGCCACGGCGACCGCCATACCCACGGCGCCGAGCCCGTTACCGCGCCGCGCGGTCTCTTGCTTGGAGAGGCCGCCGAGGCTGCGGATGAAGAGGACGCCCGCCACGAGGTAGGCGACCGTGGTGATGCCGCCCTGGTTCACTCGCGTCCTCGCTGGAACATGCGCAGCATGCGTTCGGTGACCAGGAAGCCGCCTGCAATGTTGATCGCTGCGAACAGCGCGGCCGCTGCGCCCAGCACCGACGCGACGTCGAGGCCCGCGCCGATCTGCAGCATTCCGCCGATGATGATGATGCCGCTGACGGCGTTGGTCACGCTCATCAGCGGAGTGTGAAGCGCGGGCTGAACGCTCCAGATGACCTGCCAACCGACGAAGCACGCGAGGATGAAGACCGTCGAGTGCTGCAGGAAGTCGGGTGGCGCGAAGCGGCCCGCAACGAAGAGCACCAGGATGACGATCAGACCGCCCACGGTGGTGCCCCACGCGCGTCGCGTTGGCGAGCGGATGTTCTGCTGTACCGGCTTCAGGTCCTCCGCGGGCGGCGGACGTAGCGAGCTCTTCGACGATGGCGGTGGCGGCAGGTCGACCTTCGGCGCGGCCGTTGCCGGCGAGGGAGCCTTTGGCGCGGGCCGCGGGAGCACCTCTCCCTTGTGGACCACGATGGCGGGGCGAACGACGTCGTTCTCCAGATCGATGTTGAACTTGGTTCCGCCGCCCATCTCCAGGAGGAGGTGCACCACGTTGTTTGCGAACAGGCGGCTTGCGCTGGCGGCCATGCGGCTGGGCAGATCCGTGTAGCCGATCACCGTGACGCCGTTGTGGACGACGACCTCGCCCGGCTTGCACGCCGAGCAGTTTCCGCCCTGCTCTGCGGCCAGATCGACGATGACCGAGCCCGCCTTCATTGCGGACACGACCTCTTCCGGCACGAGCACTGGCGCCGGCTTTCCAGGGATGAGCGCCGTGGTGATGATCACGTCCACCTCCGCCGCCTGCGCCTTGAAGAGCGCGATCTCCGCGGCCACGAACGCGTCACTCATCTCCTTCGCGTAGCCACCACCGCCGTCCGCGTCTTCTTGCACGGTGACCGTGAGGTGCGTCGCGCCAAGGCTCTCGATCTGCTCCTTCGTGGCTGGACGCGTGTCGAACGCGCGCACCTCCGCGCCGAGCGCGCGCGCCGCTGCCACTGCCGCCAGCCCGGCCACACCAGCGCCGATCACCAGCACGCGCGCGGGGGGAATGGTGCCCGCCGCCGTGACCTGCGCGCTGAAGGTGCGCTGGAAATGTTGTGCCGCCTCGATCACGGCGCGATACCCGGAGAGGTTCGCCATGGACGACAGCACGTCCATCTTCTGCGCGCGCGAGATCCGCGGGGTGCGCTCCAGCGCGATGGACGATGCCTTGCGCTTCGCGAGCAGCTCCGCAAGCTCAGGGTCGCGCTCTGGTTGTAGCAACGAGACGAGCAGCGTGCCTTCGCTCAGCTTCGCGACTTCCGCATGCGACGGCGGGCGCACCTTCGCAACGATGTCGGACGCGCTCCACACCACCTCTGCCGTGCCGAGCGTGGCGCCTGCGGCCTCGTAAGCGGCGTCGCCGAGGCTCGAGGCCTCTCCCGCTCCGCGCTCCACCGTCACGCTGAAACCGGCCGCGACGAGCTTGGTCACCGAGTCCGGGGTCGCTGCAACTCGCCGCTCGCCGGCGGCGCTTTCCTTGGGGATCCCGAGTCGAACAGTTTCTGGCACGCGCCCAGACTACGTGGACGCTGGCCCAGAGTTAAGTATCATCGGCGACCGAAGGGATGAAGATGCCGCGCTTCGCCGCTCCGGACATCGCGTGCACGCGCGACGCGGATGGTGTGATTCACCTTGCCTCGCGCACGCCGTTCGAGCCATCCGGCCACATGGTCGGCGACTGGCTGGAGAGCTGGGCGCACCGCACACCCGACGCGCCATTCCTGACCGAGCGCGCGACCGTCGGGCGGCGCGTGGTGACGTACGCAGAAGCTGCGTCTGCCGTGCATGCACTGGGCCGCGGGCTTGTCGGGCTCGGCGCGTCGCGCACGCGGCCCGTGATGTTGCTGTCCGACAATGCGATCGATCACGCGCTCGTCACGCTCGCTGCGATGCACGTGGGCGCACCCGCCGCGCCGGTGTCGCCTGCTTACTCGCTCTCGTCGCGCGATCACCAGAAGCTCCGCGACGTCGCCGCCGTGGTGGCTCCCGCCGTGATCTTCGTGTCGGACGAGGACCTCTTTGCACCCGCGCTCAAGGCGCTGGAGCGCGGCGCTGCTGCAGCGTCAGTAGCCGTCGTTGCGTCGACCACGCGCCCAGGTGGCAACGCGGTTCCATTTCACGAGCTCCTCGCGCACGGAAAGCGCCCACACAACGACGAGGGCGAGTACCGCGTCTCACCCACCACCGTCGCGAAGATCTTGTTCACGTCAGGCTCCACCGGAACGCCGAAGGGCATCGTCAACACGCAGCGCATGCTCGTCTCCAACCAGGAGGCCATCGCCATGGTGTGGCCGTTCCTTTCGGACAAGCCGCCAGTGGTGGTGGACTGGCTGCCGTGGAGTCACACGTTCGGCGGCAACCACAACTTCAACATGGTGCTGAAGCACGGCGGCGTGCTCCACATCGACAGCGGAAGGCCTGCGCCGGGCCGTATCGAGGAGACGGTGCAGCTGCTCTCGTCCGTGTCGCCGTCGCTGTACTTCAACGTGCCGCGCGGCTTCGAGGTGCTCCTGCCGTTCCTGGAGAACGACGATCGTCTCGCCGCGCGCCTCTTCTCCAGGCTCGATCTCCTCTTCTATGCGGCCGCTGCGCTTCCGCAGAGCCTGTGGGAGCGGCTGGAGACGGTCGCGCGGAAGCATCGCGATGGCGGTGTGCCGTTCGTATCGGCATGGGGGTCGACCGAGACCGCACCGCTCGTGACCAGTGTGCACTTCGCCATCGAGCGCGCGGGGAACATCGGCGTGCCAGTGCCGGGATGCGAGCTGCGCCTGGTGCCGGACGCGGAAAAGCTGGAGCTCCGCGTGCGCGGTCCGAACATCACGCCAGGCGCGTGGAACGCCGGTGGAGAGATCACGCCAGCACCCAAAGACGAGCACGGATTCCTGCGCACCGGAGATGCGGGCAGACTGGCGGATGACGACGAGCCCGCGCGCGGTGTCGTGTTCGACGGGCGCACGGCGGAGAACTTCAAGCTCACGAGCGGCACGTGGGTGTCCGTGGGTGCGCTGCGCGTGACGCTCACGACGGCGTGCGCGCCCCACGTCTCGGACCTGGTCGTTGCGGGACACGATCGCGATGCGATCGGAGTGCTCTTCTTTCTCACGCCAGGCACGAACGAGAACGGGTGCCGCGCGCAGCTGCTGGCGGCGCTGACAGCTCACAACGCGGCGAACGGGAGCAACAGCACGCGCGTGGCGAGAGCCCTGGTCCTTGGGGAGCCACCGAGCATCGATCGCGGAGAGCTCACGGACAAGGGCTACATCAATCAGAGAGCAGTGCTCACGCTCCGCGCAGACAAGGTAGAGGAGCTCTTCGAAGTCACCCCGACAGCGCGAGTCCTGGTGGTCCCCTAGTCCGCCCCCTCTTCCCGTTCAGGTTCAGGGGGAGACGAAATGGAGGGCTTCTGTTCAGTGGTCGGGCCCATTTGCCCCTTGAACTGCGGGCCTCCGACGACTACTGGCATATTTCCATCTATTCCGTGGTTGGAAGCTGGCAGATGATGCCGCTCACTCCACGCTCAAAGGGTAATCATGACGACGACGAACAAGCTCAACGTCTGGGACTGGGATCTGCGAGTCCGCGAGCGCAACCTCAAGGCTGGCATGATCACGGAGAAGGAGCTGGAGAAGTACCTGGCTGCCGTTCCCGATGCAGAGGCCCAGACCGAGTCGTTCATCACACCGCAGCCGGCGCTCGATCCCCCGGACGAGCCGGAAGAGGTCTCGGACGAGAGCGACGAAGCCGACGAGACCGACTCCGCCGACGAGGCCTGACCCATGCCGCCCGCGGTCGAGAAGCCCGAGCACGACAAGCTGCCGCAGATGGACTTTGCGACATTCATCCTGTCGCTGAGCCATTCCGCGTTGATGCACCTGGGCGAGGTGCCGCACCCCGACACCGACCAGGTTTCGCGGGACCTCCCGCTCGCCAAGCAGAACATCGATCTCCTGACTCTTCTCGAGGAGAAGACGAAGGGCAACTTGACGGGCGACGAAGAGCGCTTACTTCATCAAGTACTGTTCGATCTCCGCATGCGTTACGTGGAGCTGTCGAAGGCGAAGTAGGAGCGGTCGATGCAGCGTAGGGCTCTCGGGTCGTGGGTGACTGTCATCGCTCTGGGCCTTCTCCCCGCGCTACCCGTGCTCGCGCTCACGGCCTTCGGAACTGCCGGCTGCAACAAGGCGCGCGCCAAGCAGGACACGGATGCGCTCCCAGCGACCTCGGGTCCCGGCGCCACGGCGCTTGGCTCGGCGTCGTCCGCCGCCACCGGTCCGCAGATCGCCGGTCTCCCTTCGGGGATGGCTGCGCGGCCTGCTGCCGATGCGGTCCTCGTGGGTGGGCGTGAGGCACCGCTGTCGTTCGCGCCCATCGCGAAGAAGGCGGATCCAAGCGTGGTGACCATCACCACCGTGGGTGAGGAGCAGGAGCCGCGCGGTCTGTTCTCGCACGGCCGCCGCCGCGAGACGCGCGGTCTGGGGACGGGCTTCGTGATCAGCACCGATGGCACCATCCTCACGAACAATCACGTCGTTGAAGGCGCGGATCAGGTCCTGGTGCAGCTCTCCAACTCGCATCCGTATCCCGCCAAGATCCTGGGGCGCGACGCGGCCACGGACATCGCCATCGTGAAGATCGACTCGAAGGAGGCGCTCACGGCCCTCCCGCTCGGGGACTCGGACGCGGCAGAGGTCGGCGACTGGGTGGTCGCCATCGGGAACCCGTTCGGGTTGTCGCACACGGTGAGTGTGGGAATCGTGAGCGCGAAGGGTCGAACGCGTGAAGACGTTCCGCTCGACCCATCTGGCTACTACGACTTCATCCAGACCGACGCCTCCATCAACCCCGGCAACTCCGGCGGCCCATTGCTCAATCTTCGGGGCGAGGTGGTCGGCATGAACACCGCCGTACGTGGCGGCGGCGCACAAGGGATCGGCTTCGCCATCCCCATCAGCATGGTGCAGAAGCTCCTGCCCACGCTGCTCCGCGACGGAAAGCTCACGCGCAGCGCGATGGGTGTGCGCATCCGGGACGTGCGCGAGCTCTCTCCCGAAGAGAAGGGCCAGATCCACTACACCGAGGACACCGGTGCCGTGATCGAGGACGTGGAGCCGCAGGGCGCCGCCGCAAAGGCAGGCCTGAAGGCAGGGGACGTGGTCGTCGCGTTCGACAACACCCCCATCGAGAACCACAAGCTCCTTCAGTGGCTGGCGAGCACCGCCGGCGTTGGCAAGAGCGTGAACGTACGGGTCATCCGCGCAGGAAAGCCCTTCGACCAGACGCTGGTGCTCGGGCAGCTGCCCGAACGGCCACGGGCGCAGCGGCGTCGTGTGGCCCCCAGCGACGAAGAGCCGTAGGTCCTGCAGCCAAATTCTCGGAAATTGCGCTACGGTGGGACCCATGTCTGCGCGTATTGCCAAGCCCACGCCGGAAAACGGCGCCGCGGAAGAGCACGCGCCCGATGATGGGGAAGACAAGGGCGAGCAGGCGACCGACGCCGCGCGTGCGGCGCGCCGACAATCGCAGCGCATGCTTGCCGACTCGGTGAATACACGGGTTTCCGGCGCGTCCAACCACACTAAGGAGGACAGAGCTCGTGAGGCCGAAGAGGACAGAGCGCTCATCGCGAAAGCACAAGCCGGCGACCGCGCTGCCTTCCGCAAGCTCGTCGAGCGTCACCAGCGCCGTGCCTTCGCCATCGCTCTCCACCTTGTCCGCGATGAAAATGACGCACGCGAGCTCGTTCAGGACGCGTTCCTTCGTGTCTACAAGAGCCTGCCCAACTTCCAGGGTGGCTCGAGCTTCTTCACATGGCTCTACCGCATCATCACGAATCTCAGCATCGACCTCATTCGCAAGCCTGGGCGCAAGGCGCAGGATCTGGACGACGCTCGGTTCGACTCCGACGACGCCAACGAAGCTGACTTTCCGTTCATCAGCCGCGTCGACGGCGCGGACCCTGCCGATGTCGTCCGTCGCAAGGAGATCGCCGCTCGCCTCGCGACCGCGCTCGAAGCGCTGCCGCCCTACCACCGTGGGGTCATCGTGATGCGCGAGGTCGACGGTCTGAGCTACGAAGAGATGGCAGAGGCCATGGGTGTGTCGAAGGGCACCATCATGAGCCGTCTCTTCCACGCGCGGCAGAAGCTGCAGCGTGCGCTGGTAGATTGTTATGTGGAGCAGATGGGCCGTCAGCCCGGCAACGCCGCAGGCGCCGCCGACATGAGCGATGGCACCGATGCTGGCCCGGGCTCTTTGCCCGAGTCAGAGCTGGGAAGTGAGTCATGAGTCTCGACAAAGAACGAATGATCGCGCTGATGCAGTACGCCGATGGCGAGCTGGATGGCGAAGAGAACGAAGCAGCTCGCGCGGCACTGATCTCCTCGCTCGAGAGCGATCCCGACGCGCGCGCGTTCCTCGATGAGATGGAGCGCCTGGGTGACGTGACCCGCGCAGCAGAGCCTCTCGCGCTGCCCGGCGGCTTCAAGCTCGACAGCTTCGATATCGCCGACGCGGTCATGGGCATGGTGGAGGAGCACGAGCAGAAGAGCGCGGTCACCACGCCCATCACGACCGCAATCACGAGCTCGGGTGTGTCGTCGCTCCAGATCGCGCGCGAGAAGCGTCGTCGCGCGGTCGTGATCGTGGCGACGGGCCTGGCGCTCGCAGCCGGAATTGCGCTCGTGCTTCGCTCGCGCGACTTCACGGACGAGAAGGACATGAAGTCGTCCACTGCAACGAATCTCGGCAAGCCCGTCGACTCCGTTCCCGCGCTCGCGACAGGCGTGCCCGCGATTCCTTCGAGCTCCGAGGCAGCGCTCGCTGCCGCCAATGCCGCCAATGCTTTCAATCCAGGCGGTGACAAGCAAGAAGACCGCTCAGGCGTGGAGGTCAACATGTCCGACTCTCCGCAGACCGGCGTGTCGGTATTTTATCTTCCAGGCTCCGATGGGACGTCGGCGAGCGCCGTGGTCTGGATCGATGAGTCTTCCGGAGGCAACAAGTGAAGACGACCGAGTCTCGTGGCTCTCGTGGCTCTCCAGTCTCGCGCCGCAAGGTGATCACACAGCTCGGCCTGGCGTCCGCGCTCGTGGTCCCGGCGCTGCTCGGGCTCTCGGGCCCCGTGTTCGCGGCAGACCCAGCGCCCTCGGCTACTCCCGCGCCCGTACCGCAGACGGCGAACGTGGAAGTGATGATCCTCCACGCAACGAATGTTGCCGGTAAGCCCACGCAGATCGATCCCAAGGTGGATGAGGGCAAGCCGGCGACGCCGGTGGAGAACCTGCCTTCGCACAAGCTCAAGGGCCCCGGCCTCAACTCGTACAACAACTACCTGTTCAAGGACCGGAAGAAGCTGCTGCTCGCGAAGGGGACGCCGCAGCACGTGGTGCTCCCGAACGGCCGCACGCTCGAGGTCTCGGTGGTCAACGTGGTTCAAGATCGCAATGAACGTCGTGTGACGGTGGCTGCGTCCATCAGTCCGCCGTCGGGTGATCGCTACATGAAGCTCATCGAGTTCACGGCGGGCGTTCATCAGTCCGTGTTCGTCGGCGGGATCGCGTTCCCCACGGGCAGCCTGGTGGTGGCGCTCACGGTCGAGCCGTTCTCGACCTGAGCCTTATCTGAGAACAAACGAAATTTCGAACGCCGCTCGGGCGACTGATCCTGTGAAAGGGACAGTCAGTCATGAACACGCAGAGCATTTACGGCGTTGAAGGCTTCGGTGCCGTACACGAGGGCGAGGTTGTTCCTCCCCCCGCTCCGCCGCCGCCCGCTCCGCCTCCGGCCACGGCGCCCTTCCACGACTGGCACGAGCCCACGTCCAGCGATCGCATCGCCGCGTTGATCGCGCACGGCGGGACGTTCTTCGCGTGGATGCTCGCGCCGATCGTCGTCTATCTCTTGAAGCGCAACGAGTCGCGCTATGCAGAGTTCCAGGCGCTGCAGGCGTTGCTCTGGTCGCTCACCGGCACCATCGTCGCCGCGGCAACGTGCGGGCTGGCGATCCCGGTGTTCATGGTGTTCCACGGCATCGCGGCCTACAAGACGTTCTGCTGCGAGCCGTACGAGTACCCGTTCGTGGGACGGATCGCGAAGAACTTGATGGCCTGATAACGTCGAAGGAGCGTGTACGTCGTCGCGGTGACAGAGCAAAGTGGAGACACGGAGACCGAGGCATACGCGCTCGCCCCGCTCCTTGGTCTGTCTCCGTACGACGTACGCCTGCGGCTGTCCTCCGTCATGCCGCGAATCGTCTTCTCGTCCGCGGATCGCGACGCCGCACTGACAGTGCTCGCGGGCATCCGCGCGCGCGGCCTGGGCGCGATTGCCTGCGACACGTCGACCATGAATCGGCCGGGCGAGCTCACCAAGGTGCATCGCTTCACATGGGATGCGGAGGTGCTCACGGCGAACGGGCCCGGCTCGCCGGCGCTGCCATGGGACGACATCGCGGTCGTTGTTCTCGTGCAGGCACGCCAGGACGTGCTGCGTGAGAAGAAGGAGATCGACATGGAGTTCCACGGTCGCCGGGCGGAGCGCGTGGAGAAGATCGAGACCCACCACGAGACCACGCTGGAGCTGTCAGCGTACCTGTTCCGGCGCAAGGGAGACGACGCGCAGCCGCGGCCGCCGTGGATCCTTCACGAGCGCGAGGCCCAGTATCTGGCGCTCGGACATCGGATGCAGGCGGTGCGGCGCTCGAACTTCAACGTCACGATCGCCCTGGTACGCGAGCACGCACGTCAGGCGTTGTTCGACGACCGGTTCGTGAAGAGCCCCATCAACACCACGGACTTCGTGCACGTGATGGGCTCCGACGAGCCGCGAACCTTCATCGCGCCACGCGGGGTAGAGGTGCAGGCAACACTGCTGGCCTTGTGGCTGGAGCGCTCACGCGGCGGACCCTACCGCGGCGCCTGATGCGCGCGCATCAGCTTGCTTGGGGCGCTTCGTTTCGCACCAGCTCGAGCAGCGTGGGCATGATCAGCTCCTGCCACGCGTCGTGATGCACGGCCGCGAGCGCGCGCGGTGAGAGCCTCCCGTGGACGGCATTGTCCGCATTCGATGCTGCGGCCTGCGCGCCGGCCTCACGAAGGAGCTCGTCGCGCATGCCTTCGGCAAATGCCAGCAGCTCGCGCGCGACCGCCGGTCCACCAGCTCGCAGGGCCCAGCCGAGCGTACGCCATGCGAGCGCCGCATGCCGGGTCTCGTCCGCGGCGAGCAAGCGCCACACGCTGCGGACCGCGCCCGTGGTCGACTCGGAGGCGCGCGTTGCTGCCAGTGCGGACACGGTCTCGCCCACGCAGCCTTCGATGAACGTGTCGCGCGCAAGGCGAGCCAGGTCTGGAGCGCGCGGCGCACACAGCGGGAGCGGGCCAGGGGTCGTGGCCGTGCAGCCCAGCGCACGCGCAATGTCGAAGCACGCGGACGCGTGGCGGACCTCGTCCATGCCTGCGCGCTGCGTATCCATGACGAGCTCGGGAGGCGCGCCGACGGAGAGCAGCTCCAGCGTCGCCCGCGCGAACGATGCGATCGACGCGTGCTCCGAGAGCGCGTCACGCTGCCATGCATCCGCAGCGTCACGCTTCGCGCCGTCCGAGAGCGCGGAGAGCGCGGCAAGCTCGAGGCTCTGCATGGAAGCGCCCGCGGGAGACCACGCAGCGCCTTCGAGTGCTTCTGCCACCACGGGCTGATCAAGGGAGAGCAGTGGCCGGCCACCGGGACACGGCATGAGCCACGTGTAGCAGCAGCTATCGCTCGCGCCGCCGTCACTGCGGCTGGCAGTGGTGCCTTGCTCGTCGAACGACATGCGCGCGTATCTCATGCGCGGCATGCCCTCTGTGCCGTCGGGGCGATCGCGCTCCTCCAGCTGCGTGGGGCAATCGAGCTTCTTCGGCGAGCCCTTGTCCGCGAACGTGGCCATCTTTGCCTTCGTCGCGCAGAACGCGCCGCTCGGGCATCGCGGGAATCGTGCGTGCGGGATCGACGGGCCGCCTTCGGGCATCATGCCCGCGGTGTCGTCGCCCGCCTCGGGCATCGCAGGCGTAGGCGTTGACGCGAGCGGCGAAACGGACCCCGTGGGGGGCACGTTGACGGACGCGGTCTTCGCGGGATCATCCTTTGCGCACGCACCGAGCGTAGCGATGGCAGGAACGGCGAGGGGAGCGAGGAAGAGCGCGCGGTGGATGGCGCGTCGGAGGCGAAGGACATCACGCATGCCCGCAGTTTACCCCGACGCGTCCGGAATAGCCGCGCGCACGTTCAGCGTTCTCATTCACGCGGCGGCATCGATGCAGATGGACTTTCACACTGTTTTTTCCCCTCCAGGAGGGATGTGGTAGGAGATCGATGATGGACGCGAACCAGCGTCACGTAGCCGTGATGATGCCCAAACCCGACCAGGATCGTCCCTCGTGGGGGCGCGTTGGCATCATTGCCGCGGTCGGTTTCGTCGTCGGGATCGCGTGGCCTCGGGTCGCGGGCGTGAAGCTGGGTCCTAGCGCACCGGGTGAGTCCGAGAGGGCGCTGGCCGCTGCGTCTGCCGCTCCGCCGTCCGCGAACGTCGCGGCGCCTGCGGGCTCCGCGAAGTCTGCATCGATCGGCTCGAGCATGCCTTCTCTCGCGGGCTCGGCCGCTGCGTCCGCCTCAGCCGTTGCGCTCGCCGCACCTCCCGACGTGACCGTCGCGCGCGGCATCCTGCTCAACTGCAAGACCAGCGACGGTGAGTCACAGAAGGGCGCCGACTGCGGCAAGGCCCCCAACTTTGACGTGGTCGCGCAGAACCGCCTGCAGCATCTCGCGCAGTGCTCCGCCGCGGCGGGCGTGACGGGCAAGCTCTCCGCTGTC
>JBBRNJ010000114.1:0-22663 GCA_038230375.1 Polyangiales bacterium | reverse complement strand
TGGCCCGACACGGTGGCCAGCGTCACGCCCGACGAGAAAATCGGGTCCAGAAACTCGGTCACGTTGCCAGTGAGCACGAAGCCCTCGCCGAAGAAGCGTTCCGTCGTCACTGACCAGCCTTCGAGCGTGCGCGGCTCGAATACGAAGGCGCTGTCGCCGAAGCGCTTATTGGTGTAGTCATCGGACTGAATGATGGCGCGCAGCATCTCGTCGGACGTGCCCGAAAACTCCGCAAAAAACGACGGGTCGGCCACGAAGCCCACCGAAGTTTTGCCGGTCGAGAACGGGATGACCCACACCCACACGTCGGGCCGGTGCGAGATGACCGTGATGCGATTGGGCTCGTCGAAGAGGAAGCGGTTGGGGTCTTCAAAATGCGCAAACATGGTTTTGCGCCCCGGCAGGTTCGAGGGCCGGTCAAGGTTGAACAGGCGCGGAATGACGCGCCCGTAACCGCTGGCATCGATAAGGAAGCGGGCCTTGATTTCCTTTTCGGAGCCGTCGGGGCAGGTCACGCGGGTGGTCGAGTTGGGGCCGTCGAATTGGATGGCGGTGACTTCGGTTTCGAACTCCACGGGCACGCCCATGCGCTGCACCTCCTCGGCGAGCACCTGGTCGAAATTGGCGCGGGGCACCTGCCAGGTCTGGCTCCAGCCCTCGGTGAACTTGTTGGCGAAGTCCACGTTGCCCGTAGCCATCCCGATCGGCGGCATGATCACGTCGTCAACGAGCGACTTCACGACACCACCAAACGCGGCGCCGATGATCACGCCGACGGCCATGTCGATCACGTTGCCCTTGAACGCGAACTCCTTGAACTCACTGACGAGGCTCATTTTGCGCTGCCTTCAGCGCTTGGCGGAGGAGGAGGGTTCGCACCGACGGCTGGAGGCGGGGGCGCGGCTGGCGGCGGGTTCGCGCCGGGCGGCAGGTTGCCACCTGCGGGTGAAGCAGGCTCGGGCGCAGGCGGACACGGGCAGGTCTCTTCCTTCTTCGGCTGCGGGTCGGCGAACGAGTAGATGAGGCTCAGGCTTGTCGACGTGTCGAGCTCCTCCTTGCCGGGCAGCGGAGCGTGGTCATACCGCGCGCTGAAGCCGAGGCCGAGCGCGAGCCCGCCCTTCAGCTTTGCAGCGACAAGCGCGTCGTAGTTCACGCGGTAACGGCCGCTGTCGATCACGGACTGCAGGTACTCGAGGCCGGTCTTGAGCGTGACGTCTGTGTTGAACGCATACTTGAAGCCCACGAAGAGACGGGCGGCGTGGTCGGTCGCCGTCTTGTCCACGAGGATGGGGCTGCCGTTGCCGTCGAACAGGAGCTTGCCGCTCGCGTCCTTGTCCTGGCGCGCGTCGTCGCGGCGCACGTCGTACTGGAAGTCGTAGCCAGCTTCACCCCACAACGCCATCGTGTTCTGGTTGATGAAGAGGTACTTCACGCCGGGGTCGACGTTGAGGCGGAACTGCACGCCCTGGAACCGGTCGGAGCGCCCGGTCAACATCAAGAACGCCGTCACGTCGTCGGTGAGGTAGCGGTCGTAGCGGAGCTTGCCCTGGATGTTCTCGGTCGAGGCGCGGTTCTCGCCGCCCGGCGGCTTGCTCTCGCCGTAGTTGCCGAGCACCGCCGCGCCCACGCTGTTGTCGCCGAAGTGGCGCTCGTAGGCGCCGTTCACGGTGGCCGCGAGCATGTAAGAGTTTCCGGTCTGCATCAGGCCGCCCGCGGACAGCGTGGCGGAGCTTCCGTCCGTCGGCTTCTTGATCGCTGGCGCGTCCGCGGGGGCAGTGGGAGCAGCGACGAGAGGCTTGAGGTCCGCGCTCGCGCCCTTGGGTGACTCGGCGGGCGCCTCTGCACGCGCTGACGACGCAAACGAAACGACGGTCAACGACGCGAACAGGAAGAGTAGGCGGGTTCTCATGAGCTCCTCGGACGCCGCGGATCACCCGCAGCGATCGGCCGAGCTTTTTGCACTCAACGAGGAAGAATGAAACAAAATACTGCGGAGCAAGCGCGGCGCGACCTGCGCGCCTCCTCATCCTGCAGCGTCGAGGCTCGGCGACCGGTCGGTGGTGCTGTGACCCACTGCGATCGGCACGACCTCCGACGACAGCGGCGTTTCCACCCCGAGGCTCGCGAGCGCGTCAACGGGGGCATCGTCCGCGCGCGCTGCATCATGCAGGCTTGCGAGCTCACTGCACATCTCGTGGGAGCGAATGCCGGTGGGCAGCAACACCGTGAAGGCGGAGCCCACCCCTGCGCGACTGGACGCTTCGAGCTCGCCGCCCAGAAGACGGGTGGAGCGGCGCAGCGCGTCCAGGCAAATGGCCGTTCCTCGCGGCTCGAAGACTTGCGTCAGCTGCTCGGCGGCCATTCCGAGCCCCGTGTCGCTGACCGTGAGACGGAGCCGACGTGCGAGTGGAGCCTCCGGGTCGAACCCGACTTGAATGCTCACGGTACCCGCGTCGGTGAACTTGATCGCGTTCTGGACCAGGCTCGTGAGTATCTGCCGGAGCGCCGAGGCATCGGTGGTGACGCTCTTCGGGATGGGCGTGTCCAGCCCGATGAGGAGAGACAGCCCCTTCTCGATCGCACCGGCACGCGTCAACGACTCGACCTCGGCCACCACGTACCCAACGGAGCAAGCGGACGACTCGACCGCCGTCTTCCGCATGGCGGGATGCGCACTCTCGGCTGTGGGTCCTGCGGTCTCGGTCAGGGTGCTTCCGTCCGTCAGCGGGAGCGGACGCGCCGCGTCGCCACCCCTGACCGGAGCGATCACGGGTGAGAGGCTTGCGACCGACCGAACCAAACGTCCCGCGACCAGCCAGCCGAGGAGCACCGACGCGAACACGGCGAGCAAGCCCCCGAACGCGACGCGCATCTGCAATTCCTCGAACTCCGGCGCGACTCGACTCGCGGGCACGGAGGCGCGCGCATAGCCAATCAAGACGCCATCCGGTGCGATCGTCGCAGCGACGTACAGGATTCCGTCGCGTTCCGCGATGCCGACACCCTCGCGCTTCGCGAGCGTGATCTCGGGTTGGTTGAGCGGGGGCACCTCGTCGGGGGCCTCTGCCATCGGCTCGGCGACCACGACGCCCTCGGCTGTGATCAACGAATAGCGGGTGTGCGTGGTGGCGCCGAGCACGCGCAGAGACTCGGTGAACGTAGCATCCCCGTCATCGAGCGAACCGGAGAGTACGTTCGACGACAGCTGAGCGACCACAGTCGCCTGCAATCGAATTCGACTCTCGAGGTCCTGCCGTGCTGCCTCGTCCACCTTCTGGAAGAGCAGCGCGCCGAGGATCACGACAGCGCTGACTCCGGTCGCCGCGAACCCGGCGAAGAGACGTACGCGCGGCGAGGCGATGATGGCTTTCGTGTTTGACATCCCCTGGATCAACGCACTCGCGCAGGCAGACTTAAGAATGGCCTTCAGTTCGGCCGCGCGCGGGCCGTTCGTCATGTTGGTGGCAGTTCACGAATCCAGAGCAAGCGTATCGGCGGCCTTCGAGCCCGTGGAGATCGGCTATCTCACGGGGCCGCCGAGTAACGGCATGCTGGCGGGCCCTTTCACGCCGACGACCACCGAGCTCGTTGTCGAGCTCGAGCGGGCCGGTCGTTCACTCGTGCACGCCGAACGGATCGCATACGTCGCGTTTCACCGTCGGCCGGGCGAGCCACGACCAGTGCTCGGTGATGGTCCGACGCAGAGGCTGCGGATCCGCGCGGGCGGTGTGGACTTCACCGTGGACGTCTGCCGCGACGCGACGACGAGCACGCTCGGATTCCGCGCCGTGCCAATCGACGACACGTCGCCGTTCCGCGAAATCTACTTCTATTCGCATGGCGTCCTCGATCTCGTCGAGGGCTCCGGCCAGCGACCGGCCCCCACCAACGTCGTAGGCGGCGACACTTCGGGCGGTGCGCCGCCGAGCTCCGGCGTGAGGCGCTCGCCACTGAGTCAACGCGAGGGCGACGTCGACCCTGCAGCGCCATCGTCAGTCTCAGGCCGCGTGGTGGACGAGCAGCTCATCGAGAGCGTCCTGCTCGAGGCCGGGCTGGTAACGGCGGAAGGGCTCGAGATTGCTCGTCACGAGCGGAGCTTGCGCAAGGGCAAGCGGCTCACCCAGATTCTCGTCGAGGCAGGACAGGTCCGTGAGGCCGAGCTGACAAACGTGCTGGGCACTCATTTTGGGCTGGGCGTCGTCGACCTGGACCAGGTGGGGCCGACTGCCGAAGCGATCGCGTGCGTGCCCAGGGACGTCATTGTTGACCTGCGCGTCTTGCCGGTCGCGACAGAATCGGGCCGGCTCGTCGTGGCAGTCACGGAGCCGCTCCTCGCTGCAGCGACCGCGTCCCTGAGGCGTCGCATACGGCAACAGATCGTTCAAGTCCTGGTGTTGCCGTCCCAGCTCGATCGCTTCATCGAAGAGCATCTCAAGAAGACGGAGAAGGTGACGCCGGGCGCCGTCCCGCTCGAGCAGCTGCTCCGCGATCTCAAGGCAGACGACGTCACGTCCGAGATCGAGGGTGAAGACGAAGACCCACGAGAAAAGGTCGCGGGGGCCTCAACCGACGTCGGCGTAGTCGGCGTGGTGAATGAGATCATCCTGGACGCGTGCCGCCGTGGAGCATCGGACATTCACGTCGAGCCGAACGGCAAGCGGCGCGACGTCACGATCCGGTTCCGCATCGACGGCGATTGTGTCTCGTACCAGAGCGTGCCGGCCACGCATCGCAACCAGCTCGTCGCCCGCATCAAGATCATGGCGGGCCTCGACATCGCCGAGCATCGCAAGCCGCAAGACGGGAAGATTCGTTTCAGGGCCGGCGATCACGTCATCGAGCTGCGCGTCGCCACTCTTCCGACGGCGAACGGCAATGAGGACGTGGTGCTGCGCATCCTTGCGAACGCCAAGCCGCAGCCGCTGGATCGATTGGGGTTGTCCCCACGGAACCTGGAGCAGCTGCGCCGCGCCATCACGCGGCCGTATGGTCTGGTGCTGTGCGTGGGACCTACCGGGTCGGGAAAGACGACCACGCTGCACAGCGCGCTCGGCGCGATCAACACGGAGGATCGGAAGATCTGGACGGCGGAAGATCCGGTCGAGATCACGCAGGTGGGGCTCAGACAGATGCAGATGAACCCGAAGATCGGGCTGACCTTCGCGACTGCGATGCGAGCGTTCCTCCGCGCCGACCCGGACGTCATCATGGTCGGCGAGATGCGCGACGGGGAGACCGCAAGCACGGCGATAGAGGCCTCGCTCACCGGGCACCTTGTGCTCTCCACTCTTCACACCAACACAGCACCCGACGCCGTGACACGGCTACTCGACATGGGCATGGACCCATTTTGCTTCGCCGACTCCCTGATCGCAGTTCTGGCGCAGCGCCTTGCGCGCGCGCTCTGTCGCAAGTGTCGCGTCCAGCGTGATGCGTCGTCGGAGGAGCTCGCGGAGGTCGCCCGCGCATTCGAGCCGGACGAGTTCGAGATGATCACGATGGGCGGACTGTCCATCTGGCACGCCAGCGGCTGCGGCGACTGCGGCAACAGCGGGTACAAGGGACGGATCGCGCTTCACGAGATGCTCGTCATGAACCAGGCGCTGCACCATGCGGTGGGACACCGCGAGCCGATCGCGGTCGTGCGGAAAGCTGCGATCGAGGGGGGAATGAGCACCCTGTTTCAGGATGGTGTCTCGAAAGCACTCCGTGGCGAGACGGATCTCAAGCAGGTCGCTGCCGTCTGCGGCGGCAAGTGAATGAGACCGAACACGACCCAGACTATTTGCGCCTCCAATCAACCACCAACCCGGGATTTTCGCATGCTCATCAAGAAGAAGTCAGATCGCGCATTCACACTCATCGAGCTCATGATCGTCGTTGCCATAGTCGAAATCTTGGCCGTGCTCGCGCAATTCGGAGTCCGTCGATACCTGGCCAACGCGAAGTCGGCCGAAGCCGCGAACTCCCTCGGCATGATGAACCAAGGCGCCGTCGCAGCGTACGAGCAAGAGAGTACGGCGGCAGAGCTCGTCAAGCAGGGCAAGAGCAGCAAGGCGACCGCGCACACGCTCTGCGCACGAGCGACCGCGACGGTGCCCGCCAGTATTGCCTCGGTCCAAGGGGTGAAGTACGTGCCGAACAACAGCGCCGGCAACGACTATGCAAAGGACGTTGGGCTCAAGGTCCCGACCGGATTTGCGTGCCTTCGGTTCGAGATCAACCAGCCGCAGTTCTTCCAGTACGCGTATGGCACGGGGGCTGCGGGCGTCTCGGGCGCATCTGGCTACGCCCTTGCTGCCAAAGGCGTCCCGCACCAGCCCACATGGAAGTCTACCTCGTGGGCTGTCGGCGCGTTCGGCGACCTGAACGGCGACAAGAGAACCTCTGCTTTCATCACCGGCGGCGACACCGCCTCCGGTCGCGCGATCCCCGCGACCACGATCGCGGCGACCGACCCAGAAGAGTGAGTGGGAGTCAGACGGCGACGCGCGCGTGCTCGAGCGGGAGACCTGCGCGGACCCAGCTATCCGTTCCACCGATCACGCTGTAGACGCGCGTGAGCCCGTACGCGAGCGCGATGCGACCCGCGGTCTGGCTGCGCACGCCGCCAGCGCACACGAAGAGGACACCGCGATCCCCCGCGCCCGCAAGCCCAGCGAGCGAGCCAGCGGGATCCGAACGCAGCTCCGCGAGCGAGACGAGCCGAGCGCCTGGTACGTACCCCGCCGACCACTCGTCGGGGTTGCGCACGTCCACGACGTCCACGTCACCGTGAGAGACGAGCTCGAACGCCTGCTGGGGGGTGACGCTGACGACCATGCATCCAATATAACGGACACCTCGCCGCCTGCAACCCCTGAACGGACGATTGTCCGTTTTAGCGGCATCTAAAAACATGAGCAAAATCATGTGACGGTCGAGGTCGAGGTCGAGGTCGAAGCCACACCCCACGTCGATCAGCGGCCGACCTGGATCCTCTTGAGCGCGCTCGCCAGGGCGTCCATGTCTTCCTTCGTGTTGTACGGCGCGAGCGAGGCGCGGACGGTGGCCTCGAGTCCGAAGCGACGCAGGATTGGTTGGGCGCAGTGGTGACCCGAGCGCACTGCGATGCCTTCCTTGTCCAGCAGCGCCGACACGTCCTCCGTGCGCACGCCGTCCAGTGTGAAGGAGATGACGCCGGCCTTCTCCCGCGCGCAGCCGATGATGCGGAGACCGGGCACGCACGCGAGCTGCTCCTCGCCATACACGCGGAGCTCGTGCTCGTAGCGCGAGACGTTGGGCAGGCCGATGCGCGTGAGGTAGTCGAGCGCTGCGCCCAGACCCACGGCGTCCGCGATGTTGCCCGTGCCCGCCTCGAAGCGCAGCGGCGGAGGCTGATAGAGCGTCCGCTCGAACGTCACGTCGGTGATCATGTTGCCGCCGCCCTGCCACGGCGGCATGTGCGCGAGCACGTCCGGCTTGCCGTAGAGCACGCCGATACCGGTGGGGCCGAAGACCTTGTGGCCAGAGAACACGTAGAAGTCGGCGTCCAGCGCCTGGACGTCCACGGCCATGTGCGAGACGGCCTGCGCGCCGTCGACCAGCACCGTGGCGCCGTGGCGGTGCGCCATGTCCACCATCGTCTTCGTCGGCGTGACCGTGCCGAGCGCGTTCGACACCTGCGTGATCGACACGATGCGCGTACGCGGCCCGAGGAGCTTCTCGTACTCCTCCAGGATGATCTCGCCGCGCGAGTCCACGGGAGCCACGCGCAGCTTCGCGCCCTTCTCGGTCGCGAGCATCTGCCACGGGACGATGTTCGCGTGGTGCTCGAGCCACGTGATCACGATCTCGTCGCCGGGACCGACATTGTGTCCGCCCCACGCCTTGGCGACCAGGTTGATCGCCTCCGTGGTGCCGCGCACCCACACGATGTCCTTCGACGACCCCGCGTTGAGGAAGCGGCGCACCTTCTCACGCGCACCCTCGTAGGCGTCCGTGGCACGCCCAGCAAGCGTGTGCGCCGCGCGATGCACGTTGGAGTTCTCGTGCTCGTAGAAATACGAGAGGCGATCGATCACCTCCTGCGGCTTCTGCGTGGTGGCGGCATTGTCGAGCCACACGAGAGGCCGCCCATTCACGACCTCACGAAGGATCGGAAAATCCCGCTTCACCGCATGCGCATCAAAGATCCCGGGAGAGGGATCCAGCGCGGGCACGACGTGAGGGGAGAAGGTGGAGGAGAAGGCGGGGGTCGAGGTCGGGGTCGGGGTCGAAGTCGGGGTCGGGGTCGAGGTCGAGGTCGAGGTCGAGGTCGAGGTCGAAGTCGGGGTCGAAGTCGAAGTCGGGGTCGAAGTCGTCGTCGAAGTCGTCGTCGGCAAGTCGAACAGCGGCACTCTCTCGAGCTCCGGTGGCACCGCGAACGGATCCCCCGTTGCCGGTGCCGTCGTTGTCCCCGTTGGCGCGGGGGCGTGCTCGTGCCCGTGCCCCGCGAACAGCTCGTTCGCCAGCCTCGCGATCTCCGGCGTCAGCGCAGCGAAATCGTCACTTGTACTCATGGTACTTGTCGACGGCCACGTTCTCGAGCACGCCCAGCGCGTCATCCACGAGGACCGCGGCGGAGCAATAGAGCGACACGAGGTAGCTCGCCGCGCCCTTCTGGTTGATGCCCATGAAGCGGACGCTGAGGCTCGGGTTCACCTCACCCGGGAGGCCTGGCTGGAAGAGCCCCGTCACGCCGCGCTTCTTCTCGCCGGTGCGCATGAGCAGGATGTTCGTCGCGCCGTTGTCGACCCTCAGCTTGTCGCACGCGATCAGCGGGAGGCCGCGCCACGTGAGGAACTGCGAGCCGAACAGGTTCGTGGTGGGCGGCGGCACACCGCGACGCGTGCACTCGCGACCGAACGCAGCGATGGCGGCCGGGTGCGCAAGGAAGAACGACGGCTCCTTCCAGACCTTCGAGATGAGCTCGTCCAGATCGTCCGGGGTGGGCGCGCCGGTGCGGGTCTTCACCTTCATCGCGGGAACGGCAGAGTGGAGCAGGCCGTAGTTCTCGTTGTTGATGAGCTCGTTCTCCTGACGCTCCTTCACCATCTCGATCACGACGGTGAGCTGCTCTTTCACCTGGTCCATCGGGCTGCGATAGAGATCGGAGATGCGCGTGCTCACCTCGACCGTGGTGCTCACTGTGCAGAGCGTGTACTCGCGCGGGTGCTCCTCGTAGTCGATCGACGCGACCGGAAGCGGCTTCTCCATGCTGGCGGCGCTGCACTCGATGCTCACGCCAGCGAGCTCACCGCTCTTCACCTTGTTCACGCGGTACGTGCCCGCCTCGACCGGCGTCCACGGAAGCAGCTGCGTGAGCCAGCGCGGAGTGGCGCCGCCCCACTGCGGTGCGGTCTTCGTGGTGTTGGCTAGCTGCCGCGCAGCCTGCGGTCCGAGCATGTGGTTCGACATGCGCGCGACTCTTATCTAGACGCGACACGTTTGCAATCGTGTGGACGAACTTCCGCTTTCGCGGACATCCTGCTCAGTGCCCCCCGCGGAGGGCCTCGTCTGCGTCGAACTCCGAGCCGTGGAAGGTGTGTGTCTGACGGCCATCCGCGTCGAAGAGCGCGATCCGCACGTCGTGCTCGCCACGCACGCGCGCCTTCACGTCCCCCACCTCCAGGTATTTCGCGAAGGCATGCGTCTCGGCATCGCTGCCGGCGAGCAGATGCCAGTGTTGCGGCAGGTGGCGCGCGGCCTTGAAACGCGCGAGCTCCGCCGGCGTGTCATGCGACGGATCGAGCGACACGAGGATCACATTTGCCGCAACGCCGTGGCGACGCAGCGACTTGTCCACGCGACGCACCTTCTCGACCGTGCTCGGGCACGCGGACGTACAAGAGGTCTCCACGCCCGTGATGACGAAAGGCGTGCCGCGATAGTCCATGATCGCAACGCTCGCGCCCGTCTCGTTCGTCCATTCGCGTGCGGACAGCACGGTCGCCTCCGCCTCGGCAGGGCCCATGGGCTCATGCCGGGGCGCGGACGCGCATGCGCAAAGCGACAGAGCGAGGACCGCGAGCGCGCAGCGCGCGGCCTGGGGAAGCTTGGTGGTGTTCATCTCAGTCCCCGGTACGGCCACTCTCAATCGAAGTTGAGCCCAACCAAGACTTAAATGAAGCCGACGATTTTGTTTATCGCTTGCGGGGGGGCGGAGGGGTGGGCGCGGGGACCATCTTGCCGGTGTCGCGGGGCAGCTCCTTGCCCTTGCGCGGGATCTCTGGATCCATCACGAGGCGGCCGCCGGCCTTCACCTGCTTCTTCGCCTCTGCTGCGGTCAGCGCGTAGAGCACCTGCTCATTGCAGACGTCGCACGTGCGAAGGTTTGCCTCTTCGCTGGGGCGCAGCGCGTCCCAGTTCTTCGGGCAGCGCCCCGCGAATGCCGGGCCGCAGTTCTCGATGGCGGAGCGCGTGAGCAGCACCTTCCACCACGTCTCCGACTTGGGCAGCGCGGACAGCAGCGCGTTGAGCTCTCCACTCCCGGCGATGGATAGCGGGAACGCGCGGAGCTTCTCCTGCATGCGCAGGATCTCTGCCTTCAGCTCGTCGCCACGCGCGGCAAGCCAGTCGGCATAGGCCAGGCGGCGCTGCGCATCCGTGGGCTTCGTGCGGATCGAGGAGAGAAATTTCTGTTCCGCGGGCGTGACGGGGCGAACGTCGGACTCGCCGGCGCCGTCGCCGAGCCGGTTGTGCGGCACGAGCGTCAGCGTGAAGGGACCGATGTCGATGTCGTCGATCGTGCCGAGCGCCACGGTTCCGTGGACGCGATTGCCGTTCACGAATGTGCCGTTCTTGCTGTCCAGGTCCTGGACGAAGAAGCCGTTGTTCCAGAAGAACCGCGCGTGCTGACGCGAGACGAACGGATGTCGCAGCGGCAGGTCGTTCGCGCGCGAGCTACCGACAATGATGTCGGCCTTGCTGAACGTGTGCCGCTTGAAGACGTTCGGTCCAGATACGGCGATTTCGAACATCGCCCATGGACCGTACCACACTACTTCCGGCGTAGACCTACAAGGCCCTCGCGCAGCGGGCGCCGATTGCATAGTGGCTGATGTGCTGGGTCCACGGGTGCCAGCTGGCATACGCCTGCACGGCGAGCCCGGCTTCCTGGAACGAGTACTGACGCACGCCGCCCTCATTGGTGTGCGCGGCGCCGGTGTCTCCGACGACGAACGTCTCCACGACACCGGCGAGGTCCGCGTGCCCATAGGGCCCGACACCCAGCGGGAAGCGACCCGGCGCGGGCACCTGAAACGCGCGATCCACCGGCATGTTGTCGGCGGCAATCGGCGAGCCGGGCAGCGCGGTGAGCGGCCAACCGTAGTTCTTGTTGTAGGAGGCGTACGCGCCGATGTTGGCGTCGTTGCCCCATGGATAGAGGTGATCCTCTGGCGCCATGGCTCCGCGGACGGCGTACGCCCACTCCGCATACGTTGGCAGCCTGCCGCCGTCCCATGCGCAGAACGCCGCGAACACGGCGCGCGGTGCACAGTTCATCGTCTTCTCGTCCAGATCGTCCTTCGAGTACGAGCGCGAGATGTCACCCGAGTACGCGGATAGCTCGTCGGCGGGATGCCAGTACGTGGGCCCGCCCTCTCCTCCGGCGAAGCACCCATTCGCCTGTCCCGTGGTGGTCCAGTACGCGGCTGTCCCTTGCCCCGTGCCCAGCATCTGAACCACGTCCACCTCGTTCTGGGGAACGGACGCGTCCCATGTAGCCGTCCACTCCGGCGGCAATATCGCGCGGTTTGCCTGCGCCCACGTGCGAACGTCGCCCTTCACCTCGTCGATGAACGCGCGCATGCGCCCGGCCGTGACCAGGTACTTGTCCAGACGATACGGCTGCGCGCCAGGCTGAATCGACGCGCAGCAGTCCTCGTGCTTGGCAGTCGGATCGCCCGACTCTCCAGCGCCGCACGTATCACCGCCGAAGTGCTGGCGACAGCTCCGGGCGGCCGCGCAGACGCCGGACGGCATGCATGCATACTGCACGCAATCCGCGTGTACCTTGCACTTATTTCCCACGGTACATGCGGGTGCGACGGCGCCGCCGCAGTCCACGTCCGTCTCGTCACCGTTCTTGATGCCGTCGCTGGGTGAGGGCGCAAATCCTGCCCTGCGGTATCGAGCTCACGCTCTGGCGGTGAGCTTCTTCACGTTGAGCCTCAGCTCCGCGCCTTCGACCGGCTTTGTCAGGATCGGCGCGCCGAAGTCGTCGAGCTCGGCTCGCTCCTCGGGCGAGAGCCCTCCGCCCGTGACCAGCATGAAGCGCTTCGCCAGACGCGGGTTTGTCTCGCGCAGATGACCGAAGAGCACCATTCCTGATGCGCCGGTCATCCGCAGATCGCAGACCACCGCGGAGTAGGCGTTCTTGTCGAGGAGCAGCTTGGCCTCGCTCACGTCGTTGGCAACGTCCACGGAGTATCCGGACAGGAGGCGCGCCATCGCCCGTGCGACTGGCGCGTCGTCGTCGACCAGCAGCACGCGCCCACGCGAGGCGGTCGCGCGCACCGGCACGGTACTCCTTCGCAGTGCTGGCGTCAGGTCTGCAGCGTTCGCGTCCGCGATGCCCTCGACGCGGGGCAGCGTGATCTTGATGGTGGTGCCTTCGCCTTCAGTGCTGTCGATGGCGATGGTGCCGCCGTAGCTCGACACCACCGAGTGACATACGTAGAGGCCGAGGCCCGTTCCTCCGGAGTCAGTCTTCGTGGTGTAGAACGGCTCGAAGACATGCTCGAGATCGGCCTTCTTGATGCCGACCCCACGGTCCGTGACAAGGAGCACCGCGTCCGGACCGTCCTGCGTGACGCGGACCACGATCGTGCGGCGCTCCGGGTCGACGATGGTCGGCGGAAGCGCCGCCGCGGCATTGATCAGCAGGTTCACCAGCACCTGACCGAGCCGCCCGCGATCGACGTCTGCGATCGTATCGTCGGCGTCGATCTTGACGCTGACGTTCTTGGCACGGAGCTGCATCGCCACGAGCTTCTGCGCGCCCGACGCCGCCTCGGCCAGGCTGACGAGCTCCGCGCGTTCATGCAAGCCGCCCTTTCCGAGCGCGCGAAGGTCACGGACGATCTTGCTGACGCGCGCTGCGCCGTCGAGTGCCTCTTCTACGACCTCGCGCGCATCGGCCGACAGCGGCGGGTCCATCGTCAGAAGGACCTCCAGGTTGCCCAGCACGTACGTCAGTGGATTGTTGATCTCGTGACCCACACCCGCCGCCAGCTGCCCGAGCGCAGCAAGGCGCTCCTTCTGCATCAGCGCCTCCTTCACCCGCACGAGCTCGCGGGTGCGCTCCTGCACCGTGGTCTCCAGATCCGCGGAGAGCTTCAGGCGAAGCGCGGCGGCGTCCGAGACCTTGCGCGCGATGATGCCCACGCGAGCGAACATGAGGATCAGGAATCCGAAGCCGATCGCGTACGGCGCCTCGTAGACGCCGATGAGTATCAGGCACTCGTGCACGGCCAGGAGGAAGAACAGCGCGAACGCGAACGCAGTGGCGCGCGCGCCAGAGACCTTCCGTCGCGCCTCTTCGAGGTAGTGCTTGAAGACCCACGCAAACGCCAGGACGACGAGGACCGAGTTCACCGCGAGCACTGGCCCCGGGCGAATATCCATGTCGAAGTAAGGCAGGTGCCGCTGGAAGACCGCCTTCACGGTGAGCTCGCCAGGAATCAGCGACAGGAGACCGAGCACGAGCAGCGCGCCGGCCATGGCCTTCTCGGGCCGTGAGCTCGATGGAGTGGCGCGGTCGTGGCGGATGTACCAGAGCCAGGAGATGGCGTTGACGGACGCGGCGAGGCTTGCGATGCGCGACACCTGCGCGAGCAGGTCGTCCGACATGCCGGGCATTCCGAACGGGACCTGACACAGCGCGTAGACAGCGGCGCTGGTCCCGGAAAGGACCAGGGCGCGGAGTGTTGCCCATCCCGGCGCACGCGAGAGGAACAGAAGCAACACAACGAAGGTGACCTCCACGACGGCGATCACGATCCTGAGGATCACCGAGATATGGAGGTCAGCGCTCATCGAACGCCCGGATTGATGACTGCGGTCGCGTCTCCGTCCAGTGCCCCTCACCGCCGGGCTCCGTGACCTTCTTCATGTCGTACCAGGCAAGCCGCCGGCGATAGTTGAAGAAGGCGATCAGCGTCATGATCGAGAAGACCAGGAGCGCCACGAGCGCAGGCACCACCGAGACGTGCGCGTCCCTGCCCACGAAGCTCAGTGACTCGCTGCTCCACGTGCGGAGGAGCGGCACGCGCACCGTGTGCGGCATGAAGTTGCCGCGTTTGTCCCGCGCGACGCGGGCGTAGGTCTCTCTTGGGATGCTCTGCTCGTGGAGCTCGAAGCCGTCGTCCGTGCGCACCGTCACCAGGTAGGTGTACGAGTAGCCGTTCTTCGTCCGCGTGGTCTTGACGTGCGCGCTCTCCACCCACGCGTCGTCGTCCGTGTGGAACGTCGACGACAACAGGAATGGCAAGGTGACGGCCGCATGGAAGAGCGCGAACGCAGCCATGCCAGCGACGAGCCACATGCCCAGGACGCGAATGACCGCATCGTGGCGTGCACGTAGGCTCTCGGTGGCGATGAGCATGGCGCCACCACGCGGCGGGCGAAGCGCAAAGCCACTCGAGCTCTCGCGATACGGGCCCTCCGCGCCGCCGGTGATCCGATGAAGGTCGCCGTAGACATGCACCTCCGCGCCGTGCGCGATGATGGCGCTGCGCACGCGGTGGTTCGGGCGGTCCTGCGGATACGTGGAAACGAGCGAGTCCACGACCAGCACGTCCTGGCCCGGCTCCACCGTGACGATTCCTCCGTCCTCACGCAGCAGCCGGAACGGCTCTGCCCTCACCGTGCGCGCCGTTTCTTCCCATGTGTGCCATCTGGACTGCTTGCTCGTGTGGTCGTGGACCATCTCCACGATGTCGATCTCCACCGGCGCCTCTGCGCTTCCAGTGCGCTCGACCTTGCCGCGCAGGATCCGGCGCGCACCAGGGCGAAGATGCGTCACGGGCGCATCGAGCAACGCGCGCTCGTCCGCACGCGCACGGCGCAGCCCCAGCCAGAACGACGCGGCGGCGACGAGGATGGAGCCGAAGCCACCGCCGAGCAGGCCCAGCACCACGAGCACCGTCCAACCCGGGCCCATGTGCCCAGCCGGAATGAAGGACGTGCTGTCGGCCCAGGTGGAGTCCACGCTGGGATCATACGCTCCCGCTATCAGCGCGTGAACGAGAAGCCCGCAGACAGCGACCCACCTCCGACCACGATGGGCACGTCATGGACCTGGGTCACGGTGCGAAAGATGTAGTGCTCCGCGACGAAGGGCGCGGACAGCCACGGCGAGAGCTCCAGAAAGAACGGCCCCGACACCACGTAGCGCACGCGCGCGGAGACGCCGACCGCGAGCCACGCGTGCGCGTCCAGTGTCTCCCCCGTGATCGAAGACGATGACTGCAGTGCGCCCGCCTCGAACCGACCGCACCCCCACACCGAGAGACGCACGCCCCGCACGAACGCGGCGCACAGATCGACGACGCCCGCGCCCCACAGGAACGAAGCGCGGGTCTGGAAGTCGCCCTCGCCGCGCGTGACTGGATTGCTCTGCGCAAAGCTCGCGGACAGGCGCGCGGAGAGACCGTACTCCGAGACCTCACCGAACACCGAGCCACCCGCCGCGATCACGGGCGTGTAGCCGCCCACCGCAAGTCCCGAGGCCCCCACGGAGACCGTCATCACCTTGGGTGGCCCGTGGCTCTCCTCTGGCTGCGGCGGCGACGGCGGCGGGACGAGCGGCTCGCTCGCGGGCTCCGCTGGCGGCGGGTTCACCTTCTCGTTGGGCGCGTCCTCTTCCACCTCGATCGCCATCGCGAGCGCGAGCGCCAACGCGTCCACGATCTCCGCGCACGTGCGCCCCTCCACATCGCGCACGAACGCCTCCCCGTGCTCGTCCCTTGCGACGAGCTTGCCGCGGAAGGTCTTCTTTCCACGCGCAATGGAGACCTGCACCGCATACCGCGGTGGGATCGGCGTGCTGCTGCGTGCGCGAACTGTGTCAGCGAAGGCGGCGCGATCGGCGCACTCGCGAGGCGCGACGTAGGAAAGGTTGTCGGGGGCGTCCGCGCGCGACGCTCAGCCTTCTTGCGCAGCTGCATCGCGCGACCACAGCGGCCACGAGAGCACCAGCACGAATGCGACGGCGCGATACCTCACGCGGTCGCGAACACGAGCCACTCCACGAGCGGCACCGCCTTCTTTGCGTGCTCCACGAGCCACGCCGTGAGCTTGGCGGAGGTGAGCAGTGATCTCGGTGGCGCGGGGAACGAGACACCCAGTCCCTTGCGCTTCAAGAGCTCCGCGCGCGGATGCTCGGGGTCAAATCCCTTGGGTACCTTCTTGAGGACGTCGTGGTGCATCGTGCCAGTGCCGAAGCCTGCGCGCTCGAGCCTGGTCAGGATCTGCGCGAGCTCCTTGCCACGCTTCTCGTCGACGACGGCCGCGCGATACCGGGCGAGCACGGGACCATCCATCATGTAGAGGCCAGCGGCGACCGCGGTCTCCACCCCGACGTGGAAGTAGAGGGCGACGGGCGTCTCCATCACATTCGCGTTGCGCTTCACGGGGATCATGCCCGCGATGTGCGTCTTGTACGGGGTCTTGTCCTTGGAGAAGCGCACGTCGCGAAAGATGCGGAACACCTTGGGCGGATCCAGATCGCAGTGCTGGTACGCCGCGTCGATCTTAACCTGCACGTCATGCAGGAGCGCCTTCATGGGCTTGTTCCAGCCGTCTTCGAACTCGGCCTTGTGCGACATGAACCAGTCGCGGTCCTGGTTCTTCGCGAGCGCCTTCCAGAACTTTCCCTCGTCGAGGAAGCCCTCGAACCCACCCTCGGTGACTGCCTTCGCTTTCGTGCTCTTCGTCTTCGCGCTCTTCGTCTTCGCGCTCTTCGTCTTCGGCATGTGACAGCTCCGCCAGGGAGTACATCACAAGACAAGGATGGGCGCAGCGCTCAGCGACGTCCCTCGCCGTGTCGGTCCTCGCGGCCCTCGCCATGCTTGTTGCCGTCGCGGTCTTCTTCGCGCGGCGGATGTTGCTGCGAAGGCGGCGCGTGGCCAACGCTCTGACGGTGCCGGTGGAGTTCCTCCGGCTCGTGCCGGTAGTAGACCCAGCGGCCCTCATGTCGGTAGTACCAGCGCTCGTTCCACAGGAACACCGCGTGTCCGTCGTGGTTGGTGGCGGGGTAGGTCTCGATGTCGACCGGAACGGTCTCCGCGGTGACGTAGACCGGCTCCGGAGGAGGCATGGGCTCAGCACGAACGCCGGCGACGCAACCCGACACGGAGCCAATGACTACGAGCATCCTGACAACACCAAGAGTCCGCGCGCTGAGCTTCATGACATCCTCCACGTACGGCGAGTCCTCTCGCCGCGATCCATCGAAGCAATCGCAGTGCCACCGCCCGGCGATGCGATCTTCAGCGTTTTTCAGCCTGTTCTCACCGCGGCGCGCGCACGAATGCCACGGTCGTGGCGGCCGCGCACGGAGCAGGCTGCGTGGCCCCAGCGCCGACGACGCCCCCTTCGCGACTTCCCTTCGCCGCTACTTCACGATGGGGCAGTTGTCGCCGCAGCGACCGAACAGGCACTGCACGGAGCAGCACTCGCCGTCCCCGCCACACTGATCTCCTTGTAGTTTACACACACTTGCTGGCACCCCGCACGTGGCCGGCGAGCCGGTGCACGACGTGCCCGTGCAGCAGTCCGCCGTGGTCTGGCACGCGGTGCCCGCGGCGCCACACGCCCCCGAGCATCGCTTCAAGTTGCCCGCGGCCTGCGTGCAGGCGCCACTGCAACAATCTCCCGCGACGCCACACGGCGCCCCCACCGATCTGCATGCGCCGGGCCCCAGGTCGCAGCTGTTGTTCACGCAGAGCGCGCAGCAGCCCGGGCCACCACCGGAGTTGCAGTCCTCACCGGTCGCGCGACATCCTGCGCTCGTGTCGAGCGCGCACTTCTTGTCGACGCCGCACGTTCCAGAGCAGCACGTCTGTCCGGTGACGCAATCGTCCCCCTCGCGCGTGCAGAGGCTCTGGCCGCAGACGCCGCCGCTGCAACCGACGGAGCAACAGTCCTGGGCCACGGCGCACGACTCTCCATCGCGCTTGCAGAAGTCCTTGCACTGCCGGATGCCAAGGCCGGGCGCCGGCTCGCACGAACCGCTGCAACACTCCGCGCGGGTGGTGCACGTTGCGCCGGGCAGCGCACATGTTCCCTTCGGCATGCACGTGCCGGACTCGCAGCGGCCCGAGCAACACTCGCCATCCAGCGAGCACGTCTCGCTCACGCCGTGGCAGGGACGAGGGCCCGCATCGTGACTGCAGGCCGAGAAGCCTCCCTCGCCGAAGCTGCCACCCTCGCCACTGCCCGCACCGGTCTCCGTCGCGGCATCCGAAGACTGCGGTACGTGCGACAGCTCTATGTCCTCACGACCACACGCGCCAAAGGCAAGGGCGGCGACGCACGACACGACGACCACGAGCGCCGCCCGCGAGGCGCCCATCAAAGCAGCCCCGTGGAGAGCCGCAGCGCAAGCCCGCCGGACAGCGGCCGCAACTCCAGGACGGATGCATTCTGCACCAGGTAGCGCTGGAACCGAAGCATGTACGATGCATTCAAATCCAGCCCTACGCGCATGGAGCGCGCCACCGCAAGATCGAGCGTGGCGCCAAGATCGAGCGAGCCATCCAGGCGGGACTCGTCGGCCGCCTCCGACGTTTTCACGACAACCCCCTGGATCTGGGTCGCGTGGAGCCCCAGCCCAGCACGGGGAACCAGGTCGAGACGGCGCGAGAGGGGCAGGCGGAAGCGCGCGTTCGTGGCAACGCCCACCTCGCTGAAACGACCGGTGAAGCGGTCCTGCGCGATGGAGAGGCCGGGACCGACCTGCGCCTCGACGCCAATGCCGAAGCGGCGGCGAGCATCCGGCCACAGGCTCACGCCCGCGGCGAGGCGCGCGTCCGGCGAGTCGGCGACGACACGCGCGCCACCCGCGAGCTCCGCGCGGAGGAGCGGCGCCTCGAATGGCTGCGCGGAAGACGCGGCGTGCTCGACGTCGTCATGCGAAGGCTCCGTGCGCTCCAGTCCGGTGTCATGCGGCGGTGCGGGCGCAGGCGCGCCGATGCGCTCCTCGGGAGGCGCGACGGTGCTGGCGCGGAGGAGCGATTTCACGCTCAATGCGTGCGACGCGGCGGTGGGCGCGTCGAAGGGTGGCCCTCTGTCCAGCGCGCGAGAGACGATCTGGTCGGTCTTCGCGTCGTAGATGAAGAGCGCGAACTCGCGGTCCTCCGACGACACCCAAACCACGCCGACGGCGTTGAAGCGCTGCCCAAGCGCGCGCGCCTCGTCCGCAGCGCGAGGCATGACACCGCGCGGCGCCGGAAGGTCGGCGGGCAATACCGAAAGCCTCCACGGAGTCAGGACGACGGCGACTGCATCGCGGAAAGAAGGTCCCCCGCCGATGACGAGCACACGACCCGACTCCGCCGCCGAAACGCGCGCAGGACTCGCACAGAGCGCGAGCAAGACAACACACGCAACCGCGAACGAAGAGGCCCGAGTCCGCACCAGCATCACGTCACTGTAGCCGACCGAGGATCCCCCGCGCATCGTCCGCATTGGGACCGCGCGGATAACGCGACAGGTAGCTCTCGAGGACTCGCCGCGCCTCTGCATTGCGACCGCGATCTGCCGCCAGCCGCCCTGCGGCGAACAGCGCCGGAGCCGCCCACTGGCCATTTCCCGCAGCGAGCCTCCTGTACGAGCTCATCGCGGCGTCCGGATCCTTCGCCTCCGAACGCGCAGCATTTTCGTATGCGCGCTGATCGGACACCTGCGGCGCGATCTGCGGAGCCTGCGGACTGTGAGGAGCGTGGGTGGGCGCGCTGGGGGCAACGGCGGCAGTGTCCGACGGCGCAAGCACGGCAGAAGGCGGCGGCGCCGAAGATGGCAGCATGCCGGTCGTCGCGGAGGGCCACGACTCACCATCGTGCAGGAGCACCGTCTCCGATGCGCCGGAGACCTCCACTGCGCCGTGCGAGACCTTCACGCGCACTTCCTTTGCGCTGCGCTCCACCGCGAACCGCGTGCCCACTACGCGTACGCGAACGTCGCCCGCCTGCACGACGAACGGTGGACGGCCCTTGCGCGGCGCGACCTCGCACTCGACGCGGCCCTTCTCCAGCACCACGAGCACGCCGTGCTCCGCGTCCCCGCTGGCAACGACTGCGCTATTTGGCGACACCTCCACGGAGGAGTCTCCGATCGCGAGGCGGGAAGGCCCATCGCCCGTCTCGATGTGTGAGGGGTTTGCTCCCAGCTGCGACGACTCCGGTGAGAGGACGCCCTTGAGCACGAACGCGAGCACGATCGCGGCGACCGCGAAGCCTGATGCGATGAACATGATCCGTCGCACGTTCGAGCGAGATGGCGAAGGCGCGGCGATGCTCGCGAGCTTCGCGGGGTCCCCCTGACGCTCCCGGTCCGCTCCGGAGGCGCGGGCCTCGATCTCGGCAAATACCGCCTCGTCGAGCTTGTTCCACCGGGCGTCGCTGAGCGGCTCGACCGGAATCCTGTCCTTGAGTGGCTTCATGCCTTTCATGATGCTGCCTCTTCTCCTCCGACGAGGAACCCCCGGAGCACGGGATCCTTGCTTGCCCGCGACTCCAGCTCTTTCCGCGCACGCCACACGCGTGCCTTCGTTGCCACCACCGTGGCTTCCATCATCTCGGCGACTTCGGCCAGCGTGTGCCCCTCGATCTCCGCGAGCGTGAACGCGATGCGCTGCTTTGGCTCTATGCGATCGAGCTCCGTGTAGAGCCGCCGCGCCGCCTCACGCGCCAGCGCGCGCCTTTCCGCGGAAGGGTCGGTGGACGCCACATCGTTCACCAGCTCCAGGTGCTGTGTCTTCCGCTTCTTCGTCGTCAGGTACACGTATGCCAGGCGCACCGCACAGCGATCGATCCACGTGGATAGCGACGACTCACCACGAAAACCGGCGAGCCCCCGGAACACTTGCATGAAGACTTCCTGCACCGCGTCCTCGATGTGTTGGTTCGAGCCGAACACTCTATAGAGGGTGGCGTGCACGCGACGCTTCTCCCGCTCGTACAGTGTGCGCTGGGCGTCGCGCTCACCGGCCACGCAACGGCTGGCGAGCACCAGGTCGTCTCTCCAGCTCTTTTCTGCGGCTTCCGTCACGGGTTCAAAAAGGTAGTGGGGGTGGGGGTCAGAAAGGTTGCAACGATTTCTTGTAACGAACGGCGGGGTCACCCCCTCTGACATCGGCATGGTGAGACCAGGAGCCTATGGCGGCTCCGCTCTCAACCAACCCGGAGGTCACATGTCCCGTCTCGCGCTCCTCTCTCTTCTGCTGGCAGTCCCCGCGGTCGCTGCGTGCAACGGCTCAAAGACGCCCGCCACGAACGACAACACGAGCACGATCTCCGGGACCATCGCCCTCTCCGCATACAGCGGCATCGACAACCCCGTCGTCATTTCGCGTGGCGCGTCCGGTCGGGTGTTCGTCGCGCCGGTCATGCGCACTGGGGCTTTCAAGGTGTCGCTACCCACCAATGACAGCTACCGCTTCGTGCTCGCCTCGACGCGCGCGGACCGCAGCTACGTCGGTCTCTCCGAGCTTCACTGGGCAGGCGGCGTGGTGTGGGGCAAGCCGTCGAAGAGCACGTTCGATCTCGGCACGGTTCGCCCCACGGGCAGCACCGCAACATCCGCGAGCACCGTCACCACGCAAGACCACGGCGGCAGCTCCTCTGGTGGCGGCGGCGGAGGTGACACGTCGTCCTCTTCCGGCGGCGGGAGTGACCCCGCCTCCAGCGCAAGTACGGATCCAGGAACGAACGGTGGCAGCGCTTCGACATGCAAGATCCCCGGAGAGGCGAAGCTCCCGTACGACGTGAAGCCGCAGGTCGGGCAGACGTTCCGCCTCGTGGACGCATTCCTGCTCGAAGGCCCGGCGCCGGCAAGCATCGTGACGGTCACGATGGACAACCCCAGCTACCATCTGGCGGAGCTCTCCGCGAACGCGCCGTTCGTGATCACCGCGGCTGACTGCTCGCACCAGGGCAACCGTGACGTGGGCCGCGACCGCATCTTCGTGACTTGGACGAACACGGGCGGTGGCACCCAGACCGACCACCTCGACATCCGCTACTGCGAGCCGGGCAACCGCGTCCCGGACGACACAGCGGCCACGAGCACACCCGCGCCGTCGAGCGGCGAGTGCAGTGACTCCGAGGCGCCGCTCTGCCGCCCCGATGGCAGCGCGATGCCGGAGAGCGAATGCACGGGTGACGGCCTCGACGCGGACGACGCCGATCACTCGACCGCAAACGGAGTCGCCACGGCTGACCATGGCGGCGGCGACGGCAAGTCCTGCGACGACGACATCCCCGTGTGCCCGGGCGGCGGCACGGCCGGTGGTGCGACCGCCGGTGCAGCAGGCGGTGCGACCGGTGGCGCAACTGGCGGCGCGACCGGCGGTGCAGCAGGCGGTGCGACCGGTGGCGCAACTGGCGGGGCAGCGGGTGGCGCGACTGGCGCCGGC
>JBBRNJ010000113.1:0-23308 GCA_038230375.1 Polyangiales bacterium | reverse complement strand
GGGCGCGGTCGTCGGTGCGACGGTGGGTACAGCGGTGGGCTGGGGCTTCGGCGGGGCAGGCGGAAGGGGAGCGGGCTCGGCCCCGGAGGCCGGCATCACGCGATCGATGTCGACCCATTCGAAGCGACGTGCCTCACCGCTCTTGAAGCGAATGGTCACGTGATCGCCTGGCATGATGTCGATCACCTGCCCGCGAACCTTGCTTCCGTTCTTGAAGAGCACGTCCTGCGCGGCCGTGTCGATGGGCGCGGGATCCGCCGCGAACGCCGCATACGGAGCCGCCAAGGAGAGGACCGTGACCAGACAGCAGAGCCGCTTCAACATGCATCCTGTTTATCGCCGGGTTCGCGCCGGAAACAAACGTCTTTCACGCTCAGATGCACTGCTCTTTGTAGTGCTTCACGCCCTTCGCGTCGTAGTAGTACGGCGGCGTGCAGGGGTCCGCGACCTTCGCCGAGGCTGGCGGCGGCACCACGGAGGTCGGCTGGGCGGTGTGAATCGGCTGCGGTCTGGAGATGCCGCCACCGTTTCCGTTTCGCGGAATGATCGCGACCGGTACGTTGGCCGGAACCACGGTACCAGGAGTAGCAGGAGCGGTGACGACGCTGGTGGCACCAGCATCCAGATCCAGGTCCAGACCGCCGCTCGTCACGCCAGTGTTCACCAGGCCGGTGTTTGCTGGAGCGCCGGTGGGGCTGGTCTGGCCAGTCTGTGCGAGCGCGGCAGAGTCTGCAGGCGCGGTGTCTGCGGCCGAGCGGCTGCGGATCTTCCACGCGCTCACGCCCGCGATCAGCGCGAGCATCAGCAGGACGAGGCTGAGCGCCGCGCCCGCGATCGTGCGGCGCTGACGAACCTGATCCAGGTTGTGCGCGCCGGTGGAGACCGAGATGGTCGAAGGCTGGGTGACTGGCGGGTCGACACTGATGCGCGCGGTGGACCCGAAGCCCGCGGCACCGAACCCGGACATCGAAGGGCGCGCGCTACCGGTTCCGCTGCCGGTGCCGCTGGCTGCCGCCGTCGGGAGCTGCGGGCCGCTCTGCGAGGCCCGGGGCGCGAACGCCATGGCCTTCTCGTTGTCGACCGCGCTCGTGGAGGACTCGATCTCGGAGACCTTCGCGGCGCGGTTGTGGAGAACGTCGCGCGCGACCGCCTGCACCCACTCACTGACCTCGAATGCAGTGCCAGGCTGGACCGTGCGCTCCAGCTCGATCGCCATCTCCTGCGCGGTTGCGTAGCGGTTGTCCGGGTTCATGTCGAGCGCGCGCATCACGACGCGATCGAGCGACTCGAGGTCGCGCAAGGCACGATCGGTCATCGTGGTCTTCATGTCGCCCGCCAGGACCTGGCTCGGCGGCTTCACGCGGCCTTCGAGGATGCGCGTGATCACTACGCCCTCGTTGTCGCCGCCGAAGAGCCGCTCTCCGGTGATGACCTCCCAGAGCACGATGCCCGCGGCGTAGACGTCGGCCGCGCGCGTGACGTTGCCGCCGCGCAGCTGCTCCGGCGGCATGTACGAGAGCTTGCCTTTGATCTGCCCTTCGCGCGTGTGCTGCGTGCGCCCGGCGGCCTTGGCCACGCCAAAGTCCAGGATCTTGGGGATGCCGTCGGTGCCAACAAGTATGTTCTGTGGCGACACGTCGCGGTGCACGATGCCGAGCGGTTGGCCGCGCTCGTCCGTGGCCTCGTGCGCCGCATGCAGACCGTGAAGCGTGCCCGCCATCACCGACGAGATGATGCGCATCGACGGGCGACGGCCCTGCTGACTACGCGTGAGCTTCGCGAGCGATTCGCCCGCGACGTACTCCATCACGAGGAAGAGCTCACCCTCGATGGCGACGACGTCGAGCGTGGGAACGACGTTGGGGTGGCGAATGCGCGCGGCGAGGCGCGCTTCGTCCAGGAACATGGAGACGAACTCAGGGTCCGCGGCGTACTGCGCATGCAGGCGCTTGATCGCGACCGTGCGCGAGAAGCCGACGGGTCCGAGCAGCCGCCCGAAATGGACGGTGGCCATTCCACCCGCAGCGATGGCTCCGTGGAGGGCGTAGCGCCCCACCACACGGATCCCCCCGTTCTCCGCAACGCCTGCCACCTTGGTAGGCTATCTCACCGAACGCAAAAGGGGGAAGCGCACGGTGAGCTGAACGGATGGTCCCCTTCTGGTTGCCCCGTGGTGCCCGTTTGGTGCCCCTCCTGGTGCTGGGGCCAGGTGACCAAGGCCCGATTTTACCGGGCTATTTGGGTAGCGCGGCCTGGAGAGCCGCCTGCTGCTGCGCCAGCATCTGCGCAATGGCGCGCGAGCGCTCGATGGCGAACTGCTTCACCTCGCGGTTCGAAGACGTGGCGAGCTTGTTCAAGAGCGCCGTCACCTTCTGCATGTCCTTCGCCTGGAAGAGCGCCTCGAAGTAGTTGTGCGCGATACGCACGTCTGTCTGCATGAGGGCCTCGTGCGGCGCGAGGAGCTTCACGACCTCCTCGAGCTTGCCCATCTGACCGTGCAGCGCAGAGAGGCAGAGCAGCGCGAGCGGATCGTTCGGCGAGCGCTCCACGCCCTTCTTCGCGAGCACGACGGCCTTGTCGCGCGTCGCTTCCTCGTTCGCGAAGAAGCCCTGCAGCGCGACGTAGGGCGCAGCGGTCTTCGCGTTGACCGGCGCGTTGGCGAGCTCCTCGACGGCGGCGATCGCCTTCTCGTCGCTCTTCTCGTGCTCCTTCACGAAGTTGAAGAGGTACGCCCAGCCATCCACCGCGTTCGGCTGGATCTGGATCGCCTGCTCCGCGAAGTCACGCTCGGCCTTGTGGTCTTCCTTCTTGTGCGCGAGCTTCGCGAGGTGCAGCGCGGGGTAGGGGTTGCCCTTCATCAGGTTGAGCGCGCCCTTGAGCGTGCCCTCCGCCTTCTCCAGCTTGTCCTGCGCGAGCTGAACCACGCCGAGCGCGAGCCAGTCCTCGCCGTCGCCACCGCGCGCAACGATCTTCGCGAGCACAGCCTCTGCCTTCGCGTGGCGCTCGTGCTTCATCAGCTCCTGCGCGAACACGCGGCCGCGCATCAGGTCTTCCTGGTTCTCGGTCCAGTGCTTCTCCAGACCGCCAAGGAGGTCCTCCAGGCCGATCGCGATGGGGCGACCCTGGTCGTCCTGCACCTGCACTGCGGGGCCGTTGAACCCGAGCAGCTTCCACACCTCGTCCATCTGCAGTGCGACGGGACCATCGACGACCTTCTTGGTCATCTCGGCGCCGTTCGGTCCGATCGGGATCAGCACCATCGCGTTCCCCGGCACGCCGTTCGGGAATGCCGTGATGGGCGCGAGGATGGCAGCGCCGCCGGTGAGAGAAATGCCGCCTGCGTTCTGGGGAGGGTTCGACTGGCTCATGGGGTGCCGGACGCTACCACACGCGCGGTTTCCGACAATGGTGGACGCTCCTCGAATCGAAGGCTCAGAAGGAAGCTCCGCCCGGGGAGCGGATACTGGAACAGGTCCCCGATGGGCGCCGTCGTCGGGCCGGTCGCGCCGTCGTAGGTGACCGTTCGAACATCGAAGAGATTGCGCAGATCCAGCGCGAGCGTGGTCCTTCCCACGTTCCCGGCGCCGAGCGCTCCAGGCAGCGCCAGGCGCACGCCCGCAGACGTGAAGAAGCGCGGCGGGACCACGACGCTGCCCTTGTTGTCTGCGGTGATGCCCGTCACGAAGTCGCCGCCGATGCGTCCGCGAATGGGGCCCACGGTGTACGCCAGGTCCATGACCAGATCGTTCGCGGGTCTGCCGGGAAGCGGTGGGCGCTCGCACGTGAGGCTCGTTGCGCTGCAGTCCTGCTCGTTCTCCGTTGCAAGGCCCGTGTAGGATGCACGTAATTCACCGTGGCCTAGCCGCGCTTCTGCGTCTGCCTCCACGCCCAGGAGGCGGGCGCGTCCGATGTTCTCGGCCTTCACGCGCCCGTTGGCGCCCTGAGGAATGAAGACGATCAGATCGTTTGCCCATGTCGCGAACGTCGCGAGCTCCGCGCTGAGGCGCACCGGACCAAGTGACGTTCGTGTGCGCGCGCCAACGTCCACGGTCGCCGCGGACTCGGGCCTGAGCATGGGATCGCCGATGAACGTGCCGCGATTGCCGTACCGTTCGACGAAGCTCGCGGGGCGGGAGAGCGCGCCGCCGTGGGTCGCGACGACGAACGGACCGAGCGTGGTCTCCAGGCCAAGGTGGCCTGTGGGAACGAAGTCGCTCCTGGATTGAACGGTGCGGTCGTCGCTGCTGTCGGAGGTCTGATCGAGCCGCCCGCTGGCCGCGAGCCGCACGCCGCGAAATATGTATCCTGCATCCAATGCGAGGCCCATCTGCCCACGCGTGGCACCGGGCGGCGTCGCGATCGGCCCTTGCCACGAACCGGGCGCGAACCGTTCGCCGGAGCCGTCGATCCGTACGTCTGCGAGCGCGCCTGCGGCAGGGTGCAGGCGAAGGCCGGTGCTCGCGCCCGCTGCGACGATCACGTCGTTCGTGTGAGTGGGCCCGAGCGCCGCCGAAAAATCGCGCGGGTCATCGGAGATGGAGAGCCCTTCGCGGCGCGCCCACACGCGCGTGATCTCTGCGCCGCCTGGGAGAGGCAGCGAGAGCTCGAGTCCCGACATCACGCGGTTGGAGTCGAGGCGCGCGAAGGTCGTGGGCACCTCCGCGGTGCCGGGCAGCTGTTGTCTGCGCGACTGCGCGAGCGCGGTGATGGTGAGCGCGCCTTCCTTGCCACCGAGATGGACGGGCATCCCCAGCGACGCGAGCGCGTTCACCGCCGCGTGCCCAGCGTTCTCACGCGTGACGGTCTTGCCGGAGTTGAAGGACTCGTACGTGAAGTCGTCGTCGGAGCGCGATGCGGAGACCGCGGTCGACACGCGCAGATCACCGATCGCGCGCACGTCACCGATGCGAAGCCTGCGCGAACCGAAGGAGCCAATGGCGCTCCACACCTCCGTGCGTTCTTCCGCGCGCAGGCTCGGCGCGTCCAGCACCAGCACGCCGCCGAGCGACCCGCGACCGATGCTCGCGGGTGAGAACGAGCGATACACGCGCGCGCGCGCTCCTGGCCACAGCGGAAGCGTGGAGAGATCGAGCGTGGGGTCCGCGCCGCCTGAGAGCGGTACGCCCGCCAGATAGATCGCCACCTCTGTGGAGCTGGTGCCACGGATCGAGATCGTGGAGAACGAGTCGTCCGCGCCAAGCCGGCGCACGTGCACACCCGGCGCGGACTCCACCAGGCTCGCGGCGTCCGTGACCTCGCGCGGCGCGTCGTCCAGGCGCCGCTCCGAGACGAAGCCTGCAGGTTGCGGCTCGCGCACGCGCACCTCCGGGATCTGCTCGTCATCCGCACGTGCCGACGCCGGGGCGAGCACTACGGCGCCGGCGAGAAGAACGACAGCGGCTGCGCGGTGCTCCCACATGGGGCGCCAAGATCTAGGCTGTCCGTTGCGAGCACAAACCAAAAAAGAGGGCTAAGCTTTCCAGAGCATGTCGATTGCTCCGTATTTGCTCGCCATCCTCGGCCTCGCCGCTCTCATGGTCGTCCACGAAGCGGGACACTACTTTGCGGCGCGGCGATTCGGCATGCGCGTGACGCGCTTCTCCATCGGCTTCGGGCCGACCATCGTGAAGCACAAGCCGAAGGGCTCCGACACCGTCTTCCAGATCGCCATCATCCCGTTCCTTGCGTATGTGCAGATCGCCGGCATGAACCCGTTCGAGGAGAGCGATCCGAAGGACAAGGGCAGCTACGCCAACGCCTCCCTCATGGGGCGCATCATCACGATCGCTGCGGGCCCTGCTGCCAACTACGTGTTCGCGTCGGTGCTCATGTTCGTGGGCTTCATGCTCGGCGGTCACACCGTCGTCGACGAGACCAGCATGCGCGTGAACCCTTCGCCGGATGGTCCCGCCGCCCAGGCCGGCATCGTCACGGGCGACCGGATCCTCAGCGTGAACGGCACTGCCATTCACGACTGGGACGAGCTGAAGGCCGCCGTCGGCGCGCACGGTGGCGACCCCATCGACGTGGAGATCGAGCGTGACGGCAAGCCAATGCACATCAAGGCCACGCCCGGCGCCGAGGGCGAACGCAAGGGCAAGATCATGGTGGGCCCCGTGTACTACGTCGCGAAGGTGGGCGTGGGTGAGGCCGCGAAGCTCTCCATCACGGAGCCGCCGAAGGTTGTCTACGCCCTGGTGCGTGGGCTCGGGCGCATGCTCACGTTCAAGGAGAAGCCGGAGCTCTCTGGCCCCGTGGGCATCGTCAAGGAGACCGCGGGCGCCGTGCGCAGCGGCGCGGGTGATGCGTTCAAGCTGCTCGGCGCGATCAGCGCCTATCTGGGCGGCTTCAACCTTCTGCCGTTCCCCGCGCTCGACGGCGGACGCCTCATCTTCCTTGGCTACGAGGCCGCATCGCGCCGCAAGGCCGACGCAAAGATGGAGGCCAAGGTCCACGCGATCGGCCTCTTGATGTTCCTCACGCTGATCGCGTTCGTGACCTACGGCGAAGTGTTCGCGAAGCACTGAGAGTCAGTGCGGGACCAGTGCATTGCGCATAGGCATCCAGACCTGGGGGACGGAGGGAGACGTGCGCCCATTCTTCGCGCTCGCGGAGGAACTCCAGGACCGCGGTCACACGGTGCGTGTATTATACACCAATGTCGAAGGGCGGGAGTTCCCGGAGCTCGCGGCGCAAGCCGGCATCACGGCGGCGTCGGTACGGACTGACTACTTCAAGAAGAACGAGTCGCACATGCGCGCGATCGTGAACAAGGTCTTGGTCACGAGGAATCCGTTCAAGCAGGCGCATATCCTCATCCGAGAGATGCTAAGGCCCGTTGCGTCGGAGATGCTAGATGCCGGCCTCGAGCTCGCGCGCGAGAGCGACGTGGTGGTGGCGCACTTCATGTCACACCCCACGGCGACCGCCGCGCTCTCCTTGAAGCGGCCGCTCGTGTCCGTGGCGCTCGCGCCCATCTTCGAGACGCCGGAGCTCCCGCCGCCGGGCGCGCCGAACCTGGGCAGGGTCGGCAACTGGCTCTCGTGGCGCGTCGCGGCCCTGGTGCTGGACTCGGCGCTCCGGGACTCGGTGAACGAGCAGCGTGCGCGTTGCGGCCTTCCCTATCGGCGGGACATGATGCGCCACGCGCTAGAGGACATGACGCTGGCGCTCGTATGCGTGTCGCCGTCGCTCCTGGCGCCGAGCGCGCACTGGCCGTCGCACGTCAAGGTCAGCGGCTTCCTTGCGACGAAGGCGCGAGGCGGATCGTGGGCGCCGGACGCGGAGCTTCGTGCGTTCCTCGACGGAGGCGAGCCGCCGATCTTCGCGTCGTTCGGCAGCATGTTCTCGCTGGACGACGCACTCACCGCGGAGTCCGTCTCAGCGATCGTGGATGGCTGCGCGCTGGCTGGAGTGCGCGCGGTGGTCCAGGCGCCGGATGTCATCGCGAGCACCTTCGCGCGGAGCCCGCGCCTCTTCTTCTCGAAGCGCGCGCCGCACGACCAGCTGTTCCCGCTCTGTAGTGCGGTCGTGCATCACGGCGGAGCGGGCACCACGCAGTCGGCGCTCGCCGCGGGTCGCCCGTCGGTGATCGTCCCGCACGCGGCGGACCAGAAGTTCTGGGCTGACACCTTGCATGCGCGCGGCGCCGCGACGAAGCCGCTGGACCGGCGGAGCCTCACGGCGCGTGCGCTGGCGCAGCGGATCACCGAGGTGTGTACCAGTGTCCGCCTCCGCGCACGTGCCGCCACGCTGGGCGAAGCGCTCGCGAAGGAGAACGGCGCCCGCACGGCCGCGGAGCACATCGAACGCGAATGCGTTAGGCTCTGAGGATGGCCTCGGTCGTCTCTCGACGGATGGTGCCGGCGCTCGTCGCCGTGCTTGGCGTCGCGCTGCTGGGCGCGGGCTGCGACGCGGGGTACTCCGTGGATCAGAGCGCGGGCGCAGACGCGTCACCACTCAAGGATGGAGCTGCGTCGACCAGTGACGGTGGATCGGCAGCGGACGCCAACGCGAACCCGCTGGACGGGGCCGGGGTCGACGCCAGCATCGCGCTCGACCTTGGCACCGGTGCGGATGGCGCATTCACCGCGATGCCGGCCAACCTCAACTACACCTGTTTCCAGCGCATGTTCGGGACCGCGGGCAGCACGACCCTGGCTTCGAGCGGACCCGGGAAGCTCGATATCAACAAGGTGCCGCCTGGCACCGTTCTCTTCATTCATCAGACGCAGGGCGCGGGCGCAGGCAACTACGAGCTCGTGACGGTGGAGAGCATCTCCGCGCAGAAGGCCGTTGTCCTGGCGAAGCCGCTTGCTCACACGTACGTGGAACCAGGCGCGCAGGCGATCATCGTGCGGCAGTACACCGACTTCACGATCGGCATGGCCCAGACGGTGGACGTGCCAGCGTGGGATGGCCAGTGCGGAGGCATCCTCCCGTTCCGCGCCACGGGCACCGTCACCATAGCTGGTACGCTGAACGCGAGCGGTCACGGGTTCCGGGGCAACACGCACGGTTGCGTCGCGGGCGGCGCGCTGTACGAATGCAACTCCACGACGCCAGACCTGGGCCTGGCGAACGGCTTTGCAGGCGAGTCGGAGCTCGGCGCCGCGGCACAGCTGAATACTGCGCACGGCAGCAGCGGCGGCGGCGGCATGGACGGCAGCGACTGCGGCATGGGCGGTGGCGGCAGTCACGCCACGGCCGGTACCGCCGGTCCGAACGGCGGAGGGATGCTTCCCTGTCGCACCATGAAGCAGAGCGGTGGTGCCGCGGGCCTCGTGAGTGGCGTCGCCGATCTGTCGCAATCTCTCTCGTTCGGAGGCGCTGGCGGTGAAGGTGGCGCTGACGAGGACGGCGCGGTACCAGGGGGCGGCGGCGGCGGCGGTGGGATCATCTTCATCGAGGCGAAGCAGATCGTCGTGACCGGCAGCATCACCGCGGATGGCGCCGTGGGTGGTGCCGGTGTCTCTTCCGGCATATGCGGCGGCCTAGGCTCGGGCATGGGTGGCGGCGGCGGCGGTGCAGGCGGCAGCATTCGTCTTGCTGGTTACGCGGTCGATGTCTCCATCGGCAAGGTCAGCGCGCGTGGCGGCACCGGCGGCGCGTGCGGCGGCCTGGCGGTTCCCCTCGCTGGGGTCGGTGGCGCAGGTCGCATCGGCGTGCTCTCCGGCTCCACCACTGGCAGCACCATGCCGCCGTTCGATCCTCGCTGATCTCAGGCGCCCATCTTCTTCGCCATCTCGGCGCCGAGCGTGGCAGCGCGGTTCGTCGCGCACTCCACTGCGTCGATCAGCGTCTTGCGCAGCGCGCCGGACTCCAGCGTGTGCAGTCCCGCTATCGCGGTGCCACCCGGGCTGGTCACCATGTCCTTCAGACGGCCCGGATGCTCACCGGTCTCGAGCAGGAGCTTCGCAGAGCCGTACACCGTTTGCGCCGCCAGCATGAGCGCCGTGTCGCGATGGAGGCCGACCTTCACGCCACCGTCGGCGAGCGCCTCGATGATGAGGAACACGTATGCAGGGCCGCTGCCCGACAGTCCCGTGACCGCGTCGAGCAGCGACTCATCCAGTGTGACCACCTTGCCCACCGCCTCGAACAGGCGCGTCGCAGTGGCCTCGTCTTCGTCGGTGGCGTGCGTGCCGCGCGCAATGGCCGTGGCCCCTGCGAGCGCGGTTGCGGGCGTGTTCGGCATGGCGCGAATGACGCGCGTACCTTTCGGAAGCCTTCCCTCGAGCGCAACGATGGGAACACCCGCCGCCACGGAGATGACCAGCGTGGACGCAGGGATGTCCGCGCCGATCTCCGCGAGCACCTTGTCCACGACCTGCGGCTTCACCGACAGCACCAGCACGCGACTCTTCTTCACGAGCACGTGGTTGTCGTGCGTCGTGTCTATGCCGTGGGCCGATGAGAGCCACTTACGGCGGTCCTCTTTCGCGTCGCTCGCGATGATGTGATCCTTGTACGCCGTGTTGGACGCGATGAGGCCGCGGATGAGCGCGCCTGCCATGTTGCCGCCGCCCAGAAAACCGATCGTGTCCATGCTCACCCTCCCATCGGGAACGCCGCGGGGGCGAGCACGTCGGCAAACCAATCGTCGATCGCCTTGCGTGCGGCTGCTCCATCGAAGCCGATGTCCGACGCGACGCGATCATGTCGCGCGCGAAGGAGCGCCCTGCGGCCCATGGTCGGATCCTCGAAGAGCCCCGCAGCCCACGCCAGAGCGAGCACCGTGGCCTTGTCGTCGGAGGCGAGCGCCGTGTACCTGCGCCCCAGCACGACCGGTGAGCCATGGCCCACGTGCGCGAGCACCTCGTCCCGGTGACGACGCGGCAAGAGCAACGAACCCGCATGCGAAGCCAGCGTCACGCCGATGCCGGGCGCGCGATCCGACAGCACGTAGCGGATCGCATCCACCGCGGCGGCGCCCACGTTTCGCCGTGCATCCACGCGCGCCATGGCGTCGGTGCGCATCTGCTCCACCTCCACCGGCGGCACTGCGAGCTTCTGCGAGATGGTCCGCACCACGTGCTCTTCACGCGGGTCGATCTTGTCCCACGCGGACGCGTGCCATGCACCGCGGATGAGCGCACGCACGACCGCGGCGTCGATCTCGCCGTACATGTCCAGCTGCTCCACGGGGATCGCGTTCTCCGTGTACAGCGGTGCCGAGTCCTCTTGCGACAGACCCAGACAGCCGATGAGCGCGGCGAGCGCGCGCCCCTCTTCCACGTCCAGCGGCCCATCCGCCGCGAAGACCGCGCGCAGCACGCGCACGGCGAGTGTTCCGAAGCGCTTCACGCGCTGCACGTCCTTGTCGCTCGGCTTGGAGGAGAAGAGAGAACGAAGCCCGCGCGCGCCTGCCTCGAGCGTGATGCGCTCGCGGATGACGTCGCCCATGGGCATGAACGTGGGCGCGTAGACGGGCGCCATCATGCGCGTCATCTCGACCACCCAGTGGTCAAAGTCCGTCAGCATGCGGATCAGCGTCCGTCCGCCGAGCAGCCCCGCGTACGCCTCACCGCGACGCTTGCCGAGCTGGTCGAGCGACTCGGTGCCTCCGCCCGCGGCGAGCGTGAAGATCGCATCCTCCGCGAGTGTAGAAACGAGCACGGAGAGTGTGGCGGTCCTGGGATCGCCAAGCGGAGCATACGCGTCCATCGTCATGGGCATGCAGCCTACCCCGGGACCATCCTTGCAGGGAAGTTGGCCCGCTCATTCCGTGTCTGCAAGGTGTAGCGATCATGCATCATAGAGCCGTCCTCGTAGCTGCATTCCTCGGCCTTTCGGCCGCGGCCCCTTGTCTCGTCGCGTGCGTGGACATCAGCACGGGCGCCAGCAAGGACGCAGGCGCCGCGTCGGACGCGGCTGCCGCAGCCACTGTGACGGAAGGCGGAGTGGTCTCCGCGCCCGGAGTCACCGGCGTCAACTGCGCGATGGACACGTCTCTCGGTATCTCGCTCTGCCAGACCACGACGCAGTGCCCGAACGTCATCATCGATCAGAGCGTGTATCCCGGCTGCGGCTGGCGCATCGTCGGCAACATCGCGGACCTCCAGTGCGACTGCAACGGCCTGCTCTGCCCCATTGGTACGCCCACCACATGCGGCCAGGCCACGGATCTCATCGCGGCCCAATCGCAAGGGACGGTCTGTCAGGGCGTCGTCGAAGGACGCTGCACGAATCCAGCGAGCACGGGCGGCGGCGGTGGTGGTGGTGGCGGCACGCCGAGCAGCTGCGACAAGAACTGCGCGGCCGACTGCGCGGGCAACGCCAGCTGCTTGATGCTTTGCGGCTGTTAGACCAGCGAGGCGCGTGCGTTTTTGGCGGCTTCGTCGCGCTCTTTGAGTGACTCCAGGATGATGACGGCGGTCTCTTCGATCGCGCGGCCGGTGACGTCGATCACGGGCCATTGTGGGTGCTTCGCAAACACCTGCTGCGCGTACTCGAGCTCCTGCTTCACCTGCTCCTTGAGCCCGTACGCCGCGTCCACGCTCATGCCGAGCTGACGAAGGCGCGCCTTGCGGATCTCCACCAGCGGATCGAGCCCGATGGTGAGACCGACGCAGCGATCCTGGCTCGCCTCTTCCAGCTCCGGCGGCGTCTCCACGCCCATCACGAGCGGCAGGTTCGCGACCTTGAGGCCGCGCTGTGCGAGCAGCGTGGAGAGGGGCGTCTTCGACGTGCGGCTCACGCCCACTAGCACGAGGTCCGCCTTCTTGAAGTTGCGCGGCTCCTTGCCGTCGTCGCTCTTGACGGTGAACTCCACGGCCTCGATGCGGCGGAAGTATTCCTCGGAGAGCGGCAGCATCCCGCTCGGCATGTTGATCGGCTGGCGATCGAGGAAGACCTGCAGCTTGCCGATGAGCGAGCCGATGAGATCGAGCGCCTCGACCTTGAGCTCGTAGCTCGACGCGTGAATGAACTCGCGCAGCTCCGGGCTCACCACGGTGAAGACGACGAGCGCACCATCACGCGCGGCCTGCTCGAGGATCGGACGAGCCGCCTCCTTCGTGCGCACGCGTGTGTGGAGCCGGATCTGCGCCCCCGAGTGTGGGAACTGGAGCATCGCCGCGCGGACGACTTTCTCCGCGGTCTCTCCCGTGGAGTCAGACAAGATCACGATGCGCTTACCGGCTTCCATGGGTCGCGCACTCTAGCCGACCGACGCATCGCGAGCGAAAGAGTTGCAACGCTTCGTGCGGCACAACTTGTCACGGAGGGGAGACCGGAACCGCGAAGCCGAGTACGCATTTGTCTCCGGGAAGTCACAAAAGCATGGACAGCATGCGGCCCGCATGGATCGGACATCCCCCAGGGGGGCTGGCTCCTACACCTTGTGTTTTGGCTGGAAAACAACAGCACGAAAGGCTCCCGCGCTAGCACGCTTCCTGCTTCAATCTGACTGACCAGATGGGCGCGATTCCGAAGATCCGGAAGAGGACAACGAGCGGGGCGGGGCACCTTCGTGCCATCCGTCCCTCGTCCATTCCGCCTCGGCCCTCCGCACCGGACCTCGAATCCGATGTTCGTCCGTCGCTCAAGTCGCGCCGGCCCTCCACGCTGCCCCCGCTGTCCGCGCCCCCGCGGCGCCCCTCGGATCCCGCTCCGATCGGCACGCTCGAGAGCCCGATCGATCCGCCGACGCAGCGCCGCGAGGCCTCGAATCCGGTTCGCAAGAGCACGCCCGTGCCGAGGCCCCCGCCTGTCCCCACCCACCTCGCCGGGCTGCGCTCGTTTCCGGGCCACGACATCGTGGAAGAGCCGCTCACGACACGCCTCGAGAGCGCTCGCGACAACCAGCGCGACTCCATCTACGAGCAGACCGCGACGTCGCGCCGCCCCGCGGAGACGTATGAGAAGTGGCTCGCCGAGCATCCTGAGGTGAACGACGACCTCGCGATGGATGACATTCCCACGGCGTCCATGGAAGCCGCCGTGGCCACGACGAAGCCCGCGCCGAGGACGGAGCGGATGGTCGAGCAGCGGATCGAGCGGATGGAGCGCATCGAGCGCCTGCCCCCGCGCCGCACCGAAGTCTCGGTCAACGTCTCCATCGAAGAAGTCGACGACGAGGACGGCCTCTTCGCGGACCATCGCGACTCCGATCCCATCGTCGAATCGCACCTGTCGGATGGCGACGAGAACCACGACAACAGCGACGACGACCTCGAGCAGCCCTACGGCGACACGCGGACCGGCGCGCCCCGCGTGTATGGGAACCAGCCGATCCCGGCGCAGTCCGGTCTCGCTGCTGCACCGCGCATCAGCACGGCGCTCGGCCTCGGCCCTTCCGGGTTTGCGCCCGTTCCCGGGCATTCTGCGTCCGGTCCGATGATCTCCGGTCAGATGCTCTCGGGTCCGATGTCCGGTCCGGTCCCGGCCGCGCAGCCGGTCTACCCGATGACAATGCAGTCGGGGTCGCAGCCCATCCCGCTCCAGTCGGCGCAGCTCCAGGCGCTCCGCATGCAGGCGATGCAACAGATGCAGTCTGCACAGATGCAGTCCGGCCAGATGCAGTCCGGCCAGATGCAGTCCGGCCAGATGCAGTCCGGCCAGATGCAGTCCGGCCAGATGCAGTCCGGCCAGATGAGTTATCCCCAGCAGCAGGTCGCGCAGCCTTACATGGCGCTCAACGGCGTTTCTGGGATGTCGGGCGCAACCGGTCCGGTCGTCACGCCCGGTCTGAATCAGCGGGCGACCATGACGAAGGTCGGCGAGTCCGTGCATCGCGCGCCGTGGTTCTGTCTCGGTCTCATGGTCGGCGTGGCGGCGATGGTGGCGGCGTTCTTCATGCCCGCCGCACGTGACAGCGCCGCGGTCGAGGGGCCGAGGGTGCAGACAACCGCGCAATACCCGCAGCAGCAGATGGCGCCTGCGGGACCGCAGATGAGTCAGCCGCAGCAGCAAGTCGCGCAGCCCGGTCAGATGGACCCGCGCCAGATGGCGCCGCAGATGGGCGCACCGCCGCAGATGGGTGCCCCGTCCCAGACGACGACACCTCCGCAGGGCGGTGTGCAGCAGTCCGCACCGCAGGCTGCCGCCGCGAAGCCCATGCCCACCGTGGACGTTCGCACGTTGCCGATCGCGGCACAGAAGACCTCACAAGCTGCGCCGCCACGTCGCGCCCCACCGGCACGGCCCCCCGCTCGCCGCGCGCCCGCTCCCAAGCCGCTGGATGACGACGCTCCGGCTGCCGCAACGAAGGCTCCCGCGAGCACGCCCGCTCCGTCCGACACAGTGAACGGCGACGTGTTCCTGCAGGCGCTCTGAAACGCCTCCGAACTCGACGTTCCTGACCGCGCCCGCGCCTGCCAAAGCCTCAGGCGGGGAAATCGTTGCGCGTGAATACGCTCTGGAAGCACGTGCGTGCGGCGATCGCCTCGCGCCCGCCTTCGAGCCTGTCCACCAGTGCGAGCACACCGACGACAGCGCGTCCGGCGGCCTCCAGCTTGTCGAGCGCCTTCAGCGTGGACCCGCCCGTGGTCACCACGTCCTCGAGCAGGACCACTCGCGCGCCGGGCGGTAGGTGGGCGTCGCCCTCGAGGAGGCGCTTTGCCCCGTGGTCCTTGGCGTCCTTGCGGACGTAGATCGCGTCCTTGTTTGTGCCAAGCAGGAAGCTCCGGTGTGCCACCGCGCTTGCAAGCGGACACCCGCCGAGCTCCACACCGGCGACTGCATCGAACGCCGGATAGTGTGCCAGCAGCATGGTGAACATCACGTCTGCAACGAGCGCGTGTCCCTCCGCGGAGAGCACCGTCTGCTTGCAGTCGATGAAGAAGTCGCTCTCCTTGCCCGATGCGAGCACCACGCGCTTCTTTGCATAGGAGCGCGCCGTCAGGAGCTCGAGCAGCCGAGTTCGCGCGCCCGTCGCAGACGGAGGAGAGTCATCCGAAGAAACGTGCACTATGCACGTTTCTTCTGAGTGGCCTTCGCGCCCTTCTTCAGGACGGGCACCACGGGGGCTGGCGCCTTGTTCGGCTGGGGTCGCGTCCCGGCGAGGACGGAGCCACGGGGCATGCTGTGCGCGGGCGCGGCGTTGTTTGCGGGCGCGCTCTTCTTCGCAGGCGGCGGGGGTGCGGGCGGCGGCGCTTTGGCAATGCTGGTCGCCGTTGGCTGACGGGTGGTCACGGGGCCGTTCTTACCCGAGATGCTCGGCTGCGGTGCCGCGCGCTGGAACGGCGCGGGCTGCTTCTTGGTCGCGGCGCCAGACTTGTGCGCGCCTGCGCCGCCCGTCTGGACGTGACCGCGCACGAGCGCGCCCTCGGCGATCGCGACGCGCGGCGCGATCAGATCGCCCACGACACGCGCGCCCGCTTCGAGGACGATGCCTTCCTCCGCGGTCAGATCGCCCTTGATGGCGCCGCCACGCACGGTGATGCGCAGCGCGCTGAGGTTCGCCGCGACGAGGCCCGTGGCCTCGACGGACAGGTCGCCCGTGACGGAGACCTCACCCTCGACGCGACCCGCGATCTCCAGGCTTCCCGTGCCGGAGATGCGTCCGCGCACGAAGCTCGAACGACCAATGACTGTGACGTCTGCGGCCATGTTTTACCTTCAAACGTCCATGTCGACGTTGCCCTTGAACTGAGCGCCGTCTGCGATGGTGATCCGGGTTGCCTTCACGTTGCCCACGACGCGAGCGCCGTGCTGCAGGTCCACGCGGTCCGTGGACGAGATGTTGCCGGTGACAGTGCCCGCCACGTGCGCCGGGCCCGAGACGATGTCCGCCTCGACCACGCCGCCGGCCTCCACGGTCACGCCGTCCTTGGCAGTCAGCTTGCCGCGGAGCGTTCCTTGAACGACGACGTCGTCGTCAGTCGTGATCTCGCCCTCGATGGTGATGCCAGAACCGATGACAGTGCTCGCCATGTTCGTTCCTCTCTAAGTTCCGGATGAAGTTCGTGTTGCTGGGCGGGTGCTGGGTGGTGCTCAGCGGGCTCAGCGGCGCTTTGCCGTGCCGGTCCTTGAAGTGCCCTCTCCCGAGAGCTCCGGCGGCAGGTCGAACTGGGCGTCCAGACGACCCGTGTAGGATGCACCTTCTTCGATCGAGACGCTGGCGCCGTGCATGTCGCCGCGGACGTGCGCGCCGGACTCGATGCGGATCATGCCGCGCGCGTGGACATCGCCTTCGAGGGTGCCCGAGACGGTGACCGTGTTGGCGTCGACTCCGGATGTGCCGGCCTGGATCGAGCCGCCTTCGCCGATGACCAGGTCGCCCTTCAAGTTGATCTCCCCCTCGACCTGGCCGAGCACGGTGAGATCACCTTCGCCGGTGATGCGACCTCGGACCTTGGCCGAGCGACCGATGACTGCTTCGCGGGAGGCGGTTGCTTTTGCCATCTCAGCTCCGCGTACTAGTACAGGCGCGCGGTGGTGTCATCCCGCGAATGTCGTGTAAGCTCTCGCCACCTTGAGCACCGATGACGACGTGGCGAAGGAGCTCCCCGAGGGCATGGAGAAGCTCGACGAAGGCCAGTGGGCCGAGTCGACGAATCCCGGCACGAAGGCGCGTGACCCGCTCCGGCTCGCGCCCGCGTGGCGCAGGTGGGCGTTCGTCGTGGTGCCCGCGGTCGGCATCGTGGAGCTCGTGCTTCACGTGCAGCAGACGCACAGCGTGGTACCGGATCGGCACTTCGCCGATGCCGCGCATTCCATCGAGAAGGAGCTCAAGCCCGACGATCTGGTGCTCTTTGCCCCGAAATGGGTCGACCCCATCGGTCGCGAGATGGCAGGGCCGAACATCATGACCATGGCGCGGAGCGCGCGCCCCGACGAGACCCGCTTCGCGCGCGCCTTCGAGCTCTCCATCCGCGGTGAGCACCGGCCCGAGGTCCTTGGATGGAAGAAGACCGAGGAGCGACAGTTCGGCGGTGTCACCGTGACCGTGCTGACGAACCCTTCGCCCGCCGTCGTGAAGGACGATCTCGTGCAGCACCTCACGCCGGATCAGGCCACGGCGTATCGCGTGGACCTGGGGTCTGGCATGGAGCAGCCGTGCGCGTACAACGTCGGGCCCACGCAGTCGGGCGGCGTGTACTACCCGTTCGGTCCGGCAACGCCGGGCGCCCGGTGGAACTGCAACGGCACGTTCGCTGGCGTCAGCGTCATCCAGGATCTCGAGCACGATCCGCGGCAGTGCATCCTTGCGCCCACCGTCGGCCCTGGCGGCGCGCTGCGCATCAAGTTCGCGAACATCACGTTCGGCAACGCGGTCCACGGCCACCACAGCCTGCACTACGACACCGAGCGCCACGCCACCGGTGAGATCGTGAGCCTCGTCTTCAAGTCCGGCGACAAGAACATCGGCCGCGCAGAGCACCGCGTCGGCACGGGATGGACGGGCTTCGAGCTCAGCACCCAGGAGCTCGCCGGACAGCGCGGCGAGCTCACGGTCGACGTGATTTCGCGCAGCCAGCTGCGCCAGTACTGCTTCGCGGCGGACACGCGATGAGCGACGAAGAGAAGAAGTCCGAGCCGAAGATCGCGGCCGAGGAGAAGGCTGAGGCCAAGGTCGAGGAGAAGGCCGAGGCCAAGGTCGAGGAGAAGGCCAAGGTCGAGGAGAAGGCCAAGGTCGAGGAGAAGGCCAAGGTCGAGGAGAAGGCCAAGGTCGAGGAGAAGGTTGAAGCCAAGGTCGAAGAGAAGGCCAAGGTCGAGGAGAAGGTTGAAGCCAAGGTCGAAGAGAAGGCCAAGGTCAACGACAGCGAGAAGCCGAGCACGACTTCGACCTCGACTCCGACTTCGACTTCGACTTCGACTTCGACCTCGACCTCGACTTCGACCTCGACCTCGACTTCGACCTCGCCCTCGACCTCGACCTCGACCTCGACTTCACGCTCGCCCTTGGAGCTCACTCGGGACGACCATCTTTTTGGGGTTGGGCTTGGGTTGGCTTATGTCGCGTGGTTGCTCGCTACGGCTCGGAGCCTGGGATTTGCTCGGGATGAGGGATTTTATTTTCGGGCTTCGACCGAGTATGCGCGGTGGTTCAACCTGCTGTTCGAGCATCCCGGGATGGCGATGGAGAAGAGCGTCGTCGACGCTTCGTGGCAGGCGAACCACGAGCATCCTGCGTTGATGAAGAGCCTGTTTGCGCTGTCGTGGCACTTCTTCCACCAGAAATGGCACCTGTTCAGCGACGCGAGCACGGCCTTCCGGTTTCCGGGCATGGTGATGATGGGCGTCGCGATCTACGTGACGTACCTGTTTGGCGCGCGCGTGTACTCACGGCGTGCTGGGGCGATGGGCGCGATCTTGCTCGGCCTCATGCCGAACGTCTTCTACAACGCACACCTCGCCTGCTTCGACGTGCCGATCATGGCGATGTGGATCCTCTGCATCTACACCTACTGGCGCGCAGAGACGAAGGGCGGCGTGTGGCGTGCGCTGCTGTGCGGCGTGGTCTACGGGCTCACGCTCGACACCAAGCACAACGCCTGGATGCTGCCCGGCGTATTCCTTCCGCATGCGGTGCTCGTGCACTGGCCGGACCTCGTCGCGTTTCCGATCTCGATCGTGAAATGGATCCGCGGCCCCAGGAAGGTCGACCCGAAGGCGAGCGCACCGCCGCCCGCGCCCGCTGCGCCCACAGCCACGCTTGCGGTGCCCGGCTCGATCGTCGCGATGGCGACGGTGGGGCCGCTCGTGTTCGTCGCGCTCTGGCCATGGCTCTGGAACGACACCGTTGCGCGCGTGCAGGAGTGGTTCAACTTCCACTTGCACCACGAGTATTACAACATCGAGTTCCTCGGTAAGAACTACTGGGGACCGCCCTCACCCAAGGCCTATGCGCCCGTGTTGATCGCGGCGACGGTGCCCACTGTCACGGTGCTCCTCTTCCTCATCGGCGCGGGCGATCGCCTTCGCTCGATCTTCCGTCGCGCTCAGGCGTACGTGACGCGTACGCTGTCGATGCCCGCGCCGAAGGGCTTTGCGGAGAAGCCTGACCGGGTGCAGGGAGATGTGCTGCTGTTCCTTGCGCTCGCCGTGCCGCTCGCGGTGTTCTTCTTGCCGTCCACGCCGATCTTCGGCGGCACCAAGCACTGGTTCCCTGCGTACCCGGCGCTCGCGATCTTCGCGGGCCGCGGCTTCGACATCATCGCGAGCGCGTTCGTGCGCGTCACCAGGTGGACACTCACCGGCAAGCGAAGGCAGATCGGCGACGCGCTCCTCGCGGCCAGCGTTGTCATCGCGCCGCTCGCGGTCACGGCGCACTCGCATCCGTTCGGCCTGTCTGCGTACGTGCCGTTCGTGGGCGGCACGGCGGGCGGCGCGGACCTTGGCCTGAACCGCCAGTTCTGGGGCTTCACCACGGAGAGCCTTGCGCCGTACTTCGAGAAGAACGCGCCGCGCAACGCCACCGTCTTCATCCACGACACTGCATGGGACTCGTGGGCGCGCCTGGTGGACGAGGGACGCGTCCGCAAGGACCTACGCGGCGTGGGCACGCCGAGCGAGGCGCTGTTCTCGATCGTCCACCACGAGCTCCACATGGCGGAGATCGACTACAATATCTGGGTAGAATACAGCCATCCCACGCCCGACTACGTGCTCACCCACGACGGCGTCCCCATCATCAGCGTCTACCGAAGAGGCGCTCCGTCCCCACGCTGAAGATCAAGCGCTGACGATCACGCGCTGACAATCACGCGCTGACGATCACGCGCTGACGATCACGCGCTGACGATCACGCGCGGCGGGTGCGGCGTCGCTGCAGGCCAAGGATGGCCGTGCCTGCCAGGAAGAGGGCTCCGTCGAGCGGCGTGCTGTGGTTGCTCGCGTTGCAGCCCGTGGTGACGGTGTGGCTCGTGGGGGTGCCGTCGCCGCTGGCCCCTCCCGTCCCGTCACCGCTCGCCGCGCCGCCCGTTCCGCCGCCTGCACCGCCGTCGCCGCCTGCTCCGCCCGCTCCGCCCGCTCCGACCGCGGCGCAGTCCGTGCTTTTTTTCTGGCAGGTGAGGAGCGTCTGGTAGGCGGCGCTCTTGTCGCAGCCGGCGTACTTGCCAGACTGCTGGAGGCAGAGGAAGCCGACCTTGTCGACCGAGGCAGCCGCGAGCTCGTTGCAGCACGTGCCCTCCGTGTACGTGGTGCACTTGCCGACGTTGAGCGAGAAGCCGCACTTCGGCACGCCGCTGCAGCTCTTGTCCGTCTTGCACTCCGTGGCGCACGCGGTGTTGCAGCCGCAGAGCTGGACGCCGTTGAGCGGGCCCAGTCCGAGCGGCGTCGCGGAGAAGCATTTCTGCACGCACGCGTTGTCGCTCGCGGCGCATTTGTTCGCGCACGTGTTGATGGCGCCGCAGTCCTTGTCCGCAAGACATGCGGACTGCTGCTGCGCGCAGGTGTACTTGCCGGAGTAGACCTTCGCCTGGCAGAGCGCGCAGTCGTTCGCGGGGGCCTTCGCAAGCTCGCCGTTGATCCACGTGAGCTCGGAGCTGACGCGATCGCTCGTGATGTACTGCGTGCATCCAGTGTCGCCGTAGGAGTGGACCGCGACGACGACGCCATTCGCGTCGACCACGGGGCCGCCGCTGTCGCCTTCGCACGGCACGCCCACGGCGCCGCTGCTGCCACTCTGCGAGCGATCATCCTCGAGCTGGGTGGTCCCGGCCGCGCCGTCCAGGCCGTGGATCTTGGAGATCTTCATGGTCACGTTCTTGCGAACGTTGCTCGGCGTGGGGGTCGCACCGCCGGCGGTGGCGCCGTAGCCGATGCTCATGACCGTGTTGCCGATCTTCACGCCGTCGGTTGCGGACGCGGGGATCGGCATCGTGGGCGTGTCCTTGTCCACGCCGGCGATCGTGATCATCGAGAAGTCGTGATCGGAAGAGACGTCCTTCGAGTTGTACGTGGGGTGCACCGTGCCGCTCAGCACCTGGTACTGCAGCGACGATGAGGAGGTCACGTCGTCGCCCTGGATCACCACCTGCGCAGCACCACCGAGCGCGATGCAGTGCCCCGCCGCAAGCACCCAGCCAACGCCCGTCGCCGGATCCGTCTTGATGATGGTGCCGGTGCATGCCCCCTGCGCCAGGCCGACCGCCACCACGGCCTGGTGGGTCGTGTCCGACTGGCCGCCGACGATGTTCTGGCTCGTCTGACCAAGCTTTTCGTCCGGCGGCGTGGCGCTGCATGCAACGAGAGCTGCAAGGACCACCGAGACTGACACCAGCGTGTGGGCGCGCATGTTGGCGCGCACTGTGGCAGCTCACGGCGTGCGGTCAAGCGGGGCCCACAAAGGCCAGTGAGCCCGGAAAAATTCACCTGCAGGAGCGGAGTGCCTCGCGACGTCATTGGCTTCGCGATACATCCATCCTCATGACCGAGGGAGAGGGGCAAGAGCCAAAAACGCCGGACGACCCGCACATGCAGGAGCCCCAAGCGCCGGAGGAGCCGCAAGCGCAAGAGCCTCCGCCACGCGTCCCCCAGCCCTCGGTCTGGGTTGTCCTCGCTGGCGTCTACTACGCCATCGTCCTGATCGTGTCGTATGGCTCCGTGGGCGTGTTGGGGGTCTTCGCCGCGCTCGATGCGTTGAAGCATCCGTGGGACGCTTGGACCACGGCGCAGCTTCTTTGCTCGTTCGCAGGTGTGACCGCGCCGATCGCCGTCATCGCGACCGTCGTGATCGGGAGTCGTCGTCGCGCCGCGATGGATGCGATGCGGAACGCATACGCGCTGCTCGTGCTGGTGGTGATGCCGGTCTGGGGAATCCTCCTCAACCATGGGCTCTCCGCGAGCTGCGTGCTGGATGGTTGCGGCACCGGTGACGTGGGCGAGGTCCGCTCGCTGGGTGAACCTGGCGTACTCGTGATGGCGGGCCTGCAGGCGGTCGTGGTGCTCGCGTATGCCGTGTCCAGGCGAAGGCCCGAGGCGCTGCATCCGCAGGCCGAGCCGTGGGTTCACGCCGTGCTGCTCGCAGGCATCGTCATGCACGCCGTCATCGCGACGCATTTCGCCGGCGACGTGGTGGTGGGCTTGCTTGTCTACCCAGTGGGCGGCGCGGCCGTCTCGCCGCTGCTCACCATCGTCCTGCTCACCGTCGAGCTGCGCGCGCGTTTGCGGCGTCGTGGCGCAGAGGCCGCGCAGCCCCCGCCGGTGAAGGTGAGTGATCCGTTCCGCGGCGCAGAGGTGCATGCGGCCCCGGCGTCTCCGCGCGTGAACGTGCGCGTGCTCGCGGGCTCGGTGGCACGGGTCCCCGTGGTCCTTGGGGTCTACGCGCTCGTCGCCGGGCTCATCCAGCATGACAGATATGGCGCGGTCGCCGCGTTCACCAGGACGTGCGGGCACACGTTCTCGCAGATCCCTTTCCAGACCATCCCACACGGTGACTGCCACTACCTGTGCACCGTCGCCGCGCGCGGGCACCGCTGGCTCGCCCGCCCGGAGCGCATCGGCGTGCGTCGCGGTCAGCCCATCATCGTCAACCGGCAGCTCGCGATCGCGAACGCGTTCGAGGACCTGCTCCACGAGCGGTGGCCGCGCCTCGGTGCGGTCGCGCGCCGTACCTACGATCGCCTTGGCTACCCGGTGAGCCAGCTCATTCGCGGACCGTGGCTGGCGGACATGATCCTGGTCCTCATGAAGCCAGCGGAGCTTTGCTTCTACCTCTGTCTTCTCCTCGCGGATCGGCGCTCACCAGAGGAACGCATCTCGCGCATGTATCGCTAGCTAGCTCCTGCTTGTCCGGTTGTTTCAGCAAGACCCTGCCGGTAGTATGGGGTCTTGCCCAGGCCATCGTTTCCAGCAAACTTGCGGGAATTTCAGGCTCGCTTCGCGGGCGAAGAGGCGTGTGCGCAGTACCTGGCGGCCT
>JBBRNJ010000112.1:0-24072 GCA_038230375.1 Polyangiales bacterium | reverse complement strand
GGCGGCAGCGAGCAACAGACGCCAAGCGTCGCTCGTTCGCTTCAGGGGCCCTGACAGCGGCCCCGCCGCGTTTTTCACGCTGCCGCGCGCAAGCCCGAACGGAACTGAGAACTGGGACGCAACTTCCCGCAGTAGAATTAGCTCTCCGCGACCACCACTGACAAGTCCGCTCGGTGTGTCCGGTAGCTCCTGGGTCCGCACTTGAGCACGTGAGCGTGGTGGAGGAGCCGGTCGAGCATGGCGGAGACGGCGGCGTTGTCGCCGAGCACCTTGCCCCGTACCGGGTCACAATGTTCGCAGACGCCGTCACCGTCCCGATCATTGCCGATGTCGCACGGGCACGGACTGCAGGCGTCGCCGAATCCGTCGTCGTTCGAATCAATCTGCGCGGTGTTCGGCACGTAGGGACAGTTGTCGTTCTCATCGTACCAGTGGTCGCAATCGAAGTCGCGCGACTTGTCGCAAGAACCACCATCGGCCCAGTCGACCTCGCCGAACCAGAAGTCTGCTCTGTCGCGGCGGTGATTCCTGAGCCAGGTGGAAGAGTGTCCGGTGCCGCCGGTGGGACTCGATGAACTATGAACTGCGCTATCGAGGGCGTGCGCCCGAATCCAGTCAGTGGTCGACGGCGCCGTAATGTCAGCCCATAGTATGCACGCGAATGGAGTGGGCACGACCACTCCGGCAATAGTGTCTTTGCAGTAGGTCACGCCGTGCAGCACCCCGATGGGATCGCGCCATCCACGCTCCGTAAACAGCGGCCCACCCGAGTCGCCGGGGGCAACGGCCACGGAGCCGCTCGCGGTACCGCGCAGGTTTGGAACGGAGCCATCCCACTGCCACGACCAGTGGTGCCCGTGGTCATCTGGAGCTCCATCCACGGGGTTGGGACTGCCATTGAAAAAGTTCGGCAACCCAAGCATTCGAAAGTTCATTTGCGGGTTGATGGTACCGCCCTGTGATCCGGGAAAACCGCTGATATCGGGTCCCAGCTGCGACCAGCCGGCAACGTCAGCGCCCTCCTGAAACGGCACCGGGCGTGCGAACGATGGCCGGTGGAACGCGACCTTCTCGACGAACGGCTCGATGTCCTGATTGTTGAGGTACAGGAGGGCGACGTCGATGCCTTCCTCGCTGTTGCCGACGGGACCGGTATCCACGCAGCCGCTCACCAGCGTGGCAGGAGGCTCGGTGGCCAGCGCGAGGGACCGAGTCCACGCCAACCCCGTGACGGGGTCGACCGCAGAAGTATTTTGTCCGATGTTGATGTTGCTCACACCAGGATTGCAGCCCTTGTCGGCTGCGCCGTTCACCACGTGAGCCGCCGTCAGAACGATCTTTGGCGTGATGAAGATGCCCGTGCCCGTGTGCTTGTCGATGGCGACCACGACGTTGGCATTCGGCGTGTCGTCATCGATGCGGACCTGGTTGCCCCAGAGATTCTCCGATGTCGTGCCGAGGTTTTCAGAACGGTCGGGAGCGCAAGCAAAGGCGCTCAGAATCACCGCGAAGGACGCGCGCCGCACGATCCAGCCCGTAGTCCGTTCCGGCATGAGCATCCTCCAGCATCCCTCCCGAGGGTCGGGCTCAGATTGTGGCGTGCACGCTCGTCGAGGTCGAGCAGTAACTCGATCCGCGCGCGATGATCGATGCGGCGCTGTCGGATGAGACCGCCCCAGCATACGCGCGCCTTCATTTCATCAAACCCACAATGGGACAGACCGACCCAACGCCCAGCCCGAAACGGCGTGTGGAGCATTGTCGGCAAGGAAGCCACGATCCCTCCTGAAGAAGGCCATCGGCAGCTGACGATCACACGTGGCTGTGATCGCGGATCACACGTGGCTGTGATCGCGCCCTGCGACAGGTACCGTGCTCACGGTTGCGTGAAGATTCCCGCGCGCGAAGAGAAGCAGGAGCGGGTGCAGACGACGGCGCTCCCTGTGCGCACGCCCGCGCGTGGTCCACCGTTCTGGCAAAGCAAGACCCTCCGCCGACTGTCGCGCGCCGCATAGAGACGCAAACCCCCCTGCAGCGAGCTCGCCGCGCCAAGGCGGACGTGTTCGAGCGGCCGGAAAATGCAGCACTCGGGAGCGATGCGGCCCACCCTGCACCACGGACTTTGCCAGGCCTCGTGTGGCGCTGGGACACGTCAGCTCTGTACGGGCCCGGCGGAGTGCGGTGCCCTGACGTGCGTGGGCGCGGGCACCCCGTACCCGGGTTACGGAATCGCGATCTGCCAGTAGTCGTCATGCGACTGAGACCATGGCCAACGCGACCCCTACTTCTGACCCCACATGATCGACGTCGGGATGGTGACGGCCTCGACGGGCTCCGCGGTGAGCGCATCGTCGCCGCCAAACGCACCCACGAGCGTGTAGGCGGCATCACCGAAGCGATAGACCTCCACGATGCGCTCGCGCGGATCGCTCAGCCACACGTACTGGATGCGCTCTCGCGCATAGATGCGCATCTTTTTCAGGCGATCGACACGAGCCGTTCCCGGCGAGAGGATCTCGCAGACCCAGTCTGGAATGACGGTGATGAACGGCGGATCTTCATCGTCCTTCTCGACCAGGCGACCCGACCGCCAGCCTCCAAGGTCCGGCACCAGGATGTCGGGCTCGGGCCCCAGGTGGAGCTCCGGCTCGTCCAGGATGGTCCAGCCACCCGGTCCGTTCACGCCGGCGTCGAAGGACATGTAGAGCATCGCTCCCAGCCCCGACACACTGCGAAGGTGCTTCCGCGCGGGCCTTGGCATCAGGTGCAGCTCGCCGTCGAGCACCTCTGCCGTCATGTGCGGAGGCGCTGCCAGGACGTCTGCGTAGGTCGCGCGCTTCTTTGCCGGATCGGCCGCCACGTCTCCAGTCTAGCAAACCGGCGACTGGTGTCAGCTGCCCGCGATGGTTCGACGCGAGGTCGCGATGAACAGCTGCACCGCCGCAGTGCTTCTTCTCGGCGTGATGCTTGGCTGCTCGCCGATCGTGTCACTTCGAGTGGACGGGGACACGGCGCGAGGAAGCGCGTCGAATGTGCTGGCACCCCGCGGGATTCTTCCCGTGTCTCGATATTTGGTATCTACTCGGTAGATGTGGAAACGGGGATTCTTCGTGACCGCCGCATCGGCGACTACGTTCGCGCTGGTATGGAGCTGCTCGAGCAGTAGCTCACCGACTGGCGCGGGCACGGATGGAGGCGAAGGCGTCGACGCGACGGCGAGCGACGGCGGTTTCGTGAGACCACTCGACAGCGGTCCCGTGGGGATGGTCGACGCGGGCGTGACCGATTCGGGCTCTGACGCGGGCCTGCGCACCGTCACGGGCGCCTACGTAGACACGTTCGAGCAGGACGATCTGACGAAGTCGATGAAGCCGCGCGCAGCGCCTGCGGGAGAGACGCTCGCGGTGCTGGTTCCGGCTGGAACTGGCTACACGACCATCCCGGTCATGCTCGCCGCGGCAAGCGGCACATTCAGCGCGTCCAATGTGCCGCTAGGCCACTACTTCCTGGTTTTGACGAACGCGGGCTTGCCATTCTTCCAGGATTGCGTCGCGGACACGCTGTCGCTCGGTGCGTTCCGGCCCGGGCGCGCGGATCTCACGTTCGTCACGCAGTCAACGCCGATCACGTTCAACATCACGGGCCTTGACCCATGGGTGAAGGGCAGCGTGCTCGACATCGTGAGCTCGCAAGGCGGAGTGAACCTGAGACCGTTCAACGTCGGCGGTGTGACCCAGCCGGCCGCGAACGCGACCAGCGCGAGCCCGATCGTCGATTGGCAGACCAGCGAATTCGGACAATGGCCGGCGGGGCTTCCGGTCGCGGCGAAGAACGACGTCGTCTACGTCTCGACGGGCACGAGGACGACAGTGGGCGCTGCACCCGCGTCTGGCATCCTGAGGTACATCACGCAGTATGCGAAGCTCACGGACCTCACCGTCACGGACGGCGTCGCCAACGCGGAGTCGGTCCCGCTCGTTGCCGCAGCCCAAACGGGCAGCGCAGCGATAAATGTACATTACACGCAATTCGCCGCGCTGACGACCGCGGTCAATCCGAACGCGACGCCGTCGGCCCTCAGCATCGCGATCTTCGCGCAACCGTACGGCAACGGATTCCCATATCTGCCCGGCATCGGGAGCGCGCGCTTGCTGGATCTTGGTGTCGATGTGTCTTCGGGCACTGCGTTCGCAGACGCTGGCGCCCCGGATGGTGGCGTCCCGTTCGCAGACTACGACTACGGCGCGCTGGCGTACGGACAGTTCCTTGATGCGCGCTACAAGGAGTACACGAGCCTGAATTTCTCGTTCAAGGTCTCGTTCACGGCTGCGGGCGCCACGCCGAGCGCGCAGGTCGCGCGGCTCGCAAGCTCACGCGCGTCCGTCACCGCAACGGCATTCGCTCCGTTGATCAGCCCGCCGAAAGCGCCGCGCGTGAACGGGCTCGACGCGTTCGCCGCGCAGGCGGGCGTGACGACCACGCCGAATGTCACGTGGACGGCGCCTGTGGTTGGCGCCGCGACGTCGTATTCGATCGAGATCATCAAAGTGGAGAACGTTGGCGGCGCGACGGTGCTCACGCCGGTCGCAGACGCCTATGTCTATGCACCAACGACGTCGTTCCGCGTTCCGGCAGGGGTGCTCGTGAACGGCGCAACCTACTTCGCTGTCGTCACGGCAAACGCGGCGCCGTGGGATCTCATCGACCTCTCGGCGGGCTTCGGCACGCCGTTGGACACTGCGGACGTCGTCACAAACACGTTCGCGCCCTGATGCATGAACGCCGCGCGTGCGGGCAAAATGCGGGGCCATCATCAGGGCGATGCTGGCTGACGCGACGATCCCAGAGCTCGCGAGTCAGCGCGTCTAGCTCCGCGGGCGCATGCGGGCGCGCTCCGCAAGGGCGCCTCGCAGCGGACCGAAACGGCCCTTCTTTTACCCACGCGCTCTTTCTCGCTCATGTTGGCTCGGCACTCTACCTCGGCGGAGTGGGGCAAAAGGTCCCGCATGAGGGTGGTCAGAAGAATTGCCACGCCGCTGAGCTTGAGCCCAGCGCTCAAGTGACGTTCTATGGATCAATGCGGGTGATATCGAACGCGTATGCTCGGAGCTCGGGATGGGTGCGGCCGCTTGCAGCTGACCACGACAGCGAGAGCACCGTTGTCTTCACGTTCGGCGCGTCATCGTACCTTCACGACGGCGAGCCATGGGCGGCGCTCCGTGCGGCATTCCCGACGTCCGCGATCATCGGCTGCTCCACCGCTGGTGAGATCCACGACGGGTCGGTCGAGGACGAGTCACTCTCCATTTTGGTCATCCAGTTCGAGCGCACGCGCGTGCGCGTCGTGGAGGACCGGCTCTCCGCGGATGACTCGAGCGAGGTGGGCGCGCGGATGGGGCGCGCGCTGCGAGCGGAGGATCTTCGTGCCGTGTTCGTGCTCTCCGATGGACTCGAAGTCAACGGCACGCAGCTCACGGCCGGCCTTGGCGGCGTGCTCGAGTCAGTGCCCACATCCGGCGGTCTCGCGGGCGATGGAACACGCTTCCAGAAGACGTGGGTGCTCGCTGGTGGCAAGCCCCTATCTGGCGTGGCGAGCGCCATTGGCTTCTACGGGGACGCCCTGCGCGTAGGGCACGGTAGCAAGGGCGGCTGGGATAAGTTCGGACCGGAGCGTCGCATCACGCGCTCGAAAGACAACGTGCTGTACGAGCTAGACAACCGGCCGGCTCTCGACGTGTACGAGCGATATCTCGGCGAGCTCGCCGTGGGGCTTCCGGCGACAGCGCTTCTTTATCCGATCGCCATCCGCAAGGACCGGAGCAGCACGGAGCAGCTCGTGCGCACCATCCTGAAGCACTCGACCGAAGACCGTTCACTCACGTTCGCTGGTGACATGCCCACGGGCGCACTGGCGCAGCTGATGCGGGCGAACGTGGACCGCCTGGTCCAGGCAGCGCAGGAGGCCGCTCTGGCCACCGCGCTCGCAGTCCCGGCTTCCGCGTGCATCGCCGTGAGCTGCGTAGGCAGGCGCCTGGTGCTCGGCAGCCGCACCGAAGACGAGCTCACCGCGGTCAAGGAGGCTCTGCCGCCCGCGTGTGCGCTCGCTGGATTCTATTCATACGGCGAAATTTCGCCGCGCGACGGTCGTGGCGGACAGCTGCACAACCAGACCATGACCCTGACGACGTTCGCCGAGATGGCATGCACCCCCTCCTGAAAAGGCAGCTGAAGAAGGTGGGTCTCGACGAGACGCAACCGCCGACGGCGCAGCAATGGGCCGCGCTGCGGGACCACGTCGCCGAGACGTACGGCCAGGCGGACCAGGATCGCTACATGCTGGAGCGATCGCTCGCCGTCTGCTCGGAGGAGATGACTGAGCTCTACGAAGATCTCCACCGGCGCTCGGAGGACGCGCTGGCCCGGCGCACAGAGGAGCTGGAGCAGGGCCTTGCGCTCGCGACCGCCATCCAGGAGGGCGTGATGCACGGCATCGTCGTGGTCGACAAGGACGGCAATGTGACCTTCATGAACACGCGCTTCGTCGACCTGATGCGGGTGCCTGCGGAGCTCCACACCCCGACGACGAAGATCGCCGACGTGATCGAGCACTGTATCTCGCTAGCGATGGACCCCGCACTGGCGCGCGCGGGGGTGCTCGCGATTCGCGCTGATGAGGGCATCCACGCGTCCGACGACATCGTGCTGGCGGACGGACGCGTGATCGACGGCTCCACCGGCCCCGTGGTGATGAAGGATGGTGCCGTGCGGGGACGCCTCTGGTCCATGCGCGACGTGACGGACGAGCGAAAGCTGGCGGCGCAGCGGCTCATCGTCGCGGAGCGACTGGCGGCCGTTGGGCAGCTGGTCGCGAGCGTTGCGCACGAGATCAACAACCCGCTCGCCGCCATACTGGGCAACATCGAGTTCGTCGCTGAGCAGCTTGGAGGCAGGACGTCAGTCGGGCCGGAAGTGGGCCCGGCGCTCACGGACGCGCGAGACGGGTTGGAGCGCATTCGTCTCATTGCGCGCGACCTTCGCATGCTGTCACGCGCAGATGACGAGACACACGAGCCTGTCGACCTGAACGACGTCATGGAGTCAGCGCTACACACCGCAGCGAACCAGCTGCGCCATCGAGCGCGGATAGTTCGGGAGCTGACACCAGTGCCGCTCGTAGAGGCGAACGATTCGCGCCTGCATCAGGTCTTCTTGAACCTGCTCGTCAACGCAGCGCAGGCGATCCCGGAGGGGCGCGCCAACGACAACGTGATCGTAGTGCGGACGGAGGTGGACCCATCGGGAAACGTGTGCGCGACCGTCCGCGATACTGGAGCAGGAATCGCGGCAGACCAGCTGGAGCGAATCTTCGACCCGTTCTTCTCCACCAAGCCCATTGGCGTCGGCACGGGCCTGGGCCTCCCCATCGTGAAGGGCATCGTGGAGGGCTTCGGAGGCAAGGTCCGCGTGACGAGTCAGCTCGGCAAGGGAACATCGGTCACCGTGGAGCTCCCGCGAGCAGCGGACCAATCCAGGAGTGCGGACACCGCAGTGATCTCTTCTGTGCGCGAGGCGCGCAAGGCAATCCTGGTGGTCGACGACGACCAGCTGTCGCGGAGATGGATCGAGCGCGCCCTCTCCCGCGAGCACGTGATCTTCGCGGTAGGCAGCGTGGATGAAGCGCTCGAAGCCCTCCAGGCGCGCGCCTTTGACGTCATCTTCTGTGACGTGATGATGCCCAATCGCACTGGTCGCGATCTCTACCGGCATCTGGAGCAGACCTCGCCCGCGCAGCTCGCCCGATTCGTGTTCATGACAGGCGGCACGTTCACCGACAGCCTCACGGAGTTCCTCGAGTCCGTCCCCGTCCCCACGCTTGATAAGCCGATGTCCGTCGATGACCTGCGCGCCGCCATCGAGTCGATAGATGCACGCGAGCGACGAATGCAGCAGCTCTGATCGCTCTCACGATCCCGACCTTCCGACGCTGTGACCAGGCCGTCGCCAGGATCGCAGCGGACCCCCGCGGACCGAAACGGCCCTTCTTTTACCTACGCGCTCATTGTGAAACGTCGCTGAAACCTCGTGCGGCGCACCTCTCAGCGCGTGAGCAGTCTCAGGACTCCGTGATCGACGAGCGTGTGAATGACCTCGCGCGCCGTCGTGGGGTCGGGGGCTCGGGTCAATGCGTCTCGAACGCGAAGCGCTGCGCCGTCCATCGCATGCATGAACGGCGTCCAGTCGCCAGCGAGCTCAAGCTCGTCCGAGCCTGCGAAGACTCGCGTGACATCGTCTCCGGTGATCCAGCGAAGCGCCGGGTCTGGATCGAGGGCGATCATCGCATCATCTTCGAACGGTGTGGGCGACGCTACGTGGGCGGCCGACGCGTGTCGCGCAACGCGCCCGAGCAGCATCGACGCCACCTCGAGATCGCTCGCCGCCTCGATCCGCGCCGCGGCCTGCCGCAGCCGCGTGACGGCGAATTCGCGGGCCTCGTTCGGCAACGCGCTCCGACACTCGCCGAGCGGTGGCACGTGGCGAAACGCTGGATCGTCCTCGAACGCGCGCGCGATCAGATCGCTGGCGATCTCCGCCACCCCAACCTCCATGAACATGAAGAGGAGCGCCCACGACGTCTCGACCGCCTTCGTTTCGTGGACGCACCCGGCCGGGAGGTAGAGCGAATCACCGGGCCCAAGGATCGCTTCGTCCGAATCGCGTGCATCATACACGGGTTCGTCGTCGGGCTCGTCTTCGTAGCGGACCCGCCCTCCTGCCACGATGAATCCTTTCGCGCGCGGATGTTCGACCAGCGGCGCGCGGCCGAACCGATAGCGCTTTCGTCCTGAGGTCTGGACGATCAGCGCGCCAGCAGGATCAAGATGTGGATCGAACTCGGCGCCAGGCGGCGAGATGGTGAGACCGATCCCGAGCGCGCCTGCGTGGCCGATCTCGCCAGCGAGCCCACGTCCAGCGCGCGCGATGCCCTCGAAGCGCCCAAGCAGATGCTCGAGCCCATTGATCTGCACGGAGTAGCCCGCACCGACAATCCTTTCGATCGCATCAACGGGGACGCTGAAGTATGGCCTCTCCGGCGACGACCCCGCGAGCCACCGAGAATGAGGCAGCGAGGCGTAGACGATTCCCTTCCCGCTGGCGACCAGCGCCCGAACATCCTCGAAGAATGGGATTGGGTCGTCGCTCACCGGCGCGCGACCCAGTGCCTCGAGTGCACGCGGTCCGTGTCGCTGGACGAGCGGAGCCTTGTGCCAGTACCTACCGAGCAACTCTGCCGGGGGAGTCGACAGCGCAGCCCAGCCAGACGTCACGAGGGGTCGTTGTTGCCTCGCGGGTTCTGCATGTAGAGGTCACCAGCACGGACGTTCGTCTTCACGCGAACGGCATTCGAACGAACCTTGACCGCGGGCGTCTTGGCGGGCTTCTCGGACTTTTTCATGTCCTGAATCTAGCATTGGCTCAGCTGCAGGCAACCTCGCCCGCTCGCGCCACGCAAGCTAGCGAAAAACGTACGTCGCGCCGGCGCCTGGGGCGTCGGTCTTCTTCTGGTCGCCGTTGATCCCTTTCGCGCTGCTGGACTCCTTCACGGCGCCGACCACCAGAGTGTCCGATGACAACGCGAGCGCGGCGCCGAAGTCCTGGTCCGCTTGCGTGTTGGACGACTTGACGTACGCCGTCTGCGACCACGCAGTCCCACCGCGCAGAAACAAGTAGACGGCACCAGCGCGCATCAGGCTCGTGTCCCCTTGGTTGCCGCCGATGCCGGTGGCCCCGCTCGATTCGCCGAGCGCGCCGACCGCGAGGTTGTCACCGAGGAGAGCAAGGGAGCCACCGAAACCCTGGTTCGTGAGCGTGTTCGATGCCTTGACGTACGCTTGCTGCGACCAGACGGTGACCGCGCGCGTGAAGACGTAGACCGCACCCGCGCCGACGGCGCTGACATTCGTCTGGTCGCCGTCGATCCCGAGCGCGGCGCTCGCCTCCCCGGGCGCGCCGACAGCGAGCGTGTCGCCCACGATCGACATCGCGGCACCGAAGCGCTGGTTCGCGAGCGTGTTGGAAGCTTTGACATACGCCTCCTGCGACCAGGTGCCCGCGCGCGTGAAGACGTAGACCGCGCCCGCGCTCATCGCCGAGACATCCGCCTGCGCGCCGTTGATTCCCTTTGCGTTGCTCGATTCACCGGCCGCGCCAACCGCGAGCGTGTTCCCCGCCTTCGTGAGAGACACGGAGCCTCCGAAGAGCTGGCTGCCAAGGGCATTGGAGGCCTTCACGTATGCCTCCTGCGTCCACGTCGCTCCCGATCGCGTGAACACGTAGGCGGCGCCGGAAGCGAACGAGCCGCAGTTGGATTGGTTCCCGTTGATCCCGCTCGACTTGCAGCTCTCGAGCGGCGCGCCGACCGCGAGCGTGTCTTGTGAGAGCGCGATGGACGCGCCGAAACTCGCGCTGTCGATCGTGTTGGACGCCTTGATATACGCCTGCGGAGCCCACGTGGTGCCAGTCCGGACGTAGACGTAGACAGCCCCGGAGTCGGGAGACGCGCTGTTTGCGCCGGAGTCGTCAGCGTGTGATCCGGTCTGATTGCTCGTGTCGTGGATCACGCCGACGGCGAGCGTATCGCCCTCGAGCGCCACCGCTTGGCCGAACGCGAAGCCTGCCTTCGACGTCTGCGCCTTGATGTACGCCTGCTGCGTCCACGCAGAGCCCTTGCGAACGAAGACGAAGACCGCGCCCGATCCGGGCTTCGCTGTGCCCGTCGGGTCGCCGTTGACACCGCTCGCCGCGCTTGCATCTCCTGGCACGCCGACCGCGAGCGTGTCGCCGGAGAGCGCGACGGAGGCGCCGAAGGCTTGCGCCATGATGGTGTTCGAGGCCTTCAGATAGGCCTCTTCCGCGCCGCGCGTGCCATTCACGTCGACGCGGTAGTTCGCCTTCGACTTGCCGTCCGCCGCGGTCACCGCGACATTGACCGAGCTCATTCCGACGGCGAGCATGAGCGGCGTGGGCTTGCCGGAAATGAGCTTTGCTACGCCGAGCGCGAGCGTCGCCCCGGGCGACCGGGTCGTTGCCGTGAGCGTCCCGGTGGGCTGTCCCGTGACGAGCGACGTGACCTCCGCATTCGCTGTGTACATGGTCGTGCCAGAAGCGAACGTTGGCGCAAGCACGCCGGGCGAGAGCGAGAGATTCGTGAGCGCGGTGTCCGTCGAGGGACAGGCGACTGTGATGTTGGTGATATCGGCCTGCGCGACGGTGCCGCTGCCGTTCACGATGGAGCATGCGTGCATCGTGGGGCTCGTCCCGACGGTCACCGCGTACGGCGCGCCTGGTGAGAGCAGCCCCTTGAAATGGAACGGTCCGTCGGCGTTCACCGTCGACTTCTCGCCGCCATTCAGTACGAGCTCGACGCTCGCGCCTTCCAGGCCGGTGACGGTGCCGCCGATCGCGAGCGTTCCATTGGCGCCATCGCCTCCGTCCGCGTTCGAGGGTGCATCCGAGGTGGACGTGGTCGCCGCGGGCAGAACGCACGCGAAGGGCAACACCATCACGAATACCGAGAGGAAGAGCGCGCGCAAATGCGTGAAAGCGACCCTCACCGCCCCTAGCTTAGCATCTCCAAGGGGGTGTCATGTGGGCCGCGCAGGCCGCGAACCGTCCTGCCTACTTTTCTACTCACATCTGGAGTGAGAGGGCGCCCGCGTGTACGCTGAGGGTTCGTCGATGCAGCCGACCCTGGAGAGTGCGCTCGCGCCTGGTACCATGATCGCCGGCAAATACCGCGTTCTCCGCGTGGTGGCCGAAGGAGGCATGGGCGTGATCATGGAGGCCGAGAACGTGGCGCTCGGTCAGCGCGTCGCCGTGAAGTTCCTTCTTCCCGAGATGGTCGCACGACCCGACGTGGTGCAGCGATTCCTTCGGGAAGCGCGAGCCGCCGCGCGCCTTCGCTCGGATCACGTCGTCCGCGTTTTCGACATCGGCACTGACGAGCGCGGACTGCCCTTCATGGTCATGGAGCTCCTCTCGGGCGTCGATCTCTCCAGCGAGATCGAGACTCGCGGCGCGCTCCCCATCGCAGAGGCCGTGGGGTACATCGTGGATGCTCTCGACGCGATCATCGAGGCGCACGCACTGGGAATCGTTCATCGCGATCTCAAGCCCGCCAACATCTTTCTGTCGGGCAAGGCCGGTGGCCAGCGTCGTGTGCGCGTGCTCGACTTCGGGATCTCCAAGGTGTCGGATGGCGACGCCCCAGAGCTGTCCATCACGTCGAGCCAGTCCATGCTGGGTTCGCCGGCTTACATGTCGCCCGAACAGGTGCGCAACACCAAGGGAGTAGACGCCCGGACGGACGTGTGGGCGCTCGGGGTCATCCTCTACGAGATGCTGACGGGCCGGGAAGCCTTCAAGGGGGACAGCCTTGGAGATGTGTTCGCGAAGATTCGCGAAGAAGACGTGGCGCCGCTTCGCAATGATCGCCCGGACGTGCCGGCAGATCTCGCGTCCGTCGTTCATGCCTGTCTCCTGCGTGATCGCGAGAAGCGCATGCCGGATGCCGTGTCGCTGCGCGACCGTCTGCTGCCGTTCGCCGGTCGCGATGCGAACGTCATCGACGTACCGCGCGTCTCGGCGCCCGGCATCGCGCTTGCCGCGCCGTCGGAACGCGAGCTCGTGGAGCAGGCCCGGACGATTGCGATCCCCGTCGACCTGCTGCCGCAGCGGATGAAGCCGGGTCGCCGGATGCTCACTCCTTTGTCGGCAGCGCTCGTGCTGATCGTGGTCGCGGGCGGCGGCGCGCTGATATTCGCGGTCAGGCGCGCCCCATCGGCAGGCGGGCCAGCGACCAGCGCTGGAGCACCAGCAGAGACTGTGATCGCACCCGTGTCCGCGACCGCCACGCTGGGCAGCGCAGCGGCGCCCGTGAGTACCGCGCTCGCCACCGCTTCTTCGGTCGATGCGCCGTCGCCGTCCGCAAAGCCCAGCATGCCGTACAACGCAGGGTCGATCGTGGCAACACACGCGGGTGTGGCCGCTGCGCCTGCGTCCGGCTCGAAGAGCCTGGCTCCGGTCGGCTCCGCCCATCCGCCCTCCACCATCATTCCCGCCCCGAGCACCACCGCACTGCCGCCGAAGAAAGAAGATCTGGGCCTCTGAGATGAATGCACGACCTTTCATCGCCGCGCTCGCGTTCGCGTTCCTGCTCGCATCATCCACGGCGCGTGCGGAGGACGCCGCAACGACGGAGACCGCAGTTCGGCTATCCGACGAAGCCTCCGATCTGTTCCAGGCGGGGAAATTCGCCGACGCCATGGATCGGTACGAGCGCGCGTTTGCGCTCGTTCGCCGGCCCACACTGGGCGTGCGCATCGCCCGCTGCCTCGAAAAACTCGGGCGGTTGAACGAGTCTGCCGACCGCTACCTCGCGGTTTCTCGGATGTCCCTTCCGGCCGATCTCGATCCGGACAAGGCCGCAAAGCAGCGCGAAGCGATCGCGCAAGCAGGGACGGAGCGCACTGCGCTCATGCCAAGGATCCCGAGCATCGTCGTCAATCTGACTGGCCCGTCCACTGCCGGCGTGACGATCGACGGGCAGCCGGTTCCGCGCGCCGTGTTCGGCCTCCAGAGAGCCGCGGATCCAGGCGCCCACCACATCGAAGCTCGCAGCGGCGCCGATGTCGTCGCCAGGGATGTCACGCTCGCGGAGGGCCAGGTGCAGCAGGTGGCTCTCGAGCTACGGATGCCGGTGCAGGGGCCCGACGGCAACACCGATCACAAGCCATCCCGATCGCCGCTGCGAACCGCCGGGTACATCGGCATCGGCGTTGGCGCTGCCGGCGTGGTCCTCGGAGCCGTCACTGGAGCCATGGCACTCTCCGGAAAAAGCGACCTGGAAGGAAAGTGCGGCCCGCAGCTAGCGTGCGATCCGGCGCACAAGAGCGACGCGGATGCTTACAACACGCTGCGAACGGTCTCGTCCGTTGGCTTCATCGCCGGTTCCGCGCTCGCGGCTGCCGGCATCGTCATCTTCATCGCTGCACCCAAGAACGCTCCGGTGACCGCGACGATCAGCCCGAGCGGCGCCGTGCTGTTAGGCTCGTTCTGAGAGGCCAAGCACGATGCGCGTCACGGCAGCGCTTTGTCGTATAGTCACGCGTCGTGGCGGCGACGTTTTCAAGAACCCTCCGAGCGCTTGGGGACGATCGTCCGCGGGCCTCCTTCGTCACCTTCGTGCTGGCGCTCGCCACGCTGGCGGCGTGGTTTTTTTGGTTCACACGCGTGCCCATCTCCGTCCACGCGGTGACGGAGGACGCGCGCATCGAGGTCGATCAACGCTCGTACGCGATCGACTCACCCGTCGCCGGACGCATCGTCCGTGCGGACGTCGTGCTTGGTCGCGAGGTGCAGGCGGGCGATTCGCTCGTCACGATCGACTCCGAGCTCGAGCGGCGACAGCTCGAGGAGCTTGGCGCTCGCCTGGTTGCGATGGAGCCCCAGCTCGCCGCAGCCACGCGCGAGATAGCAGCGCAACAGCAAGCGCTGAGTGATCAGGAGCGAGCCACGCTCGCGTCTCTGGATCAGGGCCGCGCCAGCCTCGATCAGGCCGAGCTTGCCTCGGTGCAGGCGAAGGAGGAAGCGCGTCGCGCCCACGTGCTCTTCGATGCCGGATCGATCCCCGAGCTCGAAGCGATGCGACTCCTTTCGGAGGCGCAGCAGAAGGGAGCAGGCGCGAAGGTCCGGGAGCTGGACCTGGAGACCATCAAGCGTGAGCAGGCGGCACGAGGCAGCCAGGGAATTGCACGCATCGAGGACCTGCGTCGCACCGTGGCGGAGCTCGACGGCACCCGCATCACCACCAACGCCGCGATCCGTGTTCTCGAAGAGCGCATCGATCGCGGCACGGTCCACTCGCCCGTTTCAGGCCGCATCGGGGAGATCGCGCCCATCAACGTTGGCGCTTACGTTCAGCCCGGCGCCAGGCTTCTTTCCGTCGTGCCGGATGGAACCATGAAGGCGGTCGCGGAGCTCGTGCCCGCCGATGCGCTGGGACGCGTGCGCCCGGGTCAGCACGCGCGACTGCGACTGACGGGATTTCCCTGGATGCAGTACGGCACTATTCCGGCGACGGTCTCGCGAGTCGGCGGCGAGGTGCGAGAAGGAAAGGTGCGGGTCGAGCTGTCGGTCTTCCTTCCGCCTGACTCCCCGATCCCGATACAACATGGCCTGCCGGCGACGTGCGAGATCGACGTCGAAGAGGTCACGCCCCTACACCTGGTCATGCGCACGGTCGGCGCCACGCTGGGTAGTCGCGTTCGTCGTGAGGGCGCTCCGTGACCAGCTTCCTGGCGCCCGAGGTCGTGCAGACGTCGATGATGGACTGCGGCCCGGCGTCACTGAAATGCCTGCTGGAGGGCTTTGGCGTCCACGCGAGCTACGGTCGGCTCCGCGAGGCCTGCCAGACCGACGTCGATGGCACGTCGATCGACACTATCGAGGACATCGCCGTTCGCCTTGGTCTGGACGCGGAGCAGATCATGATACCGGTCGATCATCTGCTGCTGCCGGAGGCCGCTGCATTGCCCGCGCTGGTCGTCACGCGGCTGCCGAACGGGTTCACCCATTTCGTCGTGGTCTGGCGAAGCCATGGTCCGTGGATCCAGATCATGGACCCGCAGAGCGGTCGCCGGTTCTGGCGCCGGCGCGATCTTCTAGAGCGCCTGTACGTCCACGAGACGGACGTGCCGGAGGAGGTATTTGGCGAGTGGATGGAGGGAGACGAATTCATCGGTGCGCTCGAGCGGCGGCTGCGCGACATCGGTTGCAGCGATCGAGCGCTCCTCGCTGACGCCAGGTCGAACGGCTGGCGTTCACTATCGAGGCTCGATGCGGGAACGCGCATGCTTGCAGCCCTCATTCGCAACGGCGCGCTGACCGCCGGTTCGGCGGCGACGCGTATGCTGTCTGCCTCGATCGCTGACGAGGAAGGGATCCCGCCCACATACTTCACGGGTCGCATCGTCCCTGGTGCCACGCCGGGCCAGGTTCGCATGCGAGGCGCGGTGCTACTCCGCGTGAGCGGTGCGAGCGGTGTGCTCGAGAAGCGCGCCGCGTTGCCGCGCGATCTCGCGCGCGCCCTCGACGAGCCGGCCGCTCGTCCGCTGCTCTCCGTATACCGGTTCGTGCGCGCGGCGGGGTGGCTGTCGCCGGCCGTATTGCTGATCGCCACCGTGCTCGCGGGCGTGGGCGCGCTCGTCGAAGCCGTGGTCTTTCGCGCCGCGCTCGATCTTCCGCGAGACCTGGTCACCGTCCAGCAACGCCTTGGCGGAGCCCTCGCCCTCATCACCCTCCTTGCCGCGGTGAGAGCGCTCGACGGACCGATCGCGGTTGGGACGCTCCGTCTCGGTCGGCAGGTGGAGATGCGGCTTCGCACGGCATTCCTGGAGAAGATCCCTCGCCTCGCCGACCGCTACTTCCACAGCCGTCCCATCAGCGACATGGCGGAGCGCGCGCACGCACTTCACGGGGTGCGCGGATTACCCGAGCTGGCGAGCGGGCTCGTTCGGTCGTTCACCGAGCTTCTCGCAACGACGCTGGCTATCGCTTGGCTCGATCCCGCCAGTGCTCCTCTGGCTGCGCTAGCGTGCATCATCGTCATCGCTGTCCCGCTGACATTTCAGCCCGTATTGCTGGAGCGCGACCTCTTGGTTCGAACGCACGCTGGCGCGCTCGCACGGCTGACGCTGGATGCGCTGCTCGGCTTGATGCCAGTGCGGAGCCATGGGGCCGAGCAAGCTCTGCGTCGCGAACAGGAGAGCTTGCTCGTCGAGTGGATGCGCGCGAGCCGCGGACTCGTGAACGCAGCTGCGTTCAGCGCCGTCCTGCAATACGCGACCGTCACCGCCGTGGTGGTCATCATGGTGGTTCGCTACGTTCTGCGTGTCGACGACACGAGTGGAGTGCTGCTGCTCGTGTACTGGGGCCTTTCGCTGCCATCATTGAGCGAAGAGATCTCGACAGCGCTCCGGCAATATCCGAGTCAGCGCAACGTTACTCTGCGCCTGCTCGAGCCGCTCGGCGCGCTGGAAGAGGATGAATCACAGGACGCCGCGCCGGGCCGACCTGGCAACGGCGCGGCTCGCGTCGAGATGCGTGGAGTCGGCGTCCTTGCTGGCGGACACCGGGTCCTTTCAGGCATCGACCTCCTGATCGAGCCGGGACAGCAGGTCGCCGTGATCGGACCATCGGGAGCAGGCAAATCAAGCCTCGCCGGCCTCCTGCTCGGGTGGCACCGGGCGTCAACGGGTGAGCTTCTCGTCGATGGCATGCCACTCGACCGCGCGCACCTCGATCGGCTGCGCCAGGACATCGCATGGGTCGATCCGCAGATCCAGATCTGGAACCGTACGCTACTGGAGAACCTTCGATACGGGACTGGAAGCGACGCAGGCGATCTGCTCGCGCGCGTGCTGGAGGTCTCGGAGGCGGATGGCCTGCTCGATCGCTTGCCAGACGGGCTGCAGACGTCGCTTGGCGAGGGAGGTGCGCTCGTCTCGGGCGGTGAAGGGCAGCGCGTGCGCCTGGGCCGCGCGATGATGCGCAACCATGCGCGCCTGGTCGTCCTGGACGAGCCGTTTCGCGGCCTCCAACGGGACCGACGGACCATGCTGCTGGAGCGCGCGCGCGCCTGGTGGAAGTCCGCCACGCTGATCTGCATCACGCACGATGTCTCCGAAACGCTGCATTTCGAGCGGGTGCTCGTCATGGAGAATGGTCGCGTGGTGGAGGACGGAGCGCCCAGCGAGCTCGCCGCGAACAAGGCCTCTCGCTACCGCGCGATGCTCGACGCGGAGCACGCGGTGCTGGATTCACTCTGGAAGGGCGGAGAGTGGCGTCGCATCCGGATGGAGGATGGGCATCTGAGCGAGGTCTCCGGCGAGGAAGCTCCACCCGCAGTCGGTGACCGGCCGTGAGCGTGCTTGCGAATCATGGTTGGCGCGTCACCGAGGTCAACGCGGCGCTCGAGGCACTCGCACACGCCGCGGGACTTCCAGTGCACTCGACTGGTCACGGGGAGGACGCCACCGTCGAGCGTGGTGCCGCGCGCCTTGGCCTGGAGGCAGAGCCAGCTGCCGTACAGATCCACGACATCCCCACCCTGCTCGAACGCGCGGGCCCGGCAATCTTACGCATCGTCGGCGACGACGGCGACGACCGCATCATTGCACTCCTTCGCGGCGGGCGCAGAGGGTCAGTCCTGGTGGGTCCGCATGGAGTGGCGCGCGTTCCCATCGCGGAGCTCATCTCCGTCGTGGGTCGCCCGCTCGTGGCTCCGGCGGCCGCGGCGATCGACGCGCTTCTCGACAAGACGCGGATCGAACCCAGGAGACGGGAGCGCGCACGCGCCGGTCTGCTCCGAGAGCGGCTCGCTGCGCGGCAGATATCGGGCATCTGGTTGGTCCGGCTGCCGACGACGTCCGCTCTTCGGGACCAGCTGCGAGCGGCGGGCGTGCTGCGCGGTATCGGGGTCGTCGTGGCAGCGCACGCGGCTCAGTACGTGCTCGCTATTCTGGGGTGGTGGACGATCGGTGGCGCAGCGCTCGAAGGACGGATCGATCGTGGCTGGCTATGCGCGTGGGCACTTCTGCTCCTGACCCTGGTCCCCTTGCGCCTCGTCGAGCTGCTTGCCCAGGGACGCATTGCGACCGTAGGCGCCTCCGTCGTCAAACGGCGATTGCTCGAGGGGGCGCTGCGGCTTCATCCCGAAGAAATGCGGGCGGAAGGGGCGGGACAGCTTCTCGGGCGGACCCTGGAGGCAAACACGGTGGAGACGCTGGCCTCCTCGCGTGGGGTGTCGGCGGTCATGGCGTTCATCGATCTCATGGTCGCCATGACAGTTCTCGCGCTTGGTGCGGCTCCGCTGCTTCCGGTCATCGCGCTCACTCTCTGGGTGGTGTCCTCGGTCTTCCTTGCGGTGCAGTACACAAGACGGCGAAGGGTGTGGACGGACGCACGTCTCGGCCTCACGCACGATCTCGTGGAACGCATGGTCGGACATCGGACACGGGTCGCACAAGAACCGCGCGAGCGCTGGCACGAGACTGACGATCGCGAGCTCACTCAGTACCTCGCCGATTCGCGCGCGCTCGATCGGTCAGGCACCTGGCTCACGATCCTGGCGCCCGCGGGCTTCGTTCTCGTGGGCATCGCATCGCTGGTACCTGCTCTGGTGTCAGCGACGGCGAAGACCTCGGCGCTCGCGGTCTCTCTGGGTGGCGTGCTGCTGGGGGCTCGTGCGATCAAGCAGCTCGCTCTGGGGTCGCGCGATCTCGCCACGTTCGCGATCGCCTGGCGGCGCGTTCGCCTTCTATTCGCGAGCGGTGGCCGTACCGATCTCCTCGGCTCCGCAGACCGAGCCTCGCCGTCGAACAGCCATGATGTTGACCCCGACGCCGCGGTGCTGTCGGCACAGGGTCTTGTGTTCCGCTATCGAGGCACCGGCGACCCCGTGCTGCGCGGTTGCGATCTGCGCATCGGGCCGCGCGACCGCATCCTGCTCGAGGGACCATCGGGGGGCGGCAAGTCAACCCTGGCACAGGTCATTGCGGGGATTGGCGTACCCGAGTCGGGCACCGTGCTGGTGAACGGACTCGATCGACACACCACCGGACCAGTCGAGTGGCGACGTCGTATCGCGTTCGTCCCGCAGTTTCATGAGAACCACGTGATCTCGGCGACGTTCGCATTCAACCTTCTCATGGGCCGCGCGTGGCCGCCCGCACCAGAAGATCTCACTCGAGCCGAGGAGATCTGTCGCGAGCTGGGGCTTGGGCGACTACTGGACACGATGCCCGCCGGTCTCCAGCAGAGCGTCGGGGAGACCGGCTGGCAGCTCTCGCATGGCGAGCGAAGCCGCGTGTACATTGCACGCGCTCTTCTGCAGTCGCCCACGCTGGTGGTGCTGGACGAGAGCTTCGCTGCGCTGGACCCGGAGACCCTGCAGCGCGCGCTTGCATGCGTGACGCGCCGAGCAGACGCGCTCATCGTGGTGGCTCACCCCTGAGCGCGTTCCAGGAGCGCGCGCGCGCCATGTGATGGTACCTTCGCCTCATGAGCAGGGCTTTCTCCGCGGTGATCGTGACGGCGTTCGGCGCGCTCGGTGCCTGTCAGGATCCGCCGCCGCAATCGCCTTCGACTGCACACGCCGATCCGCCCATGCCTGCGGCCAGTGCAACGCCGATCGCGATCATGCCTTCGGCGAGCGCGACCCCTGTGGCGAGCGCAGCTCCGGTTGCCCCGCCCTCCACGAGCGCAGCGCCACCTCCGCCTCCGCCCGCGCCGCGGGGAGCGAAGATCGCGATGTTCGTCGCGCGGACCTTGAAGGCGCCCGTGAGGCCACCGCACGATCCAAACGTCGACATTTTTGGCGCGCAACCGCAGCCGGTCGATCTCTCCCAGGTCGCCAACAGCTGCGGCGTGTCGGTGAGCGACTCGAGCAACATCAAGCTTGGCACTGGCACCCCGCTCACGGGCATTGGCTCCCTGGCGACCGAATACATCCAGATCGGTCTGACGCCGAAGCCAGGTCAGACGCCGCCCGAGCGAGCGCGCGCGATGGGCGGGATCGAGATGATCGAATCAAACGTCGCCCGATGCCTTCCCGCGCTCGCGCGAAAGAATCCGAAGCTCTTCGCCGCACCGATCACCGTCGACGCACGGTCGGCCGGGAACGGGGCTGAGACCATCGTCACGACGCCGAAGACCACAGCCGCCGACGTGACGACTTGCATCACCACCTCGGTGAGGCCCGCGCTCGCCGGCGACGAAGCGGCGGCTCACATCGTCTTCACGATTCGCATCGACAAGCCGCCTCCGCCGTGAGCTCACTCCGGTAGGAATGTCACATGCAGACAGCGAACAAGAGCGCGTGGTGCGTGGTGGCGCCGGGGCTGGCGATCTCGCTCGGCAGCACGGGCTGCGGTGCCAGCAAGAAGCCCGAAGACACGGTGGAGCCGCCGCCGCCGCTACTTGCACGGCCGCCACCGCCGCCACCCCCTGGATTCGGCTCCTGCCGCGCGCGAGACGATTCCGTCGCCGCGCGCGATCGAGCGCTGGGACGAGCGCGAAGGATGGGTGAACGAGCTTGGAGCGGGTACAGACGACGCCGGAGGGGCTGGTGCCGGGCGGAGATCCGCTGAGCCTGCTGTGCCGCTTGGCAAGCTGCGCTCGCGTGTGGTGCCGCAGCCGAAGGCGTGGGCAGGGGACGGTTCCCAGCGCGTTCTGGCAAAGCGAAGACCCTTCGCTGACTGTCGGCGAGGCCCGTTCAACCTTGCGCGACGCGGCGGATTCTAGGAACCTTTGCTCATGACGTTCGTGCCGATCCGCGTCGCCTCACCGTCCAGGAAGCACAAGGTCTTCGCCGGCGGCGAGCTCATCGGGCCCGGTCAGGTACGTGAGCCGTGGATTCGACCCGACGATCCGATGCCGCCGGGCCCGCTCGCCATCTTCCCTGCCAAGCACCGCGATGTGAAGCTCGCAAAGGGCGTGGCGTGGGCGAACGCGATCGAGCTGCCGAGCCTCCTCATCTTGCGCCGAAGCCTTGCCGAGCCGGTGCTACGCCCAGCGATCCTCGCCGGTGAGGTTGCGCTACGACAGGTGCACGTCTACGGCGCGCATCCTTCCAAGAGGCTCGATTGGAAGAAGGGCGTGATCGACGACGACTTCGTCAGCGTGGAGTCGCTCGCGCGCTTCCCCGCCGACCGCGCGAGGCTGCCGGACAGCGCCTTCAACGAGGACGCACGAGGACCCTATTCGGCGCTGCTGCAGTGGGTCCCGGAGGAGACGCCGTTCGGGCCCGAGCGCGCGCCTCGCCTCTCGATGTTCCGATTCGGTGAGCAGCCCAGCGTGCTCTTGCTGGAGAAGAAGCTCTTCGATGCGCTTGCAAGGGCGCTCGGCCCCGCCATCGAAGTCGGTGAGTCCGGGCCGCGCTTCGGGATGCTGAACGGACACACCGATCCGCCGCTGAAGGAGAGGGAGCCTGACGCAGCAGCCGCAGCCGACGCCTTCTATCGCATGTATGATGCACGCAAATCGAACGCGAGGGATCGCGCGCTCACGCTCGCGAGCAGCATCTGGGCGTACTGGACCGCGCGCCTGGTGGACGCGGCGCCGGCCGAGGACACGCGCGCGGCCTCTGCGCGACACGCGTACTACGCGTACGCGTACGCGCGCGACGTAGATCGAGCGGCGCACGCCGTGACACGAAGAGGCGCAGCCAGGGACGAGTGCGCGGCGACCGAATATGCGGTCCACATCGACCGCGACGTGAACGCCACGACTCGCCGCGCGCTCGGCTACCACGCCACGGACGTGGAGCTCCGCGCGCGCGCGAACGCCGAGCGCTTCGCGGCGACGTCAGCGCCCGCAACTGCGACAGACACGGTGAGCGCGTTCGCGATCATCGGCTTCGCGTCCGACGGGCGCGGCGTGGTGAGCGGCTCGGTCCGCACTGCGGGCGCCCAGCTCTTCGATCCCATCGCCCGCCGCGCGCCGGGGAGCGGCGTCTTCATGGCAGATGAGTACGGCGGAAAGGGACGCCTTCGGAAGCAGAAGTCGCGCGCACACCTCTTCGCGCTTGGTGACGGAGAGGCCGGCCCGATCATCGTGCGACGCAGCGCCGTGGAAGCCCTGTTTGCGGGCTTTTCAAAGGACGAGGTAGAGCTCGTGCCGTTCGCACTCCACGATGGCAAGGGCAAGCTCGACGCGGATTTTGCGCTCCTGGACGTGAAGACATTTGCCCCGCTCGATCGCGCCGCGAGCAAGCTGAAGCTCGCAGACGCGAAGGCGCCAGTCGCAGGCGGCGTGCGGATCGTCACTCGCTTTGCTTGGACGGCCGAGACCAAGCCGCACGCACGCATCTTCCGGGTGCTGGAATTCCCGCACGTGCTCGTCGCGGACCAGGAGCTCTGCGGAGCCATTGCCAGCGCGACCGCGCGGGCGGTTCGCGCGTCCACCAAGGCGCCTTCGAGCTTGCAGCTTGCTCCGCTCGTCGTGCCGCCGAAGCAAGTGACGAAGAAGGACGAGGCCCGCGCGGCCTCGGCGATGAGCGCATTCTTCCAGCTCCAGGCGCGAGCCCGTGACGACGCTTCCATGGATGCCAAGGATGCACGAAGGCGAGCGCTCGCGCATCCGCTCGGCGCGCTCGCCGTGGCCGCCGCGATCGATCGCGCGCCTTCCAACGAGACGCGCAACGCGACCCTCGAGTCACCGGACATCGCAGTGGCCTACGCGCGCTTGGTGGATCGTGGGCCGCACGCCGATACCCGCAGAGCGGCGACGCGGACGCCGCAGGCGACCTACGAGTACGTCAGGCTGGTCGACATCGGCTTCCATCCGCTCACGCGCGCATCGTTCGGGCGCGACTGGAGCGCGGCCGACATGAAGTCGTGGCAGCGTGAGCTCGCCGAGGTCCGAAGAGATCTGAAGTCGAATGCGCCGCCTCGCCTCCCCACCGCTTGATCCGAGAGCTCGCCGACTGGACCGGCGCACCGGCGTATCGCGCCTTCAGCTACAACGCGGACGACGGTATGATCTTCGCGGCGGGCTCGACGGAGATCGTCGCGTCGATGGTGCAGCACACCGTTCAGTGTGACGACCCGGCATTGTTCGAGGCCCTTCAAGCAGCGCTGGCGGACAAGCCCAAGGCGACGATCAAGAAGGCGGCGAAGAAGAAGGCTCGCTGAAGGCCATCGGCAGCTGAGGATCACACCTGGCTGTGATCGCGGATCACACCCGGCTGTGATCGCAGCCCGAGTAGACGGGGCAATTGCCGCGACACGTTGCGAGCTGTGCTAGGGCAGCCTCATGTCGGGCCTATTCCACGCGCATTCAGGACTTCGGTTTCTCGTCCTCGTCCTGGGCGTGGGGCTCGTGCGCAAGGTGCCGTACTCGAAAGTCCATCGCATCCTCGGTGCCAGCTTCGCCGGCGCGCTGCACCTGCAAGTTGTCCTTGGCGTCACCATGGTCGCGATGGGCAGGTACTACCGGCGCTCATCGGGCACATCG
>JBBRNJ010000111.1:0-24199 GCA_038230375.1 Polyangiales bacterium | reverse complement strand
AGTCCGTGTTGCACGTGTTCTTGGAGCCGCAGTCGTAGTTTGCGTTGTTGGGCGCAGAGGACGAACCACCGTCCGCACCACCGCCGTCCCCACCGCTGCTCGTGGTGCCGCTCGCACCGCCGATCGTACACGTACCGCCGGACTGACACGTGCAGCTGCTGCCAGTACACGAGCACGCACCGCTGCACGGGATGTCGCTCGATGTGGAGCCCGAAGACCCGCCGCACGCGGCAAAGATGAACGCGGCGACGAAGGTCAGAGAGAGCGCTCGGATGTACATACGGGTGATCGTATCGCCGCCGTGACGAAGCGAAAGGTCACGCGACTTACCACCCGCGTGGCACCGCGAGTGACCGGGTCACTTTCCGCTGAAGAACTTCTTCAGTCTGTCGGCGCGCTTCTTCAGGAGGAATGGGAGCTTCCACGCGCCGAGGATCTTGCCGACCTGCGCGTCTGCCAGCAGGTGACCGAGCTCCACCAGTGTCTTGTCGTAGGGCAGGTAGAAGACCTCTGCGCCCTTTGACTCGTCCACGATGGTGGCGCGCGGACGCACGAAGGTGTGCAGCGACTCCGGCCCGTTCGCGATGCCGAAGCCGGTGTCGCGCACGCCGCTCCAGGGCAGCTCCGGGATGGCGCCGGACAGCGCATGGTTGTTGATCGTGCAGATGCCCACCTCGAGCTTCTCGGCGAGGCGCTCGCCGCGCGCAATGTCCGTGGTCCAGATGGACGCGCCCAGACCGTAGCGCGAGGCGTTCACGCGCCGCACGGCCTCGCCCGCACCACTCACGCGGATGACCGCGAGCACCGGGCCGAAGGTCTCTTCGGTGACGACGCTCATCGCATGGGTGCAGTGATCCAGCAGCGTGGGCGGATAGTAGAGGCCGTTGCCGGGAGTGCCGCCGGTGAGGACGCGCGCGCCCTTCTGCTTGGCTTCTTCCACCTGTGCGCGCACCAGATCGAACTGGCGCTGGTTGCCCAGCGGCGCGATGTCCTCGTAGGGGAGGAGCGCGGACCATGCGCGGGTGAGCCGTGACAGGAGCTCGTCGGCGATGGACTGATCGACGTAGAGCACCTCGATGGCGCCGCAGGCCTGCCCCGCGTTCGACAGCGTCCAGTGCGTGAGCCCCGCGCTGGTCTTCGACAGATCACAGTCGCCAAGGACGACAGCGGCGTCCTTGCCGCCCATCTCCACGCTGCACGGGATGCCGTGCTCTGCGCACGCGACCTGCACGGTGTGGCCCGTCTTCACGGATCCGGTGAATATACACGCATCGATCCCCGACTCGATCAGCGCGGCGCCCGCGCGCCCGTCGCCCTGGACCACGGAGATGAGCCCTTCGGGCAGCTCCCGCGCCAGCATGTCCGCGAGCCAGCCGGAGGTCTTCGGCGTGTACTCGGACGGCTTCAGCACCACGCCGTTGCCCGTGAGCAGCGCCGGAAAGAGCGAACGATAGAGGCCCGCGACCGGGTAATTCCAGGGCGCGATGACGCCGATCACGCCGCGCGGCAGGAGATCCACGTACGCGCGCTTCTTCGGGAACGACAGCGGGTTCAGGCGCACGTCGCGGCGCGCCGTCTCCCGCCGAACGAGCTTGATCCAGGCGCTCACCGTGTCCAGCGGACCGAGCGCCTCGTTGAAGATGCCCTCGGCGGCGACCTTGCCGATCTCCTCCTGCGCCAGCGCGATCACCTCGTGCCGCTTGCGCAGCATCTCCTTCGCAGCGCGGGTCAACGCGCGCGCGCGGTCGTCGAACGAGCGCAGCTTCCAGTGCTCCTGCGCGCTGCGTGCGCGTGCGACCTGCTCGCGGATCGCGGCGACGTCGATGGGAGACTCGTGCACGACGGACTGGGCGCTCTTCGGCGCTGCGTCGTGCGTATCTACGGGACTGCCGTTCGGGCCGGCGGGGGCCGCGGAGGCAGGGTTTTCGAAGGCGGAGGTCACGCGGCATGTGTAGTCGCCCAACATGCCGCGCGCCACGGATTTTGCAGGCCCGTGCTAGAACGACGCGATGGCCTTGCATGGTGCCTCCCCCGGGTTCGGTCGCGCAGCCCGCGCATGCGAAAGGGCCAGGGCGCTCGCGGATCCGATGCTTGTCCAGCCCTCTCGCAGGCCGCCCACGCGATGGCTGGCCATGGGCGATCCGCAGGCGTCGCTGGAGCAGGTGCTTGCGGTCCTGGACGCCCACCGGCTTCTCGGTGAAGACGGGATGCTGTCTTCGGACGTCGGCCTCGTGTCCATGGGCGACCACTTCGACTGGGGGAGCGCTGCGGATGCCGAGCGCGCCGCGGCGGATGGCGTTGCGCTGTTCTCCTGGCTGCTTGCGCACGCGCCCGACCAGGTGTGCCTCATCGCCGGCAATCACGATCTGGGGCGTGTCGGAGAGCTCGCCGCCTTCGACGACGCGACGTTCGCGGAGGCGCGTGCGCGCGCGCGGGTTGCCTACGACACGAAGGACGCGCAGCTGGAGCAGGCGCTCTTGCGCGACTTCCCCACGCTGCCAACGGCGGAGCTCGCCGCGCGGGATTTTGCTGCATTCTGCACGAAGCAACGTGAGCTCGTGGAGCAGGCGCTCCTCGCCGGGCGTCTCGTCGCGGCGCGGGCGTGGAGCGAGCACGTGCTGCTGTTGCACGCGGGCCTCACGTCCGATGAGCTCGATGTGCTCGGCGTGGTCGACGAGGAACGCCAGAGCGCGCCCGCCATCGCGGCGGCACTGAACGCCGCCCTGCACGAGGCGCGCTCCCGTCGTCCGCTGCGGCTCCGGGGCCTGCACGAGCCGGGCAGCGCCGCGCACGGCGAAGGCGGCGGCATGTTCTACCACCGCCCGACCAGCGGCTTCGTCCCCGGGGGCCCCACGCGCCGCCGCTTCGATCCGCGCGCCGCGCCGAAGGGCCTGACGCAGGTCATCGGTCACATCGGCGACGACAAGTGTCGCAAGCTCATGCCCGATTGGGCCCAGGGCGAGCCCGCGCCCGGCACGCTCCGCACGCTGGTGCTCCACGCGGAAGGCAGCGAGGCCCCGATCTACCGCTGCGGCGTACACCAGGGCGAGACGCGCATCATCTTCACGGACGGCGGCATGAGCAAGCAGCCGAGCACCTCGTACGAGCTCCTGGATCTCGATCGCATGCGAGCGCTCGCCCCCAATCTGGTCTAGAAACCATTCATGACTTCCGTACGCCACTTGATCTGCGGCGCTGGCATCAGCGGGCTCGCGACCGCCGCCTTCGGCAAGGAGAAGGACCTCCTGGTCCTGGAGAAGGATCAAGAGATCGGTGGCTACTGCAAGACCGTGAAGCAGGATGGCTTCACGTGGGACTACTCGGGCCACTTCTTCCACTTCAAGCACAAGGACATCGAGGCCTGGCTCCGCGCGCGCATGCCGGGGCAGCGCGTCCGCGACGTGCAGAAGAAGTCGTCCATCTCGTACAAGGGCAAGCTGATCGATTTCCCGTTCCAGAAGAACATCCACCAGCTCCCGCAGGAGGAGTTCATCGAGTGCCTGGTAGACGTGTACTTTGCACGCACCCGCACGGACGGCACGGCGCCGCCGCCAGAGAAGAACTTCAAGGAGATGCTCTATGCGCGGTTCGGCCGCGGCATCGCAGAGCGATTCCTCATTCCCTACAACGAGAAGCTCTACGCGGTGGACCTTGCCGAGCTCGATCGCGACGCGATGGGCCGGTTTTTCCCGCATGCGGACCTCAACGACATCATCCGCAACATGCGCACGGCGGACAACGCGTCCTACAACGCTGCGTTCACGTATCCGGAGGGCGGCGCCATCGAGTACGTGAAGGCGCTCGCGAGCGAGGTCGAGACCTCACGCATCTGCCTGGGCGAAGAGCTCCAGTCGATCGATCTGCGCGCCCGCGTCGCGAAGACGAACAAACGCGAGATCCACTTCGAGCGCCTGGTCTCGAGCATGCCGCTCCCCGCGCTGCTCCGCGCCTGCAACCTGCAACACGACGCCTCGGCGTTCTCGTGGAACAAGGTCCTGGTCTTCAACCTGGGGTTCGACAAGAAGGGCCCGAAGGACGTTCACTGGATCTACTACCCGGACCGCGCGCGCTCGTTCTACCGCATTGGCTTCTACGACAACATCTTCGATGCGGACCGCCTCAGCCTCTACGTGGAGCTCGGCTACAAGCACGGCGCCCCCGTGAACGTGGAGGAGGCCAAGCAGAAGGTCCTTGCGGACCTCCGGGCCGAGGGCGTCATCACGGACCACAAGCTGGTCTCTTCGCACTCCGTCGTGATGGATCCGGCATATGTGCATATTACACAGAAATCGATCGCGGAGTCCGCGCGCCTGGGCCGCATCCTGAACGCCCACGGCGTCTACGCGATCGGTCGATACGGCGGCTGGACCTACTGCTCCATCGAGGACAACATCGTGGAGGCGCAGCGCCTGGTCGCGGACTTCGACGCATGAGTCTCTCGCCTTCGGAGCAGCACCGTCGCAGCTTGCTCAAGATCCTGGGCGCTGTCGCCGTTGGCGCGACCCTCCTGTACGTCGTGTCCGAGGCCGATCGTCGCACGCGCCCGCACGAGGCTCTGGACGCCGTGCCCCAGGGTGCGTTCCTCGTCGCGACCGCGGACATCACATCGCTGCGCCGCTCGCCCATCTACGCCGCGTTGTTCGGCGACGACGGCGGCCGCGCGCTCGGCCTTGGCGCTGTCGAGAGCGCGTGCGGGTTCGACCCCACGGCGCGCATCCAGAAGGCCGTGTTCGTGATCCCGGAGGAGGGCGACAAGGGCGAGTTCGGAGTTGCCGCCACGCTCGACGTGACGCCCGACGAGATCAAGCTGTGCGCGCAGAAGCTCGCAGAGGCGCGGCACGAGGATGGTGACACGTCGCTCTCGAAGCAGGGCGACTTCTACGTCATGCAAGGCAAGGGCGAGTCGCTTCCACGGCTCGCGTTCAAGCCGGAGAGCGCCGCGCGCGGGCTGCTCCTCGTGGGCAAGGGCTCCATGGTCGACGCGATGATGGACGCCAGCTCCGGCAAGCGCCCGCGCATGGGCCCCGAGAGCCGCCACATGCTCCTTCGCACCGCGCTCTCCAAGGTCCCCACCCCGAGCGTGCTCGTCACGGCCATCCTTCCGGAGTCCACGCGCGCGCGCGTCCGCACGGAGATGCTGCCAGAGCTGGAGCGGAGCAATGCCGGGTCGAAGGATCTGATGAGCGGCGTGCTCTCCGTCAGCACTGCGGGTGCCGCTCTGGTCGCAGGTGAGGAGGGCGGCACCACCGAGCTGCGTGCCGTGCTCGACTGCGAGGCCGCCGACGCATGCTCCAACGTGAAGACCCTGATCGAACGGAAGCGGCTCGAGCTAGGGAAGAACTTCGCGCTTCGCCTATTCGCCGGGCCGCTGCTGGACAGCCTCACGGTGGAGCAAGAAGGCGCGCGGCTCATCGTCCGCACCGCGGTGCCCACTGCGGACGCCGCCCGGTTGATCGGCAGGACCCTGGATCTCCGCAAGGGAGACCGTCGCAGGACTGACCCGCTGCCTGGCTTCGGGGGACCAGACGAGCAAGATGACGCCCCTCGCGGTCGCGATCCCGCCCAGAACCCGCGTTTCCGCAAGCCGCGCGCCCCTGACGAGACCCTTCCGTCGAAGCTTCCATCGAAAAACGACGCTTCTTCGTCGAAGGATGCTGGCCCCCGGTAGATTTTCCGGCGCGGCGGGCTTAACTTCGTTCTACGGTTGGTGGCGGCGTCGCGTGAAGCACGTCGCGGTGTATGAAGGAGACTTCGCCCATGGCTGGAAAGAACATCATTGAGCTGACGGACACGAACTTCGACGCGGAGGTCCTGAAGAGCGACGTCCCCGTCCTGGTCGACTTCACGGCGACGTGGTGCGGCCCCTGCAAGGTCCTCGCGCCCGTGGTCGAGAAGCTCGCGGACGAGTTCGCAGGCAAGTACAAGGTCGGCAAGCTCGACATCGACGACGCGCCCGGCGTCACGCAGAAGTACGGCGTCCGTGGCGTCCCCACCGTCATCGTGTTCAAGGGCGGCGAGCGCAAGGGCCAGCACGTTGGCGTGACGAACAAGGAGACGCTCCTCAAGCTGCTCGAAGGGTGAACTGCCGGTGAGCCGGCGGTGAGCGAGCCTGCAATCGTTCCGGGGAGGGTCGTGGCGCTGCTACGGCCCTTCTCTCGTTTAAGATCGGACGCAAAACGGCCCTGAAGCCCACCCGGGAGCCTTGAAATCGCGCGGATCGGCCAAAGCTGACGGAATCCATATGGTTTTGCCTGCCGATTGCCCGTGGAATCATCCGAGGAGGGCGGGTATCGTACGGGAGCCGTGTCTACCGTCTCCGACCCCCGTCTAGCCCCACTGCGGGACTCGCTCATCGGCCAGGTCTTAATTGGCGCCGAGAAGACGAAGTACTACCTGCGCGAGTGCCTTGGTGAAGGCGGGCAGGGCTGGGTCTTCCGCGCGACCTGGAACGATCCCGACGGCGTCTACGTGATCGTGAAGGTCATGCGTCCAGATGTCGTGAGCACCGAGGCGCTGCTCCGCTTCAAGAGCGAGGCCGAGGTCCTGCGCACGCTGTCCACGGTCCCGCAGCCGAACCCATACGTGGTCCGCTTCTACGATCACGCGATCGCTCAGATCAAATCGCCGTTTGGCGGCGAGCCGCTCGGCATGCCATTCACCGTGCTCGAGTACGTGAACGGCCCCACGCTCGAGCGCGTGCTCACCGATCAAGGTGGCCGCGGGCTGTCCGTGGACCGCACGCGTCGGCTGACGCGGCACGTGGTGCAGGCGCTCGACCTGGTGCATGCGAAGAAGATCGTCCACCGCGATCTGAAGCCGTCGAACATCCTGCTGGCCACCGAGGGCGGCGTGGAGATCGCCAAGGTCACGGACTTTGGCCTGGTGAAGCTGGTGGACATGAACCTGCAGCGCACAACGTCGCTCGCCGGCGCGTCGCTGGGCTACGCGCCGCCGGAGCAGTACGAGCAGCGGAACGAGCGCGTGTCGGAGCGCACGGACCTGTTCTCTCTCGCCGCGGTGTTCTTCGAGATGCTCACGGGACAGCCCGCGTTTCCGTTCAATCCGGGTGAGAATCCGCTGCTCATCGTCACGCGGATCATGAACTCGCCCCGGCCCGAGCTCATGCAACATCGCGACGCGCTCGCGCCCGAGCTCGCCACGCGCACTGCGCTGATCGAGTCACTCGACCGAGAGGTGAAGAAGGCACTCGCCGCGGACCCGAAGGAACGCCACGCCACCGTGACGGAGTTCTGGACCGCCATCGAACCCGCGCTGCGCCTGGCCGCCAGCGAGGACTCGCAGAGCGGGCCGGGTAGCAAGGTCTCGCCCTTCGAGGCGACCGCGCGCGCCGACCGCGAGGCCGTGATGTCCTCGCGCGTCGTTGCAAAGATCAACCCGGCGCCTGCGAGCATCGCGGTGCCCTCTGCGGTGATGTCGCAAGCGCAGCCCTCGCAGGCACAGAGCGGACAGCCCAGCGCGCAGGGCAGTGGCCGGCCAAGCGGGTACGGCGGATCGCCCAGTGGGCAGCCGAGCGCCGCGAGCGGTAGTGGCTCTGGTCCTCCGCAGAGCGTGCTGCAGTCCACCGTGGCGATGTCGCCGCATCAGAGCCAGGTGCAGCCCACGCACGCATATTCGCAGCGTGTGTCCGAGGCGACCGCTTCGAACCCCATGTCGTGGAAGTTCCGCGTGATCACACCGTCGATCAAGGCGGGCACCGTGCGCTCGGCGGTCTTCGCGCCCGGCGGTGACGTGGCGCTTGGTGTCGGGCCGATGGGCATCGCGCGCTGGGAGCGGGGCATGTGGTACTCGATCCCGCTGCCTGGCGGCTTCGACCCGCGCATCATCCAGGGCGCGTTGTGGCTCCGCGACCGCGAGATCCTGCTCTACGGCGACCGCGCATTCGTCGCGCGCCTCTTGCCCTCTGGCGGTCTGGACTACTGGAACGTCCCCGACCGCGACGTGGCCTTCTTCGGCGGTCGCTCGGAAGACAACGGCATTGTCACGTTGGTGGGCGAGCGCCCGTACCGCGCGTCCGCGCCACGCAAGGTGCCCGGCACCACCGTGGGTGTGCTCGCGCAGTGGCAAGGCCAGCGCCTGGTCACGCTCGCGGAAGCTGCATCATGCACGCGTTTGTCCAGCGTTGCGCGCACCAGCGCGGGCCAGCTGGTCGCTTGCGGCACGTTCGGCACGCTCGTCCGCCTGGAGATGGGCGTCGCCGAGACCGTGGGCACCATCTGCGCCGGACACCTCACCTGCATCGAGCGCACATCGGACGGCGGCGCAGTCACCGTGGGCGCGGGCGGCCACGCGCTGATCCTGACGCAGCGCCTGGAGCCACAGCTCGAAGCCGTGCAGACTACACGCGATCTGCTCTGCCTCCACGTGTCCGAGGACGGGGGCATCTGGGCCGGCTCCGCCGCCACGCGCCTCCTGCGTCGCTGTTCTGGCAGCTGGATCCGCATGCCATTCGAGCTCGGGTTCGCGCCCAACGTCGTTGCCGTATGGGCCACCGGACGCATGGTGCGCGCGATCTGCGACGACGGCGCCGTGATCGAGGGAGTCATTCCCTGAGCGGAGATGCGGCCGACCAGCCGAGGAAGCGGCGCATTCCGAGGTTTCTGCGAAGGGTGCTGATGGCGAGCGTGGTGATGCACGGCCCGTTCGCTCTGGCCGTCTTCGATGGCGCGCGGCAAGCCGGGCTGTCATTCTGGTTCGCGCTCGTGCTCGCGCTCGGACTGGTCGCCCTGGGCATTCGCCTCTTCATGGGGCGGCTGCGCGTCGCGATAGACGACAAGCCGCGGAGCTGGGCGCGTCTCTGGCTCCTCGACATGCCGTACTTCGTGCACTTCGGCGCGTGCGTCTTCCTGCTGCTTCCGGGGATGCTGGCGATCCTGCTGATGCCGCTCACCGGCGTGCACCTTGGCTTCTTCCGGTGGACGTATCAGACCGGCGCCCTGATCGCGGCGTACGCGGTCTTCGTGCGCCGGTGGTGGTTCGTAGTCACGGAAGTGGACATCACGATCGCGGGGCTCCCCGCCGCGTTCGACGGCTATACCATCGCGCACCTGTCGGACCTGCACATCGGCGGGCTGATGCCCGCGGACTTTGCGATGCGCTGGGTGCGCGCCGCGAACGCGCGCAAGCCGGACCTCTGCGTGGTGACGGGCGACGTGGTGACGAATGGCACCGTATTCCACGTGGACATCGCGCGCGTGCTCGGCGCACTCCGGGCCAGAGATGGCACTGTTCTCTCCATGGGCAACCACGACTACTTCGGTGACGGAGAGCCGCTCATCACGCTCGTGCGCGAGGCTGGCGTGACCGTGATGCGCAACGAGGGCAAGGCGATCGAGCGCGCTGGAGAATCCGTGTATCTTGCAGCTATCGACGACACGTGGACGCGCCGCGCGGACATGGAAAAGGCGCTGTCGCAGCGCCCAGCCGGCATGAAGACGATCCTCCTTGCCCACGATCCCGACCAGTGGGACAGCGCTCGCGATCGGGACGTCTCGCTCACGCTCAGCGGGCACACGCACGGCGGACAGGTGGCAATGCCGTTTCTTGCGCGCTGGATAACGCCGAGCCGCTTCGCGCACAGCTACAGCCTGGGCAAGTACGTGAAGGACGCGAGCACGCTGTACGTCCACCCGGGTCTCGGGACCACGGGCCCGCCCATGCGCCTGGGCGTGGCGCCCGCCGTCGTCATCCTCCGCCTGCGCAGGGCGTGAGGCTTCAGTCCGTGACGTCGAGGGCGCGTCCGCAGAGCGCGGAGCCGGAGCTGGCGGGGCCCTTTGGCGTCATGGGTCCCACGCGCACGGTCAGCAGCGCTTTGCCCTTTGTCACGCCGCGGACCTCCACCTCCACAGTGGTGGTTGGCTTTGGCGCGGGTGGAAGCTTGTCCTTCACGTCGCGGATCTCGATCGCTTCGATGTTGGCGGTGGGGAGCAGCGCGCGCGGCGCAAGATTGGCGACCTCTCCTGCGCTGGCCAACACGCCCGCGACGTGACCGCCGGTCAACGCCTGGCCTCCGAGCTCCACCCAGAGTCCACGCGCCGGGCCGCCAGTGTTCACCACGGTGAGTCGCAGCTTGGTTGTCTGTCCCGCGCGAACGGTCCACGGCGTCGCAGAATCGGCGGCGAGGCCGAGCGTGGCGGGGCCGGTCTCGCGACGCGGGGGCGGCGGTGGCTTGAGCGCGACCAGCGCGCGAGGCTTCGGCAACGGTACGTCACCCACTTCGTCGCTCGCTTCGTCGGCCTCGTCCGCGCCGTCAGCTTCGTCGTCGTCAGACTCTTCGTCCGCGTCGTCTACTGCATCCGCTCCGTCGGTTGCACCCGCTCCAGCCAGGCCCGCGGGCACGTCGAGCTCGGGCGCGTCGAGCTCGGAAGCGTCGAGCTCGGACGCATCGAGCTTCAAGGCGTCGACGGCCGGAGTCAGCTTGACGGTCGCGTCCGCCATGCTCGAGGCGCTGGCCGCTTTCGCTGGCTTGGTGGCCTTCGTGGCCTTCGTGGCCTTCGTGGCCTTCGTATCCTTGGCCGGTGTGGTTTTTTGCCTTGCCATGACTGTTACTCGTCGTCCGTTCCGCCCATCTCGTCCACGGGTGTCCACTCCATCCGTGCGAGAGGCGTGTGCTCGTCGTAGACCACCATCGGCGCGACCGCGCGCGCGATGTCCATGATGCTCGGTGGCAGCGCAGCGCCGAGCTGTACCTCGAAGCTCGAGCTGTGCATGCCTGCAAGCTCCAGCGCCTGATCGACGATCGTCTTGCCAGCGTCGGGTGACTCGACGATGGGGCAGTTCTCCGGAAGGTTGCCCGCGGAGCGCGCTGCCTCGAGCGCATTGCGAATGCCGCCCATGCGATCGACGAGCTTGTTGCCGAGCGCCTGCTGACCCATCCACACGCGGCCTTGACCGACCGCGTCCACTTCTTCCCGCGTCATGTGGCGACCGCGCGAAACGCGCTCCAGGAAGATGTCGTAGAACTGGTGGATCTTGTGATCGAGCTCTTTCCGCTCGTCGTCGGTGAAGCCGCGGAACGGTGAGTCCGCGTCGGCGCGCGGCGCGGTCTTCACGGTGTCCACGTTCACGCCCAGCTTGCCGAGCAGCTCGCTCACGTCCGCCTTGCCGGCAAAGATGCCGATGCTTCCGGTGATCGTGAGCGGCAGCGCGAAGATCATGCGGCCAGACGAGGCGATGTAGTAACCGCCGCTCGCCGCGACGCTGCCCATCGAGATGATCAGCGGCTTCTTGTCGTTCAGGAGCTTCAGTTCACGCCACATCACGTCAGACGCAAGGGACGAGCCGCCGGGGCTCTCGATGCGAAGGACGACCGCCTTGATGTCGTTGTCCTCGCGCATCTTCTTCGCCTGCTCGGCGATGGAGTACGAGCCCACCAACCTGGTGCCGAGCAGCGGGACGTTCTTGGAGCGCCCGTCGATGATGTCTCCGTCCACGTAGATGAGACCCAGCCTGGGGCGACCGCCGATGACGTCTGCTGCGCGCGTCTCGTCCTCGTACTTCTCGAACTTCACCTTGTGACCGACGGCGTCCGTGGCCACCTTCTCGAGCTGGTCGTCGAAGGCGGCCTCGTCCACGAGACCGGCGTCGATCGCCTCCTTCGTGGTGAACGGGCCCTTGAGCGCGGCCGCGCGGATCTTCTCGTCCGGCATGTGACGGTAGAGCGCAAGGTTGCGATCGAAGACGGCCTCCACGTTGCGGAGCAGGTCTTCCTGATCCTGGCGTGCGACCTCGCTCGCGTGCTCGTTCATGAACTGCTCGGGCGCGGATTTGTGCGCGCCGATGCGCACGATATCCACCTTCACGCCGAGCTTCTTCAGGATACCGCCCAGGTAGTAGTGCTGCGAGCGCAGGCCCGAGTAGCGCAGGCCGCCCGCGGGGTTCACGACGATGCGATTTGCGCTGGCGCAAGCGAAGAGCGCGCGCGCGCCGCCGTCTTCCAGGCTGCAGACGACCTTCTTGCCGCGAGCGCGGAGCATGCGGAACGCGTCCGCGAGCTCCTCCGCGTGTGCGTACGAGCCGGCGGGCTCCGTGCGCATCTCCATCATGACGAGGGCGATCTCCTTGTCCTCGGAGATCTTCCAGAGGCGCTCCAGCATGTGCACGTGAGACCGCGCGCCAGGCGTGCTCTCGATGCGGATGACGACCGCGCGCTCAGGGCGGGGCACGCCGGGAGAGAGGACGTTGGAGACGCTGACGGTCGCGTACTCACCCACGCTCTGGCTGGTGCCCAGGCCGTTGCCGAAGAGCGCGCCGCCGCCGACGGAGAACTTGTTGAAGTTCACCTCGAGGCCAGCAGTGGCAAGGACGCCGCGCCGTGACTCGTTCGCGAGCTCCTGGACCTCGACGTCGCCGCGGGCGCGGCCGACACCCGGGATGTCGATGCCGAGCGTGGCGCGCGGGCGGAAGCGATCCTGTCCTTCCAGGTAGCGGACCTCGAGCCCGAGCTCCGCGGCGCGCGTGCCGGTGGGGCGGAATGCAGCCCCGAGCGCGTAGCTGCGATCCAGCACTGGATAGCCCAGCGGCGGCAGGTGCTTGATGCTGGGACCGTTGAAGTCGTTCAGGGTGAGCGCAAAGGCGAAGAGCGGATAGGGACGATAGCTTGCGCCCGCGGTGAGCCCGAAGAGCCCGTTCGTGTAGCTGTTGGTGGAGTAGCTCCACTGCGCCGTCGCGCCGACGGCCCACTCGTCGCCGAACTTCCGCGCGAGGCCAGCGGTCAGCCACACGTAGTCCGTTCCATCGTACGGGAAGCCCACGCCGTCCACGCCGCCGGGCGGCTGCACGAAGTCCACGCGGAACGCCGACGCGAAGCTGAACGGAAGCTTGGTCGCGAGATCGAGCGCATGACCGCAGCCCACGTGCTGCGTGTCTGGACAACGCACGAACGTCCAGCGCGCCTCGCGCCCGTTCATGAAGGCCAGGTTGGCCGGATTCAAGACGACCGCTTCCGCGCTGTCCTCCGTGGCCATCGTGCGGCCGGGCGACATGATGCGTTCTGCGCGCGTGGGGAACGGCTCACCCGCTTGTGCGGTGGGCTCCGAGACGGAATACGCGAATGACGCGAGCGAGCAGGCGAGCGCGCAGGAGATCACCGGCGCGGGAGCCATCACCGTCACCCGAGAAAACAGCGACCTTCGTCGAACGAATCTCACGCCAGCCTCCAACTTATTCATGTCAATTGCGCGAGCTCGCGAAGCGTCTCTGCCTCCGCGTCGAATGTCTTCTTCAGCTCAGAGACGATCAGCTTCTCGGCGACGGCCTTCACGAGCTTCACCTTGAGGTTCACGTCGCCGGAGAGCACGCGCTTGGTCCGACCCGAGTCGAGCGCGAACAGCTCGTACTTGCCACTGGCGGAGAAGTACTTCTGCCACTCGGGCTTGATCTTGGGCGTGACGGTCCAGGTGGAGGAGTGCGCCTTGAGGTCGTAGCTGGTCTCCTCGTCCCAGGCGCACATCTCCTTCGTCACGTAGGGGCGAGCAAAACGCGGGATCTTCACGTTGGCCTGGAAGCTCCAGATACGGTGGAGACCGCCTTCGCCGAGCTCGTGCGACTTCTGCGTGATCGACTCCACATTCGGGATGCGATGGAGCAGCTTCTCCGCCAGATCGGGGGAAAGCACCGCCAGCTCGATGGCATCGAGCGGGATGTCGAATTCGTGGACGACCTCGAACTGCACGCAGCGCCAACGCTACAACATCCCGCGGGCTTCGGCGACAGCGCGGATGGCGTCTTTTCGGCGGGCGAGTTCGTCGTGGTCTTTCACCGGCAAAAACCGCGATTCCCGGCCTTCGCGCGGCACCTTCAGGTATGCGGAAGGCAGGGCGGACGTCAGCTCTTGCAGCAGTCGCTCGTACTGGATGGCCGGCGCGCCATCGACCTTCTTCTCCACCTCGAAGAAGTTCCAGTCGATGTGTGCGGACTCGAGCTTGTCCGCGCGGACCAGGAACGTGTTCGTGTTGAAGACGCGCACGGTCGTGGCATCGAACCCTTTCGGCAGCCGGAACTCCTCCAGCACCTGCAGCTTGCCAAGGGCGTGGACGGGAATGCCGCCCTTGTCTCCCGGTGCCTTCTCGCAGACCTCCACCATGACATCGCGGCTCGCCTCCATGAACTGGCCAAGGATGGCCGCGTTGATGCTGGCGCCCAGGTTGTCCAGGTTCGCGATCCACACGTACTTGCCGCCGCCGGCGACGAACTCGCGCAGGTAGCCAGAGCGGCGGACCGCGTCCACGAGATCGCCGTGGCCCGAAGCATGGAGGCTTGGCTTCTTCTGGGAGTCCAGGAAGACGTGACCATCCGGCGTGAGCCGAACGGAGAGGTTCTGCATGAACGCGCGGACGTGCGCAGGCGCCTTCGCTGCCACGAGCGCCTCGCGGATCGGCGTGTCCGTGGCGTCGGAGGTCATGAGCCACAGCGGGATCGTGTGCTTTGCCTTTGCGCTCGCGTTCGCGTTCTCCGTGAGGCGCAGCGAGAGGAACGTGCGCTGCGGCAGCGCCTCCACGAGCGCCTTCACCACGCCGCCCATGCGCGTGGCCATGCCGCCAGCGAGTACGATGAACGCGAGCTCGCCGCGCGCGATCGCATCCTCGCCGAGCTTCACGAGACGCACGTGGTCCGCGCTGCCCTCGGCTGGCATCGCGAGCAGCTCGTCTGCGCCAGGCGCGCTCACGTCGCCCGCGACGCGGTTCCGGCGATCGCGCTCGCCAGCGTCCGCGCCAAGGGTCGCGGCGAGGGCAAGGAGGCGGTCCTTGTCGAAACCTGCATGATGCAAGTGTTTGAGCGTGTCGGCGTCCAGGGAGTCGAGCTCTTCGCGAAGGGTCGTCATGGCGGAGGGATGTTCGCGCGGAGGAGCGGAAAGGTCGAGGCGGAAAGTGCGACCCCGGGCTCACCCCTGGATGTCCGCTCGCAGTCTCCTCAGTGCTCTCGCGAGCGGCTCCAGATCGTGCACGCCGAGCCAGCTCAGTAGTCCGCGTGTCTCGGCGTAGCTTGCGAGTGCGGCCAGCACCTGTGCGGGCGCGGGCGTGTGCACCTCCACGCGCACGCGGTGCCCCCAGCTCTCCGGTCCACACTCGGCGAGCTCGAACGGCAGCGTGCCCAGCGCGGTCCGAAGGTGGGCGCGCAGCTCGGGCTCCACCACCGTCGCCTCCAGCGCCGGTACCTCCGGTGCCTTCTTGCCCTTCGTCCGCTTCGCAGGGGCTCTCCAGAGCTGCGCGAGGCACGCGAGGGTCTCGCCCTCGAGCGCGGTCACGGACGCGTCCCTCTGGTATCCGACCACGGCGGTCCGCTTCCGCCGCACCAGGTCGTCCACGAGGATGACGCGGTCCGCGACGGTCACGTTCCCATCGAGCTCGCGCCCGAGCGCCGCCGCCTGCTCCCCCGGTGTCGTGCGATCGTCGTAGGACCAGAAGCTCATCGCGAGCCGCGGCTTGTCCTTCGGCGTGCTCGCAAGCTGCTTCATCGCCTGCGTGAGCGCGTCGCGATCCACGTCGTCGAACACGATCTCCATCGCAAAAGGCCGGCCCCCCGCGATCGCCAGCAACGAGTCGCGTCGCGAGGAAAGGGGAAGGGGAGTCGAGGTCGAGGTCGAGGTCGAAGTCGAAGTCGAAGTCGAAGTCGAGGTCGAAGTCGAGGTCGAAGTCGAGGTCGAAGTCGAAGTCGAAGTCGGTGTCGAAGTCGGTGTCGAAGTCGAGGTCGAGGTCGAAGTCGGTGTCGAAGTCGGTGTCGAAGTCGGTGTCGAAGTCGTCGTCGTCGTCGCTTCTGCGAGCACAACGAACACGTCCCTTCCATGCGCTGCTGCAAGCGCTCCCGCTCTCTCCGCGTTCTCTACCAGCAGCGCGACGTCCTTCTCATCCCTCGCGCGGATCGCCGCTAGCGCTGGCGCGTTTCCCTTCGCGTGCACGTGGACTCCGCCCGCGAGCACCAGCCCGCCGCGCTTCCACGAGAGCGCTCGCAGCTCCGGGAACTCGTCGCCCGGCGCGTAGTCCGTGCGCGCGATGAACGTGCGACCTACGCTCACCATCTCGTCGGGAGCATTTCCCTTCGCGCCCCCACTTCCGGAGGCGCGCTCCGTCTCGAAGAGCTCCTTCCATGGCGCGCTGTACGGCAAGCCGGGCGCGTAGCCGGGGATGAGCTCCGCGAGGAAGCGTGAGGCATCGTCCTCCGACTCGAACCGCGAGACCAACAGGCACTCGCCGCTGTTGTTTCCGCTGAAGCCCTGCCACACGTGGATGCCGTCGCGCCGTCGTCGTTTGCTCGCCGCATCGTTCGTGCGGGCGCAACCCAGCCGGGGTGACGCGCGTCGCAGCTCCGTGCGCCGACGGTTCCAGATGGTGAGGGCGTCCTGGGCCGACGCGATCGGAAACGACTCCTCCTGGAAGGAGCAGCTCTGCGCGCGTCTGTCCGGCGTGATCGAGAGGAAGTCCGCGCCCGCGCCGCAGTCACCGTCGTCGGTGCCGTTCCATAGTCGCGGCACGGAGAGCCGTGCACCAAAGCACACGGACACGCGCACTGGCAGCGGGCTCGCGGCGATGATCGACGAGAGCTGCTCCTCGCCCCGAGGACCGAGCATCATCGCCGGGTCGCGTCCCACGTACGAGAGGAGCGAGACATCCTTCGCGCCGAGCGCCGCAAGCTCACACAACGTGGCGGGCAGCTGGCGCAGGGCTGCGTCGTTCACCAGGACGTTCGCGCCCCAGAGCTGTCCCGCACGCAGCAGCACCTGCGCGGTGGGTCGCCACGGCACGTCGTCGTAGAGCGACAGGCGCACCTGTCCAAGCCCGCCCTGGAACGAGCCCAGACGCGCGTCGTCGAGCAGCGTCCCGTTCGTTGTCACGTGCAACGCCAGGCGCGTGCGCGCGCGCAGCCTTTTCACCAGCTCCGCGAGCCCCGCAAATGCGAAGGGCTCTCCCCCGCCGAATGCCACCTCCAGCGTCCCCGCCTCCGCCAGCCCGACGAGGAGCTGCTCCGCCGAGTCGACGCTCCACGTGCTCGCGCGCGCAGTGTCCCGCGAGCAGAAGTCGCACGAGAGGTTGCATGCGTTGGTGATCCCGAACATCACGACGCGCGGAACTCGTCGCGTGAAGGCGCGCGTCGCATCGCTCTCGACGCGGACGTAGGTGCCCGTCTCCGGATGGAAAAACAGCATGGCGCCATCGACCGCGTGGCGACGGAAACCGCGCTGGTCGGGGCCAGAGATCGACGTCGCGCGCTGCTGGCCCATGTCTGGTTTCACGCTCCTCACCTTCCCCTACACAGCCGCGGACTTCGGGCGTTGCTCGTGCCTCGCGCAAACTCGGCAGTGTCGGTGGCCTTTTGCGCGCCGGAGTGTACCTTGTTTTTGGAACGCCGTTACACGGGCAGGCGTTTCAGTGTTGTGGGGAATGGGTGTGATGGATCATCGTCAGTTTTCAGGTGCAGTGCTTCTGTCGTGCTTGCTCGCGGCGTGTGTCGCGAACGAGCCGCAGGCGCCCACGCGTGGGACCGTGGTCAGCGGACCTCCGCCCGCGATGATGACCGAGCCCAACATGCAGGCGCCGCCCGCGCCCGCGCCGAACTCCACGTGGGTCACCGGCTACTGGCATTGGACCGGCGCGCAGTACACCTGGGTGCCTGGACACTGGGAGACGCCGCCGCACGGCGCCCGCTGGATGGGGCCACGCTATTCCTCACGTGACGGACAATACTTCTACGAGGCCGGCCGCTGGGACCACACCTCGGTCGGCGGCACCAGCGCCGGGCCGCAGCCGCAGACGCCGCAAGCCCCGCCTGCGAACACGGTCGCGAACGGCACGGTAAGAGCGCTACGCTGAAGGCGTGACGGGTCGCTCGCGCAACACCAGCTCGTTCTCCGGCTATCCGCGTCGTCGGCTCCTCGCGGTCGTTGCTGCGCTCATCGTGTCGCTCGCCGTGCCCGCGCACGCACGCAACCCGAACGCGGTGCTCCACGAACAGATCCCCGCTGACCCGCGCGAGGACGTCGCGCTGGCGCTCTCGCTGGACGGTGACCTGCCGGCGGCCATCGATACGACCAGCGGCGTGGTGCCCGCGCCCGACCCGCGCCGCGCACCCGACAGGCCCGCGCCGTACGCGCCCGACCGCGCCGGTCCCGACAAGACCCGGTTCGAGCCCGACCGCGACACGCACAAGCCAGAGGCGCTCCCCTACGACGAGCCGTTCTCGCCGTCGACCGCGCCGTTCAAGCGCCTGAGCGCGTTCGATCAAGTAGATGCATCCTACACATTGTCCGTGAGGGACAGCACCACGCGCACGATGCTGGTGGGGAAGCCCACGCCCACGCCGCTGCCGAACGAGGACCTCTTCTACGGCGATCTCATCGTGGACGTGCGCCCGGACAAACCCACGCGCATCCCCAGCGTGGGCGCGGGCGCTCGCATCCTCCGTGCGCGCGCTGGCGTCGGCACCACGGACATCTCCATCACCTTCGCGCGAGATGGCGCCGACAACTGGTTCATCTTCGGCGACCGCGAGACGCGTGCGCGTGTCGTCATGGAGATCGCCATCCCACGCGCAGCGCTCGGCGGCGACTTCGGCGATCCGTCATGGGCGGAGCTGAGCTACCCCATGGCATCCGTCCCGCCGAACATCGCGCGCTCCGCGTTGGAGGTGCAGCGTCGCATCGGCGTGAGCCCCTCCACCATGCGCCCGCGTGAGGTGGTCTCCAAGATGGCGGCGTACTTCCGCGCATTCCAGGACTCGCCCGAAGGTCCCGGGGTCACGCGCGACGTCTATCTGGATCTCGCGCTGTCGCAGAAGGGGGTGTGCAGGCACCGCGCGTTCGCGTTCCTGGTGACCGCGCTCTCGATCGGCATCCCCACGCGCATGGTGCTCAACGAAGCGCACGCATGGGTCGAGGTCTACGACGGACGCATGTTCCGCAGGATCGATCTGGGCGGCGCTGGCCGCATGCAGCGCGACGAGACCTCGCAGAACATCCCCTACGACAACCCCGACGATCCGTTCGCATGGCCCCCCGGCGCAAGCCGCGGTCAGGATCTGCAGAGCCCGCGCCGCGCACAGGCACAGCTGCCGCCCCCGGCGCACCCACCGGGCGACGCTCAGCCATCCCCGTCCGGTTCCGTCGCATTCGCGCCATCGAGCTCCGGCTTCGCCATTCCGGGCGTCACTCCGCCAGACGGCAAGAAGGGCGGAGGCGGCAAGAATGGATCGCAAGAGCCCCCGCAGCCACCGGACACGCGCGCGCCTACCATCGTGTCGCTCACCGTGCTCGACGCAGACACGCATCGCGGCAGCGCCTTCCACGTTCGCGGCAAGCTCGTCGCCGACGGTGACGCGTGCACGGACACGGCCGTGGTCGTGGTCCTCATCTCCAGCACCACCGTTGTTCCCATCGGCACCATCGCCACGGACGACAAGGGCGCGTTCGACGCATCCATCACGCTGCAGAGCAGCCTTGCCGTGGGCGAGTACGACGTGCGCGCGTACACGCAAGGCAACACCAAGTGCGGCCCCGGAGTGAGCCCGTGAGCGCGGTCTTCGTTCCGTTCCTCTACGAGCTGCGCGCGAAGAAGGTGAAGGTCGGCCTTCAAGAGGCCATGGCGCTTGCACAGGCGCTCGCGCTCGGCCTCCACGAGAGCTCGCTCGACGGCTTCTACCACGTGGCGCGCGCGCTCTGCGTCCACCGCGAGAGCGACCTGGACTCCTTCGACGAGGCGTTCGGCAGCCATTTTCGCGGCATCGCGGCGGAGAGCATCAAGCTGCTCGACGAGCTCGAAGACTGGCTCGCGGACATGAAGGAGCGCCGCGACCTCACACCGGAGGAGCTCGCTTCGCTGCAGGCGCTCGACATGGAGGAGCTGCGCAAGCAGTTCGAGGATCGCCTGCGCGAGCAGAAGGAGCGGCACGACGGCGGCAACCGCTGGATCGGCACCGGTGGCACCAGTCCATTCGGCGCAGGCGGTACCAACCCCGCGGGCATCCGGGTGGGCAAGTCCGGTGGTGGTCGCAGCGCCGTTGGCATCGCGGACGCGCGCCGGTACAAACCGTACCGCGGCGATGTGGTGCTCGACGTCCGCCAGATCGAGGTCGCGCTGCGGAAGCTGCGCGCGTTCACGCGTGAGGGTCAGCTCGACGAGCTCGACATCGACGGCACGATCGAGAAGACCGCGAAGAACGCGGGCGAGCTCGAGATCGTCCTCCGTCCGCCGCGCAAATCGAACGTCCGCGTGCTGCTGCTGATGGATGTCGGCGGCTCCATGGACCCGCACGCGCAGACGGTCTCTCGTCTCTTCTCTGCGGCGAAGCGCGCGTCGAACATCCGCTCGCTGAAGACGTACTACTTCCACAACTGCATCTACGGGCGGCTCTACGACACCGAGCGCTTCACCGACCCCGTGAAGATGGAAGACATCTTCGAGCAGGTCACGCCCGAGTGGAAGCTGGTGCTGGTCGGCGACGCCGCCATGCATCCCTCCGAGCTACTGGGCCCTGGTGACTGGGAGTACTACTCGACCGGCAAGGCAGGCGAGCCGCGCGCGGGCATCCAGTACATGCAGAAGCTCGCCGATCATTTCCGGAAGAGCGTCTGGCTCAACCCCGATCCCCAGAACTACTGGAAGGGCGGCACGGCGGAGGCGCTCTCCAAGGTGTTCTCGATGCATCAGCTCACGCTCGACGGGCTCGGCGACGCCATCACGCATCTCTCGCGCGGCGACATCAGGAAGCGCTGAGGCGTTCAGCGCTTCTTCTCGGGTTGCACCGGAGGGACCATGAAGAACCGCTGCGGCCCCGACGACGCCGCGGTCGTCACGCGTTCGTGTTGCACTCTGCGGGTCACGTCCTCGATCGATGGCGCGGGAGGCGGCGCGACCTCTGTGGCGGCGGGCTGGGGCGGGTCCTCCGTCACGCGCCCGCGCTGGTAGACATAGTAGAGCGGGAGACCCACGACGAGCGCGAACGCAACGCCACCGAGCATCAGGTTGCGTCCGACGGGCGATGCTTCCTTGATCACGAAGTCCGGGAGCTGCATGGGCGGCTGCAGTCCTCGCGGGCCTGCCATCGGGTTGTCTTGGACCATGGTCGCGTTGTCCGGCGCGACGCGCATGTTGCCCTGCGAGAAGGCGGGCCGCCGCACCATGGTCGCGTCCAGGCCAGCACCGCGCGACGACGGTGGTGCCTCGGCGACCTCGGTCGCAGCAATGCCCAGCGCGTGCGCGTCAACGCGGATGCGATCTCCGGCCGACCAAGGCGCGGGCTCGTCGTCGCCGCTGATGTCGGGGAGCGCCGCAGCCATTTGCGGGGCCTGAATGGTGCGCAGGAGAGCGAGCTTTGCCTCGCGCGCGTCGGGCCATCTCTCGTTCGGATCGTCGGAGAGGCAGCGGTCAAGCCAGTCCATGAGCTCCGGCGATGGCGCCGTACCGCTCGGAGGCCGAAGCGGCGGCGGTGTGATGACGACGCGCGCCGTAACGAGACGACCGAGGTCGACGGCGGTCCACGGCCGCTTGCCCGTTGTGAGCTCGTAGAACGTGATGCCGAGGGCCCAGATGTCCACGCGAACATCGATGGGCGTGCCGCGTAGCACCTCGGGCGCCGCATACTCGGTTGCCGCTCCGTCATCGGTGCCGCTGACGGTGGGCCCATCGACGATGGTGCCGATGCTGTAGTTGGCGAGCTTCAGGACGCGCTGGCCCGGCTGTGCCTCCACCAGGAACATGTTGCTCGGGCGTACGTCGCGATGGATGAGTCCGAGCGCGTGCGCCTGCTGGAGCGACTCGCACGCTTGCACGACCATCTGCGCCGCCTCCGTGTACGAAAGCGGTCCCGCCTCCTTGATCAGTCTGCGCAGGTCTACGCCGACCGCATACTCCAGCGCGAGAAACGGCGCGCCCGAGGCGAGCAGACCTGATGACACGACGCGGATGGTGTTGGGCCCGGCCACCCGTGCGAGCTTCTTCGACGTGCGCAAGAAGCCGTCGACGCCGCCCGGCTGGGTCTCGAGGAGCGCCGGGTCGTACACCTTCACGGCGTAGCGCTGTCGCGAGGACGTATGCTCCGTATCGAGAACGACGGACGCGCCACCCGCGCCCAGCACCGCCAGCACGCGGTAGCAGCCGGCGAGCACGACGCCAGTCCTGACGTTCGCGATGGTGTGCTCCGGCGACAGGTTCATGCGCGACCAAAACGATAGCTCACGCCCGCGAGCCGCGGACCCGTGGATTGTCGAGGGACCACCAGACACCGACCGAACTCGTGTCTCCGCAGCGCACCCCGACGCGATTTCGGCCTCGATGGCCCTGCGGCGAGGACCAGCTGTCGTGGCACGGTCCGGGCATTGAATCAGGTTCAACGGGTCGGGACGAGGCGAAGGGAAGCGAACATGACGTCGAAATGGGTGACCTCTCTTGCAGCACTGATCGTCCTTGGTGTCGTCGCGTGTGGCGCAGACGCCGGAGGCCCGACGCCGGATCCAGGGTCGGGCGCGCAAGATCCGAACACCGGGACGCCCGGCACCGGCGGCGGCAGCGGCGGTAACCTTGGCGGCGCGGGCGGCAGCGGCGGCGGTGGCGGTGGTGGCGGCGTGGACCCCAACTGCGCCGGTACGGTCGCGGAGACGCAGAAGTCGAAGGTGGACATCATCTTCGTCATCGACGACTCGGGCTCGATGACCGAGGAGATGGCCCAGATAAAGACCAACGTGAACTCGTTCGCGCAGAAGATCGGCGGAACGGGCCTGGACTATCAGGTGCTCTTCATCGTGAAGAAGGCGAAGAACAGCACGCAGAACGGCAACGTGATCTGTGTGCCCGCGCCGCTCGGTGGCGCCAACTGCGGCGACAATGCGCCGATCTTCCACCACATCGATCAGGACGTGCAGAGCAACGACGCGCTCGATCTCGTCCTCTCCACGTACGACAACAACAACGCCGCGCTCGCGTGGAACAAGTACCTCCGCCCGGAGTCGACCAAGGTCTTCGTGATCGTGTCCGACGACGAGTCGAACCTGGCCTACGACAAGTTCGACACGCAGCTGCTTGCGAAGGCGCCTGCGGGGATGTTCGGTACGACGATGCAGAGAAAGTACATCTTTCACTCCATCTGCGGCTGGACGGCGGGGCAGCCGGTGCCCTCGAACCAGAAGTGCAACACGGCCGTCGCGCCCGGCTCGAACTACCAGCAGCTCTCGAAGCTCACGAGCGGCATCGTCGACTCCGTGTGCAAGACGGATTATTCGGGCGTGCTCGACAACATGGCGAAGGGCATCACCGACAAGCTCTCGTGCAACCTTGGCGTGCCGCAGGCCGCGACGTCCGACCCGACCAAGGTCGGCGTGCAGGAGACGCCCATGGGCGGCGCAGCGAAGCAGCTGGTGCACGTGACGGACGTGAGCAAGTGCGCCTCCGTCAAGGACGGCTGGTACTACGACAGCGCGACGGCGCCGAAGGAGATCATTCTGTGCCCCGATGCGTGCGCCGAGGCGAACTCCAAGGCGGGCACGAAGATCCAGGCCGTTGTCGGCTGCGCGGTGCCGCCGCCGAAGTGAGCAGCTTCAACAACGTGGGGCTCCCTCACGGCGCACGCTTCAACGCCTGATCGCGGTGCCGTCGGGCTCGCTGTTGCGCGGGCCTAGGATGATCTCGCGCAGGAACGAGTCGGCGGTGCGTGTCTTGTTCCATTGCTTCGGATAGCCGAGCGATACCTCCTCGAACGGGATGCCGTCGCGCCAGCGCGTGCTGCGCATGTGGCAGTGCCCGAACACGACGGCGCGCGCGCGAAATCGTAGATGCCAGTCCTCCGTGCGCGAGGTTCCGCACCAGATCGAGAAGCGCGGGAGGAGCGGCAAGTAAGCGTGCTCCGCGCGAAGCGGGAAGTGGTTCACGAGCACCGTGCGCGTGTCCTCGGGCAACGCGGAAAGCCGAGCCTCCGCCTCATCACACCGCGCGCGACACCAGGCATCGCGAGACGCATGTGGCTCGGGGAACAGATAGACCTCGTCCGCACACATGGGTCCGTCCTCGGTGGCCCACGCGATGGCCTGCGCCCGCTCAACGTCCGCGGGCCGAAACGAGTAGTCATACAAAAGAAACAGAGGAGCAATCACGGTCGAGGTTGGGGTCGAGGTCGAGATCGGGGTCGGTGTCGAGGTCGAGGTGGGTGTCGAGGTCGAGGTCGGTGTCGAAGTCGAAGTCGAAGTCGAAGTCGAAGTCGAGGT
>JBBRNJ010000110.1:0-24357 GCA_038230375.1 Polyangiales bacterium | reverse complement strand
TCGGGGTCGTTGTCAAAGTCGGGGTCGAGGTCGAGGTCGGGGTCGGGGTCGTTGTCAAAGTCGAGGTCGAAGTCGTTGTCGAAGTCGTCGTCGGCATCGTGGTCATCGTCGCTGTCGTCGTCGTCACCCCCGCCCCCATCACTTTCCACCCCACTCCTCCCAGCACCACCACCGCTGCTACCGCCCACAGCGCTCGCGTGGTGCTCGCCTTGGCTCTTGGCTCGTCGCCGCTCCCCACTGCCGCTGCGGCCACGGAGTCGTCGCTCGCTTCGGGCTTTTTCGTCTCCGGCGCTGCTTCCCTTTCTTCCTCCGCTTCGGCCTTCGTCGGGGCCAGGCTCGGCGGCGGCGCCGCTGGCGCAAGGCTCTCTCGCAGCGCCTTTGCGTCCTCCTCGGGGACAGTCTCGTCCAGCCTCGCGGCCAGCTCCTTGCGACGCGAATCCACGTCGTCGCCGAAGAGCTCCGTCATGCGCGTGGCGAGCGCGCGCTGGGGTGCGCCTTCGGTCCTCGCGATCTCGGCGAACGCGTCCGCGACCTCGCGCGCGGACTTCGGTCGATCGTCCGCCTTCCTCCCGACAAGGCGCTCATAGAGCGACACGACCGCCGCCGGCAGCTCGGCGTTCGCATCAGAAGCCCGTGCAAGAAGCTTTGGCGGGCTCTCGAGCGCGAGCTTGCGCAGCACCTCCATCTCGGTGCCGTCGCCCCACATACGCTGACCCGTGATCGCCTCGTACAGCATGGCGCCCACCGCGAAGAGATCGCTCCGCGCGTCCAGCGTTTCCCCGAGCGCTTGCTCGGGCGACATGTAGCTGACCTTGCCCTTGACCTCACCCGTGCGCGACAGGCCCTGATCGTGCTCGATCTTCGCGACCCCAAAATCCAGGAGCTTCACGTGCCCCGCGAACGACAGCATCACGTTCTGTGGCGACACATCGCGATGGATCACGTGAAGGTCGGTCCCGTCCACGTCCTTCAGCTCGTGAACGGCCGACAGCCCCTCGCACACCATCGCGAGTATGTGCGCGACGAGACCGATCGGCATGTGCTCGCCACGCTGTTTGAGCTCGGAGAGCACGCGGCCAAGGGTCGCGCCCTCCACGTACTCCATCGCCAGGAACAGCTCGCCGTCCTCCTCGCCAAAGTCGAACGCGTGCACGACGTTCGGGTGCGACAAGAGGGCCGCCAGACGCGCCTCGCGAAGGAACATCTCCGTATGGCGTGCGTCGTTCGTCTCGGGCAGCAGGCGCTTCAACGCGACGATGCGCTTGAAGCCGTTGTCCTTCTTCTCGACGGCGACCTCGACGGTGCCCATGCCGCCGCGCCCGATCACGAACAGCGGCCGGTACCGCGCGTGCACCCGACTCTTCGGGCGAACGCCGGACGCCGAAAGCTGCGACGCGGGCACCATCCTCGTCTATCGTAGCAGGGCTTTGGGCAAAGGAGCGCGCGTCCCTGTCGCGGCTTACGCCAGCGTCTACATTCTCCGGGTGGTCGGGCTTGTCGGCGTCGTTGGCCTTGCCGCAGCGGCGATCGGCATCGCACAGGTCGCATGCCTCCCCAATCCCGATCGCGCCCCGCTCGACGCCGGGCAGACGCCCGACGCGAAGGCGCCTGGCGCGTGCGGTGACGGCTTCATAGACCCCGCGATCGACGGCAGCGCCGAGGAGTGCGACCCGGGCCTGACCAGCAAGGACAATGGCTGCTCCCCCTCGTGTCGCGTGGAGTGCAAGGGCGGCGTGATCGACCCACTGACGAAGCACTGCTACTTCCGTTTGCAGAAGAACACCTCGGAGGGCGACGGAAGGAACGCGTGCAAGCTCCCGTACGGCGGCCACGTCGTCACGTTTGCGAGCGACGATGAGGTCGCATTCCTGGCTGACGCCGGCTTCTCGTCTGGCTTCTGGATCGGCCTTGCGTACTTTGGCGGCCAGCTTGGCTACCAGAGCGACGACAATGCGAGCGGCGAGCCCGGATGGATCTACCCCAAGAACAGCGCGGCATGTCCGGGCTGCTATGCACGCACTGGTAGCGACGCCTCTGCCTACTTCCCGCCGCTCGACGGCAGCGTCACGCCCGACTGCGTCTATGCGGCCTCCCTGACCGAGTGGCATCACTCGCCCTGCAACGGCGCACAGCCGCTCGACACGCTCTGCGAGCGCGAGCCCCCGGGAACGCGCGCCACGGTCTGCAACGGCGGCATCTGCATCACCGTCGCGCAGACGCAGAGCACGAAGCGCTATCTCTTCGTGCCGTCCGACACAACCGCCGACGACGCGAAGTCCTCGTGCGAGGCGCTCGCCGGCACGCTGGTCCTCTTCGACACGCGCGAGGAGCGCGAGCAGCTAGCGCGCGAGATCGCCAGGTACACCGGCGACGAGGGCGCGAGCTTCTGGGTCGGCCTGGCCGCGAACGCAGCCGGCACGTACACATGGGACGATGGAAAATCAGAGAGCGCACGGCCACCGCTCTTCGGCATTGACGCCGGCGCGCCCTCTCCAGGCGCACGAGTCTTCATCTCGCTACGTCCAACCGACCCCATAGACATAGGCCTGGGCCACGCCGACGTCCCACAAAGCCAACACACCTACGTCTGCCAGTACTGAGCCGACATCGACTTCGACTTCGACTTCGACATCGACTTCGACTTCGACTTCGACTTCGACCTCGACCTCGACCTCGACCTCGACCTCGACATCGACCTCGACCTCGACATCGACATCGACTCTACGGCGCGGTGCCCTTTTCGATCAGGCGCTTTTTGACGTGGGCCAGACCCTGAGAGGGGTTCAGCATCATCTTGTTGAAGTCCTGGTAGTAGTTCTTCGTGAGGCTCGAGTTCTCCGTGTAGATGTCCACGACGAACTGCTTGCCGTTGTTCGGCAGCACGACGTAGTCGACGCGGACCGGGGGCTCGCGCGGCTTGTCTTTCGCCTTCGCCTCCGTGATGACGCGGGTCTCGTTTCCAGCCACCGAACGTGAGCCACGGTACGTGACGTCGTAGTTCAGGGTCTTCTGGAGGTTCTTGCGGTAGTTCTTCTCGACGAGGCGCTTCAGGAGCGTGGTGAGCTCTTTCTGATCGTCAGTGCTGTACGTGTCCCACCAGTTCTTGCACTCGGAGATGCCAGGCGGGCACGGCTTGCCGAACGCGCGGCGCGTGAGCTCGTCGTAGTCGACCATGCCGTCGAGCGTGGTGTTGACCTGCGTGTCGCGGCTCACGGAGGCGGGCTGCTTCAACAGTGCATCGAGCTTGTTGTGCTCCTTCTCGACGAAGTCCTGCGCGGGGCTCGCTGCCGCTTGCGCGTTGGCCTCCGCTGGAGTTGCAGACGAAACGAGCACCGCCGTACCGGTGAGCGCCGCAAGAACCAGAACTCTCCACATACCCTTCTTCATCGCGTCCTTTGCCTCTTCCCGCCCTTTATGTGCACCGTCAGACGAGAAGTCAAAATGCCTGATTCATGCCAGGCTCAATAAACCGCAATTGCACGTCATTTCAAGGACTGTGGAGCCGCCCGTTCACGGCCGGAAGGCGGAACTTGCGACACGTATCCGCCCGGTCACAATGCATTTTGCGACACCGGGTGTCCGTTCTCCGTCAGCCAGGGCGGCTCGTCGGGAGGCTGATGTCGAAGCGGGCACCACCGCCGGAGGGGCTGCGCACCTCGATGCGACCACCGAACGCCGCATGGTCATCCATGATTCGCTTCACTACCGCGAGGCCGATGCCGGCTCCCCCGGTGCGGGTCGTGTAGAAGGCGTCGAATATCTGGGCACGCGCGTCCTCGGCGATCCCGGGGCCCTCGTCCGCGATGGAGAGCATCACGCCGTCGTCGCCGCTGGCTTCCACGCCCACCTGTACCGTCATGCCGGCCGCGCTCGCCTGGACGGCGTTTCGCACCAGGTTCCACACCACCTGGCGAACCTGCGCGCCGTCGCAGTACGCCTGCTGTGGTCCGTCCGGACCGTTGTATTCTACACGTACATCGCCCGTACCGCTCCGCTCGGAGCGCGCCGCGAGCGCCACCACATCGCGGCAGATCTGCGCCACGTCCACGACCTCGGGCTGCGGCTCGCGCGGCTTCGCCAGCTCCATCATGTCCGTGACCAGCTGGTTCAGGCGCGTGGACTCGCGGTGGATGATCTCACACAGGTGGCGGTCTTCCTCCGAGAGCTGGGGCGCCTCCTTCAGCATCTCGATCGATCCCGAGATCGCGCCGAGCGGGTTCCTGATCTCGTGCGCGAGGCCGGTCGCGAGGCGACCCAGGAGCGCGAGCTGCTCCGCCTCCTTCACGCGCAGGTTCGCGACGTCGAGCGCGCCGCGCGTGCTCCGCAGACGATCGGCCAGGAAGCCGGAGAGCGCAGCAACGACGACGATACCGATCGTGTTCAGGAGGAACGGGAAGAACGCCTCACGCGGCGTCACCAGGTAGTGGATGCCCAGCTGGTCGTGTGGGGGCACGAGCACCTTGGTGACGAAACAGATGCAGAGCGTCCCGTATGCGGCAATGCCGGCCGCGGCCGCGAACAGCGCGCCCCGGAAGCCGACGAGCACGGCGCCGAGGACGCATGACAGCGCGTAGAGGGACGTGGCACCGCTGGAGGCACCGCCGGTCACGTAGACGATCGCCGTCCACGTGAGCTGGTCGAGCACGAGCTGCGAGTACGCGAGCGCCTGGAGCTTCTCACCACGGCGAAGCAAGGCCGCGTAGAGAGCGGCGAGCCCGAAGCCCCCGCCCAGCGTGATGAAGACGATGCGCTGGCTCTCCGCGTAACCGAAGAGGCCGTCGCGCAGATAGAAGAAGGCCATTGCTCCGAAGAGGAGCAAGAGGAACAGTAGCCGGAGCCCTGTGATCCAGGAGAGGCGCGCGCCGAGCGCGGCCTTTTGCTCCGATGCGCTACCGGCCTTGCCCGTCTTCGCCGTCAATTTCCCTTGATTTTACCCGCCAGGCTGAAGATCGGGAGGTACATCGCGATGAGCACGACGCCGACCGTTCCGCCGAGACCGACCATCATGACGGGCTCGATGAGGCTTGTGAGGGCGCCGACGGCGACGTCGACTTCGTCCTCGTAGAAATCGGCGATCTTGTTGAGCATGGCGTCCAGGGCGCCGGTCTGCTCACCGACACCGACCATCTGCACGACCATCGGCGGGAACACGTTGGTCTCCAGGAGGGGACCCGCCATGTTCTTACCTTCGCTGATCCTCTGGCGTGTGTACTGGATGCCTTCCTCGACGACGAGGTTGCCGGCCGTCTTCGCGACGATGTCGAGCGCATCGAGGATGGGAACACCAGACGAGAGGAGCGTGCCGAGCGTACGCGTGAAGCGCGCGACGGCGATCTTGCGGAGCACGTTTCCGATGACGGGAAGGTGCAGGAACGCCTTGTGATAGATGCGCTTGAAGTTCGGGCGCTTGTACGACCAGCCGATAGCGACGCCAGCGACGACGAGGAAGATGAACACCATCAGGATATGCCCGATGAAGAACTCCGACGCCGCGATCACGAGCTGCGTGAGCTTGGGGAGCTCGTCCTCGGCGCCAAGGTCCTTGAAGATGTTCTTGAACGACGGGATGACCCATCCGAGAAGGATGCCAAGAACGGCCGCGAAGATGACGAGAACGACGGACGGATACACGAGAGCGCCGCGGACCTGGCGCTGCAGCTTCACGTTCTTCTCGGCATAGACCGCGAGACGCGACAGGATCGTGTCGAGGATACCGCCGGTCTCGCCGGCCTGGACAAGGTTGCAGTAGAGGGCGTCGAACACTTTCGGGTGGCGACGGAGGGCGTCCGAGAACGTGGCGCCTTGCTCCACGTGGGCCTTCACGTCCTTCAGGACCTCGGAGAAGTTCCTGTTCTCCGTCTGGCTCTGCAAGATGTCGAGACACTGAACAATGGGAAGACCTGCATCGATCATCGTCGCGAACAGACGCGTGAACGTGACGAGGTCCTTGATGCTGACGCCCGACCCGAGCTTGAAGCCCTTGAACGAGATCTTCTTTTTGACCTTCGTGGGCGACAGCTGCATTGCGCGCAGCTTGTTCATGACGCCGTCTTCGTCGTCAGCCTCGATGGTGCCTTTTTTTAGCTCGCCGGTGCGGGCCCGTGCTTCGTACGCGAATTCGGCCATGGTTGCCCCGTTCACGTAAGACTAGGCTGCTATTGTTTTCTTCGTCAAAGGTTCGAGAGCAAATGAGCACGCATGACGAAGCAGTTAACGAACGCGGCCGACGTCGCTGACTGGGTCGTCGCAGAAGGTGGCGCTCCCACTTGTGCGGCCGGGTGGGCGCGCCGACGCAAGGATGGATCGTGGTGCGAAGGACTCGGCGGAGCGGTCGACACGTTCTTCGACCTGGCGAGCCTGACCAAGCCGATGACCGCGGTGGCGTTCGTTCGCACGGGCATTCCGAGGCGCACACCGCTCGGTGACCTGTTGCCGCTTGCCAAGGGGACACCGTCGGAGGGTGCGACTCTCGAGTTGTTGCTTGCGCACCGCGCTGGTCTCGAAGGGCACGTGGCGCTCTACCTGCCGCTCGCCATGGGGCAGCCGTTCGATCGCGTGGACGCGCTGCGGACCGCCGCAAACAGCCGACGGGCGGACGCACGCGGTGCGCCGCCGGAAGAGGGCTTCGCGCCGGTCTACAGCGATCTTGGCTTTGCGCTGGTGGGAGAGATGCTTGCGCGTGCGCGAGGCGTCGCCGATGCTGGCGCGGCGATCGACGAGCTCGTCGTGGAGAAGCTCGGGCTCTCGCAGGAGCTCGGCACCGCGCGTGAGCTTGGCGCACGGGGCATCCCGCTCGAGGCGCGCGCGGCCCCGACGGAGGACGTTGAGTTCCGCGGTGGCGTCGTGCGCGGGATCGTCCACGATGAGAATGCGTGGGCGCTCACCGGGAGCGGCGGCTCCGGCCATGCGGGTATGTTCGGCACGCTCCGATCGGTGCTCCGCTTTGCCGAGGACGTGCTCGACCGGGAACACGAGCTCGCGTGGCTCCTGCGGGAACGCCCGGGCGGCACCCTGCGGGCAGGCTTCGACGGCAAGAGCGCGAGCGGATCCTCCGCAGGCACCCTGGCCTCCCCCCGCACCTACGGTCACCTGGGCTTCACGGGAACCAGTCTGTGGATCGATCCGGAGGCAGAGGCGGTGGTCGTGCTCCTGTCCAATCGCGTGCATCCTACACGCAACAACGCAAAGCTCAGGGAGCTGCGGCCGATCGCCCACGACGCCTTGTTCGCGCTTGCCCGCGCATCCGTGTAACCTTCTCTGCCATGAGCGCGGCCACGCCCCCGAAGGACGAGTCCATGGCGCTCGCCTCCACGCGACCACGCTCCGTGAGGCCCCCAGGCACGCCCGAGTACCGCGCGAGCGGCGTGAACAAGTACCGCTTCTTCCGCGCGTACTACACGACGTTCCAGGTCATCTTCAGCTACTTCTACTTCCAGTTCAAAGCGAAGTGGATCGGCAAGGGCTACCGCGAGCGCACCATCGGCCAGGTGCACCAGCGCAACGCGCGGCGCGTGTACCAGACGATCCTTGCGCTGCAGGGCCTCTTCATCAAGGTCGGACAGCTGCTTTCGATCCTGGCGAACTTCCTGCCGGAGGAGTTCCGCCACGAGCTCGAGGGCCTGCAAGATCAGGTGCCGCCGCGCCCGTACCACGAGATCAAGTCACGCATCGAAGCCGACCTGGGCAAGCCGCTCACCGAGCTGTTCGACAGCCTGGATGAGGCGCCGCTCGCATCCGCGTCGCTTGGCCAGGTGCACGAGGCGCGGCTGAAGGACGGCAGACGCGTCGCGGTGAAGGTGCAGCACAAGGACATCGACGAGATCGTGAAGCTGGATCTCAAGACCATCCGCCGCATCATGCAGATCGTCGAGTGGTTCGTCCCGGTGCAAGGGCTGGACGCGTACTACCACCAGATCAAGGAGCTGCTCGGGCAGGAGCTGGACTTCAACCTGGAGGCCAACAACATCGAGACCATCTCGAAGAACTTCGAGAAGGATCCCGCGGTCCGCTTCCCCACCCCCATCCGCAGCCACTCCACGAAGCGCGTGCTCACCACCACGTTCGTCACGGGCTGGAAGCTCTCCGACGTGGCGGCGCTGGATGCCGCGGGCATCGACAAGAAGGCCGTCGCAAAGAAGCTGGTGCAGATCTTCTGTCAGATGATCTTCATCGACGGCGTTTATCACGCAGATCCGCACCCCGGGAACATCCTGGTGGATGCGGAGGGCAACCTGATCCTGCTCGACTTCGGCGCGGTCGCGGAGCTGTCGTCAACGATGCGCGAGGGCATCCCCGAGTTCCTCGAAGGCGTCATCCGCCGCGACACCGACAAGCTGATCAAGGCGCTGCGCACCATGGGCTTCCTCTCGAAGACCAGCGACCTGGCCGTGAGCGAGAAGGTCGTGGAGTACTTCCACAGCCGCTTCCAGGAAGAGGTGAAGATCGAGAGCCTCAACCTGAAGGACATCAAGATCGACCCGCAGAAGGGGCTCGAGAACCTGCTCGACCTGCGGAAGATGAACGTGGGCCTGAAGGAGCTCTCCGCCGTCTTCCATGTGCCGCGCGACTGGGTCGTGCTGGAGCGCACCATCCTCCTCGTCTACGGCTGCTGCTCGCTGCTCGACCAAGAGCTGAACCCGATGAGCATCATCCGGCCATATTTGCAGGAGTTCGTGCTCGGCAACCGCGACTACAGCCAGATCGCGATGGAGGCCGTGAAGGACATGGCGCTCTCTGCCGTGACCCTGCCCGAGGACCTCAAGAAGTTCCTCACGCGCGCGGTCCGCGGCGAGATGGAAGTGAAGGTCCGCGGTGTCGAGGAGAGCACGCGCACGCTCTACGCGATCGGCCGCCAGGTCATCTACGTAGCGATCACCATCGCGTGCGGCTTCTTCGCCATGAGCCTGTACGAGAAGCACATGCCAAGAGCAACGAACACGCTGCTGGGAGTGGGAGCACTGTTCGCCTTCTTGTTCGTGATCTCGTCGCTACGTGGAAGACCAAAGGCATAAGGCCGATGGCGAAGCTTCTGCTCGTGGATGACGAACCGTCGGTGCTCGACGCACTCGAGCTTGCGTTCGACGATGCCGGGCATGGGACCGAGCGCGCGCTGGATGGGCGCCTGGCGCTGGAGATGCTGAAAAACAAGCCCTTCGACCTGGTCGTGTCGGACGTGAACATGCCGCATCTGGATGGGTTCGCGCTCTGTCGTCGCCTGCGGCAGGCGGAGCTGAAGGTCCCCGTGCTGCTGCTCACCGCTCGCGACAACGAGGTCGACGAGGCCCTCGGGCTGGAGCTCGGCGCGGATGACTACCTCACCAAGCCATTTTCCAATCGCATCCTCATCGCGCGGGTGGAGGCGCTGCTCCGCCGTGATCGCATGCGCGCTGGCACCGAGCGCAAGAGCGCGGAGGTGTCCGCTGGCGATCTGGCGCTCGACGTCGATCGCCTCCGCGCGACGTTTCGCGGCGCCGAGCTCTCGCTCACCGTGACGGAGTTTCGTGTGCTGGAGGCGTTCGCGCGAAACGTTGGCTCCGTGCTCGCGCGCGAGCGCCTCCTGGACATCGTGCGTGGCGACGAGTCCGTGGTGGGCGAGCGGCTGATCGACACGTACGTGAAGCGACTGCGGCGCAAGCTCGAGGAGAAGGACCCGGCGTTCGATCGCATCGAGACCGTCGTTGGAGCTGGCTACAAGTGGCGCGCCTGATCTTCACGCGCGGTGGCTACACCCTGCGCGCGAGACTTCTGGTCGCGCTGTTCATCACGGGGATCGCACCCCAGGCACTGGTGTTCGCGTTCAGCCTTCTCGAGCGGCCGGTGTTCGGTCGCATGCTCCGCGCCACCGACGCGGCGACCAGCGCGGCGCACGACGCAGCCGCGGGCGTGAACGCTCACGATGATCTGGTACGCGTGGCGATCGAGCACCGCGTGCGGGTTCGGCTCTACTCGGCCGACGATCAACTGCTCCAGGACGTCGACCACGACGAAGAGCCGGCCGATCCGCTTCGTCCCCTCGAGCGCTTCCTGGTGGCGACCGCGACGCCGGCAGAGGTGCGCGAGGCCGAGCACTGGCGTGGTCCGCCCGAGGCGCGGCAGGAGTTCCTGGTCGGCAAGTCGCGTGGCGTCTTCATCGACTGCGACATGGACGCATTCGTCTTCTGCCAGGGGACGCGCACCGTGGACGTGCCGACCATTGGTGGCAACGAAGCGCGCCACGAGCGCAAGTTCGTCGTGCACGTGCAGAAGAGCTCCCTGCGTGCGGTCGGCCCGGTGTACGCGCTGCGACAACGCCTCCTGCGCCTGCTCGTGATCACGGTACCGCTGTCGTTCATGTTCGCTTACTTCCTGTCGCGCCGGCTCCACAAGCCGCTGTCGGCGCTGCGCGATGCAACGCTCGAAAAAGCGACGGCGGCGCACGCCGTGGCTGATCTGCCCGAGGGCCCGGACGAAATCGGCGAGGTCGGTCATTCCGTGAACCTCTTGCTCCGCGCGCTCGACGAGCGTCGCAAGGCGACCAGCGCCTTCATGGCGGACGCGGTTCACGAGGTGAAGAACCCCGTCGCCGCGATCAAGGCTGCAGCCGAATCGCTCGCGTCTGGCGCGCAGCCCCCGGAGAAGCAGCAGCGCATCGCGCGCATCGTGCAGGAGAGCGCCGTGAAGCTCGACCGGCTGGTCACGGGGCTGCTCGACCTCTCGCGGGCAGAGGCCGGCATGCCTGGTGAAGAGCGGAGCGCGGTCGACCTTCGCACGCTGGCAACGGCCGTGAGCGAGAGCGTGCAGCACGACGTGCGCTTCGCCAACGTGAAGATCGTCGTCGTGCCGGCGGATGGCGAAGACGCACCGCTGGTCTCGGGCGTGTCCGCGCGACTCGAGTCGGTCCTGCGCGAGCTCGTGGTCAATGGCGCGTCGTTCTGCGAGGAGAAGGGCGGCGAGGTGAACGTCGCGCTCACCGCCACGAAGACCCTTGTCACTGTCGACGTAACGGACACGGGACCCGGGATCGATCCGCAGGCGTTGCCACACGTCTTCGACCGATTCTTCACCACGCGCGTGCAGCAGAAAGGCACTGGCCTTGGGCTGGCGATGGTGAAGGCCGTCGTGGAGGCCCATGGCGGTCACGTCAAGGCGACCTCCAGCAACGACGCGGGCGCCCACTTCTCGTTCACGCTGCCGAGAGCCGCCGAGAACCGCGTGTGAACGCGGTGTGAACGGCGCGCGAAGAAGCGAGAGTTCACCGAGAAATTACGGTGAATCGTGCCGTCATGAGCGTGACTTGTCGCGCCGCCACCGTAGGGTGGTTCATGCAGAACGTTTCAGATGTTGAGCCCCCGCAGCTCGTCGAACCGCAGCACCCGCCGGACATGCTGCCTGGCATCGGCGTGTACCCGGGACAGTCGACGTACCACCCGTATCGCCCGGTGCCCGACTTTCGCATCGAGAGGCCACAGCACGTTCCGGGAACGATGCCTGCGCGCCCGCGCGAGTTGCTCGGCGCGCTCGCCCTGGTGGCCGCCGCGGACATCGCGCTCTGGCGCGGCGGTGATCTCGGGCTCGGCGGGACGGGCATGGCGATCTTCTTCGTGGCGGTGCCAGCGCTGGTGGTCCTTGCCGCGCGTGCGCGCCGACTCACGCTCCGACTCTTCGCGACGCTGCTGCTCCTGCTTGCCGTGGCCGCGCGATGCGCGTACGAGCCCACACCGGGCTCTGTCGGGCTCGGCGTGGCGGGCATCTTTGCGCTGGCGATCACGCTGCGCAGTCGCGCCGCATTTCTGACGGACGTCGTGGCCTCGTTCGGAGCAACGTTCGCCACGATCCCCATGCGCTTCGTCGCGGCTGTGCGCGGCCTTCGTACGACGCTCGTGGGCGGACGCGCGGGCAAGGAGAGCCGCAGCCTTGCGCCGTTCCTCATCCCGGTCGCGCTCGTCTCCGCGTTCACCCTGATCTTCGGGCTCGCAAATCCGCTCGTGGGTCGATGGCTCATGGCGGCCACGGGTTCGGTCGCGGTTCCTGCTGGCATCCGGATCTTCTCGTGGGTCGCGCTGCTGCCAGGCGCGGTACTGCTGCTCCGGCCCGCGGTGTGGCGCTCGAAGGCAACGGAGGCCGCCGACACCACTGGCGTCGCCGCGCGCGCTTCCCTCAGCATTGCGCGCAACGCGCTGTACGCGCTGAACGTGCTATTTTTGGCCTACAACGCGCTGGACGCGAAGTATCTCTGGGCGGGCTCGGCGCCGCCCGGCGTGACGGAGCGCGCCTACGCACACGAGGGCGCAGCGTGGTTGACCGTCGCCATCGCGGCGCTCACCATCGTCGTCGGTGTCATGTTCCGCGGAGCGCTGGCGCATGACGCGCGCGCGAAGATGCTCCGCACGCTCGCGTTCGTGTGGCTCGGCCAAGGCGTGGTGCTGGCGCTCGGAACGTATCGACGGCTCTGGATCCACATCACCACGAGCGGCCTCTCGAGCCTGCGCATCCTGGGCATCGTCGGTACGACGCTGGTGGTCGTGGGGCTAATGCAGGTCGCCGTGAAGCTCCTGCGCGGGCGCTCACTCTCGTGGCTCGTGCGGCGACAGCTTGACGCGGTGGTGCTCGGGCTCCTTGGCTTCTCGCTCCTGCCTGCGCACCTCATCTCTGCGCCCATCAACGTGCGTCACGTCATGGCGCACGACTACCAGGCGCTCGTGAACATCGAGGAGGAGGTCCGGGAGCCCGAGAGCGCCGCTGCCATGCTCCCGATGCTCGACCACGACGACGAGCGCATTCGCCGCGGCATCGCAGCGCTGCTCCTGGACGAGCGCGACGCGCTGCGTTCCCACACCGCGCGTTCCGGTGTCCGCGGTCACGAGCTCGCGACGACCCGCGCGCTGGCCGCTCTGGAGGAGGCCTCACCCAGGCTCGACGCAGTCCTGGGAGACGTCGCGCGCAAGGACGCGATCACGCCGTTCGAGTACATCCGCAACTCCTCCATCGAGGGCGAGATCGCAGAGTCCGAGATCAACAAGGTGGAGTTCGCAGCGACGCGGTCCGAGAAGGTCGTGAAGCGCTGGCTGGACGCAAGCTTCGTCGGTTGGAATGGGACGGACGACATCTTCGAATCCAGGGTGATCGTCGATGGAACGTCGCGCGAACGGTCGGAGCACATCGACGCGAAGCAGCACCAGAACAACCTCGGCGAGCGGAACGCCGAGACTGGCTTCACGCTCACGCCCACCTCGGACCCGAACCGCGTCGTCGCAAGAGCTCATGTGATGGGCACGCTCCGCGGCACGGTATCGAGGGCCGACACGGTCCTCCTGCTCGCGCGAGAGCAAGGCTCGCCGGAGTGGCACATCATCGAGGAGCGAAGCGCGCGGCGCTGAAGGAAGGATCCGGCCGAGGTCGGGGTTGAGGTGAAGGTCGAGGTCGAGGTCGAGGTCGAGGTCGAGGTCGAGGTCGAGGTCGTCGTTCACGTCGATGTCGTGGTACTTCCAACGTCATGTTCGCTCGCTTCATCTCCCCCGTTCTCGCCGTTGCCATTCTCGGCGCGGGCGTCGCTCTGCTCGGCACCGCCAACGGCGGCTGCCTCGACGTCGCCGAGGGTGGCACGTCCAGCGGCGGCAGCAGCAGCTCCGACGCAGGTGAGGGCGGAACCGTGAGCTCCGTCGACGCGGGGCTCGTCTGGGGCTGCGCGGACAACGGCACCCAGTGCAACTGCTACTCCCCTGCCCCCGCCGAGTACACCCAGACCTCCTGCATCCAGTACGCGTGCTGCGTTGCCACCGTGAGTAACGGCACGCACGGCTGTCAGTGCACGCGCGACAGCCCCTGCGCCTCGAGCGACCCCTCCGCGGTGCGCGTCGCGACCTGCCCCTGAGCAAGATCGCTCGTCATGAAGGAAGTACTCACACTGCTCTCCACGCTGGGCACTGGCCAGGTAGAGACGGCCATCGAACCGCTGCTGGCGCACGGGGACAAGGGCGTTGCGAGCCTGCTGCGCGCGCTCGCAAAGGGAACGACCTATGGCGCGCCAGACGCGAACGGGCGCGCGGTCATGGAAGATCTGGAGCACGCGCTGCAGAGTTGTGCGCGCGCTCACCCCGACGTTCTCATCACGTTCGCGCGGAAGCATGCAGCGCTGCTCGAGAGCTTCGCGTTCGTGTCCGCGCTGAGTGGCGTTGCGCTTCCCGGCGCGATGGACCTCTTGGTGGACCTCCTGCGCGCGCGCTCGGGCGCCATCCGGTGGCAGGCGGTCTCTGCGTTGCTGCGGCACGAGGAGCCACGGGTGGTCGCGCGGCTGGGGGCGCTGCTCCGCGATCGGGACGGCCTTGTGGTGTTCGCGGCCGCGGAGGCGCTCGAGAAGTGGGGGAATACGGATGACATCCTTGCGCTCACCGCCATCGTCGACTCTCGAAAGACGGCACCGGGGACACGGGCGGCAGCCAAGGCCGCGCTTGTGGCGATCAGACGGCGCGCTCGCGGCGGAGCATGATCAGCGAATCGCCGTGGTACGTGGCGCGCTGCCACTCGGAGAATCCCAGCTTCTCTGCGACACGGATCGATCCGACGTTCGCGGGCCCGATGATGCATCCGGTGCGACATCGAAGCTCGCGGTCGGACCACGCCAGCACCGCGCGCATGGCCTCCGTCGCGTAGCCCCTGCCGTGCGCGGCGGATGACAGCACCCAGCCTGCCTCGGGATCGCCACCCAACGTCGGCTCGATCTGGCGCTGGAACTCGGCAACGCCGACCTCTCCGACGAACTCCGCGCCGCCCTTCTCCTGCATGGCCCAGAATCCGAAGCCAAGGAGCGACCAGTGCCCCGCGTAGCGAAGGACGCGCGACCAGCTCTCCTCACGCGTGGAAGGGCGCCCCAGGATGTGGCGCATGACGAGCGGGTCGGCCCACATCGTGAAGACCGCCTCGAAGTCGCTGGCTTCGTGCGGACGGAGCAGAAGGCGCTCGGTCTCGAGGATGGGGGCACTGCGGAGCTCTGTACGCCGGGGCGCGTTCGACGTGGCCATAGGAAGGCCATATCAAATGTCGCCGCTGCGGTACTACCATGCACGGCATGTTCACCCTGACGACCCGAGAAGGCACGCTGGAGACCGTGGAGATCAGGGACGAGCAGAGCCGCAGCATGGCAAGACTCTCACCCGCGCGCGGCGGGATGGTGACGCGACTGTCGCTCCTGGGAAACCACCTGCTCTTCCTGGACGAGTCCACGCTGCGTGACACCGCGAAGAACGTGCGCGGCGGCAACCCCGTGCTGTTCCCCTCACCGGGCAAGCTCGAAGGCGACGCGTGGTCCTACCAGGGCAAGACGGGCTCGCTGAAGCAGCACGGCTTCGCGCGTAACCTGCCGTGGGAGATCGCATCCGACCTGACCGCGCCCCTCACGGACGACGCGCGCGTCACGCTTCGCCTGGTCTCGAACGATGAGACCCGCGCTGCGTTCCCGTGGGACTTTCGTGCAGACTACACGTATATCCTGAAGGGCAACGTGTTCCGCATCGAGCAGCGCTTCGAGAACACGACGTCCTCGCACTCCATGCCCATGCCCTTTGGCGCGGGCTTCCACCCGTATTTCCACGTGCGCCAGGCGGACAAGGCCGGCACGAAGATCGGCTCGCCAGCGAAGCGCGCGTTCGACAACGTGACAAAGAAGACGGTGGACGTGCCGGACAACGGCATCGACCTCGCGCAGGCAGAGGTGGACCTCCACCTGGAGGACCACGGTGAGGGGCCGTGCACGCTGGTGCTGCCGGGGCGAACCATCACGCTGCGCGGCTCGCCCGAGTTCACGCGCTGGGTTGTCTGGACGGTCGCGGGCAAGGACTTCGTGTGCGTGGAGCCGTGGACGTGCCCAGGCAACGCGCTGAACAGCGGGAAGTCGCTGATGACGCTCGCGCCAGGTCAGTCGAAGACGGTCTTCGTGGAGTACCAGGCGGGATAGGCACGCGCGCCCTCGATCGGCTACGTTCTCCAGGATGCGGACCCTTGTGTCGTTGACGTGCGTGCTCTCCGTTCTGACTTCGGCCGTCTTGTTCGCGTGCGCGAGCGCGAGCACCGAAGCCACGCCCCAAACCGAGGGCGGCGCGGATGCCGCGGCGTCCTCCGAGGGTGGTGGGAGCGGTGACGCATCCGATGACGACGCGGGCCCGCGCGATCTGGGCGGCATCTTCGCCATCAGTGACTCGACCACGGTCGACGGCGGGCCGCGCGGATTGCACCGCGCCGGCGCGTTCTTCACACACCCGGACGGGATCGACACGACCACGACCGGAAAGACGGTCGGCCCGTGCCTGGTCGAGACGATCGGCAATGGCAACGCTCCGGGCGAGACCGACTTCTCCGCCGGTACGCTGCACCTCACTGGAGGCGTGAAGAGTATCGACCTCGTCCCCAACGCGCAGAAAGCCTACGATCCGGTGACCGGCAGCACGTCACTGTGGAGCGGTGGTGAGATGCTGACCGTCTCCGCCGACGGCAAGGATGTGCCCGCCTTCACCGTCTCGCTCGTCGCCCCGGGGAAGCTCACGATGACCGCGCCCGCGCTCCCACAAGGTGCCGCGAACCTGAGCGTGACGCGCAGCGCGCCGTTCTCGGCGACGTGGACAGGCACGTCGAGCGGCCAGGTGGTCCTCTACTTCGACGCCGCGACCGGCGCGAACGCGTTCTCGGCGACATGCACCTTCGACGCGAGCGCTCTCAAGGCGGAGGTTCCAGCGGCGGCGTTCGCCGATTTTCCGGCGCAGGACGGGACCTTCAATTTCTACACGAAGCAGGCGGCTGTCGCGTCGCCGCCTGGGTGGACGGTCAGGTTCACGGCGAGCAGCGCGATCGTCGATCCCACAGGTGCGAGCGCGACAGGCTACGCGACCTTCAAGTGACTCACGGCGCGAACGCGTGCTTGCAGATGGCTTCTCCCACGTCTGCGAGCGCCGGGAAGGCGATCGTGTCGTAGGCGTAGAGGTCGTCGTTCATCGTCTCGTTCGGATTGGCGTACACCGCAGCGGTGAGGAAGAACGCGCGGCCCGTGTCCTTGTCCACGATGTACACGTTGCCTATGACGAAGCCGAAGGCCTGTCCGATCTTGGAGTACACCTCCAGGTGATCGCGCGCGCGCACGCGCTCGATCCCGCGCAAGAACGGGTTCTGCTGGTAGTCCGCCACGATGTTGCGATCGAAGCCCGCGAGGCCCGACCGGCTCGGCGGTGTGCCGAGCGCTTGCCGGACGTACGCGACGTCGTCCTTCGAGGCGGTCACGGGTGGCGATGGGGACGGCAGGAGCTCTGGCCGAAGAATGCGGATCAGGGTGTCCTGCAGATCGCGCAGGCTGATCGCGTTCTTGTCCGCGAAGGATAGCGGTCCGGGGACGCGACGCCCGTCGACCATCGTCGCCTCGCCGACCGCGAGGCCGGTTGCGGCGGTGGGCGGAAGGGCGAGAGCACTGCGCCGCGCCGGGAGCTCGTCTGGTGCGCCTGTCGCGGGCGTGATCTCGATGTGGGGCGACGCCTGCGCGGCATCGATGTCGGCCCCGGTCGCGAAGCCGGTGTGAATCCGCGCGGACGCGAGGCCGAGTGACCACAGCGTCTCGTGTGCTTCCTTGTGGCCGGCGAACCCGAGCAACCGGTTCGCGCTGAAGTTGTCCGACACGATCAGCGCGCGCCACGTCTCGCGCGCGAGCGTCGTCACGTAGGGAGGTGCGGAACCCGCGACGGGATGAATGTGAAGCGTCGCGTCACGCGTGAGAGCGGGACGACCCCCATTTCGCATCGGCGCGAGGCGCTCGTACAACGCAAGCGTGATCGGCACCTTCATCGAGCTCGCGGGAAAGAAATACTCGGCATCGGCGCGGTACGCGTGGCGCTCGATCGAGGGAGGCTGGCCGGGACGCACGATTCCGTAGAGGGCCTGGAAGCGGTACTTTTCGGGGCTCGCGACGATGCCCTTGAGGACGGCGCCGCCCGAGGAGAAGAGCTGGGACAGGAGCGGATCGGCGGAAGGTGAGGGGGTGGAGGTCGAGGTCGAGGTCGCGGTCGGGGTGGAGGTGGAGGTCGGCGTCGAGGTCGAGGTCGAGGTCGAGGTCGAGGTCGAGGTCGAGGTCGGGGTCGAGGTCGCAGTCGCGGTCGCAGTCGGGGTCGGGGTCGCAGTCGAGGTCGGAGTCGAGGTCGGAGTCGCGGTCGCAGTCGCGGTCGGGGTCGGGGTTCTGGTGATCGTTGAGGTTGGGGTGGGTGCCGGTGTGGCTACGGCCGCAGGTGGCGCGCCGCAGCTGGTGAGCGTGGAGAGCGCCACGCACGCGATGAGCCGATCAGCGCGGCGCACGGTTTGCCTCTTCTTGTAGTCTTCCGAGCTCTTGATCGGCTGCGAGCGTCGGTTCAAGCAGCATCACGAGATAGTGATCCTGGTTCATCTCCTTCAGCTTCGAAAGCTCTCGCAGACCGTCGCGCGGGTTCGTCGCCATCAAGACCAACGCGGCTTGCGCGCGCACGAACCTGGGGAACGTCGTGAGGCTCTCACGCAGGATCGCGGAGCCCTTGTCCGGGCGGCGAAAGCGCTCGAGCTGCTCCATGGCCCGCAGGTACGGCAGCGCGGGGGAGGCGTGATTCGCGCCCTCCGCAGCGGCCATGGCGACATCGAACTCGGCCCACTCGCCGCGCAGCCGATGGTATTCCGCGACGAGGAGCGCAGTGCGCGTGTCTGTGGGCGCCTCCACGCGGAGCTGGCGGATCACCTCTGCGCCGCGCGCGATATGGGATGGCGCGACGACCCCGAGCGCGTCCGCGATCTTGTTGCCCTCCTCGACCACGCGGATGAGCTGCTGCAGCATCCGTCCGCGATCGGTCGTGGGCTGCCCCGATTCGCTGGCGATGTTCGCGCGCGCCATCCGGAGATCGCTGCCGACCCACGCTGCCTGCGTGTTGAGCACTTGCGAAGCGACGAGCTGCGATTCGCCAAGGAGGAGCTCGAGCTGCGCCTCCAGGAATCGGCCTTCGACCGTATTCAGCGCGCGCGCTGACGCCGCCGCATTCGCGAAGAGGTAGACCGTGTCACGTCGCAAGAGCGCACGGAGGTCGTGGATCGATGTTGCGTTCCGCAGTGCCTCGTCCTCGGGCGGGAGCTGGATGTGCTGCGCGAGCCCTTCGAGCGTTTTGGTTGCGTCCTGCGCCCGGAGCTCCGAGTCGTTGTTGAGCGCAAAGCAAGGCGCGGCAGGCGGCGGCGTCCCGCATCCGACGAGCATCAAGGAAACCGCAACGACCAGTGCGAGGTGACGACCGAACCGAAGCGGCATGCCGAGCACTCTCACCGGGCGGAGCGTACGCAGTCAACCCGATTCACGGAAGCTCCAGCTTCACGAGGCGGCGCGACGGATCGATGGGGGACGGAACGTACTGCACGCGCACCTTCTCTTCCGCCGTGCGCCCCACGGTGTCACCGTCCGGAAGCGGAGCTCCGCGGTCGAGCACGTAGCCCAGCATGTCCAGTGCAAAGAGAAGCGCTTCGTTCCCGCCACCGCGCGAGACGGTCACCAGCATGTCCGGTACGCCAAGCGTGCTCTCGACGCCAAGCGTGAGGATGCTCGTACGATCTTCCAGGAGGGTGGATGCTAGCGCGTCAGTCGCCGCGGAAAGGCGCGACTCGCTCTCGGGAATTCGGGAACTTTTTCGGCCGGGGGGCCTCTCAGCTCAGGTGGTACGATTATTTGCCCTTGCTTGCAGCGCTGCGGTCGTCGCGTGTGGGGCCGCGCCGCAGGTCACTTCCCCATCGAAGCCTGCGACGCCGGCCTTGGTGAGCGTGCCGGCGCAGTCCTTGGCAAAAGCGCCGGTCGCCAAGGCACCGCCGCCCGGCGCTCGATGCTTCGCGCGAGGTCGTCCCGCGATCGCCAAGGCTTCGCCCGCGCCTGCGCATCACTTCTGCACGAGCCTGAATGCGCGGGAGGTCGCCCGTGCTGAGTCGGAGCTTCGCAAGCGCTTCGACACTTCGTTGGCGACGCCAAGCAAACTGGTCATCGACTTCGGGTGCGACGCGGCGTACCCCACGATCGACGAGGTCGTCTTCGAGGACGGCTCGGGTCACGGGGGCACGCTCCGCATCGTCCGTTTCCAGAGGGCCGGTAGCTCTTTCGCCGTGCGCACGATCTCGTCGTCGCACTACTACCAGCCCTCCCTCACCGTCGGGTCCGGGACGATCCCGGCGTCGCGACTGGATGCCCTGGTCGCGCGCGCTCGCGTCCAGATGGTGGCACGACCGCACCTGATCGAGCTGAGTCGCGATGACGGCAGCGGCGGGATTCTCGGCGGCTCGTTCTCGTCGAACGACTTCCATCTGCGGCTGGCGTTGAAGGACGCCGAAGGACGCATGACCGATCGTGCCTTCACCGGCTACGAGTCGAGCGAGTCGCAAGAAGAACGGCTTCCCATGGAGCTTGCCAGCGAGCCCATCATCGCCACCATCAACGCGCTACCCACGATCCCGGGCACGATCGGCGACGACGACAGGCAGTTCTTCAGCGCGCGATTCATCTCGACCATGCAGGGCACGCGCGGTGCGACGGCGTGGTGGGTGAGAGAACGCTACATTGCGCTTGCTTCCACCCTGGGCACGGTCGACACCATCCCCGTGCTGGTACACGAAGCAGTGGAGTCGGTTGACGTCGCAGGCAAGGAGCGCAGGCGCGAGCTGATCTTCGACACCGTACGCGCGATCACCGGCTGGGACCCGCGCCAGGCCGAGGACGGAACCGAGCGCACACCGGATGAAGCTGTACGAGAGCTCGCCATCGAGTGCGCGGGCTAGCCAGGGCGTCTCTCAGATTGCCTAGGCTCCCGTCCGAGGTAGATCGCGAATGGCTGCGCCCCGATCCGTTGTAAGAGGTGGGCCGTCGATGGACTTCTTCCGGTACATCACGGCGACCGTTGTTGCGTCGTCGCTGCTCTCGGTGAGCCCGGCCGGCGCGGACATCTTCGTGGATCGCATCGTTGCGGTCGCCGGCAAGCACGCAGTCACGAAGCGCGCTGTGGTGCTTCGGGCGGCACCCCGCATCGCGAACATCGAGTCCGGGTACAAGGGCGACGCCGACAAGCATGCAAAGCTGGTGGCCGAAGAGGAGCGGCGCGCGGCGGAGGAGCTGATCGACGACGCGCTCGCAACGGACGAGGCCTCCAAGCTCCACCTCACGGTCACGCGCGACGAGATCGATCGGGCCTTTCGCGCAGTGGCCGATGCCGCGCAGGTCACGACCGCGGAGCTCACGGCGGAGGTCGGTCGGCGGGGGCTCACGATGGTGGAGTATCGCACCGAGCTGGCGAAGCAGCTCCTCGGCGGTAAGGCCTTTGCCATGGAGCGCGCGCCACGCTCGGGCGACACCCCCGAGAGCACCGTGGCGTTCGCCGCCGCATTCGATACATGGCGACTGTCCCTCCGCACGGCCGCCCATGCGGAGTTCCGGCTGTGAGCGCGCGTCGGCTATTCCTGGTGAGCGCGACCACCGTCATCGCGTTCTTCGCGAGCGCATGCGGTGGGGGCGCTCCGTCCGCGGTCACACCTGCGGTGGTCGCCGTCCCCACGCACAAGAGGATCGCGACCGAGCCGTGCCCCATCCCGCAGGAGAAGGCTGTCTCCAGCGTCGCAGATCTCGAAAACATGCAGATTGCACGCATCTGTTTTCGCGGGAGCGAGCGCACGTCCGGCGACACGCTCCGCGCCTCGATCGCGAGCCGCTCTGGCTCGCCGTTCACCGCCGAGGGAGTCCAGAAGGACATCGAGTCCCTCTACGCACAGGGGCACCTGTCCGATGTGGAGGCACGTGCGTCTTTGACAGCCCAGGGAGTCGTGCTGGTATTCATCCTGAGTGAGAGGTCCCCATGAAGAACTTTCGTAGCTTGTCTTCGGTCACCACAACGGTCGTCGCGATCATCGCATTGGCCGCGCTTGGCTCTGGCTGCTTGCTCGCGGCCGCGGGCGCGGTGGAGCTGGATCGCCAGAACCACAAGGCGCCTCCGCCACCGAGCACGCCCTCCGCTGCGCCCGACGCTGCCGCACCTGCGCCGAGCGGCACCACGAGCCTCTGAGCCGGCGATGATGTTTGCTGGCGCACCGGCGCTACTCGTCGTCTTCTTCTATGCGTACCGCTATCTGTCGGCCGCGCGAAGGATGCGAAGGGGTGGGCCGGTGTTCGTGTACGAGATCTGGGACGGGCTCATGCTCATGGGCAAGCCCGCGACCGCGCGGGGCCTCACGATCCTGGGTGTGGCGTGCATCGTGATGCCGCTCGCGATCTTCGCGTTTGCAGCAAAGGACCTTGCCGCGAACGCCATCGCCTCGCTGCGGTCGCCTTGCAAGTCGTTGCTGACGCTCGAGGAGGCGCGCGCGATCGCCGGGAACAACCTGCGGCTCGAGCACGGCTACAGCTCGCGCTATTCCTGCTCCGTGACCTTCCGCGGCGACGCAGAGGCCGAGCTCACCGTGGACGTCATGAGCATGCCGCTCTACGGCGCGAAGGGCTTTCGCGAGGACCGCGAGCGCCACGGCGCCGCCGTGACGGACACCGCGTTCGGCACGGGGGGCATGCTCGCGGTGGAGCCATCCAAGAGCGCCGCGGACGAGCAGGAGGCGCGCGCCAACCAGGACTTCGAACGGAAGCTCGCCAGCTCACGCGCACCGGCCAGCGGCAGAGGTAGAAGCGCGAGCCCCGTCGACTCCTGGCTCGACAGCCTACCGTTCCGCGGCGCCGAGGTGTGGACCCTGGTGCCATGCAACGGCGGCCGCCCCGGTCGCGACGGCGTGAGTGTCTCGATCCGCGCGTCTGGCGAGAAGGCGCCGGAGATCATCGCTGCCGCACGCGATCGCGCCGCGCCAAGGCTCGAAACTGCGTGCCGGCTGCGCTGATCCATCCTTGGTGATGAAATGGTCCGGACGTTGGGCTAAGAGGAACCCTGACGAGGCGAGAACATTCCAATGACCGCACCCGAGACGCAGAAGCCCCCGACCACGAACCAGAACCTCATCAACTGGGTCAACGAAATGACCAAGTTGACCAAGCCCGACCGCATCGTGTGGTGCGACGGCTCCGAAGAGGAGAAGGCTCGCTTCACCAAGCAGGCGGTGGAGCAAGGCATCCTCGAGCCGCTCAACCAGGAGAAGCTCCCTGGTTGCTACCTGCACCGTTCGAACCCGAACGATGTCGCGCGCGTCGAGAACCTGACCTTCATCTGCACGCCCACCAAGGACGAAGCAGGGCCCACCAACAACTGGATGGCACCGAAGGACGCGTACGACAAGCTAGCGAAGCTCTTCGACGGCTCCATGAAGGGCCGGACGATGTACGTCATCCCGTACGTCATGGGGCCGATCGGATCGCCCATGTCCAAGGTCGGCATCGAGCTCACCGACAGCGTCTACGTTGCGCTCAACATGCGCATCATGACCCGCATGGGCACGAAGGCGCTCACCATGCTGGGCGACAGCAACGACTTCAACCGCGGCCTGCACTCCGTGCTCGACTGCAACCCCGAGCGGCGCTTCATCTGCCACTTCCCGCAGGACAACACGATCTGGAGCGTCGGCTCCGGATACGGCGGCAACGTCCTCTTGGGCAAGAAGTGCCTCGCGCTCCGCATTGGCAGCTACCTTGGCAAGACCGAGGGCTGGCTCGCGGAGCACATGCTCATCCTTGGCGTCGAGTCGCCCGAGGGCGAGATGACGTACGTCGCGGCCGCGTTCCCGAGCGCGTGCGGCAAGACCAACTTCGCGATGATGATCCCGCCCAAGCGCTTCAAGGGCTGGAAGATCTGGACCGTCGGCGACGACATCGCCTGGATGAAGGTCGGCGAGGACGGACGCCTCTACGCGATCAACCCGGAGTACGGCTACTTCGGCGTGGCGCCCGGCACCAGCAACGAGTCCAACCCGAACGCGATGAAGACCACCGCGCGCGACACCATCTTCACGAACGTCGCGCGCACGCCCGACGGCGACGTGTGGTGGGAAGGCAAGGACGGACCGCCGCCGCCGGAGCTCACCGACTGGCAGGGTCGCACCTTCGACTCGCGCAGCACGGAGAAGGCGGCGCACCCGAACTCGCGCTTCACCGCACCCGCAACGAACAACCCCGCTCTGTCGAAATTCTACGACGATCCGGAAGGCGTCCCGATCAGCGCGATCATCTTCGGCGGTCGCCGCGCCACCACGATCCCGCTCGTCATGCAGGCTTTCAACTGGGTGCACGGCGTATTCCTGGGCGCCACGCTCGGCAGCGAGACCACGGCTGCGGCCACCGGCAAGGTCGGCGTCGTGCGTCGCGACCCGTTCGCGATGCTCCCGTTCTGCGGCTACAACATGGGCGAGTACTTCGCGCACTGGCTTCAGATGCAGGGCAAGATC
>JBBRNJ010000109.1:0-24383 GCA_038230375.1 Polyangiales bacterium | reverse complement strand
CCTTGTTGCTCTGGCGACCGCCCCACATGCCGCCGCCGCCGCCGTTGCCGCCCTTGCCGCCCGCGCCACCGCGTATGTCGGTCTTGACCAGCTGCTCGATCTACGGGTGTCCGGCGTCGACGTGCAACGTGATCTGTCCGCCGCGTCCGCCGTTGCCACCGGCTCCGCCGTGGCCGCCCTTGCCGCCGTTCCCGCCGTTGCCGCAGTTCTTGCCGCCCGAGCCTCCAGCGCCGCCGGGCCCACCAAAACCGCCACCGCCGCCCGGACCGCCCGTGTTCACGATGGTGAGGCTGCCGCCTTTTGCCGCGAACACATAGCCCGCGTGGAGACCGTCGCTGGTCTCGACAGACGCGTAGACCAGGTTGCCGCGCTTCGCGTTCTGCACGACCACCAGGTAGACGTTGAGCGGCGCCGCGTCCGCGCCGTTCTCTCCATTCATGCCATTGCCGCCGTTGCCGCCAGAGCGCCCGGTGTCGCCGCCGTTGCCCTCGGTGCCATCCACGCCTGCGGGCGCCTCCGGCATGCTGAACTCCGAGACGACACCGCACGCGAAGCTGGGCTTCAGCGCGAGCTCGAGCCGTGCGTTGGCGTTCTTCGCGAACGCGAGCGAGACCTTCACGTCGTTGTCGACGAGCGGGGTGATGTCCGCGGGAGGAACGTAGGCCGCGTCGCCGCGCTCTGGTGCGGAGATGGTGCCAATGGTGGAGGTCCACGCGAGCTCCGTGGGGTCGAAGCCGCTGTCACCTTCTCCACCAGCGACGCGCTCCTTGCCATCCGCCATTCTTGCCGTGACGCCGGGGAGCTTCTCTGCGCCAAGGCCGCACACGGTGAGGTTGGTCTCTCCGTTGCGGAGCTGGACCCTCTGCACCTGGGTCGCGTCGATGGCCTTGTACCCACATCCAGAGCCGAGCCCCGCCACCAACAAACCCAGGATGACCGAGCGCATGTGAATCCGCATCTCGACACCGAGCCTACGTGCGGGGCCCATCGAGGTCGAGCTTCCTGGGCTGGACATCCCGAGGTGCGGGTGGACCTCCGGACGTCCAGGTAAGCACTTGAATTAACAGGTGATAAATTTGAATCCGCCAGGCATCAGGTCGTCTACTGGAAGCCCATCGCACTCTGCTCCATCGGCGCGCTCGTCTCCGTCATCGGATTCAACGTCCACGGCGGCCTTGCGACGGCGGACGCCGGCGGGCCGTGCAAGGATCAGCCGAACATGGCAGCGGCGAAGGAGCATCTCGTGCAGGCCCGCACCTCGCTCGGCAAGGCGGAGCACGACAAGGGTGGCTGGCGCGCTGCCGCCATCGAGGCGACGGACCGCGCGCTGCGCGAGACGACCCGCGGCTGCGAGTTCGCTGACACGCACTGAGCTACAACGGGTAGACGGCAACGCAGGGCGTGGGGTCGTTCCAGCGATCGACCCACGCTCCGCTGCTGCACTGGTACCAGCCCTTGTCGGAGGCGCTCTGCACGCATGCGTTGGCGGGCATCTCCTTGCCGAGCGTGGAGGAGAAGCAGCCACCGCTGGCGCCGCTGGTTCCACCGCTGCCGCCACCGCCGCCGCCGCTTCCCGTGCCGTAAGCGCTCAGCACCTGCTGTGCGTCGTGGAGGCGCGCCGACTGGTTGCATGCGCCGCAGACCTCGAAGTCGTTCTGGAAGGCGACAGTCGCCTGCGAGAGCGTGCTTGCGGCCCGAAGGCGGGAGAGACCGTAGACGGGGAAGTTCTGGAGCTCGTACCAGATGAACGCGAGCTGCAAGTCGAGCGACGTCGCCGACTCGCCCTTCGTGCTTGCATACCACTTCACGTTGTCCTGGGACGTCCGGTCCCAGCGAGCGCCAATGGACCACTGCGCAATGCCACGGCCCGGCCCACCCGACTGCACGGAGGTGGGGAGGACGCTGGACTCCTGCATCAGGTTTCCGACGATCGCAGCCGCCTGGATTGGCTTCAGGCCCTTTGCGACGAAGAACTCGTAGGCCGTCTTGTCGTTCGCTGACAGATCACTCGACACCTCGGAGGACACGTCCTCTTCCCCCGTTGGGCTCGCGCACCCGCCCAGTGCTGCGGCAGACAGTGACGACGACAAAACGATCGCGAGCGAGACGGCGGAGCGGCGCATGACCAGGACATCAGCACGCCCGATGCCACTACCGAAATCGTACATGTGAACGAGCGACGCGCATGAGTACGCTTGTTTTCCAGGTGATTCGTGAGCTCACGTCGTCCGCGCATTTGCGTGCACGCGCCCGCAGGCATGGTTCGTCGGCGAACCACCCTGGACTGTGCGTGTCTCGGTGCCGAGACAGATGAGTCGCAGAGGGCCCGACGCGTCACCCCTTGTGCAGTGTCATGCTCGCACGGCAGACCTCGCGGCATCCACGCTCACGGGACGTGATATGGAGACGTAGAGGCGCGATGCCCAAGTCGGTCAAGACCTTCCTCATGTTCGACGGCGCGGCCGAAGAAGCCGTTCGCCTCTACGTCTCGCTTTTTCGCGGCGCCGTGCTGCACTCGCTCACGCGCTGGGCGGAGGGCGAGCCAGGCAGCCCTGGCACCGTGAAGGCCGCGGAGCTCACGCTGGCAGGACATCGGCTCGTGGCACTGGACTCACCTGTGAAGCACCGGTTCACTTTCACGCCCGCGATCTCTTTCTTCGTGGACTGTGAGAGCGACGACGAGCTCACGCACGTGTACGAGAAGCTCATGGAAGGCGGCACCGCGCTCATGCCCCTGGGCGACTACGGCTTCAGCCGCAAGTTTGGATGGTTGAGCGATCGCTTCGGGGTGTCATGGCAGTTGAATCTGCCCTGACGCCCATCACGCTGGTCATTCGCGGCGTCATTCGCGGCGCGATGCGAACTTCGGTAACAGTGAATCTGGATCCAGATCAGCGAGACCAATCTTTGGAACCGCGCAGCTGAGGCTCGGCACGATGATAGGCGTGAGCTCGCCTTCGAGTCCCGGCGCGGCAACACGCAGCCAGAGCGAGAGCATGGGTTCTGCGCGCAGCTTCTCGGCCAGGCGGGCGCGCTCCTGCTCGTCGCCGTCGCCCTCGACCGCCTGGAGCACCTCGCCCATGAGCGCGTCCCGAGCGTCCAGCTCGAGGCTCTCCGCGCGCATCTGGAAGATCTGGAGCGCATCCGGGAACTCACCCACGCGCGTGGCGGCCAGGAAGCAGATGCGAAACCTGCCGATCGGGAGCCCATCGTAGGTCGGATAGTTCTTGCCTAGGTCGTCGTGTACGGCGAGCGCCTCGTCCACTTGACCGAGCCCGGCGAACGCGAGGCCGCGCTCGACTGTCAGACCCGCGCGCAGCTCCTCCGCGTCCCTGCCCTTTGCGCGCGCTGTTGCAAGGCGCGTGAGCCCCGAGTTTGCGGAGCGCAGCGCCTCCTGAAACAGACCTCGTCTGCTCTTGTAGTCTGCAAGCACACGCGATGCACCGGCCGCGCTGAATGCGTTCCTGGCCTGCACCAGTACCTCGATACGCTCTCGCGCTCCAGGCGCTCCCGTCTCCAGGTCCTGGGAGAGCTCTTCGAATTGCGCCCCCACCATGCCCATGATGATAAGGCTAAACGGTTTTCCGTCTGCCGCACGAACGGATGACGTTTTTTCTTGCGGCGCACCGTTACGGAGCCGCGGCCTCTGCGGGGAGCGCCAGGACCTGGCAAGAGATGTTGCCAGGGTCTTCTGGCTGGTTTTGCCGAGAAAACGGCCTTTTTTTTGATCGTGTGATCGTTTGGTGAGCCCTCCCGTCGCGGCGAGCTGCGGTTCCAGGCGCGACCTCCGAGCCCGCATCGCTAAACGGGATTCAGACGAGCGTAGCCGCGCACGGTCGCACGACGTCCTCGCGGACGGTGCGTGCGAGGTTCGCAAGCGTCGCGGCATCGAGACGACCCGCGCGTCGCCACGCCGGTGCGTCCGGGTTGATCGGCGCGGGCACGTCCATGCGTGGTGCGAGCGCCTCGTCGAAGGCGCGCGCGACCTGCGCACGGACTGCAGAGCCGCCCGACGAAGCCGCCCAGCTCACGAAGCGCCACGCGAGCGCGGCATGTTCGGTCTCGTCGCCTGCGATCCGCGTGAGCACCTCGCGCGTTGCCTCGTCCTCGCAGTCGTGGAGCGCATGCGCCGCGGCGATGGCCGCGAACGTCTCGCCCACACACCCCTCGTGCACCGCAGCTTCCACCACGGCGCCAAGGTCGGTGCGCAACGACATACCTCCAAGGTCAAGCGCCGCGGGCCCCACCGCACCACCGTGGACGCCGTATCGTGCTGCTTGCGCGTAGCAGAGGCGCGCATGCGCGACCTCGTCGAGCGCTGCGCGGTGTGCGTCCGCCACGAGCTCCGCGGGCGCTCCCACCGCGAGCAGCTCCAGCGCGAAGCGACCGAAGGACGCAACCGACGCATGCTCCATTGCCGCATCCGCGAGCCATGCGTCGTAGAGGCGTGCACGCAGCGCAGCATCCATGGTGCGGTCGTCCGCGCTCGCACCAGGCGTGCGCCAGTCGGTGCGTGAGACGAACGGGGCCACCCGGGCAATGCCGTCCACGACGAACGGACGGCCGCACGGCGGCACCTGGCCCTGACACACTTCGTAGCAGCACTTTCCACCCTTCACGGTCGGCCCCGACATGAGCTCCATACCGCTGCACGACGTAGGGATTGCATCGAGCGCCACACAGCCACGCTTGTCATACGTGTTCGGGTCTCGCTCGCCAGGAGGCGGTGGCATCATCTTTCCGAACTGAGGCGGGCGCGTCCGCGGCGGCATGCAGTACGCAACTGTGGCCTTGCACCAGTCGGGCTTCACGCGCGGCGGCGCGGGAGTTGGAGTCCCAGCGACAGAGGAGCTCGCGGCGGGGACGGCGCTCGGGACTGTCGCGGCGCTCGCAGAAGCGATGGGCGCAGTCGCCGTGACCGGTGGCGCGGTTGCGGACGAAGCGGCGGTGGCCTGCGCGAGGCCAGCGTCGTTCGGCGCGGCTCCGCTCTCCCCCGCGGGCGTGTGCGAAGGCGGCGGGTTGTCGCAACCGACGTGGAGCGCGAGACCAGCGGCGATGGCGGTTGCAAGCGTTTGACGGAGCTGTTTGGCGTGGTCCATGTGCCACGAGACTACGTCAGTCTGCGTCCTCACCGCGCTTCTAGAACAATGGGTGCGGGCCCACGAGGCCGGTCGGCAGAAGGGTGGCGTCGCCGGAGGTCTTCTGAACGAGAAGCTTCCCGTCTTCGGTGACGGACCAACCGAGCTTCACTTCGGACTTGTGCCAGCTCGCCTTCATGTTCGCGAGCGCCTCCTTGACGTCCGGCTCCAGCTCCGCTTCGTCGACGTCGACGCCGGGTCCGCATCCGGCCGAGATGGAAACTGGCACCGTGACGCAACGCACCGGGGTCTTGTCGCTCGTCGCAGTGCAGACGGTCTCGAGCTCTTCGTAGTCCGTACAGAGCTCGAGTCCGGCCATGTTCGTGTCGTTGTTGTGCAGTTCGCTCTTGATGACGACCACGGTGCGCGGGCCGATGATCTTCAGTCCGCCGCCCTTCACAACGGCCTCGTTGTGGACGCCGAAGGCGCCGGGCTCGTAGTCGTGGCCCAGGTCCGCAACGGGCCGGAGCGCGCCACCTTCGCGGGCGACGAGCAGGTAGATGCGCTCACCCATGGTCTCCGCGCCCTGCCGGACGACCGCGACGCGCGGCGTGCCGAACGTGAGGGACACCGGGTCCACCGCGCAGACCGGGCGCTCGCCCTCCGGCATGAACACGGCGCTCGACTTGAGGAGGCACGTGCACAGCTCCTCCGCGGACGGTGCACCCGCGGCGCAGGGAAGCGTGCTCGCCGGAGGGCCACCCACGGCCGCAAGGCGCTTCTTCACCTCCGCGTTGTCGCGAAGCGAGAGCGACTCTGCGTAGGCCTTGCGCGCGGCGTCCGCGTCCTTCTTCGCCTCCGCCACACGGCCCATGTTGTAGAGGATCTGCGCGCGCGCCACCGGCTCCTTCGTGAGCGCGAGCGCGCGGCGGTTTGCGTTCTCCGCGCGTGGCAGGTCGCTGGCGTTGAGCGCCGCCCAGCCCACCTCTGCGAGGACGCGCGGATCGTTCGGGGCCACCGCCAGCGCCCGGTCGAAATCCGCGAGCGCACCGACGTAGTCCTTCGCGCGCGACTTCTTGCGACCCGCATCCAGCGGCTTCAAGAAAGCGGCGCGGTCCGCGCGCGTGTAGCCCTTGCCAGCATCCGCCGCACCAAGCTTGCCACCCGCATCACTGCTGGAGATCCCGGAATCCACCGTGGCGCCGACAGAAGCGCCTGCATCGGCCGTCGCGGGCGGAGCATCCTTCGGACAGCCCAGAAGGACCAGCGGAAGCGCGACGAGGAGGCGGCGAGACGCGGAGGCGGGGCGCGGCATGTTCATTCCACTAGAACAAACGCCGCACGCCGTCCCGGCATTCTTGTCAGGCCCAATCCATGGCGCGGGCCGGCCCGTTGCGCAGGTCCCATGCGTTCTGCGCCTCGAAGCCGAGCGCCTCGAGCCCAGGGATGATGACCTGCGTCACGGTGTCGTAGAAGAGAGAGCGGGCATCCTGGCCGTTGCACAGGCCGAGATCCGCGCCGCGTGCCGGGGGCGTCGCATGCGGGTTCAAGTGCGCGAGCTCGTGCGTCTCGAGGTGCGCGAACGCGACGGCGAGGTATGCCTGCATGCGCACGCGGCCATCCGCGGAGAGCTGCTTTGCAAGGCGCCCGGCAAGTCGCCATCCGAAGCGCGCGTGGCCGACCTCGTCTGCGTAGATGCTGGTGAGGAGATCGTGCAGGGCGCCCGGGCCCATTTCCATGCGCTCCGCCCCGATGAGCGACACCGCGACCGTCTCGCTCATACACGAGATGCTCACGATGTTGCGCAGCGCTGCCTCCGCGCGGGGCACGTCCTCGTGCTCGGGGAACTCGTCGGTGTCCGGCCGCTCGAAGCGCGCCTCGCCGCCCAGTGCCTCCACGACTGCGCCGCAGAGGACGCCGTGCCGTCGCTCTTCGTCCGCGAAGCCCGCGCACTCGGCGACGAGCTCGGGCTCGAGGCCGGCGGCCTCCAGCTGTCGCGCAAGGCCCTCGAAGACCATGGCGCTCGTGTGCTCGTTGATCATGCGACCACGCCAGGTGGCAAGGGCGGACTGCGTGAGCTCCGGCATCACCGGGAGGACGGGGCGTGCGCGGCGGGCGGGCTCGCGAAGGTCGATGGCTTGCATGTTCATGCGATTCTCCTCAGGCGACCGCGAGCAGGGCGATGGGCATCTTCGGCGGGACGGGCGGGCCCCATGGCGTACAAGACGGTGCGCCGTTCCAGCCGATGGCCGGGCAGCACTCGCCGCGCTCGGCCCACACCGTCTGCGCCTTGAGCGACGCGTTCGCGAGCACCACGCAGCAGCCGCGGGTCACCGCGTCCACGCGCATGTCCGGGTTCTGGGTCCACTTCGGGTCGGACGGGAAATGCGCGCTCGCCACCTCGGCCTTGCAGCACGACTCCGAGGTCTCGTAGGGGTGGTGCGCCACGCAGTAGCTCTTCACGCCCTTGGGCAGGCTGGACTTGAGGTCGCCCTCGGAGGTGTCCGCGCTTCCCTGCCCGGTCGTGTCCGTTGCGGTGGTGCCAGCCGTGCCGGTCGGCTCCTGTGCCTCAGCGCCGCCGCATGCGAACACGAACGCGGGAACGGCAGCAGAGAGTGCGAGCCGCGCGGCGGCGCGAAGAGCGGCAAGGTGAACGGCCTGGGTGTGCGGTGTCATGTGCGTTGATTCTCCCGAGGAAGCGATGTGTTGTTCCCGGGATGTAGCGCGTTCCATCGTTCGCACAATTCGTATTGTCGAAGCAGCATTGTATGTTCTATCCACATAATCAACGCAAGGGGCGCTCGAGCATGGAAGTCGCGACCGCCTCGTAGACCGTGCGGCGCGCGTCGTCGGCGCGAAAAACCAGTCGGAACCAGTCGTGCTCGGGCGTGATCTTCGGAAACAACCTCTTGAAGGTCCCGCGGGCAAGCTCCTTCTGACAGAAGTACGCGGGCAGCACCGCCACGCCCGCGCCAGCAGCCACGCGGTGCTTGATGGCGTCGATCGTGCCGAAGCGCGCGATCTTCCCGAAGCGCAGCAACACGTCCCGGGCGCCAGGCGCGTCCCGGAAGTAGTGGAACAGCGGCAAGCTCGCGTCGGTGTCGATCAACGTGTGGCCCTCCGCCTGCTCGGGGCGAGAGAGCGGCTGCTCTGCCAGGAGGTCCGCCGCGCCGACGAAGACGTAGTCCTCGCGATGAAGCTTCAGCGCATCCAGCTTCGGGTCCGTGAAGCGCGTGGAGGTCACGGCGCAGTCGATGTCCATCGTGCGCACACGGAGCACCAGGTCGGAGCCGCTGCCGAAGTAGAGCTGCAGCTGGACGTTGTGCGCGCGCGACAGCTCGTTCACCTGGGGCATCACCCAGGACATGCCCAGCTCGTGGCGTGTGCCCAGCACGATGTCCATGGCAGTGCGCGGCCCGCGTGCACCGCCTACCCGCGCGCACTGCGCGGCGAAGAGCAGCGCGTTCTCCGCGTTCGGCAGCATGGCGAGCCCCGCCTCCGTCAGGTGGACGGAGCGCGTTGTGCGCAGGAACAGCGGAACGCCCACCTCCTGTTCGAGCAGCTTGATGCGCTGTCCGAACGCCGCCGGCGTGAGCGCCACGGAGCGTGACGCGGCCCTGAAATTCAGGAGCTTGGCGGCAGCAACGAAACATCGGAGCGACTCGGTCGAAGGGAGCATCGGCGCGGAGGGACCTCGGCGCCCACACTATCAGCGGGCGGGCTCCCAGCCTCCGCCCTTTTGCCGGACGCGGTGCTCGGGCCGGAGCTCGCTTCGCGCATCCTCGTCGAGAAGCGCGCACGGATCGAACCAGTGCGACGTGACTGCGCGCGCCAGGATCGGCGGGAGCTCGCCCGAGAAATCGGCGACGTGCGGGCACCGCCAGCGCCACAGGGCGTAGCGCTCCGGCATCTCGCCGAACGCGAGCACCTCCTTCACGCCGCCGTTGCAGTTCGTGGCCACGATCAACACGCGCTCCTCCGGACCGTCGCCGAGTCGGATCACGGTGTCGTGGTGGAACTCGCCTTGCTTCCAGTGGTCGGCGATCGCAAACACGGGCGCGCGGGCGCGGAGCTCCTCGAGGAGGCTCGAGAGGGACATCGTGTCGGCAAGTGCGGAGACGAGCAACTGCATGTTCATAGCGTGCAACGGCCGGACGCTCGCCGCAACGTCACCGAGCGGGTGACGCAGGAAGGATCCACCCCGGCACATTCACCTTCCACGCGATGTCGGCAGGCTCCCGGATCAGCTCCAGGACCGAGCGTCCAGCGCGCGGCGACAGGGCGCTCACATCCGCATCGAACCACAGCGTGAGCCGACCGTCCTTTTCGTTCTCGGGTGAGCGCTCGACGTCCACCCAGAACATGTACTCCACCTGACCGATGGTGAAGAGGCGGCCGCACACGCGGACGCGGGTCTCCGTGCGCTCCACCGCGCGGTACCAGGGGACACCGTCCGAACGCCGTGGCGATGTCCACACGCCGGCCGCGTGCAGGCACGACGCGACGGCCTGCTCCAGCGCCTCTGCGTAGTGCCGATCGTGACTCCCCTTGTCCCCTGCGAGGAGGGTGTCGATGAGTGTCACGGAGTGGCGGCCGTCCCGTCTGCGTTCACGGCGAAGTGGAAGGTCGGGTCGGCGAGCTTCGTCTGCGCATCGAGCATGTCGACGACGATAGCACCGTCGCCCGTTCGTTGCTGGAGGAGCCCAAAACCGTAGTTCTTGCTGCTGGTGATCGGGGCGCCGCCGTTGCCGATGATGATCTCGCGTGAGCCCGTGTAGTGGCTGTACGAGTGCGTGTGCCCGACGAGCGACAGCGTGTACGGATGGTTCGCCATGATCGCCTCGGAGGCAGCCACGCCCGGCGGGCCCGGGTTCGTATGCGCTGACTCGTGACGGATCAGGAACGTGTAGGTCGTGGTCTTTGCCATGGCGGACTCCAGCCACGTCGCCTGGTCCGCATCCCACGCATTCGCAGCTACGAAGAGGAACTTCGCGCTCCACGTGGAGTCGTCGGAGTTCACGTCGATCTCGTAGTACGGCTTCGTCTGCGAGATCGGTGTCAGCATCTTGGTGACGTACGCGGCGTAGTTGTTCGTCTCGCCATCCGCGTTGCCGGCTCCGCAGTTGCTGATGGTCGCGCCGGTGCACTCGTGGTTGCCCATGGTCGGGAAGAGTGGACCGCTGTACATGGCCCGCGCGCCCACATACAGATCGAGCTGCACTGCGGCCTGCGTCTTGAACGTGGACGAGAACTGGTAGTCCCCCGTGGAGACCACGAACGAAGGCGACGGAACCAGCGACTGGATATCCGTGTAGATGCCCTTGATCACCGCTGTCGGGTAGCCGGCCGTGTCGTCCACCACGGCGGGCCGCGTGTCACCGACGACCGAGAAAAATAGCCTGTTCACGGTTCCGCCCGCCGTGGTCACGGTGCCGGTCACCGGCCCGCCGTCGATCGTGGCCACGCCGCCGCCGCTTCCACCATCCAGCCCCGGACACGACGGTGGTGTGGGCGGTGACTGGCACTTGTTGGTGGCGGTGTTGCACCACCATCCCCCGTAGCAGCCGTTGGGCTGACACGGCTTGCCGCCGCACGAGTTGCACTTGGCGGGCTCCTTGGGGCCGTAGAGCGAGCCACAGATGTCGCTCGGCGGCAGCCCCGCATCCGCCGCGGGCTCCTCCGGTCCGCAGTTGCTCGCGGGGACGCACGCGCTCACCTGCGCGCCGAACACGGTGACGACCTGGTTGCACGACGCGCCCGCGCCGCACTCGTTGCCGCTGGGGCATCCGCTCACGCAGAATGAGTCGCCGCCGATCTGCGCGCAGAGCCCACCGCTGCAGTCCTTGTCCGTGACGCACGGTAGACACTGGCCGGCATCTGGTGCGGCGTCGCCACCAGCGTCTGCCTCGGGCGTTGTCGTGTCGTTGTGCGAGCTGCCTCCGCATGCCACGAACGCGAGTGCAAACCCGCCGGCGAGCGAGGCGAGGAGCGTGGCCGCATGGGTCACGGTGGCGGTTCGATGGCTCTGCATGTTCGCGCGGGCTCCCGGATGCCGCTCCTGGATCATAGCAATGCTAGGCTAGGACGTCTCTTGGCAACGAAAGAGAACACCCCAGTCGTACGCCGCTTCCCGCGTGTCGTGGTCGAGCTCGGGTGGGTATCGCTCTTCACCGACGCCGCAGGGGACATGGTCTACCCGCTTCTCCCCGCGTTCTTGCTCACGCTCGGCGGGGGCGCGATGTCGCTCGGCCTCGTGGAGGGAGTGAGCGAGCTGGTGAGCGCCGTCGTGAAGTGGTTCAGCGGGCGATACGCCGATCGCGGCGCGCGCAAGCCGCTGGTGCTCTTCGGGTACGCCGTCGCGACCGTGGTGCGTCCGCTGCTCGCGCTCGCCGGCGCGCCGTGGCACGTGGTGGCCATCCGTGCGACGGACAGGTTCGGCAAGGGCGTGCGCTCGGCCCCACGCGACGCGCTGCTTGCAGAGGCAGTGAGCGGAGACGGGCGCGCTGCGGCGTTTGGTTTCCACCGGGCCATGGACAACGCGGGCGCAGCCCTCGGGCCGCTGCTTGCGTTCCTGATGATGTCGGGTCTTGGATGGACGGAGCGCCGCGTCTTCGCGATGGCGGCGGTGCCCGGCGTGCTGGCGCTCGTGTTGCTCGCGCGCATGAAGGAGCCGAAGCGGCCGGTGTCGGCAGAGGCCGGCGCGGCGAAAAAAGGCTCTGCGCCGCTCCCTCGTGCCGCACGCGGCTACCTGTTCGCGCTCGCCATATTCTCGCTGGGTGCGTCGGCCGATTCGTTCTTGCTGCTCCGCCTGCGCGAGCTCGGCATGAGCGCGGCGCTGTTGCCGATTGCGTGGCTCACGCTGAACGCGGCAAAGGCACTCACCAACGTGCCGGGTGGGCGCCTCTCGGATCGCATCGGGCATCGCAAGACGGTCACTGCCGCGTGGCTCGTCTACGCAGCCGTGTACTTCTCGTTCCCCTACTTCACGTCGTGGTGGTCGGCGTGGCTCATCTTCGTCGCGTACGCTGCGTACTACGGCCTGTCGGAGGGCGGCGAGAAGGCCATCCTCGCGGAGCTCGTTCCTGCGGAGTCACGCGGTCGCGCGTTCGGCGTCATGCACGCGGTCACCGGCGTGATGGTGTTGCCCGCGAATCTGCTCTTCGGCATGCTCTACAACGTGGCCCCGTGGATGGCGTTCGTGGCGGGAGGCGCGTGTGCGCTCCTGGGCACCGTCGCGCTGGTCGTTCTCGCGCCCAGGAAACCCGCATGAGCAACGCGCGTCGCTCAGGCGCAGAGCTCGCACTCGCACTGCTCTTCATGACGGCGTGCTCTGCCGAGCCCACGTCCGCTCCTGACACTGCGCATCTTACGGGCACGGTGAAGAGCAAGGTCCTCACGCCGAAGAGCGCGGTCGCCACGGCGTCGGCGAGCGGGCTGTCGCTCCTGATCTCCGACAAGAGCAACACCTGCGGCGTGAGCCACGCGCAGGGCGCCAACACCATTGCGTTCGCCATCCCGGGTGCGCCGGTGGCGCCTGGAACCGTCAACGTCACCGATGTCACCCAGAACGACGCGGGCAGCAGCGGCGCGTCGGCCACGTTCCGCGCCGCGGACCAGAGCTGCAATGCCGTCGTCGCGGAGAACGCGGCGAGCGGCAGCGTCACCATCAAGCAGGTCCTCACCGAGCTCGGAGCGACTGGCGCCTCGCATGTGCGCGGCACGTTCACGCTCGTCTTCGCGGATGGCGATGTCACGGGCGACTTCGACGCTGTGCTCTGTGACGGCGACGCAGGCGCCCACGCAGCGCCCAGCACGACGGACGACGCGGGGTTCAGCACGGGCGCGTGCGCACCGTGAGCCTCGACGTGGCGCTCGCGCACAAGGCCTCACGACTCACCGAACAGCCTTGAAATCCAGGGGTTCGTGAGCTTGCCTTCGGGATCGTGCGCACACATCAAGGCGCGCGCGTCAGCGAGCTTCGGATACTGGGCGCGCAGGAACGCTGCATCGAAGTGCGCCTCCTTGCCCCAGTGTGGCCGCCCGCCGTGCTCCTTCGCGAACGCGTCCACGAGCGCGAGCTGCTGGTTCCAGCGCTCGTCCGTGTCCACGTTGTAGAGCGACAGCCACATCGAGTCGCGCCCGTAGCCGGGGCTGAGCCAGAACGGGTCCGCCTTCGTGAAGCGGATCTCCTGGATGAAGTTGAACGTGTGCCCGCTCTCGAGGAGCATCTTGCGGTACGCGGCCAGGATACGCGGCGCGTTCGCGTAATCGAACGCCCACTCGCCCTCGCGATGCACGGGCGGCACCGGTGTGAGGAAGCCCACGTGGCTCTTGCAGATGCGCTCGAACCGAGCACTCACGGTCTTCGTGAGAAAGCGATTGATCCCCGGAATGAACGCCTTGCGATTGAGCTTCCCGATCGCGAGCAGTGAGCGATACACGACGACCGCCACGAGCTCGTCCTTCACCCAGCGCTGGAAGTCGCTGTCATTGCGCGGCTCGTCGGTCCGCCGATTCTGGAAGAGCACCACGTCGTTGCCGGGTGGGAGCCACCACAGCTTGAAGTGATCGTGACCGCGCACGTAGGCGTCGAGTCGCGCGAGGACGTCGTCGAATGGTGCGACGTCCGTGATGGCGTGCATCTGGAAGCACGGCACCACACGGACCGTGACCTCGTACACCACACCGAACGAGCCCAGGCCAACCACGACCGCGTCGAAGTCCGGCTCGCCCTTGTCGTAGCGGCGATCGTTGCCCTCACCATCGATCAGACGAAGGCTCTCCACCTGCGAGGCGAGGCACTGGAATTCGATCCCCGTGCCGTGCGTGCCGGTGGCGATCGCGCCGGCAATGGACTGCTCGCTTATCGACCCCAGGTTCTCGAGCGCCATGCCCTCCGCCTCGAGCGCCGCGATCAGCTCGAACAGCTTCATGCCGGCCTGGACGCGCGCAACCCGCTTCTCCTTGTCTAGCTCGACGAGCTGCCGCATTTCGTCGAGCGAAACCAGCGTATCGTCGGTGACGATCGCCTCCGACCACGAGTGCCGCGCGCCCATCACGCGCACCTTGCGAGCGCCCTTCATGATCGCCACGAGCTCCTCGGCGCTCCTCGGCGACGCAACATGCGCAGGCTCGAAGACGACGTTGTTCCCGAAGTTCCGGATCGTGGCCATGCAGCCCGACTTTAGCCTGGCTGCGCGAGCGTCGGTCAGCGCTTTTTCGTGGGCTTGCGCGGCGACGGCCTCGAACCCGCAAGCGGGAGCGAGTCCACGGACACGCCGGGATGGTCGGCGCCAGCGGTCGTGCCGCTGCTCGGGGCTGCAGTGCTGCCCATCACGTTCTTCGTCCATGACGTGGACTGCGTGTTCATGGCCGTGACGTCGCGCGCGACCTCATCGTTCCGCGGTGCTTGCTGCTCGGGCAGCGCGGTCTGCGCTTCGGGCGGGGGCTGAGATGCAGCGACTGCATTGGAGGGCGCGGTGTCATCCGTGCCGAGCCGCGACATCACCAACGCGAGAACGCATACGACGGCACCGACGGCGGTGACGCCCGCGACGACCATGCGGGCAGTCCGGAGCGCGCGCGGCTTGCGAACGGGGACCTGCAACGAGAGCGAGGCGTCCGCGGTGTCCTTCCACTGAAAGGCCGGGTGCTGCGCGCTCATCAACGCCTGCGGCTCGCGCGACGGAAGCTCCACGGGGTACAGGCTCTCGGGCACGCGCGTGCTTGGCGGCGTGGTGCGGGTCGGCACGTGGCGCGCTGGCGGCGCTGCGATGTATGGCGCGACGAGGACCTTGCGTTCACTCGCACGCACGATCTCGTCCGCGCGCGCGTCACCGATCGCACGGCCAAGGGCCTGCCAGGTGTCGTCGGGGCGGTGCCGCGGTGGCGGCGCGTCCGTCACGTCGACGTCGATCGAGAGCTCGTCATGCGCCAGGGATGCGGAGTGGATTTGGTTCACGGCGCGCGAAGCATCCCTGATCTTCGGCTTCGCACAAGGTCACGCACGCATTTCGGTGCGTGCGGGTGCGAGAGTTTGCCCGCGTACCTGGAAACCGCGCGTAGGGCGGTAATTCCCGGGCGGGAACGGGACCCCGACGACGCTGGAACCGGCGTGCGCGGGGGGCTCCCGATCGAGTACGGTGCGTGGATGCGCCGCTGGCTCCTGGCCGTTCTCCTCTGCGCAGCATGCGCGCCAACGGAGTTTCCGAGACAGACGCGCGCGGTGAATGCACGCAACGGCGATCCGTGGCTCGAAGGACGCGAGTGTCCTCCCGACGGCATCGGTTCCGCGCTGCGCATCGAGGAGCTGGTCGCCGGCACCGGGCTTCCCGTGCAAGACGGCGAGACGGTCCGCGTCCACTACGTCGCCATGCTCGCAACGGGCGAGACGGTCCACGCATCGCGCGACAGCGGGCTTCCCGTGGAGCTTGTGGTCGGCAGTCAGCGGACCGTGTGTGGCTTCGATCGCGCGCTCGTCGGGATGCGACCCGGCGGCCAGCGCAAGGTCGCGATCCCTGCGGCGCTGGCGTTTGCCGATGCGGGGCGCGCGCCCAGCGTCCCGTCGAACGCGGATCTGGTCTTCGTCATCGACCTGTATCTGCCGGCCGACAACACGCGCGAGCCGCACTCCGCCCCGCCCCACCCCGGCGGCCGCCGGCGCTGATCAACCGAACATCGGTCCGACCACGGCCGTCACTACGCCGACCTCGCTGAGGGCGCCCTTCACGTCGCCCCACAAGCCGCCCCACTCGAGCCCGGTGCCCGACTGCGCCTGCCAGCTCCAGCCCGCCTCCAGATCTGCCCAGGCGGCGGCAAGCTCCGCCTCCGTGCCTTCGAGCTTCCACGTGAAGTCACGCGAGCCCGCGCCAAGCGTTCCCGACACGGCGCCGTCCGCACCGAACGTGAACAAGGCACCCTTCGCCGAGCGAACGGCGAAGAGAATGTTCACGTCAAACGCGGAGAAACCCGACCCGTGGAAGTGACCGTGGAACGCCCAGCGACCATCCTCCTGGAGTGAGAGCTCTGCGCCGCCGCTCACCGGGATGCCGCCGTCGAACACGATCGGATCCCACTTCATGGAGAGCGTCTTCTGCCCGGGGCTCTTGCCCGCGCCGCCAGTGCCCGTGCCTTCGGGTTGCCACCAGAGCTCCGCGATGCGTCCGTCCGGCTGGCGATAGACCGCGTGCTGCGTCTTCTGCAGCTCGAACGAGTACCCGGCGGCGCGTCCCGCGACGTGCGGACCGATCGCACCCGGCGCGTCGTGGTGCCATCCGTTGACGTCCCACCAGAGCTCGTGGAGCCCTTCATCCGCCGCGCGATAGAGCACGTGCTGCGTGCCCTGCAGGTTGAAGACGTAGCCCGTGGGCTCGCCCGTGGCGAGAGGCGCGCTGGTCTTCGCGGTCAGGTCCTCGTGGTGAGTGCCCTTCGCGTCCGACCACAGCTGATGGATGTGGCCGTCCGCGCTGCGGTAGCTGACGTGCCGCGTGGCCTGACCGTCAAAGATGTACAACGTCGGATCACCCACTGCAGGCGCGGCGCCCGTCGCGAGCGTGGACAGGTTCTGCGCCTTCCACGGGCCCTGCTCCTCGAGGAGCTCGTGGACCTGCCCATCCTTGTCCCGGTAGACGACGTGCACGGCGCCGCTCGCCTCGTGCGTGCGCGCCGAGAGATCGCCAGCGGCGAGAGCAGCACCGCGAACCGCGCCAGTGAGCTCCTCGTGGCGCCACGCGCCGCTCTCGAACGCGAGCTCGTGGACGTGCCCGCCCTCGGCGCGGAAGAACACGTGACGCGAGCCCTTCTTCTCGAGCGCGCATGCAGTGGGGTTGCCCAGCACCACCGCGGTGCTCTTCGCGACCGCATGCAGATCGGTGTGGCGCCACTCAGCCGCGCCACCCGCGCTGCTGGCGAGCTCGTGCACGTGACCGTCCTTGCCGACATAGACGACGTGCCGCGTGCCCGCGCGCAGCGACGCGATCGCGACCGGATCACCGACGGCGAGCGGCGCCGTCAAGGAGGCGTGGAGATCGCTGTGACGCCAGCCGCGACGGTCCCAGAGGAGCTCGTGGATGTGATCATCCGTGCCGCGAAAGTAGACGTGCTGCGTGCCGCGCGAAGGGAGCACGAAGCCAGTCGGGTTGCTGCCCGCAGCGGGCGCGCCAGCAGAAGAAGCGAGGTCGTTCAGATTCCAGCCCATGATGATCTCCTCGAGGGCCTCAACCATCGTCGCCTTACGTGTGTCCGTCAACCCCTACGGCATGGGTTGCGGGCCTCCGGATCGCGGATTTGCATGCACGATTTTCACTTCTGCACGGCGCCCGCGCTCCGTCCACCGCGAACCAAGCGACCCATGGTGACGCCGACGTGGCACGCAACTAGCTTGTAGGAATGCGGACGCTGCGACGACGACCTAATCCCCCCCCAGGTCGTTGCGCGGCGTCTTCTCATTTAACCGCGCCGAGCGAGCGTTCGCGCATCGGCTCCGTGCTATCGGTCGCGCTCACGGTGGGGTTTGGGCTGGCAACGCGGCGCGTCCCCTTCCTGCTGGCGCTAGGCAAATACCCAGGCGATGCGCTCTGGGCGCTGATGGTGTTCTTCATCGTCGGGCTCTTCCGGCCCCGCGCGAGCACCCGGCGGGTCGCGCTCGTCGCGCTCGCGATCTCCTACGCCGTGGAGGTGAGCCAGCTCTACGAGCCGCCGTGGCTCGTGAGCATCCGGTCGACCACCCTTGGACATCTGGTCCTGGGCTCCAAGTTCCACGTTGGCGATTTGCTGGCATATACCGTTGGGATAGCGCTGGGCGCGGCCCTGGAGGTCGGCTGGAAGAAGATCCGGCCGCGACCGCCGTAGCACAGCTGAGCCGCGATCAGCCGACGAGCACGGCGAAGAGTGGCGTGACGAGCATGCGGGCCTCGAACGAGCCGCCGCTCGCCAGCGCGCGGGTCTCCTCTGTCAGGACGCTGGTGAGCGCGGGGTTCTCGCGGAGGAGCCACTGCGCCGTCTCGAGCGCGAGCGCCGCGTGACGGGCCTCGTCCTCCATGATCTTCCCGTAGAACGCCCGCAACGCGTTGTCGGTCGCAACCTTCTGCTGCGTCTCCGCGTGTGCGGCTGCAAGGGTCTCACCGATCACGCCACCGCGCAGCACGTCCACGAGGAGCTCCGCGGCCGCGTCGTCGCCAGAGCGCAGCGGTGCCACGGCAGCAGAAAGTCGACCGAGCACCGGACGCTCGCCGGTGGCCGCGGCGATCAGATCGAGCGTCATCTCGGTGTGACGGATCTCGTCGGCGAGCGCGGCCTGCGTCTTCTGGAGCAGCGAGAGCGGCGCACCCAGCGCCATGAGCTCGGTGACGGTCCGCGCGAACGCGGCGATGCTCGCGTGCTCCTCGCGTGCTGCGCGCATCAGCTCCTCGAGCTCGCGCGTGGTCACCACTGGCGCGTGTGCATAGCTCGCCATCCGTGCCGCCCCGTCCACAACGAGCGGCCGACCCAGGTGGTAGTTCTGGCGATGCTGGCAACGCCCAGCGGGCTTTCCACCATCCGCGACGCCAGGGGCCATCACGCACTGCAGGTAACCCTGCCCGCAGTCCTGATCAGTCACGCAGGTCTTCATGCCATCCGAGGGCACAGGAGGACTGGACGCGGTCGGGGTCGGGGTCAAGGTCGGGGTCAAGGTCGAGGTCGACGTCGACGTCGAAGTCGGGGTCGAAGTCGAAGTCGGGGTTGGGGTCGAAGTCGGGGTCGAAGTCGCCGTCGGGGTCGCTCCTGTCGGCGCGACTACCGGCGGTGCGTCCTCCTGCTTGCACCCGGCGAAGGGCAATAGACCAAGATTGGCGAGCACCAGGAACGGGACGCGGGACTTGTGCATGTGGCTACTCTACCAACGTCGCGCGTGATTGGAACTTACAGCTCCATCGTCAGCACTGCTCGAAGTCGACCATCACGTCCAGGTCCTCCTCGTGCGCAGGCAGCTTGCAGGACAGATGGAGCGTACCGCTCGCGAAGCTGCCCTCGTTGCCGTCGATCGTCTGGGAATTCACGTGTGCGCTGAACTCGCTACACACGCGGCGTGTGAGCGTGACGTTTGTCGGTGCAATGATCACGTCCACGTGGGTCGGTGAGCTCTCGTAGGGGATGTCGATCACCGTGACCCTCCTGGAAGCTTCGTTCTTGAATGTGAGCCGCACGGCCTCTCCTGCCCCGCGAGACTTCTCTCGCTGGCAGCGGCCATCGGTCCCGTGGAGCACGCCCATCTCGCGGCCCGTTGCCTGCACGGTGCCAACCACGCTGTGAGCAGGTGGTGTGGAGGCGCACCCGGACATGAACAGCGAGATGGAAGCCAGCGCAACCAGGCAGAGCGATCTCATGCTTCGCTACCGTGCAACGCTCATTCCGCGCGCGCATCGTGGGGAACACGCACGATCCCGTGCGGCGTGGCAGCGTTGTGCCTGATCGCCATCGTCTTGCTGCGGACAAGTGCGGTCGTATCCTGGGCCCCGGGGCGGGCCCGCAGCTCTGCAATTTCGGACCGGCCTGGACGACTTGTGTTAGCCCCGCCCCATGTCCGCCGCGACCGCTCCCGTCAAGAACCGCCCCGCGCTGGCGATCGCCTGTCTCTCGGCGTCGCTCTTCTTGCAGGAGGTGCTGCTCACGCGGCTCTTCTCCGTGATCCTGTATCACCACTTCGCGTTCATCGCGATCTCGGTCGGCATGCTCGGCCTCGCTGCGGGAGGCGTCCGCGTGGCGCTCTGGCCCGAGCGATTCACCGAAGCGAGCGCAGGCGAAGACACGCGCAAGGCGTCGCTGCGCTTCGCCGCATGCGCCGTGGGGGCGCTCGCGATCCTGGCGCAGATGGGGCTCTCTCCGGATCGGTACACGGTGTGGCGCGCGCTGGGCGTTGGCTTCGTGTACGTGATCTCGTTCATCCCGTTCTACTTCGGCGGCGTCGCCATCGCGCTCGTGTTCACGCACTCGCGGCAGCACTTCGCAAAGCTCTACGCCATCGATCTGGCTGCCGCGGGTGGCAGCGGTCTGGTCGTCGCGCCCCTCCTCACCATGTTCGGCGCGCCATCTGCGCTCCTGCTGGCGAGCCTGGTCGCGGCCCTTGGCGGTGTGATTGCGTTCAGCACGACGTCCGCGCGCGAGAAGAAGCTGGGATGGATCGTCATCGGCGTTGTCGCGCTCGCGTTCATCGGTGACCGCTCCTTCGGCCTGATGCGCGTCCGATGGGCAAAGGAAGTGGAGCACGCGAAACCCTCGTACGAGGCGTGGAATGCGATCTCGCGCCTTGCCGTCTACGACGAGCCCTTCGGGCCGTGGGCGCTCGGCACCAAGTACAAGGGCCCGCCACCCGAAGGCCGCCTCATGGACATCGATGCGTCCGCCGCGACGCCCATCCTCCACGGCATGACTGGCCCCGGCGTGGAGCACCTGGACTCCGAGCTGACCGCCATTGGCTACGTCGCATCGCCCCACGATCACTCGCTCGTCATCGGTGCCGGCGGCGGTCGCGACGTGCTCTGCGCGCTCCGCTCCGGCATGCGCCACGTGGATGCGGTGGAGATCAACCCGATCATCGCGAACGACGTCATGCGCGGTCGCTTCCAGGAATACTCCGGCGGCATCTACGTGGACCCGCGCGTCACCGTGCACGTGATGGACGGCCGCTCGTTCGTGCGCGGCTCACACGACCATTTCGACGTGATCCAGGCCTCGCTCGTGGACACGTGGGCCTCCACGGCGGCGGGGGCGTTCGCGCTCTCGGAGAACAACCTCTACACGCTCGAGGCCATCACCGAGTACATCGACCACCTCTCGGATGACGGCGTGCTCACGCTGATTCGGTGGCAGGGCCCCGAGGTCTATCGCCTCATCGTGATGGTGGATGCCGCCGCGCGCTCGCTGGGGATCAAGGACGTCGGCTCGCACCTTGCCATCCTGGAGGCCCCAAACACGCCGCGCGTGGCCGTCACCGTGACGAACCTGCTCTTCAAGAAGTCGCCGTGGGACGCGACCTCTGCGAAGAAGCTGGACGACAAGGCAGAGAGCACCGGCTTCACCTGGGCGCACCACCCGCTTCGCGATGTCGGCGGTCGCACGACCGAGATCGCTCGTGCACAGAGCCCCTTTGCGGAGGCGAGCCGCACGGAGAGCTACGAGCTCTCCCCTTCGACCGACGACTGGCCGTTCTTCTTCTACCGCCCCCAGCACCGCTTCTTCGCAGACGTGATCGAGCAGCCGAAGCGCCTCTACTACGACGGTCCCTACCTGCTGGCCGAGATCATGCTGCTGTCCGCGGTGCTCGCGTTCGGGTGTCTGCTGCTGCCGCTATGGAAACGCGGCCGTCGCGCGCTTGCGACTGCTCCGAAGACCGCCATGGGCATGGGCTCCTACTTCGTTTGCATCGGTATCGGCTTCATGTTCCTGGAGGTGAGCATGATGCAGCGCTTCGTGCTCTTCCTTGGCCATCCCACGTACGCGCTCACGGCCGTGATGGTGGCGCTGCTGCTCGGCGCGGGGGCCGGCTCGCAGCTCGCGGGTCGCTTCGCAACGAACGATCTCGGCGTGCCGCGTGGGTTCTACGCGGGGCTGCTCGCGGCTTTCGCTATTGGCATATCGGCGGTCGGTCATCCCGCGGTGTTCGCCTCCACGCAGCACTGGTCCTTCATCACGAAGATCTTGCTCACGCAGGTCCTTGTCCTGCCGCTGGGTGTGGTGCTCGGCGCGCTCATGCCGCTCGGCGTTGCGCGCCTCACACGCGTGGCGCCGGCGCTCGTCCCCTGGGCGTGGGGCGTGAATGGGTTCGCGTCGGTCGTGGGCTCGTGCCTCGCCGTACTGCTCTCCATGTCGTACGGGTTCTCCACGACCTTCCATCTTGCGGCAGCCTGCTACGGCGCCGCCGCGTTGTTTGCGTTCGCTGCGTTCAGGGGAGCACCGGCCGCGGCGCTGGCCACCTCCACGGACCGGCCCGATACCAGAAGCGTCTCGGCCTGATTCCTACGCAAACGTCATGGAAGGTCTGCTGGGCGCGCGGTGTTCGCTCGGCATGGATGCTCGCGTCTCCCGAACAGCCTGGGTCTGCGTCGCGCTGTCAGGGATCGTTGTGGCCGCATGCACGGACGCACCGGTCGTGCATCCTGCGGTGCCGACCGTCGCGGCGAAGAAGGACGACGTCGCGTGGGAGAAGGCGGAGCGCAAGAAGGCGCGCGGGCTCGACACTCCGAAGGAACGTTCGGAGTACGTACACATCCTGGCCGACGCGTGCGAGAACGGTCACGATCCGTGGGCGTGTATCGAGGCAGCGCGCGTGGACAAGAGGCTCGGGCGCACGTTGCTCTTCCACGGCTGCTCGCTGGGCGAGCGCGACGCGTGCGCGGCCTACGTGAAGGCGGAGGTCGACAACGTCAAGCGTGATCGCGTCCTCGCGATGGCCGACGCGAGGCAGGCGCTGACGTTCGGGTGCGCGTCCTACGCCGGCACCCCATGCGTCACGTTGTCGCAGTGGAACGGCGAGTCTTCCGAGGCGAACGGCGCACCGCCCACGTCACTGTCGTCCCCGCCCTACACGGGTCCGTCCGTGCGGCGCGCGCACGCAGAGGACATGCGCATCGCGCAGGCGGCGTGCGTACTCTCGTGCACCGAGGAGCAGAAGGGCTGCACCTCACGCTGCAGCAAGAGCCCCGGCAGCGCCCGCGACTGCGTATTCGCCTGCTCCAACACCTCGCTCACCTGCGCGAAGGGCTGCAGAGAAGCCGCCGCCGAAGCCTGCCACGAGCTCCGCCACGAAGACTGCAGCGTCCTGAAAGGCCCGTGACGCGATCATCGATCGGCCGCACGCACTCGCGCGATCTCGGCGAGGCCGTCTGCAGCGTACGCCCAGCGCTCGATGCGCGCGTCGTGGACGCCGAGAGCAGGGAACGCCGCGCTCCTCCGTAGCCACAGCTCGGCGCGATTCCACACGACACGGATGAGCCGACGGTGGCCGGGGTCCTTCATGATCGCCGCATAGTCCACAGGGTGCTTCTCGCGCGCGATGCGGAGATACAGCTCGACGTAGTACATCATGGCAAGGATCCCGTCCCGACCGCTCACGCGTGTGTGGGGGTCGACGAGGTCGCGGGTGCAGACGCGCGCCGCCAGCGTATGGGTGTAGGCGTTGAACTCGTCGAGCAGGGCATTGAAGCCCTGCGCGCCGCTGGCCCCCCCAAGGTACGTGGTGGCGTACGAGTCGTTCGCGCCGTCGACATGGAGAGTCAGGATCTCACTGCGAGGAAAGTTCGTCAGCCGCGCGGTCTCGATCGTGAGGTCCGTGCGCACCGGGTACAACACCTTTGCCAGGTCGAAGCGCCTGACGCCCCAGAGGTGAGAGCCCTCGTGGACCGCGGCGTCGAAGCGCGACGCGGCCCCTTCGAACGTCGGGGGCGTACCGCGAAGCCACACGGCGAGCGTCTTGTCGTCCTGCGCTTGCAGAAACGGTAGACCGGTGGGGTATCGGCGCTTCGCGAGCCCTTCGAGCGTCGCACGGCTCGCGTCGGGGCGATGGGCTGCGACCAGATCGGCAATGTCAGCGAGCCCGTCGCACGGTGATCCTGGCTCGGTGTACGTGGTGTCGCCCGCGGAGAATCGAGGGCCCTCCGCCGGGGGAGCACTGTCCTGGGGCTCGCGCTCGCTCGCAGACGCCGCCGGGGGAGCACCCTCCTGGGGCCCGCGCTCGCTCGCAGACGTGGCCGGCCTCTGCGGCGACTGCGCCCCCGCCTCGTGCTCGATGTTGCCAGGGCGGCCGACGGCGCCGCGGGACACGAAAAAAACAACTGCATAGCCGCCGATGACGACCAGACACACGAGCCACACCAGTGTTGCCTTCAACCGCGCCATTTCTGGAACCTCATGCCACGAGGCTCAGCGCGGCGGGACCACGGGCCATCGCTGGCGGATGAACGCGAGGGCCGCATCATCAAGGACGTGAAGCTCGAGGTAGCCGCAGGTCGCGCAGGCAAACTGCCAGAGCCCGTCGGTCTGATGCCCCACGATCATCCCGCGAAACCCGGCTCCATGTGAGGGTAGAGAACCGTACGACCGTGCTCGCCCACCCGCAGCCCGTTCCGTGCCATGTGAACGGTGGCCTTCCCACACTTCGAACAGGTGCCATTGCGCATCATCGACTCCCTTAGCGCCCGCGAATGGGGAAGTCGACCGATCAGGTCGTTTCGTTTCGAGGTCTGATCACGTAGTTCCAATCGCCATGAAAGTCGTCGCGCTCGATGTTCAGCGTGCGTAGTTCCTTGGCAGACACCTTCTTGCCAGTGGGGT
>JBBRNJ010000108.1:0-25304 GCA_038230375.1 Polyangiales bacterium | reverse complement strand
TGCGAGTCGGGAGGGGGGCCCGCCGGCGCCGGGCACCGCGTCCCCCTCTCGCGCGCGGTGAAGCACCGGTGCCCGCGCACGCTCAAGGCACGTGGATGAACGCTTGCGCTGCGCCGTGCAGCGCAAGCGGGGCGAGTGCGCTCGAACTCGATGACATGCACAAACCATGTTTTCAAATCCGCTTTCCGCACAGAGCTCAGCGCGCGGGAGGGGGATGCGGTGCCCGGCGCCGGTGGGAGCTATCCCCCTGCCGAGCGGCGGCGTTCTCGCGCGCTCATCCAGCAACCCAACCCAACCGCCCACCCCAAACGCCTCATTCACCGGCGTGGAACGACGTGCGAGTCGGGAGGGGGGCCCGCCGGCGCCGGGCACCGCGTCCCCCTCTCGCGCGCGGTGAAGCACCGGTGCCCGCGCACGCTCAAGGCACGTGGATGAACGCCTGCGCTGCGCCGTTGTGGCACGTGTTGCAGTTCCCGCCGGCGACCGCGTCCACCATGATCGCCGTGCTGGCTGCGGTTCGGGCGCCCGTCTTTGCCGGGAAGGTTGCGGCGGAGGTGCGCGCGAAGAAGTTGCCGTGCACGTCGCTGTAGACGCTCGTGAACGTGCCATTGTCGTTGCGCAAGCGGATCTCGACGCCTGGCGCGGGCGTGGTGCCGGCGTCGTCCGCGAACACGGTGCCGCCGAATGCGAAGGCCATCGCGGCGCCGCCGTTCTTGTGGCAGTCGAGGCATGCTTGCTTCGCGGGGCTGGTGGTCGGCGTGTTGCCGGCGAAGTTGTGGTTCGGTCGCTCGGTGAGCTCGCCTGCGTCGGGTGCGAAGGTGCCTGCGTCCGTGAACGCGTTGGGGGGCGGTCCGCCGTCACCGCCGTCACCTGCATCGTGGCTCGCGTCGGTGTGGCTCGCGTCGCTCGATGCGTCGCTCGTGGCAGATGGCTTCATGCTCCCGTCGTGCGCGGAGGCATCCGCGGGGTCCGTGCCGTTCTTTTCCTGCCCGTACGAGTACGGCGAGTAGCCAGGGAACATGCCCGCTTCGCCGTCCGAGCACGCGACGACTCCGCCGATGGCGCTGAGCGCCGCGATGGTGATCGCAAGGATTCGGAGGCGCTGCATGTGGCCGCGCTGGAGCACGGACCGTGCCCCGAGCGCACATCGTGCGCGCGCACTCAAGCGTCTGGAATCACGCGAAGGAAGTGCGGGTCTGGTACCGCGGGTGGATCGCTGATGGACCAGGCGACAGGCAGCACATCTATGTGTGAGCCGAGCGTCGTGATCGGAGTGTGCTCAGGCCCAGAACGGAGTCACGTCGAGCCGTTCGTTCGCTTCGTGGAGGCGCGCGAAGTCGCTCGCGGTGGGCGCGTCGAACTCGATGCCCAGGCGGCGTCGCCCGCGATCGCTCGGCCGCCGTCCGTGGAGGACGCGCGCGACGGTGCCATGCAGGGTCAGCCACCTGCCCGTCACCGGTGTACGAAACATCACGCGCACGGGCTCGCCGGTGAGGACGCGCGACCGCGTCACGGCGAGCATGCCGCCGATCGAGAAGTCGATCGCGACGCCAGCGATCCCCTCGCCGTCACGCTCGCGGACCACGTTGCACTCGTACACGACCTGGTGACGCGAGGCACGACGCGAGACAGCCCCGACACATCTCACATGGCTCATCCCCACAGCGTACCGAGCGCATGGATGGACCGGCAAATACCGAGCAGAGAAGCCATCTGCGAAAGCAGCTGCGGCGTCTAGCGCATGCCCATCTTCATGATGTCCAGAATGAAGTCCTTCGGGATGCGGACAGACGTGGTCATCGCGCCTTCCTTCGCCGTCGCGTTGGGACCGGCCGACGCAAACGTGAAGACGATGGGCGTGCGCGCGTTGTTCGAGAGGCCCGCGAGCTTGCGGGTGGGATCGTCGCCCATCTTCGCGGCGCCCACGACGGCGTGCATGGTGACGAAGCCGCCGGCGCTCGCGCGGAGCTCGCGCAGGGCGTCGTAGCCCTGACGACCCTTCAGCGTCTCGTTGTCTGGAGACGTGGAGAGCGACGTGAGCGCCTTCTGCGCGATGAGTTTGTCGTCCAGGCCGATCGCGATCGTCGATGCGCCCGCATCGGGCACGACGAACACGTGGACGACGACGGGCTTCTGCGGCGCCTGCTTCACCGGCTTGATGTCGAGGGGCTTCGGCGGCTTGTCACCTTTCGCGCGCGGCGCCATGGGCGGTGTGACCGGCGGACCCGAGGGCTCGTCGATGGGGAGGCTTATCTCGATGTGGATGGTGTCCTTCGGGAGCTTCAGCGCGGGCGCGACGGGCGTGACCTTGAGCGTGGCAAGGTGGTTCTTCGAGATGTGCTCCTTCGCCCACTTCTGGAAGCCGGGGCGACCCCACGCGGAGACCCACTCCTTGGTCGCGGGACCCACCTTCGCCATGGGCTCCTCGATGCGCCAGAGGTGCCAGCCGATCGCCTGCGAGATGGTCTCGCGCGGGAGCGCAGAGATTTCGCGCTCCTTCTCGAGCGCCGCCTTGATGCCGTTCTCGTCGTAGCCCTTCGCGTAGAGCGTGGGCGAAGCGGTGAGCGAGAGCGTGTGGCCCAGCGCGTCCGAGATTGCCTTGTTGTCGGCGTCGGACATCTTCTCGTCCTTCGCGGCCTGCGCGATCGCACGCATCACGAGATCCTTCGGATGCTCGATCATCTTGCCGTCCACGCCGCTGCCCCACACCGCGAAGTCCGTGTCGCTGGGCAGGTGCCACAGCGCGGGCGGCGGCGCGCCGTTCTTGTCCGCGTGGGACAGGCCGATCTGCGTCATGAGCGCGCGGCGCGAGTCGAACGACGTCGCGAAATCCGCCTGCAGCGCCTTGTCACCGAAGTTGGCGTCGAGCGTGAGCTTGTCCACGTCGATCACGAAGTCCCCAAGGTCGGACGCGCCCGCTTCCATCATCTCCGCCATGGCGGGGTTGCTGCTGCCGAACGCTGCGAAGGCCGCCGGGAGCATGGTCATGGCGAGGCGGAGCTCGTCGCGTGCGGGGCCGAGACGCAGCTCGACATGCACGTCCTTCTCGGGCACGTCCTTCACGGCAGTGCGCACCAGGTACGGGAGCAGCTTCTGCGTGTCGGGGCCCATGCCGCACACCAGCGCGGCGTGCGACGGACCGGCCGAGTGCGCGAGGAAGCACGTGCGACGATCCTCGGGGTCGGTCGCGTCGCCGTCCTCCACGCCGTTGATCTGGAAGTCACCGTTGTCCACGGAGGACAGGCTGTAAACGCCCTCGATCTGACGCTTCGCCTGATCGAACCCGACGAGCGGGATGGAGCCGACGAACGTGGGCTTCGCCTTCTTGCCACTGCCGGTGATCGTGCCGACGGCGCGGATGGGCTGGTCCATGTCAACGATGTCGCCGACGGGCTTGCCGAGCGCGGCCTCCGCGAGTGGCTCGCCGCCCGGAAGCGGGAAGCGCGTCCAGTCGGTGATCGTCTTCTTGATGTCGTTGGGCTTGCGAATCTGCGCGACGAAGATGATGCGCTCTGGCGCCGGCACGGGCGACAGGTCGACGGGCTTCTCGACCGCGATCGGCTTCTCGACGACCACCGGCTTCGGCGGCACGGGCGGGGCCGGCGGCGGACCGCAAGCAGCGCTGGCGGCGATCATGATCAACGTCGTGGAGGAGAGGAGAAAGCCTCGTTTCATGGTCGGGGCAGCATACACGATTGATGTGTTGCGACGAGACGACTAACTACACTCGAAACGTAGATGCCGCCCCCGCTCAACCCAGCCCAGCACGCCGCTGTGGAGCACATGCACGGCCCGTTGCTGGTGCTCGCGGGGGCGGGCTCCGGGAAGACGCGCGTGATCACGCATCGTATCGCCCGCCTGATCGAGCGCGGTGTTCCCGCGAAGGCGATCCTGGCGCTCACGTTCACGAACAAGGCCGCCGGCGAGATGGCCGAGCGCGTGCACCACGTGATGAAGGAGCGCGGAAACAAGGGCAGCGCCAAAGGGATCACCATCTGCACGTTCCACGCGTTCGGGCTTCAGGTGCTCTCGCGCGAGCGCAAGGCCCTGGGCGGCACCTTCACGATCTTCGATCAGGGCGACCAGCTCGCGTGCGTGAAGGACATCCTTCAGCGCGTGGAGCGCGACGGCGACCGCAATTACGACGCCAGCGCCATCCTCGCGCGCATCTCCAACGCGAAGAACGCGTTCATGACACCAGAGGATTATCGCGAGCGCGAAGGCGACGAGTACGACGACATCACGAAGGTCGTCTACCCACGCTACGAGGCGGCGCTCCGGAACTTCCGCGCGTTCGACTTCGACGATCTCGTGTGCCAGGTCGGCCGCCTCTGGGGCGAGAAGCCGGAGGTGCTGAAGCGCTGGAAGGAGAGCTTCCGCTACCTGCTCGTGGACGAGTACCAGGACACGAACGGCTCGCAGCTCGCGCTCCTGCGCCTCCTCGCCGACGAGCACAAGAACCTCTGCGTCGTCGGTGACGACGACCAATCCATCTACGCGTGGCGCGGCGCCGACGTGAAGAACATCCTCGAGTTCGCGCACCACTTCCCCGGCGCGAAGATCGTGAAGCTGGAGCAGAACTACCGCTCCACCGCGCCCATCCTCGCCGTCGCGAATGCCGTGGTGTCCGTGCGCACGGACGGGCGCCACCAGAAGACCCTCTTCACCGATCAGCCAGGCGGCGAGATCGTCCAGGTGGGCATCGCGCCAACGCCCGAGGCAGAGGCGCTCTTCGTGGCGAAGGGCCTGAAGGCGTGCATGATCGACGAGGGCCGACGCCCGCGCGACATGGCGGTGCTCTATCGGTCGAACGGGCAAGCAAAGCTGCTCGAGGAGGCGCTGCGCGAGCACGGCATCCCGCACAAGGTCGTGGGCGGTCAGCAGTTCTTCGAGCGCAAGGAGGTGAAGGACGTCCTTGCCTACCTGAAGCTCGCGCTCAATCGTCAGGACGAGATCAGCCTGCGCCGCGTTCTCAACTATCCGCCACGCGGCATTGGCGAGACAAGCGTGGAGCGCCTTGGTCTTCACGCGCTCGCGAAGGGCTGGTCGCTCTGGCAGACCGTGGAGCGCGTGGACGCACTGACGGACGTGCCCGCTGCCGCACGCGAGGGCTGCAAGTCGTTCGAGAAGCTGATGGCGGACACGCGCAAGCGGCTGCTCGTCGATCGCGTTCACGCGAGCGTGGTCGCGCGCGAGCTCACGGAGAAGGCGGGCATCAAGAAGGACCTGGAGGTGTCCTCCGGTGGCGCGCCCGCGGCCGCGCGTCGCTGGGGCAACGTGGAGGCCATCCTCCGCACGTTCAAGAACCGCGAGGATCGCGTCACGAAGAAGGGCAGCGACGCCGCACACGAGGCGGACCTTGCCGGCTTCCTGCACGCCCTCACCCTCAACTTCGACGACGAAGAGGAGGCGGTGGTAGACCGCGTGACGCTCTCCACGCTGCATGGCTCCAAGGGTCTGGAGTTCGACATCGTGTACCTGGTGGGCTGCGAGGAAGGGCTCCTGCCGCACAACCGCACGCTCGAAGCGAAGGCCACGGACGCCACCTCGCAGGACATCGAGGAGGAGCGTCGGCTCTTTTACGTGGGTGTGACGCGCGCGCGGAAGCGCCTCATCATCTCGCGCGCGAAGTACAGGCTGCAGCGCGGAAAGCCCATTCCTCGCACGCCAAGCCGCTTCCTTGCGGAGCTGCCGGAGGAGCTGCTCAACACCTACGAGGTGAAGAGCGTGGAGGGCGCATCCATGGAACACGCCGCGGAGGCCGCGACGAACATCCTCGCGATGCTCGAGAACCTGGGAAAATGAACGCCATGCGAAGCCCGCTGTTTGCCGCCGCCGTTATCACGATGATCGTGGCATGCGCCGACCCACCGCCGAAGACCCCGGCACCCACGCTCCCACCAGGCGACATCGGGCACACGTGCGCGGTGGGCACCAAGGTCGTCAACACGTGCAAGGCCGGGCTCGTATGCCGAAAAGCCCCACCGCCGCTGCCCGTGCCCACGCCGAACGGCCCCGAGATGCCGCGCGGCGAAGGCGGAGCGTGCGGAGGCCCAGCGGCCTTCTGGTGCACGAACAACCTCGCCTGCGACACGAGCCGTAGCTACGACGGCTCCGGCCTCGGAATCTGTGTGCGCGCGGACCTGTGCCTGCCGCCCGAGGACGCCGACGCCTCCACGCACTGATGCAAAGCCGTTGCATGGTGACGTTGAGCCTCGCGCTCGCTGCGATGAACCTCGCATGCGAAGGCGGCGCAACACCATCGGCGACCGCGAGGGCGAAGAGCGGCGCAGGGGCGGAGCGCGCGTGCGGAGACTGCCACGCGGAGATCGCACGTGCGTCCGCTGCGAGCCTTCATGGCCGCGCGCGCTCGGACCCCAGCTACGTCGCGTCCCTGGCGCGCGAGGTGGACAAAGGCTTCTGCGAGCGCTGCCACGATCCGAACGGCAACGGCGCGGGCGTTGGCTGCGCGTCGTGCCACGCGACGTTCCACGGAAAGACACCCGACGCCTTCGCGCGCCCCCACACAAGCACCAGCAGCAGCGCAACATGCGCGCCTTGCCACGAGTTCGCGTTTCCCGCGCGCACCGACGCGATGCAGCTCACCTTCACCGAGCACGCGGTCTCTCCGCACCGCGACACCCCCTGCCCCACCTGCCACATGAAGAAGGACAAAGACGGCGGCGCGAGCCACGCGTTCGCTGCTTCCCGCGACCCCAGGATGCTCGCGCGCGCCGTGGTCGTCACAGGTCGACGCGAGGCGGACGGCGCGGTGACGCTGTCGCTCTCGCAAGGGGATATCGGTCATGCGTTCCCCACGGGCGATCTGTTCCGGCAGCTGCGCGTCGTGGTCGAACGCATCGGACCCACGGGCGAACGCCTGGATTTCGCCGACGCGATCGTCGGTCGCACGTTCGGTCTTGCCCACGAAAAGAAGGTGCAGACTGCAGACAATCGCCCTGGCTCCCCCGCGAACCCAGGCGGCCCACGGACCGAGCTCCGGCTGCCGCTCCCGCGTGGTCGTGAAGAGACTGGTAGCGTCGTGCGTTATCGGGTGACCTACGAGCGTGTCGCCGATGCGCTCTCGGGCCACGCGCTGGTCGAAGACAGCATGCTGGTCGCCGAAGGACTGATCCCATGAAGACCATCTCCCGCAGCAAAGCCCTCCTCGGCGCCATCGGTGCGGGCGTATGTCTCGTGGCCGCGTGCGCGGAGAAGGGCGCCGGGCCTGCGCGCGGGCCGAACGCGGCACGTGCGGCTCACGCGATGGACGCGGACGCGAGCACGACCAGCGCCGCGCCGACCAGCGGCGACGTCGCGAGCGGCACGACGGACGGTGGCGCACTGGCGGCAGCGGATGCGGGCGGAGCGGCGCCGCTGCGCTGGGGCACGCGTCCAGAGCCGGGCCCCTCGCCGTTCTCGTACGTGATCGACGGCGACTGCGTGGGGGCGAAGGTGTCGTTCGTCGACAACGCGGCCCTGGTCCACTACGGCGAGTACGGCGTCGCGAAGGTGGCGCGTGCGACGGAGACGGGCCTCACCGACGTGGACGCGCTGAGCCGCGGCCTCTCCAAGGGGACGTACTTCGGCGCCATCTCGGGCAGCTACCCTGACAACCTCTGGTACGGCGTGGACGTGGGTAACCGCGGGTTCAGCGCGGCCAAGTACATGCACTATACAAGCTCCGGCTGGGCGTTCGCGTTCGGTGCGGACGCGGACGCGAACATCTCGCGCATGATCCGGCTGGTCGCTCCCCTGCCGAAGGGGGCGCTGGGAGTCGCGACAGCTTGCTCACAAGACGGCCAGAACCACTGCACGGAGCTCGGCATCATCGCTGAAGGCACGGATGGCCCCGCGCCACCGCTCGGCACCGCGGGCTTCTCGATCCAACGCCTCACCACGTTCGCGAGCGGCGACGTATGGGCATTCGGCCCGGCGTGCACGGGCACCCTGCCGAGTCGGACCTGTACGCGCGTCGTACGGAGGTGGAAGCCGGGCGGGAAGATCGCGATGGACGTGCTCGGCAGCGACGAATGGGAGGGCCCGATCTCCGTGGTCGGCACAGTGCCCACGGACGTCACCATCGACACGGGCGACGCGCTCCTCCACTTCGACGGGACGAGCTGGAGGCCGGCCAAGCCCCCGCCACAGACTCCCATGGCGGGTGTGCACGTAGGGGCCGACGGCGTGGTCTATGTCGCACTGGCGGGAAAGAAGCCCGACGGCAGCGCGCAGACGACGAACGTGGCGGCCCGGCTCGCGGGCGTCGGCGTGGGCACGCCGTGGGCGATAGTCCTTGGCGGCAAGCTTGCGCGCTGGGACGAGCCGACAGCGGCGTGGGTCCTTGTCCCGATCCCCAAGGCGCCGTTCGCATGGAGCGAGAGCAAGACCAACGTGCCCAGTGTGGAGGACATCTGGGTGAAGAGCGCGCGAGACGTGTGGATCAGTGCAACCTACACGGAATGGCCCAGTCACTGGGGGGAGCAGCAGTACGAGAAGCGACGCGCCATCCTGCGCACGCTGCCGCCATCGGAGACGCTGCGCTGCACCAACCGGACCGTCGGGTCCGGCACCAGCAGCGCGAGCACCGAGGGCTTCCTGGTCAGCGCACCGCCGCTCGCGACGCCGTCTTGCAAGACTCCGCTGGTGCTCATGGGCAGCGTGACGCCGAAGCAGAAGACGGACTTCCCGGGCAGCAGGAAGATCATCGCGAAGCACAAGGCGGATCTCGCGGGCACGACCTTCATCGATTTCACCGTCGGCGAGTTCCGGTGGCTCGGCGCCAAAGTGCCGTCCTATGAAGTCGGCAAGAAGCTCCTCGCCGCCATCCGGGCAGATGCCCCGCTCACGCAGCCGAGCATGGTCTGCGCAGACCCCGAAGGCACCGCTGTCGACATGGCGGCCCCGTAGCTTGCCCCGACCTCGGGGGTATCGGTCGCGGTCCTGCGTTGGTCCGGCCCGAAATCGACCTCGTTTCGACCCGCGCCCGGGAACCTGTTTGCAAACGGATCCCTTTCGCTGCGACCATGGCCGCCGATGGACAGAGTTGGAGACTTCTTCGCTGAAAAGACGCCGCGCCGCGTGGTGGCGATCGTGCTGTTCCTGGTGCTCCTCTTCCTGTTCCGGCATCTCGCGCCGATCCTGGTGTTCTTCGTCACGTTCGAGCGCTCGCTCAACTTCCTGTCGAAGAAGATCTCCGATCGCACCGGCGTGAAGAAGAAATTCGCGGTGCTCGGGCTCATCCTGGGGTTCGTGGGCATCCTCGTGGGTCTTGGCGCGCTCGAGGTCGGCCGCGCCATCAAGGCCATCCCGGCCATGCGCGAGCAGGTGCCGCACTGGATCACGACGGCGCGTACCCATCCGCTCATCGCCCTGCTGCACGAGAAGGTCGGCGACACCGAGAAGATCATGGAGGGCGCCAAGCACTACGCGGACGGCGCGCTCGAGGCCGCAGCGCTGCTCGGCCATTTCCTGCTGTACGCGCTCATCGGCTTCATCCTGGCGATCGTGTTCGTGCTCGAGGGCGACCACATAGAGGAGTTCGCGCACAAGGTCGCGCCGCGCTCGCTCATGGGCACGCTCATGCGCTGGCTCGGTCACCTGGCAGACGCGACCATCGTGACGCTGCAGCTGCAGATGGTGGTCGCGCTCTGCAACACGCTCCTCACGCTGCCTTTGCTCTTCGCGCTGGGCATTCCACACAAGGCGGCGCTGATGGTGCTCATCTTCGTGTCCGCGCTCATCCCGGTGATCGGCAACCTGGTCTCGGGAGTCGTCCTGTCGCTGCTCGCGTACCAGGCGAAGGGGCCGGTCGGCGTCGGCATCTTCGTGGTGCTCACGTTCGTGCTGCACAAGATCGAGTCGTACTACCTGAACCCGCGCCTCACCGCGCGACACGTGCATTTGCCCGGGTTCGTGCTGATCCTGAGCCTGATCGCGTGCGAGCACCTGTTCGGGTTCGTCGGGTTCTTCCTCTCGTTCCCGGCGCTCTTCGTGGCAGGGCGCATACGCGCCGAGATGCTGGAAGAAGACGGCAAGCTGTCGCCAAAGCGCGCGGCCGAGGTCGCCTCCAAGAAGGAGAAGGAAAAGGAGAAGGAGAAGGAGAAGGAGCCCGCCAAGACGCCTTCGAAGTCCGAGAACTAGCCGCCTCATCGAACGCTCAGGCCGGATCGGGCCTTGCGGGGACATGGAAGGGATGCGAACTGCTTCCCTCTTCGGTGCCGTGATCGTGGCCGGGCTCTTCGTCGCTTGCGGTGGCAACGACGACAGCACGACGAATTCGAACGGCGACGCGGGCGACTCCGGCAGCGATGGCAGCACCTCCAGCTCCGGCGATGCCGGTGGGCTCACGGATGCTGGCGGGAAGACCGACGGCAGCACGACCAACGACGGAGGCGACGCAGGACACGTGAACGGCATCACGATCGCGGGCGTCCCCACGACCGGGTACTCGCGCGTGCTGCTCGGAAGCATGACGGTCACCGTGCTCGACGCGGCCGGCAAGACGGACGCTGTATACAATGGCAACGTCACGTTGAGCGTTGGCAAGGGCCCCGCGGCGGGCGCACTGCTCGGAACCACAACGGCGCTTGCAGTGAACGGCGTCGCGACGTTCGGTGACATCGCGTGCGATCGGCAGGGCAATTACGTGCTGTCTGCAAGCACTGCCACCGCGTTCGGACAATCGACGTCGATCGCGATCGACGCGTGGGCGCCGTTCGACACCGGCGCTGCGGCTGCAAACTTCTCTTCGATCGCGGTCCACCCGACGAACCCCGACATCGTGTACGGCGCGGCGAACGGCGGTGGCATCTGGGGCACGACCAACGGCGCAACCGCCTCACCCACGTGGAAGTTTCTTGGCCTCCCGGGCTCGTTCTCTGCGGGGCTCGTGATCGATCCCAAGACGCCCACCACGGTGTACGCGGGCAACGGCTCGAAGGGCGTCTACAAATCCGTTGATGCCGGAGCAACGTGGAGCGCGTCGAACGCGGGGCACACCACCGACTACGTGCAGGCGCTCGCGATCGATCCGGTCACGCCCACGACGCTGTACTGGGGCACCGGCGCCGCGTTCCTGAAGAGCGTCGATGCTGGAAAGACCTGGAGCGCGCCCGCGGTCGCGCCGGGCTTCGGAGCCGTGCTCATTCACGCGATCTCCGTCGCAAAGCACAACCCGCAGGTGCTCTACGTGATGGCAGGCAATCAGGGCGTGTGGAAGTCCGCTGACGCGGGCGCCACGTTCACTGCGCTCAATGCGGGCTTCCCGGCGACGCTGCCGAGCTCACAGGTCTTCGCGATCGATCCAGCAGACGAGACCAACGTGTTCACGGGCGATGCGTCCGGTGCCGGAGGCCTCTATCACTCGACCGGAGGCGGCGCCTGGCAAGCGGTGCTCGGAAACATCCGCGCGAACGCGACCGTGGAAGGGATCGCCTTCGACCCAGCCGACAACATGCGCATGTACATGTCCGACTACGTAAAGGACGTCTTCAAGTCCACCGACGGCGGCGCGTCGTGGAAGGCGATGGGCTATCCGTCGTACCCGTTCAGGATGACTGTGGCGCCGAGCAACGCAGACATCGTCTACGTGGGGCTCTATTCCGGTGCGGCGGTCGGCATCTACCATTCGCTGGATGCGGCGGCGACCTGGCAGAACAGCGGGAGCGGGCTTGCGGCGTTCCTTGGCAACTCCGTGGCGCTCGATCCGAAGACGACCGGCATCGGGTTCTTCGGCGGCGGATACATCAACATCCGGAAGACCGCGGACGGCGGGCAGACCTTCGCGAACCTCACGGGTCCGGCGCTCAACGGCGACGAGGTGATCGGGATCTCCCCGAGCAATCCGGACGTCGTCTATGTAGGAAGCAACGGCGTCGGGATGTCCGTCACCACGACCAAGGGCACACCGTTCGCGCTCACCGGGACGGGCAACGTGTCATTCAATGCGATCTGCACGGCGGCTGCGAATCCCGACGTGGTGTTCGCCGGCACGACGTACGGGCTGGGCATCTTCGTCACCACGAACGGCACGCAGGCCGGCGGCGCAACGTGGACCAATCCGGCGGGAGTACCGGGGAGCGCGAGTGCGTGCGCGGTGGACCCGGCGAACGCGAGTGTCGCGTACATGGCCATGAACAACGGCCTCTACAAGACCGTCGACATGGGTCAGACGTGGGCCGCGCTCGCGGGCACGACTGCGACGACCGCGGTGCTCGTGGACCCCACGAATGCAAACATCGTGTTTGCCGCGTACGGCGGCACCGTGCATCGCAGCGCAGATGCGGGCGCAACATGGGCGGCCGCGGGCGTGGGTCTTCCGTCGGCTGCCATCGTGCTCGCGATCGACGCCGCGCATCCGCAGACGTTGCTCGCAGGCACCAATCAGGGCGTGTGGCGCACGACCACGGCGGGACAGCTCTGGGTGTCGTCGGGCGTCTCCGGCTGGACGGTGAAGTCCGCGGCGATCGATCCGAATGACGCAAACGTCGCGTACGTCGGCCTGGACGGCCGAGGCTTCATGAAGTCGGTGAGCGGAGGCCTCTGAGAACCACTCCTTGAAGCCGCAACGAGCTCACGGCGCGATGTCGATGTACTGGCCGTTGCTATCGACGCCCGCGGGGGACGTGACCCAGACCAGCGCGCCCTTCGCGGGTGCCATGCCGCTGCCGGCGAGCGTCGCGTTGAGCTGCTGGTAGGACTCGAACCAGTAGGGCGTGCCCACGGTGACATCCGTCTGCTTGTCCGCAATGCGCACGTGGACGACGTAGCCCTTTGGCGTGTCCATCTGCGTGGCAGCGAAGTGACCGTAGAGTGAGACCGTGGAGCCGACCTTGATGGCCGTGCCCGGCGCGCCGTTGATGATGCCGCCCACGTTGATGTCGGGACACCAGGTGGCGGCCGGGACGCTGGGATTTGCGGTGCCGGCGTACATCTGGGAGAGCATGGCGTACGAGAGGCTGTTCGCGCCCGACGCCTTGATGAGGCCAAAGCCCAGGACCTCTGGGCCCGTCGCGGTGGGCGCGTTGTCGATGATCTGCCAGTCGATGGCCCAGCGCGCGCCCCAGGTGGTGGCGGAGGAGATGGCAGCGACCATGCGCGCGGCGGTCTTGCATTCGCCGAAGTTCGCGCTGACCTCGTCGCGGGGTGCGCCCAGCTCGCCCACGAAGAAGCGGTCCTTCGTGATGGTGGGACGGCCCTTCTGCACGAACGCGAGCGCCTGATCGAGGTCGCCTGCGAGGCGCGCGCCGATCTTGGTCTCGTCCAGGTCCGCCGAGAGCGATTGCCACGACGAGTACGCGTAGAGGTCCGCGCGCACGTTCGGAGCCACGTCAGTCACGACGCACCGCTGCCCTGCGCTGCCACACGCTGTCTTGTTGTCCGCGCCGCGGAGCGCGTTGAATTCAAGTGCAGAATACACGCGACTGGTGCTTGCTGGGGTCTCCGCCCGTGCGGCTGCGACGCCGTCCGCGCGCGCGTTGATCCAGTCCTGGTAGCCGGTCCACGCGGCGGCCGACTTTGCGAACGGGGCGATCGCGTTGTCGCCTTCCCAGTTCGCGATCACGAACGTCTTGCCTGGGTATTTCACGAGCAGGCGCTGGGCGAGCGCCTTCACTTCCTCCGTCTCCGAGGCGGCGTCCGCGGCGGAGTAGCCGTTCTGCCATGGCGAGGTCTCGTCCGCGGCGGAGTACGCCGTCACGATGATCGTGTGGAGCTGCGGGTCCGCGAAGAGCGCATCGTAGGCGGGCGCGGCCGCCGCGGTGGCCAGGTTGAATGCGCCTGCCGGGTTCACCTTGTAGGGATCGTGCGACGAGAGCGCGACACGGATCGTGTGCGCGCCGAGCGCCTTCACCTTCGCGGCGCTCCAGGTCAGCCGGTCGGTGGCCCCGCCGCCAGCAGCGGCGAACTGCGAATCATCCGCGCCCCAGTCGTAGACGCCGATTCGCTCCGCTGGCGTCGTGTCCACGGGTGGCAAGGCCGGCAGCGCACCGGCATCCGCAACAGATGCTCCGGCCTCGTTCGCGCCGCCCTCGTACCCTCCGCCGCCGCCCTGCCCCGGATCGAGCGGCGCAGCTCCAACGTCTCCGCCCTGCGCACACGCCTGCGCTGCGAGCGTCCCGCAGGCTGCAACAAGGACCGTGAAACAACGAACCGCCACGCCAGAGCGAGCCTTCCGCATGGCAGAAAGGGATAGCAAACAATTTGCCTTGCGCACGCAAATTGTTTGGGACGACTCCGTTTGCGGCTCCTGCCGCGGCACATGTGGGTCCGATGGAACCCGACATCGGCTTGCTACGGAGTCACGTCAGAAGCTCTCTCCACCACGGGTTCACGCCTTCTACTCGCTCGGGCTCCAGCGCTTCGCCCAGGCGCGGCGTGAGGATCCGCTTCTTCTGCTGCTCCGAAAGGCCGAGCAGCGTCTCGGCTGGCTCCTCCCAGTCGTGCAGCGCAAGGTTGAACGTTCCCCAGTGCACGGGGAGCAGCGTGCCGCCGCCCAGCATGTCGAACGCCGTGAGCGCGTTCGCCGGCCCAAGGTGGATGCTGCCCCAGCTCGGGTGGAATGCGCCGACCTCGAGCATCACCATGTCGAACGGGCCATGCGCGCGAGCGATGCGGGTGAAGTCGTCCGTGAGGCCGGTGTCGCCGGAGAAGAAGACCTTGCGACGTTCGCTCTCCATGACCCATGACGCCCACAGGGTCTTGTTGCGGCTGAAAGGACCACGTCCGGAGAAGTGTTGCGCGGGCGTGGCCGTGAGCTTCAGACCGGGGAGCTGCGTGCTCTCGTTCCAGTCGAGCTCCGTGATGTTCGCCGGGTCCACGCCGCACGACACGAGATGCGCGCCCACGCCCAGCGCCGTGACGATCGGCACGCGCATGCGACCAAGCTCCGCGATCGAGCTCGCGCACAGGTGATCGAAGTGGTCGTGCGAGAGGACCACCGCGTCCAGCTTGGGCAGCTCCGAGAGCTTTGCGGGCGTCGGATGAAAGCGCTTCGGCCCCACGAAGCTCACCGGTGAGATGCGCTCCGCGAAGACCGGGTCCGTGAGCACACGGCGGCCGTCCATCTCCAAGAGCACCGTGCTGTGACCCAGCCATGTCGCGCGGAAGCCCGTCTCGGCTGGCCGCGTCCACGCGTCGTGCGGGCGCACCACCGGCAGCGGCTTGTCCGGCACGCGTCGGCCGCGCTTGAAGAGGAACTCGCCCATGACGGATCCGGACGGCTTCGGCAGCTGCGCCGGCACCCCGCTCGTGCCCGCGGGATTCGCGAACGACCCATCCACGAACTGCCTGGAAGCCAGCGTGCGCTCGCGCCGTAGACCCATCGTGCGTGCATCCGCGGTGAGCGACGTTGGCATGCCTGCTTCGATGCCCCTCGGGCGGTTCGCGTCGCGCATCTATCTGTGAACCTGTGGACCTGCCTGATGCCAGAGCTCCAGCGTGTCCGAGTAGACGGTGACCTTCGCGATCTTACCGTCCTTCGTCTCGAGCAGGTCCAGGGCGTGCAGCTTCACGGGCTTGCCGTTCATCTTCCCCGACAGGACACGCTCCACGATGACCGTGTTGCCTACCGCGACCTGGTTGTAGAGGGGCATCTCGGAGAACGCTCCGAACGTCTTCGTCCAGTCGGCGAGCAGCGCATCGATGGCGGCCTTGCCCTTCTCGCGGTGGAGCGGCGCGGCCAGATCGTCCACCGTCACGTCGTCCGTGACCATGGTGGCGAGCCCGCCTTTGTCCCGCGTCTCGATCCCGTCGTAGAACGTCTTCGACGCGGCGAGCGCCTTCACCTCTTCGTCACCGTTGTTGCTGACCGTCGCGCGCGGCTTGGCGCCCGTGGGGTCCTCGGGCGCCCCGCGAAAGCTGCCCGCCTTGGCCTTTGGATCCAGCTGCGAGGCAACGGTCACGCCGTCTTCATAGAAGTGAACCTCGCGGATGGCGCCGTCCGCGTTGAAGAAGCCCACCGTGACGCCGCGGAGGCCCGCGCGACGATTCGTGGGCTTTCGCTCGATGTAGCCGCCGCTGTCGGTGCCGGTCCATTTCCACGTGGCCACGGCCACGCTGTCCTTCTGCCACACGCGCTCGAACTCGAACTTGAAGTCCGGGAACGCCCTGAAGAGCAACCCCATGCGGTTGTTCATCTCGTTGCGCCCACGGATGTCCTGCGCCGACGCCTCCTTGTGGATGACGTTCTTGGTGAAGAGCTCGGCGTAGCGAGTGAGATCGTGCGCGTTCATCGCCTCCGTTGCCGCGGCCAGCGACGCGAGCTGCTTCTCCGCGAGCGTGGGCTCTGGCGGCTTAGGTGTCGTGTCCACGGGCGGCGGCGTGGGCGCGGACGCAGACGCGATGGGCGTCACCACCGTGGGCGCTGACGCTGTGGGCGCGGTGGGCGTCTTCGGCTCCTGGGGATCTCCACACGCCACACCGAGTGCGATCACGGCGGGCGTGATGCTCGCGAACAAGAGGAACGTCGAAGCCTTTTTGTCCATGGGCGCGCACTCTACCGCGAGAATGGATCCTTCGCAGCCCGTTCCGACCTCGCACCACGCGACGAGCCGCGGGACCGTCGACGCGAAATCGAGCCAAACAACCGACCAGGTCGAGAGACTCGCAGACGGGACGCGACTTGGTATCCGCGTTGCACCGATGGGTACCGCGCCAAGCTCTCTCTCTCCCTTGTCGCCCTGGAGTGACACATGGTCGGCTCTCTCGTTCGTTCCGCAGTGCCGTTCGCCGCCCTCATCGTCTCCATCGCCGCATGCGGTGGCGAGAGCTCGGGGGCTTCCTCGGGTCCTGCGGGCGAAGGCAAACCAGCCAGCGGGACGGACCCAGGCACGCAGCCCGCGCCGACCCCGCCGCCGGATCCCGGCAAGGTGAGCACCACGTACCCCGCGTTCACGCCGGACCTCCCGCTGGTCATGAACAACGGCGGCAGCGTCCTTGCGAACCCCGTGCTCGTCACGGTGACGTGGCCCGGCGACACGAACGCAGACAAGTTCGAGGCGTTCGCGGACCAGATCGGCGCAAGCCATTACTGGAGCGCGGTCGTGAGCGAGTACGGCGTGGGCCCCGCAAAGAGCAGCGCGGACACGCACGTGCGCATGAAGGACGGGCTGGGCGCGAGTATCCTCGCCGCCGATGTCGAGAAGATCATCACGACGAACCTGTCCGCCATGCCCGCCGTGTGGCCCGCCCCCACGGACGACACCATCTACACGCTGTACCTTCCGAGCACGACGAAGGTCTTCGAGCAGGCTGGGGACGCCGACGACGACTGCGCGCAAGGCGCGGGCGGCTATCACGCGAGCGTGATGTGGAATGGGAAGTCGATCGTGTACGCGGTCATCCTGCAGTGCCCCGGCTTCACCGTGAATGACTCCACGCTGTCGGCGAGCCACGAGTGGGACGAGGCGTCCGTGGACCCGCACGTGACCGACGGCACGCCTGGCTACGTTGGACTGGACGACAAGCACCTGGCATACGACCTGATGGTGCAGAACCAGGACGAGACCGGGGACATGTGCGAGTTCGACGCGGACCAGGAGCTCTCGGGTCAGGCCGATCTTCCGTTCACGGTGCAGCGCCAGTGGTCGAACAAGAGCGCCAAGGCCGGCCATGCGCCGTGCGTCCCCGCGCCCAGCGCCGCGTACTTCAACGTGGTGCCGCTGCAGGCGCCGAAGGACACGGTCACCTATGACTTCACGGCCCTGGACCCGTCGTACGGCGCGGTGAAAGGTGTAGAATACAAGCTTGCCGTGGGCGCAGAGGTGACGCTCCCCATCGGCATCTACAGCGATGGCCCAACGGAGGCGATCAGCGTCGTCGCGTCGGAGCTGGTCATGGATGCCACGGGCAATGCCGTGCCGGTGGGCGGCGGCAAGGATGTGAAGCTCACGCTGGATCGCGCGTCCGGCAAGAATGGCGAGAAGCTCTATCTCACGGTGAAGCGCACGGCGAAGTCGAGCATGGACTCCCACCTGATCCTGATCGACGCGAAGATCGGCGCCGTCACGCGCACGTTCCCCATCATCGTGGGCGATGCCGACGCGCTGTCCAAGGTGATGAGCGACAGTGGGCCGGCGATGATGCACGCGCGCACGACACGGACGCACGCCTCGCGACACGCGCGCTGACGACACACGGACAGTGCGTCATGCCACCAGTCTCCTTGGCAAGGTCACGCACTGCCACAGAAACGGAGGACGGCGTGTCTTCGCCGCGGTAACGTGCCCGCATGCAGCGTCTTGGTCAGGGCACGCGCTTCCCGCTTCGTCCGTTCGCCACACTTCTGGTCCTGACCGCTGTCGCCGCGTGCGCCACCACGGGAGCGCGTGATGAGTCGAGCCCATCACGGCCGACTCCCGCCGACGCGAGCTCGGTTGCCACACCGGACGCGGCTGCGCTCCTGGACGCCGCGCCCGCGGACGCTGACGCGCGGGTTCCAGGCGCCGCATCGACGATCTCGTCGCTCTTTCCCGTGGTCGAAGGGGCATGTCCCGCGGTACGAGCCCACTCCGTGGGCACGACGCCCGTGCTCGTGGTCTACCGCGACGCATGGGCCATGGGCCGCGACGCCGCGCGTCCGCTCTACTCGATGGGTCCCCCTGCGTACGACGGGCTCTCCGGCACCATGCTCACGGCCGATCACATCGGGGATGTCGGCGGCCTGGATGAGGCGCACGCGTTCGTGCAGCTGCGTCTATCGACGGGACGCACGGAGGACGTGAGCATCGTGGTCGCCCGCCCGCCGAAGTGGCAGGCGCTTCCCACGCCCCAGGGCCAGTACGGTCGCTACGCGCTCGCACACCTGATCCCGCAGCCGGATGGCTCACTCTGGGCGTACGGCGCACACTCCATGTACCTGGACATTCCAGGCGACAGCCATGACCAGAACGCGTCGCACGATCGCTACTTCGCCTGGTCGGCCGACGGCGAGCCATTGAAGATCAATCTGCCCGGGCCCGATATGGCGTACGCGGGGAGGCTCTCGAATGGAGAGCTGCTCGCGCCCGGTCGCTCGAGCACCGCCAAGCCGATGCTGCGTCGCTGGTCGCCGGAGAAGAAGGTGGACGATCTGGTGGTGCCCGGCGCGGCCGCAGCCACGGCCGATCCTCTCCTTGCGATCGGCACGTTGCGCGCCGTGCTGATCCCGTCGAGAGCACAACATGTACTCTACAACTATTCGGGGGAGACGCTCCAGCAGTCCGGGCTGTCCTCGCGCGTGCATGACATCGCGTCGTTCCTGCTCACCACCAGTGATGACCTGATGGTCACCACCGCGGATGGCACCCTCTTCACGGAGGCCAGGGACGGGACGATCACGGAGGAGAAGCTGCCCGAGCCAGGGCGCCTGGCGCAGGAGCCATCCGTCCCCTGGTTCATCGCGACGTCGGGCGCGCTCTACACGCGGACGGGCAAGGAATGGACGAAGATCGCGCTCCCCGACGGGCCGTGGCTCGCGGAGACGCACCCGCAGAGCCGCGTGGAATGGGTCAAGGTGGCGGGGGACGAGACGTGGGTCTCCACCGTGCGGACCGACGTGGGTCTTGGTCAGAGGCGAGCGGGCGAGGTTCGCACGGTGTACGGGTCCAGGTCGCGCCCGGCGCCGCTGCGTTGCGGAGCGCCGTTCCCAGCAGGGACGATCGCGCCGTTTCCGCCGCGCGCGGGGGCGACTTGCGCCACGCCCGTGGTGGTCGTTGCGAGCGAGAAGGAGAAGGAAGAGAAGCCGGCGTACCCGAAGCTCGGAGCGGTACTGAAGAACGATCCGTTGCTCGGCGAGTCGCTCACGTTCGTCGGCTTCGGCACGGGACCGAGCCGCCTGCTGGGCATCGTCGCGCCCACGCCAGAGATCGCAAAGGAGCTGATGAAGAAGCTCGCGACCGTGGCGCCCTCCGCGCCCGAGCTCGTCTGCGGGGCACCGGACCCACACCGAAAGCTCACGTTCCAGGTGAAGACGGCGGCCTTCTCCGCGGCGCCGTGATGCGCATCGGGACCGTCGGCCTTGCCGCGTGCCTGCTCGCCGTTGCGTGCGCGTGCGATTCCCGCACGGGCGGTCCGAGCCCGCCTGCCCGCGTCGCTGCCCTCCCTGGCCCACGTGCGCCCGAGGCCGCGCTCGCCTGCGCCGGATGCCACGCGGCCGAGGTCCGTGAGTGGCGCTCGTCGCAGCACCGGGCCTCGTTCGTGAGCCCGGACTTCCAGCGCTCCTATCGCGCCGAGCCGCGGGAGTTCTGCGTGGACTGTCACGCGCCGCTCCGCACGGCCGACGGCGCGCGCGACACGGCCTCGGGCATCGGCTGCAACGCGTGTCACGTCGTCGGCGAAGGGCACGCGGCGCAGACCACGGGCGACCGTCCGCACGCCACGACGAAGGCGTGCGCGTCGTGCCATGACTTCGACGTCCCCACCACGCGCACGATCCTTCAGAGCACCGAGCGAGAGCACGCGGAGAGCCCCTTCGCCGCGACCCCGTGCACGGAGTGCCACATGAAGCCGCGCGCACGAGGGCTTCGCGACCATCGCTTCGACGTGACGCGCAATCGAGAGCTGCTCGCCGACGCGATACGCGTGCAGTCTACACGTTTCACGAGCGACGCCGTGGTCGTGACCCTGGCGACGAAGAGCGTCGGTCACCGCTTCCCCACGGGCGACATCTTCCGTCGGCTGACGCTGACCCTCACCGCCCTGAACCAGGACGGCAACGTGATTGCCGGCGATACGTTCCACATGGGGCGCGACTGGGACGGCCACCGCGCAAGCCAGCGCGCGGGCGCTCCCGAGAGCGTGACGAAGGACACCCGCCTGACGGAAGCACCGCGCGAGTTCCGCCTCGTGTCCGCCCGCAGGCCAGCGCGCGTTCACGTCACCCTGGACTACGAACGCGGCGCAAGCGCAGAGGGCGACTTCTTCGAGTCGTTCGAGACCATGGAGATCATGAACACCGACGTGCCCCTCTCTCCCCTGCAAACGTTGCGGTGATGCCCGAAGCAGTAGAACCTGCCCGTTCCCTTGCGTTCCACGCGCAAACGCCTACGCATGAGTGAGTATCCGTGAGAGTCCTTCCCATCGTGCGCTGGCTGACCCTGTCCCTCCTCACGCTGCTTGCGCTGATCGCGAGCCCGTCACCCGCACGCGCCGCGGGCACTCTCCCCACGCCCGGTGAGTACGCCGTGGATGCGCGCTCATCCGCGGTCACGTTCAACGTCACGAACTTCGTGGTGACCTCCGTGGACGGAAGGTTCAACGTGTTCGACGGCAAGGTCGTGGTGGGTGACTCGCTCGCCACCACCAGCGTGGAGGCGTCCGTGGACGTCGCGTCCGTGGACACGGGCGTCAAGCAACGCGACGAACACCTTCGCACCGCTGACTACTTCGATGTCGCGCGCTTCCCGCGAATGACGTTCAAGAGCAGTCAGCTGTGGGGCGCAACGGACAACTTCGGAATGAAGGGTGCGCTCACCATCAAGGGCATCACGAAGGAAGTCGTGTTCGCGGGGCACCTCTCGGACGCAGGCGTGATCGTCTGCGAGACCAAGATCGATCGGCAGAACTACGGTCTCACCGCAGGACCGTCGATCAAGAACGAGGTCCGCCTGCGGCTGCAGATCCGTCTGGTGAAGCGCGGCGGTTGAGCACACCGGCCGTCGCACGCAGCGCGTAGGCACAAATCCTCGTGCGTGTCGTCACCCCGGCGGGATGATTCTCACAGCTGTGATCGTCCGATTCAAGGACCCGGTGGACGTGTCGTTCACGTTTTGTGGTGTGACGAACCACGTTACGTGAAGACAAGTTCCAATCAGATGGACCACCGGGCAGAGTGTGGATGATGGGCGAGGTACCGGTTCTTGTGGTGGAGGACGAGGCGCTCGTGCGGCGGGCAATACGCTCGATGCTCGACGCCGTGTGCCCGACGCTGGGCGCGGCGTCACTCAAGGAAGCAGAGCCCCACCTCGCAACTCCGCTCATCGCGATCATCATCGACATCCAGCTAGGCACGGACTCGGGGTGGGAGGTCCTTGCGCTGGCGCGAGAGCACGACCCACTGGTCCCCGCGCTGATGGTGACCGGCAAGGACTTCGAGAACCTGGCGCGGAAGGCCTTCGCCGCGAACGCCGTCGCGTACGAGAAGCCGCTCGAAGGGGAGGACGTGCGCCGCTTCGTCAGGGATACGGTGGCCTCTCGCGACGGGCGGCTGTCGCATCTGCGCCAGCTGCTGAATGAGGTGAGCGAGACCGCAGGACTCTCCCAGGCAGAGGCGGATGTGATCGAGGCGTTCGTGCGCGGGCTGCCGCGCGGGTCACTGCTGGATGGCAGCAAGAAGATCGCGATGAGCACCTACAAGACCCACGCAAGCCGCATCTGCGACAAGACCGGCTACGAATCGATGAACGGGCTGCGAGACGCGATCATGCGGAGCTACTTCAAGGTCTGAGGCCGTGCCCCGTCCACGGCGCAGGCCGACGCTGGCATGGACGCGTCCGTTGCCGCGCTGCCGAGGGCGGTCCGTCGCCCGCGCTCCAGCACGGCGCCGGCTACACGAACTACGCGTTCAGTGGCTACACCTGGACGCGCGGGGCACGCTCACGGTCGGCTCCGACGTCTATCCGGTCACCGGCACTGCGTGGTTCGATCGCCGATCTACTGGGAGGGCGCCTCCTCGATCGTCCGCGCCTCCGACGGAAAACCACTCGGCCGCGGCTACGTGGAGCTCTCGGGCTACTGCCCTCCCGGGAAGTGAGAGCTCGCGCGCCCGAGCGGGCCGTGCGTCGCTACTTCACTGCGTCCGGCACGAGGCCGTGCTTCTTCACGATCTCGGCGATGCGCGGGCGGTGCTCTCGTAGCAGTCGATAGAGCGCGCGGTAGTGGTCGTTCTCCCAGAACGTGAACACGGCGTCTGCGCGCTGCGCTCCGACGAGCTTCACGAGGTCCTCGTACTCGCCCCAGATGATCACCATGTGCTCGTACGAGCTCTGCTCCGACGACCCGCCGTCCGGATAGCCCACCGGCAACCCGGGGAACTCGGTGCGCAGCTCCGTCACGGCCGCCGCGAGCGCGTCCTTGTGCGCCTCCGCGAACCAGTGCAGCTCCTCGTGGATGAAGGTGGAGAGCAGCTGATCGTCGTCCTTCACGTGGCGCGTGTGCAGCGTGAGCACGACGTGACTGTGTGGGATCGCGTTCTCGTCGATGACGAGCTCGCGCGTGTAGATGTACGGCTCCAGCGGGTACACCTTCATCAGGCGCAGGAGCTGGTCGCGCGACTTCTCCTCTATGGGCGTTCCGTGCGCGAGCGTGATGCGACACCCGAAAGGCGCCGCGCCGCTCGCGTTCTCCGCGGTGGTCGGCCCCGCCCCACCCTTCTCACCACCACCACACGCCCCACACAGCACGGGGGTAACGGCGATGCCCGCGACGAGCAGGGCACCGCGCCATGCCCGCGTCTTCAGACCGTGAGCTCCCGCAGGTTGATCTTGGAGCGATCCGAGATCCCGAGCCCGAGCTGTCCGGCGAGCGCGATGTAGCCAGGCTCGCGACCGCGAGGATTGTTCGGGTTGATGTCGTCTGCGAGCGGCTTCAGATTGAACTCCGCGCGCATCTTCGCGACGATCTCCCAGCCGATCGTGTCGATCGCGACGGGGTCGGTAGAGGCCATGACGGCCTCGTACACCTTCACGTGCTGCGGGCTTGCCCACAACGGACCGCCCTGGGCCATGACCTTGAACGCGTCGGCGATGTTGATGCGCACACGGCTCTTGATGACGTCCTGCGCGTAGAGCATGGCGATCTGGGTGTTGCCGTCATGGTTCCGGTGGAAGCTGGACGGGTTGATCATGCAGCCGTGGGTCATGTTCTTGATCGCGCCCGTGTAGCCACACATGCTGTGGTCCTTCACGAGGGCGAAGTTCACGACCGCCGTGGACTCGGTGAGGAAGCGCGTGAACTTCGTCTCGAGGGGCGTGCCCGGGATCTTCCGCGGCTCCATGGTCGCTTCGCCGTTCGCGTGGAACGCGAGCTTCACGCCCTTGGGCACGTTGTCCTGCGTGATGCGCGTGGCAGACAGGAAGCCGCCGTACTGCTCGAGGACGGTGATGTTCTCCGGCTTCACGCCGCCGTCGATCATGGCCTGCAGGAACGGGAGCACGAGCTCCTTGTTCGTGGACATGTTGCGCTGGGCGATCCCGTTCACCTTCACGCAGACCTTGTCCTTCGGGTGGACGAGCTGCATCACGGCAGTCTTCAGGTCAGGCTTGCCGGTGAGCTCCGTCATCACCTTCTCGAGCATGGCCACGGCGTCTTCGGGCTTGGGATAGCGCCCGTTCTCCTGGAGGGAGCCCGCACGCGTCACCTTGACGACGGTGCCGGGGGCAGAGAATGGCGTGAACCCGTCCGGCGGCGAGGCCGCGAGGTTCTGCGCCGCCCCAGCGGATGCGACCGACTCGGAGCCGAGGAGCGCGGCCGCGGCGACCGCACCTGCCGCGCCCGCGATGAACGCGCGACGGCCGGTTCCATCGGGACCTTTGTTCAGCGCCTCCGCGATGCGTGCGAGGTTCTCGTCGTCGTTGGTGTGCGTCATGGTGGTCCAGCTCCAGGTAGGAGTGTTGCGCGGACAACGCCCACAATCAAGCTTTCAATCCCCGAACAGGCCAGGGCGGCCGACCTCAGCCTGGGCCGTGGCCTTGATGTCGGCTCCCGATCACTGCAAGACCGTGTGGCACTTCATGTTGTCGCACAGCACCGTGATCGCGCCACCGTCGACCGTGTTCTTGCCATCCTCGGCCACCTGGCCTGGGAAGTTCGCACAGCCCAGCGCGCAGTGGGCGGCGGCGTCAGACTCACATGCGGCGGCTGCAGCGCCGATGGACTTCGAGATTCCGATCACCGGCTGCCCGCCGCAGTAGCAGCCGCGCGCGACGGTGGTGCAGTCCGCCGCCGTGCTGCACGCCTTGCCGGTGTCGTCGTATGCAGGGCATGCGAGCGCCCCATCGGTTCCCGCGGCGCCGTCGGTCGCGGCGCCGTCCGTGTCGCTGGCGCCGTCAGCGTTGCTGCTGCCATCCGCGTGAACGCCGCCATCCGCCCCGCCACCGCCGAGGTCCGTGGTGGTGCCACCGCACGCGAAGCGCAGCGCTCCACATGAACCAACGAAGATCAGGCATCGAAGAAATACGCGCATGCTCTCAGCCTCGATTTCGCTCCATCGCGGGAGTCGTGTGCATGATGCACGTTGTTGAAGATCGCGCAGCGGCTTGAATTTAGCGCCCGGCGTGCACGTCGAAGTGGTTGATGAAGACTACAACGTCGCGCCCGCCGAGCACCTC
>JBBRNJ010000107.1:0-25605 GCA_038230375.1 Polyangiales bacterium | reverse complement strand
TCCTCGAAGAGGAGCTTGGCCGCGTCGTAGTCGGCCTTGGCATCGCCCTCGAGCGACTCGGAGAGCGACGGCCGGCGAACGGGCAGTGCGTCGTCGGCGGCGCAGGGTCGCCCGATGGATGCGAGCAACGCGATCGCGATGACACCCGTGGCGAGGGACAATCGGCGTGTTCGTCGCCTGTTCATTCGAGGTGGAGGTCCTTCAGTGGGCTGGCGGAGCCGTTCGGCGCGACCGACCTTGGCACCCCGCATGGCCGGAAAATAGCACAGTGATCAGAGAAACGACCAGCCGACCTGGAGCCGGAAGCGCGGTCGCAGCCCGCTCCCGTGCGCGGCCCCGCTTGAAGTCTCGTTCGGGCGCCTCCGCGCAGCACGCTGGGCGCGCGGTCCGCGTCAGTAGGTGGACAGGGTCACCAGGTCGATTCCCGAAGAGGACGGGCTGACGGAGTACAGCTTGTTGCCGAAGAGCAACCCGTTCGGTTTGGTCCCGGCCGACACCAACGTGACGGTGTTCGAACAGTTCGTGCCATCAAGGTCACATCGCACCAAGCCACCCACCGATGACATAGAAGCGTAGGCGAACGCGAAGAGGCGATGGTGTGTGAAGTCGAGCAGGAGGGAGGGATCTTGGGGCACCCTGAATGCGTTGTCGACGACGCCCAGATCGCGGCTCACGCACCCCGTCCCGTCCAGATTGCATCGATAGTAGAACATGAGCAGCTGGTTCGTCTGGTGGGTGAGGACGACGAGCTTCTGGTTCTCCGTGTCGATCGCCGCAGAGGCCGACTGGACGACCGCCGGGCTCGTACCGGAGATATCCAGCACTTCGCAGTTCGTGCCGTCAAGCTCGCATCGGTGAAGGGTCGGCTTCCCAGTTGCGATGCCCCCCTCGACCACGAGCAGCTTCGCATCCGTGTTGCTGATGACCGCTGTCGCACACGTGTTGGTGTTGCCGTTGATTACCTGGTACGTGCAGCCCTGCCCGTCGAGCCCGCATCGCAGGAGAGTCGTGAGGGAGCTGCCGGTGGAGCTGACGATGGCCAGGAGCTTCTGGTTGACCGTGTCAACCATGAGCGGGATCCGGCAGGCGAGGGTATGGGCAGAGGGCACGCCGAGGGTCGTCACGGTGCACGCCGTTCCATCCGTGTTGCAGCGGAAGAGCTTCGGTGAGCCCACGTTCTGGTTGTCGGAGAGGACAAGGAGCTTCTGGTTCACCGGGTCGATCGTCGCTCCGAAATGCGCTCCAGCGGTGCCGGCCGGCGCGCCTGCGGAGATGTCCGTGTACACGCAGCCGGATGCGTCGAGCTTGCAGTGCACGAGGGCCGGGACGTTGCGCGAGGCAGTCTTGTCGAGACCAACCACGAGCAGGCTCGACGTCTTCGCGTCCGCGAGCACGATGGGTAGGTCAACAGCGATATTGTTGGCGGTGATCGCGGTCATCCGTGTGTAGTTGTCGATCGGCCCCACATTCACGCCAGGCGAGAGCTCTCCCATCGCAGTCGTCGAGAACGCGAGGAGATGCGTTCCGCCTGGCAGCACCGGGCCCGCGAGGGCGTGGGTGACATCCGCTCCCGTCCTGGGGAGCGTCGCGATCAGGTCGAGCTTCTTCGTCGGCCCGTCGGCCCAGTAGAGCTTGTAGCCCGTCACGCTGCTCTCATCGGTCGCATGTCCGATCGTCACCGTGCCGGTGACGAAACCCAGACGCGTATCCTCGTCCAGGAATGCGACGGACCGTGGAAGTGGGCTGAGCGCGCCCGCCTCGCCTCCGGAAAAGCCAGAGGACGCATCGAATGGAATGGCTGCGTCGCCAAGGTCTCGAGCGCTCCCGGTGGCCGACCACGGGCCGCACGTCGGTGCGCTCTTGGTGGGGCAGCTCGTTGTCACGAGCACGGGGAGCGAGCGCTCGCAGATGATCGGCGGCAGGACGGCGCGCTCGCCCACCTCGCGCCATCCCGTCACGATGGGCCCGGTGAAGGGGTCGCGCTCGAGCGGCAAGAGGCACGCATTCGATCCGCAGATTCCGTCCGAGTCGGGGGGACGTACCACGGCTATGTTGAACCCGAACCCGCTCTGGACCTCACGATCAATCGAGCAGTCGCTGGTGCGCACCACGCCCGTGTGGCCGTTCGTGAAGCAAGCGAGCGTGTCGAAGCAGACGCCGTCACCATGTCCCGTTCCGCCGCCGAACACGTCGCCGGGGGTGAAGTCGGGCAAGGTATCGGTCGCGACTGCCGCGGTCTGGCAGGTGCCGGCGATGCACGTTTGCACGCCCCCGCTCGCGTCGGACGGGCATGGGGTGTCGATGCACAGGCCGTCGATGGGAAGGGGGAGCGAGGCGATCCGATCGGTCGGCACGCGCGCGACGGCGTCACGCGAGACGCGAACGGTCGCGCCACGTCGCGCCTCGACGGTGATGCGCACCGTCTTGTTCGGATCGGACCCAGCGACGACGCCAAGGGTCGCCGGAAGCTTCACGGCCTGAGACCCTCCGAGCGCGTAGTCGACCTCGTGCAGCGGCGTCGTTGAGCCATCTTCGACGATGCGCAGGTGCAGCGTGTCGAAGTCCTTCGGCGGCGCCAGGTTCGTGGTGATGACGAGCATCAACTGACCCTTCACGGGCAGGATCTCGTCCTTGCACGACGTCGTGAGCGACACGATCGGCGCCAGCGCGATCGCCGCGAGCGCGAGGAAGCGGCGAAGTGAAATGCCTGTCATCGCGCCCACCCCGAGAGTTGAACGGTTCCTGGTGCGAGCGAGCCGTTCGGTTGCTCCGCAGGCTTCGCGTCCGTCTTGAACAGGAAGTAGCCGCCGAGCACCGCGCTACCGACGAGCACGACACCGCCGGCGATCCACGGCCATACGATGCGCTCGTTCTCGAGCGTCACCTCGACGGTGCGGTTGGAGCCGGCGACGAGATCGAGGCGCAGATCGTAGGGCTTTCGCCGCGGAGCCGTCACGCGCAGCGAGTGCGTGCCGGACTCGACCTCGCTCTGCCAGCGCGTTGCCGCCACCACGGCTCCGTCGAAGGCAATGGTGTCTCCTTCGCCGGCTTGCACCGACACGCGCGCCTTCGAGGTCAGCGCGACGAGCGGAAGCTCGAGCTTCGTCTCCGTGCCGCCAGCGATCTCGAACGAGGACGCGAACGGCCGAAACCCAGTCTTCTCTGCGGTGAGCTTGTGGGGACCGAGATCGAGCGGCATCGGATGCGCGAACGGCAAGGTGCCGGCAGGCTCGCCGTCGATCGTGAGCTCGGTCCCTGGCGGTGCCGAGACATTCAAGGTGCCGACGAACGTTTTCACAGCCTCGCCCAGGTCGCGAGCCGCACGCGTCTGCTCCGGCGAGATGATGTCTCGGCCTTCGTCGAGGTAGCGCTGGACCAGGTTCTGGACGCGCGCCCAGTGACGGAGCCCCTTCTCGCAGATGGCGATGTTCCAGAGCAGGCGCGGATCCTTCGCGCGCTCGTGTGCCTGCCGAAACTTGGACGCAGCACCCCCGAAGTCGCCGTCCTCGAAGAGGAGCTTGGCCGCGTCGTAGTCGGCCTTCGCATCGCCCTCGAGCGACTCGGAGAGCGACGGCCGGCGAACGGGCAGTGCGTCGTCGGCGGCGCAGGGTCGCCCGATGGATGCGAGCAACGCGATCGCGATGACACCCGTGGCGCGGGACAATCGGCGTGTTCGTCGCCTGTTCATTCTAAGTGGAGGCCCTTCAGTGGGCTGGCGGAGCCGTTCGGCGCGACCGAGGCGGACGGCGCGGGTTGAGAGGAGGGCGCGGCGCTCGGCTTCGGTGTCGTATCGCTCCCCGGTCGGAGTGGGCGCGTGGCGCTCGTGACCGTCGCGACGACACTCGAAGAGGACGGCGCGCTCGCAGCGGTTGCCGGTGGGGGAGCCGCGATGGTGCTCGGCGCGGGCTCGCTCGACCTGGTCTCCGTGGATGGCACTGCGGCCACCGATGGCGAGGACGCTGGCGATGGTGGCGACGCTGTCCGCGATAGCTCCCTCATCGCCACGATCGCCAGGAGAGCGCAGATCGCCACGATGAGGCCGGTGGTGACGAACGTCCCGCGCCGCGGCGCGCGCTCTACCGGCGGCGCCGGCGGTGGATACGAGACGGCGGCCTCGGAGGTGGCTTGCGGATTCTCGACGGTGCTGGCGGGGGCAGGCAAGAGGGGGAGGGTCTGGCCTGCATGAGCTTGCCCCGGCGAAGTCGGCTGCGTTGTCGTGGCCATTGGATTCTGCTCGGCGTCGGGAGCGGAAGCGGGGCCGGGCGCCGCAGTGATCGCTTCCGTGCGCGCGAACGGCGCAAGGGCGAGCATCAGGTCGTCGATCGTCGCGTAGCGTCTGTCGGGGTCCTTCTCGAGGCATCGAGCGATCACGTCGGCGAGCCCCTCCGGAATGTCCGCACAGCCCTGCCGAGAACGAATGCCCACGAGCGGGGTCATGATGATGTGCGCGCCGAGCTCGGCCACCGTCTCGCCGTTGAAAGGGGGCTCACCCGACAGGAGCTCGAAGAGTGTGGCGCCGAGCGACCAGATGTCCGATCGCTCGTCGACCGTCTTCGGTGCGCGGAGCTGCTCCGGTGACATGTAGAGCGGCGATCCAATGAGCTGCGACGTGTTCGTGATGTCGGCGACCCCCTCGGTGAGCGCGATCGACCGCGAGATCCCGAAGTCCAGAACCTTGATGGTGGGGACCCGCTTTGGCCGCTGGGCGAGGAACAGGTTGGCCGGCTTGATGTCGCGATGGATGATGCCGAGCGCGTGCGCCTCAGCGATGGCGTCGCACGCCTGCACGAGATGAGCGACGGCCTCGTGCGCGGGAAGACGCCTCCGCGAGCGGAGCTCCTGGGCAAGGTCGCGGCCTTCGAGCATCTCCATCACCATGTAGGGCGCGCCATCGGGGAGCCGTCCGACGTCGAGCACCCTCGTGACATGATCGCTGTGAAGCGCAACGGCCGCGCGCGCCTCCCGCTCGAAGCGCGCCACGATCGCTGGACTCGTGCCCACGGTGGGCAACAAGAACTTCAGGGCCACGTGCTGGCCGAGGTGGACGTGGACCGCGGCGACGACGATGCCCATCCCGCCGCGCCCGAGCACGCGCTCGACCCGGTATTTATTCGCGATCAGATCTCCAACCGCAACGAGACTCGTCACCCCGACCCTCCTCGATGACCCACAACGCTACCACACAGGGCCAGCGACTCAGAGCGGGCTCTGGGCCGACGGATGCCGCTTGGAATCAGTGTCGCACCGAAGTGACGCTCGCGCGCGGTGTGGTTCGCCGGCGGCCCACCGCCAGGGTTCAAAGAACCCCACGTGAACCAGGCGAGGGCCGCGGATGGCTGGCGCGGATGGCCCAAAAATCCACCCTCGGCGCCATCTTCCGCGGGGGGTGGCGGGACTGTGCGCTGTCAGCATTCTTGCATTGGTCTTCCGCAGGAGACACCCGATGCACCAACCCTCGCTCGAACACCTTGCCCTCTTGGTCGTCCTTGCGTTGACCACCGCTTGCGGCGGCGCGCAGAGCCATGCGGAGTCGCCCGACCCCACCGCATCGAGTTCGAGCGGCTCGTCGTCTGCCGCAGACAGCGCCGCCTCGAAGGGCGACACGCAGCTCCCCGAAAGCGCGCTCGGGAAGGCCGACGAGCGAATGCAGGCCAGCGCGGCCCCCGCGGCGAAACCGGAGAGCAGCTCCGCCGCCGAGGACGCGATCATCTCCGGGAACGCACTCCCGCCATCGCCGAACACGACGAGCGCTCCAAGGGCCGCCAAGCCCACGAAGGCAAAGAGGCCAGTCAAGATGCCCAAGAAAACGGCCCAGGCTTCAAGGGGCTGAGGCTCGACGTTTGCGCGCGGCCTTTCAGGACAACGTCCTCAGGGGGACGCGGGGGTCGTGGTCTTCAGCCAGGTGAAGACCATCGGGAGCACGTCGGCGAGCCCCGGGGCTTTGTCTTCCATCTGCGCCATCTTCACCTTGATCGTGGCGTCGACGATCGTGCCCTTCTTGGTGTTGTTGTCGTATGGAACGAGCTTCACGTCGATCACGAGCTGTCCCTTCTCGACGATCGTCCCCGCGAGCCAGTGGCGGGCGGCGGCGGTGTTGGTGATGTGGATTGATTCTGAGCCGTCGTCGCCGGTCTTCGTCGTCGCCCCGAGAATGATGTCGAGCCCGGCGCTGAGCGAGATCGTCGCGGCGACGCTGCGGACGCCTCCCTTCACCTGATCCGAGCTCACATGCGCGGCGGTGAACGGGGCGTCTCCGTCCGGGTTCTTGATCTGGGTCCATTTCCCGATGGCGAGGAACTGCTTCTCGATAGCGGACAGCGACCGGTCCTTCACGAACCCGACAAGGTGCGTCTTCGCAGACTGGGTGGCGGTGATCGTGGTGTCGTTGTCGATCTTCGTGCCGCTACTCACCACCGAGTCGTAGGGCGTCAGATCCTGCGACGTCGCCTCTCCGTCATCCGACGTCGACGCGGTACACGCAACACCTCCGAGCGAGAGGACCAGAGCAGCGACGACCGACAGGCGAGCGAGCGTTTGCATGCTCCCTGACCTGCTACATGCATGCCAATGTGTGCATGTTGATATTCGTCGAGAATTCGCCGAGAAAATGAGGTGTGGAGTCACCCATCTCCCCTCGCACTGGATGAGCGACGGACCGTCACCGTCGTGCAACGCCAAGGCGGCGGCGTGCCGATCCAGTCAGAAATCCTTCAGGCAGATCTTGGCCTGCGCGCCGTCGACGATGCTGCCGTCGGCCTTCAGCGCATTGACGTCCATACACATTGCCCCGCCCGTGCAGTCCGCATCGGTCTTGCACTTGGCGCCGCACACCGGCTTGAACGGGCTCAGCGCGATCGTCCCGAGGACCTGACCGGCCTTGCATGTCGGGACGTTGGACTTTGGCTTGGCGCTCGCGGAGGCGGCCGCGGACGTGACCGCGCTGGCCGAAGCGGAAGTGGTGGCAGGGGCACTGGCGGTGGCGGCTGCAGTCGGGGCCGCGGACGCAATCGCAGACACGGCTGCCGAGAGTGTCGTGGCGGGCCCAGCGTCGGCCGTCGTGCCGTCCTTGGCGGGGCACCCGGTGATCGCAATGAAGAAAACGATGCTCGTGAGGCGTAGACCGGTCATGGCGGCATGCTCGCTCGGCGTGGAGCGCAGCACAAGCAGAACGTCTCGCGCCTCCGCGATCAGAACGGGCTCTGGGGCGACAGCAGCTCGCACGCGCCATCCGCGCATACGGCGCGATACGCCGAGAGGGGGTGGGGTGGCGCACGGCACATCGGCGATTCGCCGCACACCTGGGACGCGCACTTCTTCACCACGGTCGCGCGCAGCTCGACGGATATCGCGCGCGCACGCGGGCAGGGCCAGCAACAGCGCGCCTCGCGAAACGTGAGCAAGCAGTCAGCATCGACGGCGCACGCGCCCATCTGCGCCGTTCGGTTGCATCTGCACACGGTACAGCATCCGCCGGACGTCGCATCTCCACGCTAGAAAAGGCTGCGTTGCGAGCCGGCGAGGCGATCGAAGCTGGTGCCCAGGAGATGCAGCACGACGTCGCATACCGGTGCGAGTTGCCGTTCGATGTAGTGCGCGTGATCGATCGGTGATTTGCGCTCGCTCGTGGGCTCCGGTCCGCGCGTCGTCATCACGTATTCGACCTCGCGCTCGTCCTGTCCCTCTTCCACGCGCATCCGTGCCGCGCGCACGTGCGGCGGAGCAGAGGCGCTCGAGTACAGATCCAGCTTCTGACGCAGCCGCTTTCGATAGACGAGCTCCGCGTCGAGTCGCCCGCTGACGACGTCGCGCGCGATCTCTTCGAGCCAGGCCTCGTACGGCTCGTCCGTGAAGACGCGTCGCAGGAGCTCTCGCTGCACGCGGCGCGCAAGCGGCGTCCAGTCCGTGCGCACCGCCTCCAGCCCGCGCACCACGACCTCGAGCGCTCCGTCCTTCTGCACGAGGCCCGCATATCGCTTCTTGGACCCGCGCTCCGTGCCGCGCGTCGTTGGCATGAGGTACCGCAAGTAGTGCGATTCGAATCGCAGCTCCAGGACGCTCTCGACGGCGAGCTCCTCACGAAGCTCCCGGAAGAGCGTCTGCGTGAGCTCCGCGGCGAGCGCCTTGCCCTGGTCCGCCAGAGAGCCACCCTCTGTCCGCGCGTCTGCATTTGCAAAATGCACGAACAGCGAGTCCGTGTCGCCGTAGATCACGGGGAACCCGCGCTCCGTGAAGAACGCCTGCGCGCGCTCGATCACGAGATGACCGCGACGCGTGATCGATGTGGGCAGGCGTGAATCGAAGAAGCGACAACCAGGCGTCCCGAGCACTCCGTAGAAGGAGTTCATGACGATCTTGATCGCCCGGGAGAGCGGCTCGTTCTTCGCGGAGATCGCGCGTGAGCGAGCTTCGTGCAGCGTCGAGATGAGGGCCGGCAGGATCGCGCCTTCCCGCGCGAACGTCGCCCCGTCCTCGCCGGGGATCGGCGCCGCGCCCGGCTGGAAGAGACCCAGCGGGTCGATCTGGAACGTCCGGATGATGCTCGGATACAGGCTTCGAAAATCGAAGGACAGGACGTCGCGATAGAGGCCCGGCACGGAGTCGAGGACGTAGCCGCCCGGGCTCGCGATCATGTCCACGTCGGTGCCCACGTCGGGCGCGACGAACCCCCGACGGTGCAGGCGAGGAAGGTACAGATGATCGAACGCGGCGACGGAGCCGCCCTGGCGGTCCAGCGCGAGCCCGGTCAGACGCGCGCGCTCCATCGCGAAGCCGAGCAGGTCGGCCTTCTCGAAGATGTCGAGCGTGAGCTTGCAGTCCTCCAGGTTGTACGCGGCAAGCGCATCCACGTCCTCTGCGTGCATCCGCCGGATCTCCGCGACGGGATCGACGCCGGATGCGATCTTCTTCCCCCGACCAAGGAGCTCGTGCGCCACGTGGTCCAGCGTGAAGCGCTCGAAGCGATGCGTGGCAGATTTGAGCGTGGCGATGCCATCCAGTACGGCGCGGCCCGGCACGCGGGCGATCGAGACCTGCTGCGTGGTCGTGCCGGCGAGCACACGTGCGTTCTCCCGTGCGCGACCGATCGCGAACGGGACGCGGTGCTCACGACACCGCGCCTCGAGCACGAGGAGGTCGAAGTCGACGACGTTCCAGCCGCACAGCACGTCCGGGTCGATCTCGCGGATCGCCTGGAAAAAAGCGGTCAACAGCGCACGTTCGTCCGCAACGAACGTGATGACTCCGCGGTCCTTGCCGCTTCCAATCACGAAGACCCGCCCCACGTCACGCGTGGCGAGCGCGGCCGATAGAAGCGGGCCATCGAAGCCGTCGGTCTCCAGATCGATCGCCAGCAACGTGAGCGACGGCTGCGCGTCCGCGGTCGCGGTCGCGGTCACGATCGCAGGGTTCTCGAAGAACAGCACGCCGTCGCGCTCGCTCGGCTTTCCGCGGAGCTCGAACGCGCCCGTGATGAAGCGCTCCATCAAGAACCGCTCGTGCGGCTTCACGTCCGACTCCAGCGTCACGCCCAGCTCCGCTCGAATCCGGTCGCGCTCACGCACCATCGCGCGCTGTGAGTCGAAGTAGATCGCGTCGACGGGGTCGCCCCGCATGGTCCTGAGCGGCCGCTCTGCGCGCCGGGTCGCGCGTGCCTCTGCGCCGCGCGGAACGAACATCACGGACTCCTGATTTGTGAACCGCGCACGCACCGGCGCCAAGGCGGAGCGTCCCCACAGGATGATGTCCACGCCACGATCGGCGTCGTACCACTCGCGAGAGAGCAAGAACGCCGTGGCGGTGATCTCTTCGTGCGTCGGTCTCACGCGCCGGAGAGCTTACCGCGAGGGGCGCCCGTCGCGAGATCGAACGTGGCGTACGTCTCGATCTCCACGCGCTCGACGCCGCGCGATTTCACGACCTGAAGAAACCTTGGCGCGCGTGAGCCCTGCGCCCCGGGCGGATCGCGCTGCAGGCATGGCGTCACGTAGTCGCCGGTCGCGAGCTCGACGTAGCCGAAGCGATCGTCGCGCGTGATCACGCCCTCCTGTACGCGACGAAGATCCAGATGCTGGAGCTTCCACGACGAGTCGTCGCCCCACTCGCAGCCCCACACGAAGCCCCAGTCGCTTGCCGGCCACTCGTGATCGGCGCTCCAGTACTCGCTCCCGGGGATGATCGATGAGTCGTTCACGTCCCACCAGTCGGGCACGTAGAAGCCCACGGGGCAGAAGCCCGAACCGGGCGATTCCTCCATCTCCTCGGCGATGATCTCTCCCGTCGCCAGATCGAGCACGGCGGTCTTCGTGTAGTCGCGCGAGACCAGCGCAAGCTGTCGCTCGCCCTGACGGAACGGCTCGAACGTCTGGTACAGGGCATGGTTGCGTTCGTACCCGCACACGCGCGATGGCTCGCCATCCGGTCTCCGCTCGAAGACGTCCACGACAGCGGACGGCCACTCGCGAGCCGCGTTCGGCTTCTTCGTCACCTCGACGAAGAACTTGTCGCGTGGCCTGGGGAGCCCTGGGATCTCGAAGTCCGTATCGACGACATGCTCCCGCACCACGAAGCCCCTGTCGTGATACTTCGCGGCCCAGTTCTCGCCGTGCATCTCGCGCGCGGAGAGCGTCGCGATCTCGGCATCGGCCTCCGCTTGCGTACGGAACGCGCCGAAGAACGAGTCCTTCGCGCGCCCTTCATGCACGCCATAGATACGGAAGACGACGTCGCCACGCATGGCGAGACTCTACCGACGACACGCAGCGGTCGCATCAACTCTCGGTCGAGGTCGAGGTCGAGGTCGAGGTCGAGGTCGAGGTCGAGGTCGAGGTCGAGGTCGAGGTCGAGTCGTTACCGCACGTCGATCGTCACCACGTTCGACTCCAGGTACGTCCCCGACAGCGTCTTGAACTTCCACTGGAGGACGTGCCGTCCCGCCGGCAGCTTGTAGCCGCTGCTCTCGTAGTTGTGGTCCACCTCCGGACTCTGGAGCACCGCGCCGTCGTAGGAGTCCGCTGGCGCCGCGGCGAGGGTGCTCACCATGCGCGCGTCGACGTACTCGCCGAAGATCCCCTTTGGTCCCATCACGAAGACCTCCTTGCCGGCGCGCGTGACCTCGTGCACGTGCAGCACGCGGATCTCCTCGCCCACGGCGTACGTCTTCTTCTTCGTGAGAATAGTGAGCCGCTCGCCCGCCGGTCCCGTGAGCGGTCCCTTCTCCGCTGCCCGCGCATACGTGCGGAGCACCTCCACGTCCTCTTGCGGGCCCTTCACGAGCTTGCTGCGGTCCGCGGGCCGATCGTAGTGCTCGTCGAGCTTCTCCATCCGGCGCAGGTATTCGGGCAGCGGCGCCTGCTCGCCGCCGGCCGCGATGGAGGGGGTCACGCCAGCGTCCGAGCTCATCGCAGCGGTCGTCGGCGGCGTGGTCGGAGCGGTCACCAGCGCGCTCTCCGACGCCGGTGGCGTACAGGACATGACAACCACGAAGAGCGCGCCAAGCGACGCTCCGAGCCTGTTCATGTTCAGGCCTGCGTGATGAGCGCGGTGAGCGCGGTCTTGTCCACGTCCACCAGTTGCTTGAGGCGCTCTGCGTTGACGTCCGCAACGATGATGTCGCCGACCTCGTCGTTGACTGCGCTGAAGATTCCGCGCTTCTGCATGCCCTCGGTCTGGCGCTGGTTGTCGCCAGTGGGGGTCAGGTAGTGCACCGAGTCGATCTTGTAGCGGTGGATCAGGAAGAGCTGGTTCAGTGTCATCAGCCGCTTCTTGCGCAGCGAGAGGTCGAACGTGTTCTGGTCGCGGATGGAGAGGATGTGCCTGCCGCGGCGGTCCTGGATCTTGTCGAAGATCACGTTCGCTGCCTTCTCGCCCTCCTCGTTCAACACGGAGAGCTCCAGGAGCTCGGACCCGGAGCTGTGCGGACGCAGCGCGACGCGCAGCTTGTTCGTGACGCCGTGCTTCGCGCGCCAGATGTCGAGCCACTCCTCCAGCAGCTTCGGCGGCACCTCCGTCTGGACCACGTGCTGGAACTGCGTGGAGCCCTTGCCCATCGCCTTCGTCGTTGCGGTGCGACCGGCGAGCGCCATGAGGCCCGCGTCCGCGCGCGGTCCGCCCACAAGCGTCTGCGGCGTACGGTACGGCGACTCCAGCAGGCGGAACTTTCGCTGCAGCCGCGCAAGGGCGAGCATGCCGTCCTCGCGAAGTGCCTGCGAGAACTCCTCACCCGCGAGGCCGTCGATCTGGTGGCCGCCGTAGGTGATGAAGTTGAAGACGAAGCCCAGCTTGCCGAGCTCCTCCGGGAACTTCCGCATCTGCTCGTCCGATAGCCCCGTGGTGTCCCAGTTGAACGACGGCGACAGATTGTACGCGAGCATCGCGTCGGGAAATTTCGCGTGGATCGCGTCGGCGAAGACCTTGGCGTCGTGCAGGTCCGCCGTCTTCGTCTCCATCCACAGGATGTCTGCGTACGGCGCCACCGCGAGCGACTTCGCGATCGCGTAATCGATGCCGCCGCGCACCTGGTAGTAGCCGTCGGGCGTCTTTGCGTGCTCGCAGTCCCAGACCACGTGCACGCCCATCTCCTTTGCCTTCTCCAGGATCACCCAGAAGGACGCGCGCGCTGCGAACGCGAGCCACTCGGGCTCCGTCATCGGGAACTGCACGCCCTCGCTCGAGAGGAACCGCATGACCTCCGCGACGGCCTCGCCGTAGGTCTTCACGCCCGCCTCTGCCTGCCACACGTCCACGTAGCGATCGAAGACCTTGTCCAGCGCTGCATCCACGGCGACCTTGCCGCTCTTCTCGTAGTCGGCGATCGCCTCGGTGAGCAGCTTCCCCAGGCCCACCTCGTCGAGCCATGCGTCGGCGGCGGCGTACTCCTCCTCGCTCGTGGCGTAGAGCTGGTGGCCGGAGAGCTCTTCTATGCCCGCCTTCTGGAAGCGGCGAAGGATGCCCAGGAACGCGACCTTGAAGCTCGGTACGTGGTTGACGTTCGTCGCGCCAAGGATGAAGGGCTGATCGCGCTCGTCGCTGCGGCCGTCCAGCAGCGTGGCCGACTCTGCGTCCGTGCGCGCAACGATGAGCCCGGGCACCTGCATGATGTCGAGCTGGAAGCGCGCGGCCGAGAGGCGCTTGATCTGCTCGTCCTCGGAGACCAGCACCTTGCCGCCCTGATGGCCGCACTTCTTCACGCCGGGCTTCTGATCCTCGATGTGGTAGCCGGGCACGCCGACCTCAACGAAGCGTCGCACCAGGTTGCGCACGTGGGCGTCGCCACCATGACCGGTATCCGCGTCCGCGATGATGAACGGGCGGAAGTCCACAGCAGGCGAGGATGACCGCTGCGCCTCCGTCATGCGGGCGCGCGCGAAGAACTGGTTCCTGTCGGCGGTGAGCAGCGCGCGGACGATCGGCGCGGCCTCGTTCGGGACCTGCGAGAGCGGATAGCTCGCGAGGTCGGGCCCGGGATCCTCTTGTGCGGAGCCCTTCGCGGACGTGGCCCAGCCGCCCAGGTAGATCGCCTCGATCCCAGAGCGCTTCATCGCAACGGCTTGCCCCGGCGAGTACGGGCCGAACGTGGTGACGCACTTCTTCTGGTTGAAGAGGTCGCGCAGACGCGCGTGGAAACCCTCGGCGGCCTCGCGTGCCACGGTGTAGTCCGTGCGGATCGAGCCGCGCTGCTCCACGATCTCGCGCGGCGAAAAGAGCCGCTTTTGTCCCTTGAAACGCGGGCTCTCGAACCAGCGCCGCATCGCGGCGACCTCATCCTCGAACGTGGCCATGGCGCCCATCTTATCCGAGCTGCATGAGGCGTGGTAACCTGAGTGCTCGCGTGCACCCCTCTCATCACAGGTCGAGCGTCCGCGCGGCGAAGGTGGCGCTCGTGCTGTCGCTAGTGGCTGGTTGCTCGGTGGTCGCCACGTTCGACGGGCTCACAGGCGGGGCCGCGCCGTCGTCGGATGGCGGCGCCGACCAGGCCAGCGCAGACAGCGGAGTCGTCGTTGTCACGGACGGCTCGACGCCCACACCGAGTGACGCGGGGACGGACGCGGTGAGCACCGCCGACGCCAGCGACGCGGCAACACACCTGGACTACGCCACCGTCGTCAAAGCGGACGGGCCCGATCTGTACTGGCGCTTCGAAGACCCGAACCCGAACCCGCGCCAGCGAGCGCGAGCGGTGACGCGTGCGAGCCGACCAGCACTCCAGTCCATGTTCGCCTCGTGTATAGTCCGCGCCCGACGATGGGGAACATCACGCGATCTTCCGCGCGTGCAGCGGCCGCCATGGGTTCGCGCACAGCGCCCACGCTGGTCCTCTCGGCCGCGTTGACGCTGGCGGTGCATTCCCCGGGGCTCGCTCTTGCGGACGACACGCTGCACGAGGGCATCTCGGTGGAGGGGGGAGCGCGTACCGACCAGAAGGCGCTGGCCCACGCCCAGGCGGACGTGGCGGTGCTGCCGTTTCCGGGCGGCGTGGGGCTATGGAATGGGCCCATTGACGCGACTCGCCTGGAAATAACCGCGCGAGAAGATTTGAATCCGATCGGGCATCTCACCGTCGAACAGGCTCGCGTGCAGCTGATTCGGTGGCCGCATGTTCACGTGCTCGGCGTGGAGCACGATCGGCGGATGGGGTCGATGTTGGCGGCGGAGGTGCTGGGCCTGTACGTCCCGCTGCCTCTCCTTGGCGAGATCGGGGGTCGGAGTTGGCTCGTGATGCAAGGTGGCGCGAACATCGGGTACCGCTGGCTCAGCACCGATGCGGAGGCGAGCGCGGACGGGCACGTCGCCGCGAGCACCGTGCTCCTGTCGCTGAACGCACAGGCAGCGCTCTCCAGCCGCTGGGCCGTGCGCGGCCTCTTCGAGGGCACCTATACGGCAGCGGCGGGCTCGATCGATGACCGGGCAAAGTACGGCCACGTCGCGGCGTTCACCGGCCGGCTCTCCTTGTATGTCGACGTCTCGCGGGGCTCCCCCATACGACTTGTTCCCAGAACCGATCCGACGACGGGGGGTGTCACGTATAGGAGAGAGACGAACGAAGGCCGTCGCCTCCGGGTCATGCTCCTGGCCATCGAGGGCGAAACCCGCCCGGTCGACACCCTCTCCACCGCCAAGGACATCGCCACCGCAAAGATCGGCCTCGAGTATGGCTACTGACCGAACAGCGACGCTCCGCGGAGCGGCCCTCTTCTCGACCATCGCCTTGGCCCTCCTTGCCACGCAATCCCCCGCCCGCGCCACCTCGCCGCCCGCCAACGCCGCCCCCGACTCGCACCCGCGCCCTCGCTCCCGCAATGCCGACGCAGTCGTAGAAAACTTCCTCCCCATGAACCGCACCTCCGCCCTGGAAATGCGTGTAGCCCAGCTCCACGGCTACCTTGCCCAGATCGCGGCCACGGTCCCCACGAACGCGCGCATCAACAACATGGGTAACTTTTGCGGCGCCTTCACCTTCTACGACGCTGCGAGCCTGCCGCGGCCCACGTGGCTCACGCTCACGGAGATCCCACGCGATCGCTCCGTCGAGACGTTCGCGCGCCTCGCCCTGGAGTGCCAGCAAGACTTCGTGCACGAGAACGGCGATCAGGGGGAAAACGGCGCGTTTCGTGCGGCGTGGGCGCTCGACTTCCTCTACTTCAACCGTCTCGCAGACACGACCGGCCACAGCGTCGCGGACGTGCTCGCGTTCCGCGATTCATTGAACGAGCTCTACATCGCCACGGTGCTCCTGCGCGAGCTCGGACGAAGCGACGCGGTCCGCGCCGGCGTGTACGTCGAGCACGCGCCTGATTTCCTGGACGCGAAGGGGCTCTCGCGCGCGGACGTGCTGCGTCGCTTCGCCGGCTTCCTCTCCGCGTTCTCTCCGCAAGAGCAGCCCGTGCTGGACGACTTCATCCAGCTCCTGGATCTGCGCCAGGACTACCTTGCACCGTTCGGCCGCGCGACGTTGAACATGATGGACAGCCCCGACGACCTGCGCGTTCTGTCCGCGTTCTTCGCCTACGAGAACCATCTGCGCCTGCATCCCGAGCTCCTCTCCGAGCCGCATGGTGGCTGGCACCGCCTGATGAAGATCACCGGCAACGATGCGCGCCAGGCCGTGCGCGTGCTCGGGCTGCTCGCGTCCGTGCACCTCATCGTCTTCCGCGATCTCGTGCCGGCGCTGGCGCACCGCGGGTTACTGACGCCTGCGATCGCGCGCGCCTTCTACGAGGCGTCGCTCAGCTACTTCATGGTGAACGAGCTGGACGAGCGCGCCGCGAAGAACGGCCCGAACGATCACTCGCTTGTCTACCATTTCTTCTTCCCCGATCACTACGAGACCTCGAATTGGAAGTGGTACCACTGGTACAACAACGCGTATTCTGGTTGCGAGCTGCGCCGGAAGGGCTATCCCAAGGCCGCGATCGTCGGGGCCATTGGGTCGATCGGGCTCTTGTATGAGGGGATGGAGCTCAACATGGCGATTCCTTGGCGAGAAACGATGAAGCTCGACCCGCGGGTCAATCCGATCGTAGAAGGGTTCGACGACGTGCGCATCAACCAGGACGGCGCTGCGTACGGCGCGGAGATCTGTCATTGAGGGGTAGGTGGACAACATCCAGCGGTTCGGCGCGGCGAACGCGTTCCGTGCACGCTCTCGGGCTCGTCGCGGCGGCCTCGCTCTGCGCGCTCGCGCTCGTGGGTGGGGAGACGAACGTTGCCGCCTCCGAGGAAGCGCCCACGCCTGGCTCGTGGCGGAAGCTCGCGGTCCGCACCTTCGACCTGCCCGACGACGCCGATATCGACACCACGCTGAAGGATCTTCCGCGGCTGTTCCGCCACTTCCATCCGCAGGGCGTGAAGGTCACGGACCTGTCCGTGGCGAACGAAGGCCCGCGCAAGCTCCCGCGCGTCACGTTCAAGGCCATGATGCACGTGAACGTGGACGTTGGTCCCGTCCACGTCGAGAAGGACGAAGAAGTGTGGGTCCGCGCGGACGTCAGCGCGCGCGCCGGCCGCTGCGCGTACGATCCGAGCCGCCTCGGCTTCGAGGTGAAGCTCGATCTCTCCGCGTCCGACGAGCCCGTCTCCGCAAACGTCCAGACAATGGTCGCCGCGCTCTGCGTCGACCCCAAGCCCGCTGACACCGCGATCGGCGTCCCGCCCATCACTCGCCACGCAGAGCTCACGAGCTTCATGCAGGTCGGTCCCGACTACGGCACGCGCGTCGCGGGTCGCCTCGCCACGAACATGCTCATCAAGCAGACCGATCCGATCGCCGCTGCGGTGCAGGGCTCCCTCCTCACCAGCGCGGGCACCGCCATCGCCCCCGTCGCTCCGCCTACCCCGGTCGCTCAACCCGCGGCGCCGCCTGGTGTCGCGCCCGCTCCCACCATCCTGCCCCGCCGTCTTGGCACGTCTCCGCAGCCAGTCGCTGCCGGTGCCGCAAGCCCCCGCAAGGCGAGCGAGCTCGTCCGGCCGCTGAAGGAGCTCTGACCGTCACAGCCCGCCCGCCCCCGCGCCTCTCCACCTTGCCAAAACGACCGTTCACCGGCATTTTTGGGCGTTCCAGGCGCGACAGGGGTGCTTTTTCAGCGTCACCATGGTACCCGAATCAAAGCTTTTCCCCATGAACTTGCCAGAGAACTCAGTCCTCGTCGAAGCGCGCAATCTTCCTTCCCACGTTGGCATCATCATGGATGGCAACGGTCGCTGGGCTCAGCAGCGTGGCGCCCCCCGCGTCGACGGTCACCGCGAGGGCTCGAAGGCGGTTCGCCGCATCGTCCGCGCCGCCCGCCGCCTGGGCCTCCGCGCGCTGACGCTGTACGCGTTCAGCGAGCAGAACTGGGAGCGCCCCGAGGGTGAGATCGACGCGCTCTGGACGCTCCTCCGCGAGTTTCTCATGTCCGAGCGCGACGAGCTGCTCGACAACAAGATCCGTCTGAACGCGATCGGCAACATCGGTCGCTTGCCGGGCCTCGTGCGCGCCGTGCTGGATCCGCTCCGTCGCGAGACAGAGGAGGAGAAGGCCGAGATGACGCTGACGCTCGCGCTGTCCTACGGCGGCCGCGAGGAGATCGCGCAGGCCGCGCAGAAGCTCGCGCGCGACGTCGCCGCTGGCAAGATGCGCCCCGAAGACGTGAACCACGAGTCGCTGCGCGCGCAGATGCCCAGCCTCGAGTTCGGCGATCCGGATCTCATCATCCGCACCGGCGGTGAGCGTCGCATCTCGAACTTCCTGCTCTACGGGCTCGCCTATGCAGAGCTTTACTTCGCCGACGTCCTCTGGCCGGACTTCGAGTCGACGGACCTCTACGAGGCGGTCGCGAGCTACCAGGCGCGCGAGCGTCGCTTCGGTCGTGTCGGCAAGCCTGCGCCGCTGCTCCCCGACGCAAAGCCGCTGCGCCTCGTCGGCTGATGGCCTAGCCTGAGCGAAGCCCGAGATGTCCGAGACGTCGTCCAACCAGCCGACCGCGAAGCCCGAGAGCGCGAACGCGAACCTGGCGGTGCGCATCGCCACGGCGGCTGTCGGCGCGCCTGCGATCCTCCTCATCCTCTATCGCGCGCCTCACTGGGGTGGCTTCCTCCTGATCTTCATCGCGACGCTCATCGGCGCGTGGGAGCTCTTCGGGATGACGCATCAGGAGGATCCCCCGAGCCGCATGATCGGAGTCGGGCTCACCGCGGCGGTCTCCGTCGTCTTCTACTGGTGCAGCGGGCAGCCCAAGCACTACATCGCGATGATGATCATCGTGCCGCTGCTGGGCCCGCTGGTCACGTTGCTGCGACTCGGCGACATGAAGACCGCGGCGCTGCGGGCGTGCGCGATGAGCATGGGCCCCATGTTCGTGGGCCTGCCGCTCACGCTGCTCGCGGTGATGAACCGCGACGTCGGCGTGCAGACCGGCGTCGCGAGCGACGGTCCCGGCTTCGTGATCCTCAGCATCATGCTCGCGTGGTTCGGCGACACCGGCGGCTACTTCGCTGGCCGCTTCCTTGGCAAGCACAAGCTCTACCCGGCAGTCTCGCCGAAGAAGACAGTCGAGGGCTCGATAGGGGGCCTCGCGGGGAGCGCGCTGGGCGCGGTGATGGCGCATTTCTGGTACCTGCCTTCGCTGCCGCTCGCGACGGGCATTGGCCTCGCGCTCGTGGCGGGCGCGCTGGGTCAGCTCGGCGATCTTGGCGAGTCGCTGCTGAAGCGCTCCACCGGCGTGAAGGACTCCGGAGCCATTGTCCCGGGCCACGGCGGCATCCTTGATCGCGTGGACGCGCTGCTCATGACCGGCACGGTCGTCTACCTGTACACGCTGTTCCGCACGTAGAGAACGACGCGGCCATGCTGCGTCACTTCGAGATGCAGGATTTGAGTCCGCCGCTCTGCGCACGACACGTGCGGTTCGTCCGCGAGTCGCAGTCTGCGTCGGACGTGCAGAGCTCCTCGTAGCGGGAGCGGTCGCACTGGAGTTCTGGATGGAAGCTCGTGGCGCTGAACGAGCGATAGCAGCATGGCCCTGATTTCGTCGGCGCCCTGCAGCGGAGCTTGTCGTGCGGGTCCATCGGCTTCTTGAGCGCCAGCGATGGCTGTCTCCCTGGAAGCGACCAGAACACCGTGAGGTCGCGCTCGCCATCGGGCAGCAGGAACTCGACAACGAAGTCCGCGCCACCGCGCACTGGCAGCACGACAGACGCGAGCTGCGGCGTGTCCACCGTGGTGACCGACTCGGGCCATCCGTGGGTGCGCACGACCTGCACGCCGTCGATCGGACGATCCTTCTGCGCACACGAGACACGGAGCCACTCGCGCACGCGCACGGCGGTGCAAGGGGCGTCGGAGCCAGGGATCTCGACGGGCAGCGCGGTCTCCCACTCTGCGGCGGTCGGCGCCGCGGAGGAGCTCGTCTTCGGGAACTCCCCGGGCGGCGTGGCACTCGCCGCGGAGGTCGCCGCGTCAAGGTCGCCGCGCCACGAGGTATCTCCGCCCTCCCTCTTTGTCACCTTGCACGCCGTCCCGAGAACGACCACGGCAACGACGCATCCCAGCTGAAAGCGATCCATGTTGAACTCCATCTTCAGCGCGGCGTGGGGTTGCGACGCGCGATGATCACCTCGGGGCGGCGTCCTTCGGTGCGAGGCTCCGGACGAGCCTGCTGCGGAGCGCCACGTGACGGTCCGCTTCTTCGCTGCTGCTGGTTCGGCTGCGGCGCGTTGCGCGGCTGATTGTTGCGGGGCTGCTGCTGGTTCTGCTGGGGCGCGTTGCGCGGTTGACTGCTGCGCTGCTGCTGGTTCTGCTGCGGTGCGCTGCGCGCTTCGGCGCTGGGCTGCTGATGGTTTGGCTGCGGCGCGTTGCGCGGCTGATTATTGCGGGGTTGCTGCTGGTTCGGCTGCGGCCCGCGTCGTGAGGGCTGGCTGTTGTTCGGTGCTCGGTCGGCGGCGGGACCGCCGCGTAGGCCAAGTGTGTCGCGGCGCTTGCGCTCGTCGTAGTTCGCGTCCTGGATCAGCTCGAGGACCGCGTGGGTGTTCGCGCGGCGCTCGGACGCGCGGTAGCGACCCGTGAGCTTCGTGTCGGGCGCGAGCGAGTTCGACTGGAACAGGTCCCACATCTCCTCGGCGTAGGGATAGCGCCGCGCGTTCGGCACGAAGCGCGCGAGGAAGCGGTGAAGGTTGTCGACGTCGCGCAGCAGGATCTTCCGCGCGTTGGTGTTGTGCGCTGCATCCACCGACTGGGGAAAGTCGATGATCACCGGCCCGTCGGCGCCGACGAGGACGTTGAAGTCCGAGAGATCGCCGTGGACGACGCCCGCGCACAGCATCTTCACCACCTCGCGCATCAGCTTCCCGTACATCGCCTCCGCGGACTCCGCGTCGAACTCGAGGTCGGCGAGGCGCGGCGCGGGGTTGCCCTCGGCGTCGACCACGAGCTCCATGATCAGCACGCCATCGATGAAGTGCTGCGGCACCGGCACGCGCACGCCCGCCGCGCTGAGGCGGCTGATCATGTCGACCTCTGTCGAGCGCCACGCGGCCTCGTCCTGGGCGCGGCCATGCTTCGTGCGCTTGTGGATGGCGCGCTGGTCGCGCGAATTGCGGACCTTGCGCCCCTCGGTGTACTCGGCGCGCTGCTTGAACGTGCGGTTCTGCGCCTCCTTGTAGACCTTCGCGACGCGCTGCTGGCCGCCCGACACCACGATGTAGACCTGGGCTTCCTTGCCGCTCATCAGCGGCCGGACCACCTCGTCGAGGATGCCGTGGTCGAAGAGTGGGGCGAGGGAATCGGGAATACGCATGCTTCCGCCGGACCTATAGCCCATCCCGCCCGTGCGCGCCGGTTCGGCGAGGTCTCGATTGCAGATCCCCCATTCAACGGCCGATCCCGGCGATCGTGCCGGCGCACGGGAACGCAGCGCATTTTCAAGCTGCGACGGGTAATCGCCCCTGGGCTATGATCGCATCATGAAGCGCTTCCTTTTCGGTGCGGTTGTTGCCACGGTGGCGGTGGTGACGGCATGCGTGGGTGATTCCGGAGTGTCTGGTGCCGGCGCGGCCGCAGGCACGGAGCGCGGGGCGTGTTTCACGAACGGCACGTGCAACTCGGGCCTTCAATGCGTGGACATGGTGTGTGTGCACACCGACGGAGGCGGGACGGGTGGCGATGCCGGATCCGGTGCGGACGCGATGTCTTCGCCGATGGACGGGTCGGCGTCCATGGCCGACTCCGGCGACGCCGGTCTCAGTCTCCAGGACGACCCCAAAAACTGCGGCACCGTGGGTCACCGGTGTCCGTCGGGAATGTGCGCGCAGGGCGACTGCTACAAGCGCGTGTTCGTGTCGAGTACCCAGGTAAAGGGCGACCTCGCCAGCGCCGCAGGAGCGGCGACCGTCGACAAGCTCTGTCAGGACCTGTCCAGCGCCACATTTTTCTCCGGTGGCACCTATCTGGCGTGGCTCAGCGTGGACTCGAACCACCAGCCTGCCACGACCTTCAAGAGGTCGAAGGCACCTTACGTAGGCTACGGCGGGCAGATCATTGCGAACGACTGGACAGGGCTCACCACGCAGCAGCTCCTCAGCGCCATCTCGTTGACCGAGGACGGCACCCCCACCACTGCCGCGTTCATCTGGACGAACACCAACGTCGATGGGATGGCGGTCGCTGCCGGCACCAGCGCGACCAACTGCATGTCATTCACGATGAGCTCGGGCACCGCGGTGAGCGGCGCCGTCGGAACCGCGACTCCAGGCTGGACCAATTCCGGCCCGCTGGACTGCGGCAAGATGCAGCCCGTTTACTGCTTCGAGCAGTAGCGCACCGCTCGCCGTCGCCGCGGTCAGTACTGGCAGACGCGAATCCCACCACGGCGAAGCGGCACGCAGCGGCGGATCGACGCCCACACAAAAAGAAACAAACGTTTGTTTTCTCTTGCGCGTCGGTCTTTCGGTTGTCACTGTGCGGCCGTGGCAAAGAAGAAGCGACCCCGTCCCAGCGCCGACGCCATCCTCGAGGTCTGTGGCCAGGAGTTCGCGGAGCACGGCTACGGGGAGACCGCGCTGCGGCAGCTCATCGCGCGCTCCGGCGTGTCCACCACCGCGTTCTATGCGCGCTTCGCCTCGAAGGAGGCCGTGCTGCGTGCGCTCGTGGTTCGGCTGCTCACCGAGCTGGAGGTGGCGGCCCGCGCGGAGCTCGGGCGCGCGGAAGGTCTGGAGGACGGCTTCGCGCGCGGCGCCGACGTGCTGTTCCATGTGCTCGCCCCGAAGCGCAAGCTCGTTGGTGTCTTGTTGACGGAGGCTGCTGCGTCGCCGGATGTGGCTGCGTCGCTCGGCGATCTCTTCGGCGGGCTCGCGGCGTTCCTGTCGTCGCGGCTCGCGTCGCTCTCGAAGAGCGGAGACGTCGCAGCGGTGGACACCAGCTCCGTGGCGTGGAGCCTTGTTGGCGCGCTGCACATGCAGGTGCTTCGCTGGGCCGTCTACGATCAGATCGCGACCAGCGCGCTGCGAGCACAGCTACACGCCGTCGCCAGATCATTCCTGCCGGGTCTCGCGCCTAGCGCGGGTGTCCGGAAGAAGCGCAACCGAAACGTCGCGAGCTGAGGGGAAGCAACATGGGACAAGCACGTTTGACTGACTGGATCGTGGGCCGAGGCGCCGCTGCGGCGGTGATCGCGCTGTCCCTTTCGACCGCCGCGTGCCCGAGCGCGGGCACCGACGCGCGCCCTCTTGCGTCGCTCGGCGGAATGACCGCAGACACTCCGTGGCCGTCGGATGTGTTCCTCGTGGACGGACACCTGCGCGTGACCGAGCTCGGGCTGGAGGGCAGAGCGGACAGCGTGAGCGGACTCGCAGCGGCGCTCGATGAGCTCGACGGCGCGCCCGTGCTCTCTTCCATCTTCTTCCCCACGAACGGCGGCGCGCTTCCTGATGGGCCGATGGACGGCGCTGCGCACCTGGTGGATCTCACGCCGGGTGCCGTGGCCACGCGGGTCGAGCTGTCGTTGTTCCATCGCGAGAGCACGCACGAGATCGTGGCGCTCGCGCCGTCGGCGGGTGTCCTCACCGAGGGGCACCTCTATGGATGCTACGTGGACGACAAGCAGGTACGCCCGTCGCCGCAGCTGGCTGCTGCTCTTCGCGGTGACGGTCCGCAGGGAGGGCTCTATGCGCCGCTCGTCGCGTACGTGAATGTTGCAGACGCGGGCATGGCGATCGGCGCCGCGACGGTCTTCACGGTCGGCCATCCCACGGACCGGCTCTATGCGATGACCGATGCGCTCGAGGCGTCTACGCTGCCGCACGTCACGGTGACGTCGGTGCTCCACGGCGCCGCGCTCGAGGAGCTCTTCGGCAAGCCCACGACGACCCGGCCGGGCCTTGGAGACCCCGATGGCATCGTGCACGAGGCGATCGGGTGGGTCGTCCTGGGCACGTTCGATGCGCCGAGCTACCTCTCTCGCGGCGAGGGCAAGCTGGGTCTCGTCGAGGTGGATGCGAAGGGCACGCCCCTCCTGCATGGCGTGACGCAGGTGCCGTTCATGCTGACGCTGCCGAAGCTGAGCGGCAGCCTGGCGAGCACGCCGATCATGATCTTCCAGCACGGACTCAACGCCGGTCGCTCGCAGGTCGGCGCGGTCGCAAACGACTACGCCCGCGCGGGCTTCGCGACGATCGGCATCGATGCGCTGTGGCATGGCGGACGAAGGCCCGGCGCGGTGGACCTGGTGCACAACTACACCGGGAAGGACGGCCCCGACGGACTTGCCGACAACGACGAATTCGGTGCAGCCATCTCCTTCTTCGACTTCAACGGAGACCTGGGTGCGGGCATCGCACCGCTCGACGCGCGCTATGTGAGAAGCAACTTCAACCAGGCGGTGCTCGATGTCGCCGCGCTGGTTCGCCTGGTCAAGAGAGGAGACGTGAGCGCGGTCGCCGCGTCCGATCCCGCGCTCGCGGGGTTCACGCTCGACCGCACACACGTGATCTACACTGGCGAGTCCTTCGGCTCCATCCTCGGTGCGCAGGTCGCGGCCGTCGCACCGGACCTGGACGCCGCGGTGCTCTCCGTTCCGGGCGCTGGAATCTTCCTCCCCATGTTCGCCGAGTCGCCGTATTTCTCCGGCTTCGTGAGCCTGTTCCTGAAGAACGGGTTCGACCCCACGCTCGACGTCGCGCATACGGACGTGCTCCCGGCCGGCGCACAGCGTTCGCTCTCGCTGCTGCAGGCAGCCATTGGGCCGGGCGATCCCGCGTCGTTCGCGCCGTACATCACCCACCCTCGCGTGGCTGCTGGCAAGCCGCCCAACAAGACAAGAGCATTGCTTCTTCTGCAGGCCTACTCCGACGAGCTGATCCCGAACCAGTCCGGCGAGCTCCTTGCGTCCGCGAGTCGCGCGTCGGTGGTCGAGGTCGCCGGCGCGACCCATCCGCTGCGGTTCGTGACGCTGCCAACGGCGTCGGCGCCAATGACGGCGAGCGCGGGCGGAACCATGTCCGCCATCGTGAACCTCGATCCTGCCACGCACACCATGTTCACCTCCTTCCGCGGCGATCGCCGTTACGTACCAGGCGCCACACCGCGCGCCGCGCTGCCACAGCCCGCGATCATCGACAACCCAACGGAGCTGGCGCACGCGCTCACGATCGAGCTCGCGCGCTCCGTTCGCGCCGGCGGCCCCGCGCGTGTTGGTACGCACTGAACGAACCTCCCCCCTGCGTCACGTCGTTTGCCCTTGTTTTCTCGACTCGTCGTGAGACTCGCATCTGACGCAGTGCATTCACGCTCAGAGGTATTCACCTTCGCCTCGCAGTCGACTAGAACTCGCGCGCATGTCGACGAAGCCCTCCGAGAGCAGCGCCTCTATCCCGGTCCCCACCCCGTCGGGACGGATCCCGACGGCAAAGGATTACGACTTCTTCAAGGTCGTGCAGGACTACCTCGAGCGCGCCGCCAAGGCGATCAACCTCGAGCCGTTCGTCCGCACGATCCTCACGCAGCCGAAGAACGAGATCATCATCAACTTCCCGGTGAAGATGGACAACGGGGAAGTACGTCTCTTCAAGGGCTACCGCGTGCAGCACAACAACCTGCTCGGACCCTTCAAGGGCGGCATGCGCTTCCACCCGAGCGTCACG
>JBBRNJ010000106.1:0-25754 GCA_038230375.1 Polyangiales bacterium | reverse complement strand
CTGGTCGACACGCACAACCACATCCTCTTCGACATCTTCGACGACGACGACTGGATGCCCGCGCAGAAGTACCAGAACCACGATCAGTGGACGACCGAGCTCAAATACCAGGCCATGCTCGACGTGAAGCAGTGCCTGGTGAATGACTCGCAAGGCAAGCCCACGTGGTGCGCCCAGACCACGTACGGCACCGCGGCCGGCAGCCTCCGCTGCGAGGTCGACAAGTGGGGCGAGCTGAAGGGCATCGTGTCCGGAACCACGAGCATCGTCGGGCTGCCCGGCACCAGTGCGCCGTGCTTCGGCTCGCTCGCCCGCAGCATCGACGTCTCCCAGAACGGTCTCGGCATGGACAAGGTGCAGACGAGCGCCACGTTCCCGCCGTCGAATCCAGACGGCGTGTGCGCGAACTTTGCGAACGGCAACACCGCCGCGTTCATCGTGCACGCCGGCGAGGGCGTGGACCAGAAGTCGCTCGACGAGTTCACGAAGCTCGGGACCATATCCACCACCCCGAACTGCCTGTATGCGAGCCAGACGTCGGTCACACACGGCGTGGCGTTCGGTCCGAACGAATGGCAGACCATGGCCACCGCTGGCATGCGCCTCACGTGGTCGCCGCACTCGAACGTGTCGCTGTACGGCGCCACTGCGAACGTGCCGCAAGCGATCGCCGCGGGTGTGGAGATAGCGCTCGCGCCCGACTGGTCCATGGGTGGAAGCCAGAACATGCTGGAGGAGCTGCGGTTCGCGCGTGACTGGGACAAGGCACACTGGGGCGCTTCGCTGTCCAGCAAGGACCTGATCCGCATGGCGAGCGTGACGCCTGCAAAGCTGCTCGGCGTGTCCAACGTGCTCGGCTCGCTGGCGCCCGGGATGCTGGCCGACCTTGCCGTCTACGCAGGCGACAGGAAGGCTCCCTACGACGCGATCATCAACGCGAAGCCGACCGACGTTCGCCTGGTGATGGTGTCCGGTTCGCCGCTCTACGGTGACGCTGCGCTCATCGCCGCGGGGCCGAGCACACCTGGGTGCGAGACACTGGCGCTCTGCGGGTCCTCCAAGTTCGTCTGCGTCGCGCAGGCCAGCGCCACAGCGAAGCTCGATCAGACGCTCGTGACGATCAAGAGCACGCTGGAGGCGGCCCTCATGGACGCGGACGTGCAGACCCCTGGGGACGGATACAATTTCGCGCCGCTGGCCCCGCTCTACAACTGCAAGTAGAGCCAAGTTCTCCTGCGGGAAGTCGCGTCCCGGTCAGCTGCGGAGGTCACCCTGCACGGCGTGGCCGGGCACTGCGAGAGACATGCCGCGCGCGTTGTTGTTCTCGTCGTACCGCGCCGACCAGCGCAGCTGGCCATCGAGTCCGAAGCAGTCGACGATGGCATTCCCCGCGAAGTAGATCTGCCCGTCGACCTGCATGACGGTGCCGCCCGTGGAGTGCGGGATCTTCGTGCGGTTCACGAGCCGGCCCGTCGCGTATTCCAGCATGTGCAGCTCACCGTCCAGCGGCCCCGCGTACACCATGTTGTCGACGACCACCGCGCGAACGGGATGTTGCTCGCCGCGGCCCTTGGCTTGATGACTCCACAGCGTGCGGCCGGTGGACGGGTCGATCCCATGCACCTCCCCTCCGAATGCGGTGACGAGAACGGGAAACGTCGGCGGTGTGCGGTAGGCCATCCGCGCAGCAGACCACGCAAAGGCGCTTGCGTGGTATTCAGGAACACGTGAAATCTCCCTATCGCCTCTACTACTGGCCCGAAATCCAAGGACGCGGTGAGCTCGTCCGCCTTGCGCTCGAAGAAGCGAATGCTCCCTACGTGGACGTGGCGCGCGCAGAGGGCGGCATGAAGGAGATGATGGCGCTCATGGCGGGCGCCGGAAAAGGTTTGGCACCACTGGCGCCGCCATTCCTCGTCTCTGGAAAGCTCACCATCGCGCAGACCGCAAACATCCTCGCGTGGCTCGCGCCGCGGCATGGCCTCGTCCCCGCGGACGAAGCGAGCGGCCTGGCCGCGAACCAGCTGCAGCTCACGATCATGGATGTCTTCGTCGAAGCGCACGACGCCCACCATCCGATCGGCTCCTTCCTCTACTACGAGGACCAGAAGCCGGAGTCGAAGCGGCGCAGCGCGGGCTTCATCGCAGAGCGGATTCCGAAGTACCTGGACTACTTCGAGCGCGTGCTCGAGCGTGGCGGTGGCAAGCACCCCGTGAAGCGCCGCTTCAGCTACGTGGATCTGTCGCTCTTCCAGTTGATGGCCGGACTCACCTACGCATTTCCGAAGGCCATGGCGAAACAGAAGAAGCGCGTGCCACTCTTGTGCGCGCTGCATGACCGCGTGGCCGCGCGGCCGCGCGTCGCAAAGTACCTCGCGTCGCCGCGCAGGCAGCCGTTCAACGAGAGCGGCATCTTCAGACACTATCCCGAACTGGATCGCGCGTGACAGTGTAGGCCGCGCGGAACCGCAGGGAAATTTGCGGCCGTTCAGACGCTGGAATCGCTTCTGTTGCACTGGCGTTCTCTCCACGGACCCTTCTTGTTCCGGAGAGCTCGCATGCATCACCGCTTCTTCACCACGGTCTCGCTCACATTGGCTGCTCTTGCGCTCGCCACCACGGCCGACGCGTTGCCTCCCGGCGAGCACGGCCGCGGCTTCCGCGAAGGCGCGAACCACCATCTCGGTGACGACAGCTTCGTCGAAGCTACCGGGCATGCGCCCGACGTGACGGACGGCGAAGCGGCGAGGATGCAGTTGCATCTGACGCACGTGCGCGCGTGGCTCGGCTCGCGCGACGCAACCAGGCCGGAGCTCGCGGCGAAGCGCAAAGAGCTGCTCTCGTACCTGGATGACTACATTGCGAAGGGCACGACGCCGTCGAATGCGCACCTGCCGTGGCGCAGTCCCGTGTTCATCGACGATGACGGCACCATCTGCGCCGTCGGCTATCTCATCGAGCGCGCGAGTGGGCGCCCCATGGCCGAGACCATCGCGCGCGAGCACCGCTACGACTACCTGGAGGACATCGCCGCGCAGGTGCCGGCAGTGGCGCAGTGGATCGCCGACTCCGGTTTCACCATGAGCGAGCTCGCGTCGATCCAGCCCGGGTACATGGCCCCGGTCGCGGAGGCATACGTGCCGTGGGACCTCACGAAGAACCCCGTCCCGGACGGCGCGTTCGAGGAGACCGATCATGACGGCAGCACGCAGGGGACGATCCAGCACGGCCACATGGAAGGCTCGTGGACGCGCAAGGACGGCGATGACAAGGTCGTCGGCACAGGGACGCTGACTCGCGGCCGCGGCACCTGGCGGAGCACCTACTCGGATGGCGCGCGGTTGGCGGAGGGCAATTTCGCCCGCAACCACCCGTCCGGCATCTGGCGCTTCTATCATCCAAGCGGCCACCTCGCGGCGACCGGCAGCTTCGATTTCGGCGCGCGGAACGGCCCCTGGCAGTTCTTCCAGGACGACGCGCGCGGCACACCGATCGCGACAGGCCAGTTCGAGCACGGCACGATCTCTGGCGTGTGGCGCCACTTCGACACGAAGGGACGGCTGCTCGCGACCTCACGCGATCAGACGCCAGCGCAGTGGTCCGACTGGGGCAAGCGCAAGGCAGGACACCTGCTCGACATCGTGCCCGGGAGCGACGGCGTGCATCACTGGATCCACGAGGGCAACGTCTCGGGCGACGGTCATCGGATCGATCTGCTCGCGAAGGGCGGGACGGAGCTCTACCTGCTGCGCGGCGAGATCGTCTACGACCCTGACGGAAACAAGCTCACCAAGGACGAGACCGGCTCATGGAGCCAGAGCGACTGCCACTGGAGCGAGACGCGCAAGCATGCGGCGCGCGCCGGGGACATCGTGACGTTGCACGGGCTCGTCTTCCGCGACTACTGGGACCAGAAGCCGTGCGGTGAGGCGCGCCCGATCTCGAAGGCGCGCGGCGAGCGCATCGAGGGCATGCTGACGAACGTCCGCAACGTGCGCTCGGAGAGCCCGGACATGCTGAAGAAGCTGGTGCTCGGCGAGGAGACGGTCGACGAGGCAGCAGAGCACGAGGAGAACCCGAACGATCTGATCGGCGCGCATACACGCTCGCCGCAGGACCTCGCCAAGGTGCTGGCGACGAACATGACCTGGTACGTGGAGTGGCCGCACGTGGACGGCCGCTTCGTAGAGGTCTTCCACACGCTCCCCGGATACGGTCCCGACAAGTCGCTGTAGAATGGCCGGCAGGCCCACATGCGGAAGAAGGAATGGCTCTGCTACACGGATGGCTCGTGCAAGGCCGGCGATCACGCGCCGGGTGGATGGGGCTTCTTCATCAAGCGCCCCGACGGACCGCCCCTTGAAGGCTGGGGCAGCGCGACACGAACACTTGCCAAGGTGATGGAGTACCAGGCAGTGGCCGAGGCGCTCGCGCAGCTCCCTGACGATGTTGCGGTGACCGTGTTCAGCGACAACGAGTCGCTCGTGAAGAACCTGGACAGGCAGCTCGACAACTGGCGCACGAGCGGCTTTGCGAACGTGGATCCGACCATCGTGGACAGCGCCCGCCGTATCAGCGCGGCGATCACGGATAGGCGGCTACGCGTGGAGTGGCAGTGGCTACGCTCACACAACGGCAACGCCGGCAACGAGCGTGCGGACGCGCTCGCCGCACAAGGCGCCCGCGAGGCGAAGCAGACATGAAGCGAACGGTTCTCTTCCTTCTCTGCGTCGTCGCGTGCACGCGACAGGCGACACCGACTTCGACTTCGACTTCGACTTCGACCTCGACCTCGACCTCGACCTCGACTTCGACCTCGACCCAAACCTCGACCTCGACATCGACCTCGACATCGACATCGACCTCTACCTCCACCTCCACCTCCACCCTGCCGCCTCGCGTTCCTGCGCAGCCCATGGGCTACCAGGGGGCGGGGTGGCTCGAGCGCGCGGACCGCGAGGCGACCCAGCAGCCCGAGCACGTGCTCGACGTGATCGGCGTGCGAGAGGGGATGACCGTCGCGGACATCGGCTGCGGATCGGGCTATTTTTCCGTGCGGCTCAGCAAGCGCGTCGGTGCTGGCGGACGGGTGCTCGCTACGGATCTGCAGCCCGAGATGCTGGCGCTGCTCGAGAAGAAGATGCGCGCGGAGCCGAAGCTCGCCAACATCACGCGCATCCTCGCAACGGACAAGGACGTGTCACTCCCGCGCGGCGCGGTGGACATCGCCCTGATGGTGGACGTGTACCACGAGCTCGCGCACCCGAAGGAGACCGTGGCGCAGATCAAGGGGGCACTACGGCCGGGTGGGAAGATGGTGCTCGTGGAGTACCGCGCGGAGGATCCCAAGGTGGCGATCAAACCGGAGCACAAGATGACCCTCGCGCAGCTCCGCGCCGAGATGGAGGTCACGGATTTCGCCTTCGTGTCGAGCGACGAGTCGCTCCCCGAGCAACGCATCGTGACGTTCACGCCGCGGTAGGCTTAGTCGTCCCCGTCGTCGTCAGCCTCGCGCGCCACGGCCTCGCCCGCCTTCGGTGTGAACACGATCCTGCCGTCACCGTTTGCGTCTGCGCTCGGCTGGATGAGCGCGGCGTATGCCTCGGGCACGTCGCCGATGTCCTTGCCTCGCTCCAGGCCACCCAGCTGCTGCGCGACCCACACGTCGAACGGGATGAAACCGCCGATCTTCGCGACGCCATCCTCCCACGTGAACTGAAGGACGGGGTACTCGCCGGCATCGTCTGCCGTGCCCACGTAGAGACACGCGGGGGTCTGGAGCTCGGCCTGGAACGACACGCAGTCGTCGCCGAACATCTCGCAGGCCTCGGCGAATGCAGGAACGGCCTCCTCGCCGAAGGTCTCCTCGATGACCTCGTCGAGTGACATGCCGGAGACCTCGTGCTCGTCCTCGTCGTAGTCGATGCCGATCCACTCGCCGTCGAACGCGAGCAGCTCCTTCATCGCAGGCGAGATGGGCTCGCCGTTGGGAAGCACGAGCTTCTTCGCGCCCACGGCGGGCTCCGGCGACGTGAGGATGCTCTGCTTCGCGGAGTCGAGTGTCTTCTTGATCAGCTTCGCGCCGCGCAGGACGGCGTCTTTCTTGGTGGCCATGCGCGCAAGCTTACCCCACACGGGCTTGCGGATGGGATGCAGCTCGCCATCCTGACTTCCATGAGCGACAATGCCGCGATGGTCCGAGCCGAGCTCGCGGATGTCGGTCTCTTCGGTTCCATGGACCGATGCGGCGATCTCGGGATGCACATCGTGATCGACCTTCGTCGTTCCTTCTCCCGCGCGGAGCTCGAGCGTGCAATGCAGGGGGCTATTGATGCGTTCCCCGTGCTTGGCAGTCGCTACGCGCCAGACTTCTGGCGGGACCGGTGGGAGAAGGTGGATGGTCCAGTCTCTGACGCCGTCCACGTCATCGACGACCCGGGTGATCTACAGGCGGCGACGGCGAGGTGGGCACGACGCCCGATCGACTCCACGCGCGAGCGTCCGCTCCGCCTGGTGCTCCTTCGCAACGGGACCGGCGCGCGCCTGATCATGAGCATCACGCACCTCTCCACGGACGGCGCCGGCGCCGCGGCGGTGGGGCATGTGCTGGGCGCGCATCTCTACGGCGTCCCCACGCAGGCGCCAGTGGACGCCCGGCGCAGCGTTCGTAGCGCGCTCGCGGGGTTGAGCCTGGTCCACCTGCCCGTGCTCGTGCGGGACCTGGCCACGGCGTTCACGATGCCGCTCCAGACCCTTCGCGCCACACCCCGTGAGCAGAGCTTTCCGCGCGACTCATCGGAGCAGCCGAACTGGCGGCATTTCGTGATCTCAGCTGCAGCTGTGGAGCAGCTGAAGACCCGGGGCAAGCCCGTGAAAGCGAGCATCAACGACCTGCTGATTGCTGCGCTCGCACGTGTCTCCAGGGATCGGTCGACCCGTGGACCGCTCGCTGTGATGTACACCATGGATCTCCGCCGCTATGCCGGCTCGCCGCGGCTCACGGCCGCGAACACCTCCAGCATCATGACGGTGCTCGTACAGCGTGAGGACGTTACTGATCTGGCCACCACGGCCCGAGCCGTGGCCAAGATCACGGCGCGACAACAGCGGAGCCTCGAGGGGCCTGCGTTCCTCGTGACGCCCACCGCGCTCACCATGGGTGCGCCACACGCGTGGGTCAGGCGCGCCGTGAAGTGGCTTCATCCTGTGTTCCTGGATTTCCCGCTGGAGCGGTGTTTGATCTTCACGAACGTGGGCAAGATCGATCACGGGCTCACGGCCTTCGGTGAGGACGTAGAAGACGTCCACATCATCGGCCCCAACGTCAAAGGCTTGCAAACCCCAGCGATCGTCGCGTTTGGCTTCCGCGGTGCACTGCATCTCGAGATCTTCGGCGCACCTGGTCTGGCTTCGAGCGGGCTGCTCGATCTGGAGAACGAACTGCTGCTCGGCCTGGAGCTCTCGCGCGACTCTCTCCGGGCTACGGCGCCCCCAGCAACGCCAGCGCATCCTGCACGACCCGCGTGACGTCGGACGCGGGACCTTCGCACATCACCGTGTGATCGGGGCGCACGGCTGCGGTCCACCCGACAGGCGCAGCGCGCGGAACGAACGCGCCATCCACGTCCTCGCAATGACGCGAGCACGAGGCCGCAGTGGGCGCCTGCCAGCGCCGATGGATGTGAACCAGCTGGCCCCCGGCGGCGAGCCATCGCGTCTTCGTCGGCTCCGCGAGTCCGCTTGCCGGGTCCACGCCGAAGCCAACGAGGCAGAGGGCCGTGCCGAGCACGTCGTCGCTGAGGAGGACGCGCTCCCCTTCCCTGACGACGCCCTGCGGGAACGCGGACCCGGGCGTGAGCCGTCCGCGGAGACGCCTGCGCGCGAAGAGTCCGCGCGAGAACGCGTTCTTCGGTTTGATCTCCAGATCGCGGAACAGGCGGCGCGTGAGCGGCAGTAGATCGATCATGCGCATGACGCCATGAACGGCGAAAGCGGCCGGCATGTTGCTCGGCATGATCATCCGGCCCATGAAGCGCGCAAGGTCGATCGTGGCCGCCGCGTGCGCACGACGCTCGACGTCGTAGGAGCCCAGGATGTCCGCCGACGCCCAGCCACGCAGCGTCCATGCGAGCTTCCAGGCCAGATTCGCAGCGTCACGAAGGCCCGATACCAGCCCCTGCCCCGCGAACGGCGGCGTGACATGTGCAGCGTCCCCCGCGAGGAACACGCGCCCCACCGAGAAGCGCTTCGCGATGCGCGCGTGGAAGCGATAGACGGCAAGGCGTTCGATGTCCACGTCTGCGCCGTTCGTCCATGGCCGCATCAGCTCCCGCGCCACACTCTCGCGCTCCATCTGCTCGCGGGTCTCGCCGGGCCGCAGCATGAACTCCCAGCGCTGGCGCCCCCCGGGCGCGGGCATGCGCGGTGACGGGCGCGCGGGATCGCACCAGAACTCCACGTGGTCGATCGGCTGGGCGACGTTGCGCTGGTCCACCACGAGCCAGTCTTGCGCGTAGGTCTCGCCCTGAAAATCAAGGCCAACGGCGCCGCGAACGAACGACGACGCGCCATCGCAGCCCACGGCGTACTTCGCCTCCACGCAGAGCTCATTGCCATCGTCGCGCGCGGCGGTGACGCGGACGCCGTGCGGTTCGTTTCGCACCTCCATCACGCGCACGCCGCTCTCCATGCATACGGTTTCGCGGCCCTCGAGGACCGCCCGGAGCGCGACCTCCAGGTCCGGCTGGTAGAACGTGACGAGCTTCGGGTGACCGTCGAGCCTTCCCGCCGTGTTGCCGCGCGCGTAGGCACCGTAGATGGGCGAGCGCATCTGCACGTACGGGATGACCGTGATCGGGAACGCGCCCTCGGGCACGCCGGCGAGCTGCAAGATACGGAGCGCATCATTGTCCAGCGAGATGGCACGCGGCAGACTCACGATCTCTCGCGATTCGTCCAGGACGACGGTGTCGACGCCATGGCGACCGAGCAAGCTCGCGAGCGTGGCGCCCACCGGACCGAGCCCGACGATCACGACGTCCGCCTTCTTTACGGCCCGCACGGGACGAGACGTAGCAGAACGCCACGAGTGGCGTTAGCGTGCCGGCCATGGACCGCGAGACACTCACCGCACAGGCGCTGGCTTTCGTCGACAGGGAGACCGGCGGCGTCGTTCCTCCCATCCACACGAGCACGACGTACGCGCGCGACGAGCACTATCGCCTCCTCTCCACGGCCGAGTACACGCGTGATGACAACCCGACGTACCGCAGGCCGGAGCTCTTGCTCGCCGAGCTGGAAGGCGGCGCAGACGCACGCCTGTTCTCGTCCGGGATGGCCGCAGCGACAACCGCGGTGCAGGCGCTGGTGGCGCCCGGGCAGCGAATCGTCGCGTCGCGGGCGATGTACCACGGGTTTCGGCTGTGGCTCCGCGAGCACTGTCAGGCGTTGTCGATCGATCTCGAACTGGTCGACGCGACGGATCTTGCCGCGGTGCGAGAGGCCACACGCAAGAGGCCGACACTCGTCTGGCTCGAGACGCCGGCAAATCCTACGTGGGACGTGGTGGACATCAAGGCCGTTGCGGAGATCGCCCACGAGGCCTCCGCCGTTCTCGCCGTGGACTCGACAATCGCAACGCCGGTGCATACGCGCGCGCTCGCTCTGGGCGCTGACCTCGTGATGCACTCCGCGACGAAGGGTTTGAATGGGCACAGCGATGTGCTCGCTGGAGCGCTCGTGACCTCGCGCGACGACGACGCATGGAAGCGCATCCGGCACCTCCGGCACTTGCAGGGCGCTGTGCTGGGGCCCTTCGAGGCGTCGCTCCTCCTGCGCGGCATGCGCACCTTGTTCGTGCGGATGGAGCGCGCGAGTGCCAGCGCCCTTGCACTCGCAACGAAGCTCTCGACGCATCCGGGGGTGGAGCGCGTCCTCTACCCTGGCCTGCCGTCACACCCAGGGCACCAGATCGCGGTGGCGCAGATGAACGATGGCTTCGGGGCGCTCATGTCCATCCTGGTGCGCGGCGGGGCCAGTGAGGCGATCGCGGTGGCGAGCGCGGTGAAGCTCTTCGTCCGCGCGACGTCGATGGGCGGCGTGGAGAGTCTCATCGAGCACCGCGCGACCGTCGAGGGACCGCAGACCCTCGCGCCGCCGAACCTGCTTCGCTTGTCCATCGGTCTCGAGTCCGTGAAGGATCTCTACGAGGACCTGGAGCAGGCACTCGCAGTCCTGGGATGATTGGTGGCAACGGGTCGCGCGGGAGTCAGAGGACGCCGTGCAGCGATGCTCCTCGCGCGCCCAGCCGATCCACACGCTTCGTCACTGCCGGGTCCTCCGAAAGCGGCGGCGCGTGGTGCGGCTTCCGGCGGGCGTCGATGATCATCGCGCCGCGGCAGCCCCACCCTTTGTTCTCGACGAAAGCATCCACGCCGTGGATGTCGGCTGCGGGGTTCGAGCGCGTGAACGTGACCCAGACGAAGTTCGCGACACTTCGCGCGGCGAAGTCGCTGTCTTCCGTGAGCACGACCAGCGGGAAGCCTTCGAGCGAGCGCAGGGCACGCGCGAGCGCCTCGATGTCACCAGCGCCGTTGGCCGGGGCGCGCAGCACCAGCACGCCAGGTATGGCGACCTTCGGCTCGCCGAAACCGGGGGGCAGCGCAAGGTCACCCGCGACCTCACGCGAAAGCGTCCTGCGCACGGGGCCCGTCGCGCAGATCACGACCTTCGATCCCTGGTTCAGACCGGAGCCAGAGTAGTCGAGCGTGTCGATCGTCGTGTTCGTCTGGAAGTGCAGGTCGCGCGCAGGATCGAAGCGCGAGAGCACGCTCGACAGGAAGGCGCCCACGTCGTGGATGTCCAGACCGGGCGCGTCGTCCTTGGTGGCAATGAAGAGGTACTTGGCGAGCGACATCTGCCCTTGCCCCAGGATGGCGTTCGCCTGCGTGAGCAGCTCCATGGGCCTGCGCTCCTTCGCGTAGGGCACGTAGCGCTCGCTGCCGATCGCGAGCAAGAGCGGATGCACGCCCGCCGCGTCCACCGCGTGCACGGCCTGGACGCCGGGGAGCACCGTAGGCACGAGCGGCCCCGTGAGCTCGTGAATGAGCTGGCCGAACATCGTGTCTTCTTGCGGCGGGCGTCCCACGACGGTGAACGGCCAGATCGCGCCGTCACGATGATGTACGGACTCCACGCGCAGGACCGGGAACTCGTGCGCGTTGGCATAGTAACCAAGGTGGTCACCGAACGGCCCTTCGAGCTTGGTCTCCGAAGGGCCTATCGAGCCCATGATGCAGAAGTCTGCGTCGGCATGGACGTGAATGCCTCCACGCGTCGCCATGCGTATGCTGCGACGGTTCAGCGCGCCCGCGAACGCGATCTCCGGAAGGCCTTCCGGCAACGGCATCACGGCAGCGACGGCCATCGCCGGAGGACCGCCGACGAACACGCAGACCGGGAGGCGCTCACCGCGCGCGATCGCCGCAGCGTGATGCACGCCGAGCCCGCGATGAATCTGGTAGTGGAGCCCGACCTCGCGGTCCTGCACGTAGTCGTTGCCGGCGAGCTGCACGCGGTACATGCCCAGGTTCGAGCGGCGCACGCCCTTGTCGTTCGGGTCCTCCGAGTAGACCTGGGGCAACGTGATGAACGGACCCCCGTCGTCGGGCCACGACGTGACCTTTGGGAGATCGGAGAGCGGGATCTGATGCGCGAAGACCGCACCGCCGCGCACGTTCCGCGGGAGCAAGTGCATGGCAACAGCGGGCAACCGCACGGCACGCCGCGGATCCATGACGAACGCGCGCGGGTCGACCTTCGCGCTGACCAGCGCGCGCACACCATCCAGCGAATCTCGAAAGATGAAGCGCACGCGCTCCATGGTTCCGAACATGTTCGATACGAGCGGGAACCGGGAGCCCCGAACATTGGTGAAGAGGAGCGCGGGGCCAGAGGCCGAGAACACGCGCCGCTGGATCTCTGCGGCCTCCAGGAATGGGTCTACCTCTTCCGTCACGCGCCGCAGGTGGCCGGCACGGTCCAGATCATCGATGCACGAGCGGAGGGATTCGTAGCCCACCTGGGCCTTATAGTGTCACCCGGGCAGCGGCACCAGATCCGGAGCAACGAACATGGCGCGCGACCGGGCAGACATGAGGAGCTCCCGCGAGTAGTGACGCATCGGCGCCACCGTCACGAGGTCCTCGCCATGCGCCGCGAGAAACGCCGTGGACGCGTCCAGGTCGGGCGTCTTCCGGATGGCCGCGGCGACCAGCGCCAGCCAGACGCGCGTCATGGTCTCGTGGTAGCCGCGCGTTGGCGTCTCGACCAGGCCATGCGTGGCGTTCAGGCGGATGATGCCGACGCGCATCAGGATGTGCGCCTCATCCACGGTGTGCTTCCTGCAGTACATCCACGCAATGCGCAGGTGTGCGTGGTGCGTCCAATCCGCCGCGGGGAGCGAGGCGCCCTGGAACGCGCTCCAGAGCTCGTCATCGGTGGTCGCCGTCATGGTTCCCACTCTACCGCTACGGAGCAACCGTGCCCTGCGTTGTGCACGGTGTCGAGGCCGCGGGCGAGAGGGTTCCGCTCAGCGTCGCTTGCCCAGTCTTCGTGTTGATACGAATGCGGCCCGCGCCACCTCCTCCTCCGCCGCCCGCGTTGCCTGCGGTGAACGTGCCGTCGCTGCCCTTGGTGATCGCAGCAGCGCTCCCCACACCGCCCGCGGACGCGCCGGGCCCTCCCGCAGCGGCCGTGGCATTTCCGGTCGCGTTGGCGCCACCCGGGACGTTGACCGACGAGCCCGCGCCCCCGCCGCCGCCGTTCGCGGCAAGCGTGCCCGCGATGGACACGACGCGTGATTCGAGCAAGATGGAGCCACCACTGCCACCGCCGGCGGCCTCCTGTCCGCTGATGCCACCGAACGCGCCACCACCCGCCCCCACGTGGATGACGCCGCTCGCATCCACCGTGATCGAGGTCCCCGCGATGAGCTGGATGGCGCCGCCGCCACTGCCACCACCACCGCCACCCGAAGGCGACGACCCGGAGGAGCCCCCGACCAAAGGAGTGTTCGTGACGGTGCCGTACGCAACACCGCCGGGAGACGTTCCGCCGCTCTCCACGGCGCCTGCGCCGCCGATGCCGCAGTACGAGCCACCACCGCCGCCCGACATGGCGGACGGTGCGCCTGCACCGCCGGGGCCCGCACCCTTCGTGTCAGTCAGACCTTGCGTGTGGCCGCCTGCGCTGCCGAGGTTCTCGCGGGAGTTGCCGAAGAGCGAGCCGGTGATCTTGATGGTCTCGAGAGCGATGAGGACGATCGGGTTGTGCCCCGTGACTGTGAGGTTTTGCATCGACTGGATGTTGATAGAGCGCGCGACGTAGACCGCGACCTTGGTGCCATCGCTCTGCGTCTGGAGCTGGAACGCGAGCACGTTGCCGCCATCGCCGCACGAGGCCAGGTTCGACTCCGTGTCGATCGAGCATTCGTTGTTGTCGACCACGAAGTCCCCCACGAGCGACAGATCGAACCCGGTGAGGTTCACATTGGAGGGCGTGAAGCCGAGCGGGTTCGCGCCTGACGCGCCATCCGTGAGCGAGCCGCCGTCAGTACCGGAACCGGGACCACCGTCCGTGCCAGAGCCCGGCCCTGCATCGGCGCCCACGTTCGTGGTCGTCGAAGAGCAGCCCGCGAGCGAGACGGAGACACAGAGACCAGCGGCGAACGAACCAAGAGCAAGATGACGAATCATGAAAGACCTCCTACCGGTGAAGAGGCAGCGAGGCGCAACGGCGTGCTCATCTGCAGAGAGGTGAAGTCGGCAGGCGGCTATTGCCAGAGCGCGCCCATCAGGAAGAGGGCGAAGCTCCCCGTGGCAGCGGCAGTCCTTGCAACGTGGAGCGCCGTCCACCTTGCTTGAACGGTCTTCCATTCCGCGGGAGGGCTGTCAGGGTTCCAGGTGCCCATGACTGCGTTGATCGGGAAGTGACCAAACTTGGTGATCGCGAGCGCCGACATTGCGAGCGCGAGGGCCAGGAGGCCGAGCCACAGCGCAGGGCCACCGCCGCTGCGATAGGCAAGCACGGCGCTCACGGACATGGACAAGAGCCCCAGGGCGCCCAGCGCTGGTCCAGGGACGGTCAGCGCGCGACGGAGGAGCTGCATGAGCTCCGTGTAGAAGCGGCCTGAGCCGGAGAACGCCCGCTCTGCAAGGAGGACGCACAACGCCATCCCCGCGGCGAGTCCGCTACACAAGAGGCCCAAGAACCGTGTTGTCAGCTCCAACGTCATTTCTTTAGTTTCGTCCGAATTGATTTCGGATTAATATCTCTATCGTGAAACGCAGGCATGTCAAGCGGCGCTACGACGCGACCGGTCGCCAGCAGGCGGCCGCAGCCACGCGCGCGTCCATCCTGGCGGCAGCGCGCGAGCTCTTCCTTGCGAACGGTTACGCCGCCACCAAGATCTCGGACGTGGCGCGCGTGGCGGAGGTCGCACTGGATACGATCTACGCGACCATCGGCACGAAGCAGGTCCTCTTTCATCTGCTCGTGGAGACGGCGATCTCCGGCAGCGATCGTGCGGTGCCCGCGGAGCAACGTGACTACGTGAAGGCCATCCACGCCGAGCCTGACGCACGGAAGAAGCTCGAGATCTATGCGCGCGCACTGCGTCCGATCCACGAGCGGCTCGCTCCGCTCCTGCGCGTGCTCAAGGAGGCAGCGCCGCTGGACCCAGAGCTCGCGTTGGTCTGGAAGACCATCGCGGAGCGCCGCGCCGCAAACATGAGGCGCTTCGCGGTCGAGCTCGCAGCGACCGGACAGCTGCGGGTAGAGGTCGACGTGCACGAAGCAGCGGATGTCATCTGGGCCACCAACGCCCCCGAGCTCTACCTCCTCCTGACGCACGACCGCGGCTGGTCGACCGACAGGTTCGAGAAGTGGCTCACACGTTCGTGGATCCGCCTGCTCCTGCGGGATGACTGACTCAGCGACGCAGCTTCGCGTCCACCTTGGAGAGCAGGCCCACGGCTGGCTCGCGACGGTCGGGCAGCGTCTGCGTGCGCGCTTCCCACGCGGAGGGCACGATGCCGAACATGCGACGGAACGCGGCGGTGAAATGGCTGTGGCTGGAGAAGCCCACCTTGCGTGCGACCTCGGGAATTTCCTCCCCGTCGCCAAGGCGCTCGAGCGCGGTCAGAAGGCGCAACTCGTTGCGGTATGCATGGATCGATATGCCCATCTCCCCGCTGAAGACGGTGGAGAGGTGACACGCGGACAGACCCACACGGGTCGCGAGATCGTCCAGCGACATTGGCGAACGGAGTGACTCGCCCAGGAGCTTCCGCGTCTGCTCGACGACCGCACGACGCCGATCGAGAACGCTCCGTTCAGGGCGCCTGACCACGCCGGGTGCGGGCCCGAGGACCGCGTGGAGCAGCCGATACATCGCGTCCTCCACGAGGAAGGGGTCGGCTGCCGCTCCCCGACGCCTCAGATAGTCGAAGATGCGGCGCTGCAGCAGATAGGTCCGTGGTGAGACTTCCATGTGCGTGCGCGCGAACGGCCGACCGGGTCGATCGTCGACCGCGGGCTCGTGCGCGCGGAGCGTGTCGGCGACGGCTGCTTCCGGGAACCCGAACCATTCGCACGCATCACCGCGCTCCGACACGGCGTGCCGTTCGTACTCTTGCCCGCGGTTGTAGAGCATGGCGCGCGTGGGGTCGGCCACGACGGGCGCCTTGTCTGCGTGATGGATCACCACCGAGAGCCGCGGGAAGACGAGGATGAAGTTCTCGATGGGCCCGGTGTCGCGGAAAGGCCGCTGCGTCAGCCCAAGGCGGAACGCTGCGACGCGTAGTCCGCCGCGGTCGTAGTGCATCGTGTCGGAAGAGGAGCGCGCCGCGTCGCTTCCGACCTCATCCTCCCGCGCGGTGAGCGCGCATTCGGCGCACGTGCAGCTTGCGGGGTGTGGAGCGTTTCCCCCCCCGGCGATCACGAAGCGTGTCACGACGGCCATGGACTCCAGGATATCATCGCTCGCAGCGTGAAGCCCTTCGAGCAGCTACCCTTCAGCGACGTCCCCGCGATGCCGCGCCTCGCCCACCCGTACTTCGAGACGGAGGCGCGCACCGTGTCGATCGAGTCCGACCACTTCGGCAAGGTGAACGTGCACGTGCGCGTCTTCGGAGAGGGCCCGCCCCTTCTCCTCCTGCACGGCCTCATGACCACCAGCTACTCGTTCCGCAATGTGCTGGTGCCGCTCGGAAAGCGGTTCACGCTCCATATCCCGGATCTCCTCGGCGCGGGCCGCTCCGACAAACCGCGCGTGCGCTACACGCCCGACGCGCTTGCAGCGTCTGTCGGGCTCACGATGAAGGCGCTGGGCATCTGGGGTGCGCCGGCGATCGGGAACTCGATGGGCGGCTACCTGCTCATGCGTCTTGCGCTGCGCGAGCCCTTGTCCATGAGCCGCCTGGTCAACCTGCACAGCCCCGGTATCCCGACGGCGCGCATGCACGCGCTTGGCGCGGCGTTCACCGTGGTGCCGAAGGTCCGGCCGCTCATCGGCGCGCTGGTGCGTCGCGACCCGGAGCGCTGGGTTCACAAGAACGTCCACTATTTCGACGAGACGCTGAAGTCGCGTGAAGAGCATCGCGAGTACGCGCGCGCGCTCATGGACGACGGCGGGCTCGAGGCGTTCGCAAGCATGCTCGGCGACACGCTGGACGCCGGCGAGATGGCGGCGTTCGCGGGCGAGCTGCGTGACCTGAAGACGTTCCCGATCCCGCTGCGCTTGATCTATGCGCGCAAGGACAAGATGGTGCCGCCCATCGTGGGCACGCGCCTCAAGGAGCTGTTGCCGGACGCGGAGCTCGTGTGGCTCGACAACGCATCGCACTTCGCCCACGTGGATGCGCCACAGGCGTTCGTGGAAGCCGCGCTGCCTTTCCTGGAAGCTTAGGTAACACAACGTGGTCGAACTGCGCGGTTGCGGTCCGTTCACGCCGCGCGATAGCGTTTGAGCATGCACTCGTCTCGTCCGCGGTTGCTGCTCGCCTCGCTCGCCATCGCCCTGGTAGCGTGCAGCAGCTCGAGCTCGTCTTCCTCAGGTGGGGGTGGTGGCGGAGGCGGCGGTGGAGGGTCGGGCACCACTCCGCCGGCGGCCACGCAGGCTGGCCCCGCGGCGGGAAACCCTGATGGCAAGGACACGGTCCCCACAGAGGCGCAGCCGGAGGACACGTCCAAGCCCACCACCGTGGTCGGCACGGGCACTGCGGAGAGCTGCACGAGCGACGCCTTCGTCGCCGCCGTGACCACGGGCGGTGTGATCACGTTCAACTGCGGCGCCGATCCCGTGACCATCACGCTCACGCAGACAGCGAAGGTGAAGAACGACACCGCCCCGAAGCTCGTGATCGACGGCGGCAACAAGGTCGCGCTGAGCGGCGGCGGGAAGCTACGCATCCTCTACATGAGCACGTGCGACAAGGCCCAGGTCTACCCGGCAGGTCCGGGCGACTGCAACACGAACGCTGGCGTGCAGCTCACAGTGCAGAACATCACGTTCGTCGACGGCAACGCCAAGGACATCCCCGAGGGCGACAACAACGCAGGTGGCGGCGGTGCGATCTACGCGCAGGGCGGGAGCCTGAAGGTGGTCCATTCGCGCTTCTTCCACAACGTGTGCGCGGACCTGGGCTCGGACGTAGGCGGCGGAGCGATCCGGAAGCTCGACTACCTGGTGAAGCCCGGCGCCGGCCCTGCGCGTCCCGTGTGGGTCGTGGGCAGCACGTTTGGGGGCGCCACGGAGCTTGGCAACGCGTGCGCGAACGGCGGCGCGCTCAGCAGCATCGGCGTGTCGTGGAACATCATCAACAGCCTGTTCTCGTACAACACCGCTATTGGCCACGGTGCCAATAGCGGTCAGGGCGGGAATGGAGGCGCCATCTACAACGACGGCAACGAGATCGTGATGAACCTGGACGGCAGCTTGCTGGAGAACAACATGGCGAACGAGGGCGGCAGCGCCGTCTTCTTCGTGAGCAACAACAAGAGCGGCTCCATCAACATCAAGGACACCACCACGCGGAACAATCCGCGCGGCACATTCGAGACGCCAGGCCTGCCTGGCTTCTATGTGATCGCGAAGAGCGCCGCCAACGTGGTGAACTCCCAGATCCTCCGGTGAGCCCTCCACCACGCGTCTCGCCGGCGCAACATCGTGCCGTGCGCGGGGGTGCGGGGAATGGGCCGAGCTGATAACGCTGCTGGTGGAGGCAGGCATGGGCGTTCGTGAGATCGTGGGGAAGCGGTTGCCGTTCTTGCGGTGGTCCGTCGTTCGAATGGGGCTCGGCATGCGGAACCTGCTCTCGAACTGGCAGGTGGGCGACGGTCGCGAGGCGGCCCTTCTTCGCTTCGTTGTAGAGCACGCGCGCCCCGGCGACATCGATGACGCGATCCGCATCATCGACAAGTTCGCGTACGAGGAGAGCTTCCTCATCAACGTGGGCGACGAGAAGGGCCTGCTGCTGGACGCGGCCGTCGCGCGCGCGAAGCCGAAGCTGATGCTGGAGCTGGGGACCTACTGCGGCTACTCCGGACTGCGGACCGTCCGCGCTGCGCCGCGCGACGCGCACCTGTGCACGGTGGAGTTCAATGCCGACAACGCAGAGATCGCCCGGCGCATCTTCGAGCACGCTGGCATCGCGGACCGCGTGACGATCGTCCACGGCACGCTCGGCGACGGCGGCAAGACCGCGGCGCTGCTGCGCGAGAAGCATGGCTTCACCGAGGGCGCGCTGGATTTCGTGTTCCTGGACCATGCGAAGGACGCATACCTGCCCGACCTCCAGCTCATCCTGCGCGAGCGCTGGCTGCGGACCGGCGCGATCGTCGTGGCCGACAACGTCAAGGTCCCGGGCGCGCCAGAATACCGCGCGTACATGAAGGCGCAGGAGGGCGCACTCTTTCGCTCACGCGAGCACGACACGCACGCCGAGTACCAGACGCTCCTCGCCGACATCGTGCTGGAGTCGGAGCTGCTGGATCCTGCGGGAGCGTGAGCCTACGAAGAACGTGGCTTCGCGACCTTCACGGGCTTGCCGGACTTCGCGACCTTCACGGGCTTGCCGGACTTCGTCTTCGCGGGCTTGCCGGACTTCGTCTTCGCGGGCCTGGCAGGCTTGTCACCCTTTCTGGGCAACAGCGCGGCGGCCTTGAAGGCGCGTGCGATCCAGCGACGAAGCTCCGCGGTCTCTCTCATCAACCTCTCGGGCAGCATCACCTTGTCGCTGCGGACGCGGCCGTTCCCCATGGGATCGAACAGCGCGGCGCCTGGCAGCGCGAGCGCCTCCGCGCGATCGGGCTCGGCGAGGAGCAGCATCGTCGAGAGACCGAACAGGCCCGCGAACACGTGACCGTTCACGCTGGCCGCGACGCCGCCGAACATCTTCATGGTCTCGATCCGCGGGTCTTTCGGCAGCGCGGCGTGGAAGATGGGATGGTTGTCGGGGGGGACTTTGACCCAGGCCATGGCACGAAGCCTACACCAGGTCTCCCACGTGTACGTGCGGATGAGACCATCGATTAACTCGCGGTTCGGCGGCTCAGGGCTCATGATGAAGCTGATGCGTCAGCGCAGCACTGCGATCTCGATCTTCTTCCTGGGGCTCGTGGGCCTCTGCACCGCCAACGCGACCGGCTGCGCGAACGGCGACGCAGCAACCGATGGCAACGGCGGTGGTGGCGACGGCGCGGAGGGCGGCGCGGGAACCATCCCCGGCTGCACGCCCGGACCGGCATCCCCGGACGATCCGATCGATGCAAACTACACGGATGAGAACTGCGACGGCACGGACGGCGTGCTGGGCAAATGTATCTTCGTGTCCGGCACCGGCAACGACAGCGCCTCCGCAGGCACGCGCGAGAGCCCCGCAAAGACGATCCCCTTCGCCATCTCCCTGGCCAAGGCACAGGGCAAGGACGTCTGCCTGGCGGGCGAGATGTTCAACGGCGCGATCGAGCTCGAGTCGGGCGTGAGTCTGTACGGCGGGTTCGACGCCACGGACTCGTCGTTCCCCTGGAAGAGAAAGTCCGCGGTCACCAGCAAGCTGGTGGCGAAGGGCACCGTTGTCCTCGCCAAGCAGATCGACGGGGACACGCACGTGGAGGGCGTCACGATCGAGGCGCTCACACCCGACGCTCCGAACGTCGGCGGCGGCAGCTACGGCGTGCGACTGGTGGATGGCCGGGGCATGCTCTTCGTCCGCTACGACACCATCATCACCGACGTCGGACAGCCTGGCGCGACGGGCGCTACCGTGTCGGGCGTGGGCCCAGTCGGCGCGCCGGGCATCCAGGGCACCAACGCGTGCAGTCACTGCTCGCAGGACGCGGTCGCGCCGGGCGGCCAACCGGGGGGTGGTCCCGCAGCCTCCACCTGCGGTGGGGCGGCGAGCGGCGCGGGCGGCAGGGGCGGCTGGAATCAGAACGCTGGCGCGCAGGGCGGCGCTGGAACGCCCGCGAGCGTGCTCGGGGGCAGCCCCGGCAGCGGCAACGCGACGTGCGCGTTCAGCAGCGGCGGTGGTGGCGGTCCGGGTGGAACACCCACGACACCGGGACCGAGCGGCGCATCGGGCGCCCCCAGCGCGCAGATCGGCGGAGTCACCACCGACGGACAGTATGCACCACCGCTTGGCGGCAAGGGCGCGTCGGGCGCGGCTGGATTTCCGGGTGCTGGTGGTGGCGGCGGTGGTGGTGGCTCGAACGGCGGCCTGTGCTTCGGCGACGGCGGGGGGGGCGGCGGCAGCGGCGGCAGTGGCGGATGCGGTGGCCCCGGCGGCGGCGGCGGACAGGGCGGCGGCGCGAGCGTGGCGATCTTCGCGCGCGCAGGCAAGCTCACGATCGACAGGTGCGATCTGCAGGCAGGCGCTGGCGGCGCTGGCGCTGCAGGCGGCCCGGGCGGCACTGGCGGCCCCGGCGGTCTTGGCGCAGGTGGCGGTGGCAGCGCCGACGATGGCGGAAGCGGCGGCAAGGGTGGCGACGGCACCGCGGGTGGAGCGGGCGGACTTGGTGGCGGCGGAGCCGGCGGACCCAGCGCATGCGTCGGAGCTCCCGCCGCAGTCATGCTCACACAGACACCAGACGTGATGTGCGCGTTCGACAAGGGCGGCGCGGGCGGCCCCGGCGACAAGCCCGCGCCCACAGGCTTCGCGGGCGCGCGCCTCACGATCCCGTAGCGAAACGCCGGTTGCCCACACGTCGCCGGGGAGCGATCACGAAATGCTCATCCAGTACGCCTTCTGGGTGACAGGCGACGCCCCGCGTTCGTGTCACCATGATCTGTCCAGAACCAGCAACGGAGGATCACCATGCTCGAGGGGAACCGCAAGGGTTGGGTCGTCACGTTGGTTCTGGTCGCCGTCGCAGCGGCGTGCAGCTCCTCTTCCTCCACAACTCCAGGTGGGACTGGCACCGACACGCAGGCGCAGAAGACCGTCGGCGCAGCGGGCGGTGACGTCAGCACACCGGACGGCGTCCTCACCGTCACCATTCCCCCCGGCGCGCGGCCCGCGGACACACAGATCACGATCCAGGAGATCTCCTCGGCTCCGGCGGGTTCGATCGGCAAGGCCTACGAGATCGGACCGTCGGGCACGCAGTTCGCGGTCGCTGTGACGCTCGCGTTCAAGTACGCCGGTGCCGATCTGCTCGGCAACGATCCCGCGTCACTCGAGGCAGCCACGATCGTGAACGGCGACTGGGTGCCGCTCACGGGTGATGCGATCGACGTGGGCGCTCAGACGGCATCGGGCACCACCATGCACCTCTCTCCGTACGGGCTTCACGCGAAAAAACACGGCAACACAAGCGACAGCGGCTCGCCCGCCGATGCAACCACGCCCACGGACGCCAGCAGCGCTTCTGACGGCAGCCCCACCGACGCCGGCGCATCCAGCGACTCCGCGTTCGACGCCGCAGGCTGTTCGATGCAGGCCTACCAGGTGGGAAGCTGCGCGAATCATCCCGTGCAGCTGACCTGCCCCGGTGGCACCTTCATCGGCGCGTGCATGAACCTCATGGGCATGCAGGGCTACGTGCTGGAGTGCTGCCCAAACGACGGCGGCTGAGCGCGCCACCAGAAACGATCACTTTCTCGAAAATATTTTCGAATGTGTCTGCTCTGACCTGCATCTAGGTGCGGGACGGAAAGGGACGTCGTCGCCCGTTGCGCGAGCACACGGCCGCGGGGATGGCGCGCCCTCGTATGGGGATGGGGCAAGGCGAGAGCCGGCTCCGACCTGCTTTGGAGGACATATGAGAGTGATGACCTTGGGCGTGATTGCCATCACGTCGACGCTGACATTTGCTTGCACGAGCACCACCATCGAGAGGACAGAAGCGTCGGGAAGCACGCCAGCGGGCGCAGCGCAGACGAGCCACTGGCAGTCGAAGCTCGCGCTCTCGCGGCCGAGCGGCGTCGCGAAGACCGTCTCCGCGCTCGCGACGAAGGGCGGGAAAAAGCCCGGGATCGGTCTACCCGGCGGGGGCGGCCCCGATGCGGGCAAGTGCGGTCTCTCGACCGGCGATGCCACGTGCGACACATGCATCGATGCGAGCTGCTGCGCGGAGAACACCGCCTGCGTCTCCGATGCTGACTGCTCCGCGCTCATCGCGTGCGGCGATGCGTGCCGCGACGACGCGTGCGTCTCCGCCTGCATGTCCGCGCACCCCAGCGGCGCCACCAAGCTGAATGCGCTCACGACCTGCATGCAGTCCGGATGTTCATCCGCATGCGGCGGTGGCGGTGGCGGTGGTGGTGGTGGAGGCGGAGGCGGAGGGCCGAGCGCGTGCGGCTTCGGGAGCGGCGACGCCACGTGCGACTCGTGTCTCGACACGAACTGCTGCGCGGATGCGAACGCCTGCACGAACGATGCGGACTGCACCGCGCTCATGGACTGCGCCCAGCGCTGCGCCGACGACGCATGCGAATCCGCATGTGAGGCAGCGCATCCCAGCGGCACGGCGAAGCTGAATTCGCTGTCCGCATGCGCGAACAACACGTGCGGAAGCGCTTGCTCCGCTGCGTCCGGAGGGCCCGGCCCTGGTCCGGCACCTGGTCCGGGCGGGCCATCGTGCGGCCTCACGAGCGGCGACACCACGTGCGACACGTGCCTCAACGCGAGCTGCTGCACACAGACCACCACGTGCGTTGACGACACCGACTGCGTGGCGCTCGTTCGTTGCTACGACGCATGCAGTGATGACGCGTGCGCCTCGGCCTGTGACGCGGGGCACCCGGGCGGGCTCTCGAAGCTCGACGCCGTGTCAACTTGCGCGGAAACCACCTGCAAGTCGCAGTGCGGGTTCTAGGGCGATCGGTGTGGACCGGGGGTCATCGGGTCATCTAGCGTGACCCCATGCCCTTCAGTCCCAGCATCTCCCAGTTCCTGGCCGCCCCCGACGACGCGCGACGCATCGGCCCGTACCGGTGCAAGGAGCTGCTCGACAAGGCCGGCACGGCGCCGGTGTACAGGGCTGTCGAAGAGCACGCGGGGCTGAGCCTCCGTGAGGTGGCGATCAAGCTCTTCGACATCGGGCAGCCGAAGGCCGGCGCGGCCCCCGAAGGCTGGCAGGCGCGCGTCGTGGACGAGGCACGCGCGCTCTGCCGCGTGCAGCATCCCAACGTCATTCGCTTCCATACGCTCGCCACCGACCCGAAGCGCGGCCTCATGGGCCTGGTCATGGAGTTCGCGGACGGCATCAGCGTCGATCGCCAGCTCGCCGACAAGGCCATCGCCGACCTCCCGCCTGGCGACCCGAAGCGCGTTGCCCTGGCCGTGGAGGTCGGGATCGACGTGGCCTCTGCGCTGGAGGCAGCGCACGATGCGCACGTGGTCCACTGCAACGTGAAGCCGTCGAACATCATCCTCACGGCTGGCACGCACAAGCTCCTCAACTTTGGCATCGCCGGTGAGGACGCTGCCAAGGACGAGGCGGCAAAGCGCGACGACCTGGCGCTCGACGACCTTCCTCCCGAGTCGATCGGACGGAAGGCAGCGACGCTCATCAAGGTGAACGACAAGCCCGACGCAAAGAAGACAGCGCCGCTCACCGGCACCATCGGCTACGTGGATCCGGTCTGCGTGAAGACCACGTCGCGCCCGACCGCCGCGAGCGATTTGTACTCGCTGGGCGCCGTGCTCTACCAGTGCATCGCGGGCTACGTTCCTGCGGTCGCAGCCTCCAAGAAGGCCGGCGTCGACATCGCCGCGGTGGACAGGAACGTGATCACCGGCGACTCGCCCGCGGAGCCCCTTCTGGACGTTGCACCTGGTACGCCGCCGGCACTCGCAAAGCTCGTGGACTCGCTCGTGGCGGCGAAGCGCGACGCGCGTCCTCGCTCGGCGGAGCTCGTTCTTCGTGAGCTGGAGCAGATCCGGAGCGCTCTCGCCGGGCGCGAGCGTGGTCTTCCCAAGGAGGAGCGCGGCCCGTTCCCCGGTCTCGAGCGCTACGAGGCATCCGATCGTGACGTGTTCTTCGGGCGCTCCGCGGAGATGGCCGGCGCCATCGAGCTTCTGCGAACGCGTGGGCTCGTGGGGATCGTCGGACTCTCCGGCAGCGGCAAGAGCAGCATCACGCGCGCGGGGTTGCTGCCCGCGATCGAGGAGGGCGCGCTCGGCGGCTGGCCCAAGAAGTACCGCAGCGTGGTCGTGACGCCGGGCAAGGATCTGATGGGCGCGCTGAGCGGTGCGATCGAGAAGGTGATCGGCGCACCCACAGACGCGCATCCGGAGGCGGTCGCCGAACAGCTGGCCGCGAACGTCGACGCGAAGGGCGAAGGCATCGTCATCCTCGTGGACCAGCTCGAGGAGGTGGTCACGAAGCACGAGGAAAAAGCGGCGAAGGGCCGCACCGATGCGCTGGAGCTGCTCTCGCGCCTTGCCGAGGGGCACATGGGCGTGCGCGTGATCGTGTGCGTTCGGCGGGATCTGCTCGATCAGACACTGGAGATCGATTCGCTCTTCGCGCGAGCGCTCTCCAAGGGCATCCAGCTGCTGGCGCCCCTGTCGTCGACCGGATGGAGTGAGGTGGTCGACGAGGCGCTGCAGGCGTACGGCTACGAGTTCGAGGACGCGGAGCTCCGCAAGGAGGTCCTCAAGGATCTGAAGGGCCGCGAGACCGCAATGACCCTGGTGCAGTTCGGGCTCACGCGCCTCTGGGCTGCGCGCGACACCAAGAAGAAGAAGATCACGCGTGCGGCGTTCAGCGGCAAGGGCGGCTTGAAGAGCGCGCTCGAGGATCACGCGAACGAGGCCATCGCAGCGAAGAACATCTCGAACGACACGCTGCGAAACGTGCTCCTCGAGATGACGACGCCCGAAGGTACGCGCGCGCATGTCGAGATGGACGTACTGGTGAAGCGCTACGGCGAGGACGCGAAGGAGGCGGTCTTCGCGCTCACGAAGGCTCGCCTGGTGGTCGCTGAGCAGGACGGGTTCACGTTCGTCCACGACTCGGTGCTCAAGGACTGGGGGCTCGTGCGTGGGTGGCTGCAGGAGGCGCGCGACGATCGGCTGCTGGTCGCGCACGTCGAGCGCGACGCCAAGCGATGGGACGAGTCCAAGGACCCGGCGGAGCTGTGGCGCAAGAGCCGCCTTGCCGCTGCGGTGGAGTTCTGGAAGAAGGACGGCTCGCCGCTCAGCGAGACCGCCAAGAGCTTCCTGGCCGCAGGCGTGAAGGAAGCGCAG
>JBBRNJ010000105.1:0-25759 GCA_038230375.1 Polyangiales bacterium | reverse complement strand
TCACGGTGTTCTTCTTCCCGGCCGCCGCCCAGGAGAGGCATCCGACAGCGCACGGCACGCAAGGCGCTCACGCGGGGCACCCGACCGCCATGTCGGGTAGCCATCCCCCGCCCACGCATGCTGCAACGCATGGCGCCACGCATCCTCCCCCCACGTTTGCGCCTCAAGATCCGACGGGCGCGCTCCGCCATGCGCAGCAGCACCTTGGCTCCTACATGGGGCCAAACCCTGTAAATGTGTCCGGCCAGAACCCCGCCATGAATGGCATGAACGGCGGAATGCCAGGCGGTGCGAACGGGATGACCGCGCAGAATGGCGTTCATCATGCAGGACATCCGGCGCAGCACATGTCGCCGACCGCACCGGTGGCCGCGGCGCAGCAGATGCCCGTGCGGCACATGGACGACTCGCGCAAGAAGGACGTCGAGCTCCGGCGCGACATCCACAAGGCGCTGCTCGAGCACCTCGACCTTGCCACCATCGACGCGAAGAAGCTCGACGATCCGTCGATGCGCCCCAAGGTGCTGAACGCGCTCCGTCGCATCGTGGGCTCCATGGATGCGCGCATCCCGAAGGAGATGGATCGCGACACGCTCATCGGCGAGCTCAGTGACGAGGCGCTCGGCCTGGGCCCGCTCGAACGCTTCCTCTCCGACCCGACCGTGAGCGAAATCATGGTCGTCGATCCGAACACGATCTACATCGAGCACAACGGCAAGATCCGCCTCAGCGAGGCACGCTTCACGGACGACGAACGTGTGCGCGCCGTCATCGAGCGCATCGTCACGCCGCTCGGCCGCCGCATCGACGAGTCATCACCCCTGGTGGACGCGCGACTCAAGGACGGCTCGCGTGTGAACGCCGTCATCAAGCCGATCGCGCTTCGCGGGTCGTGCATCACGATCCGAAAGTTCGCGAAGGTCCCGCTCACGCTCGACAAGCTGATCAGCTACGGGACGTGCACCCCGCAGATGGCGCTCTTTCTCACGCGCTCCGTGATCGCAAAGAAGAACATCGTCATCTCCGGCGGCACGGGCTCCGGAAAGACCACGCTGCTCAACGTCCTCTCGGGCGTCATCCCGGAAGAAGAGCGCATCGTCACGATCGAGGACGCCGCCGAGCTCCAGCTCAAGCAGCCGCACGTCGTCTCGCTCGAAACGCGCCCGGCGAACCTCGAAGGCCGCGGCGAGTACACCATTCGCGACCTCGTGAAGAACGCGCTGCGCATGCGCCCTGACCGCATCGTCGTCGGTGAGTGTCGTGGTGGTGAGGCGCTCGACATGCTGCAGGCCATGAACACTGGCCACGACGGCTCGCTCACCACGACGCACGCAAACTCCCCGAAGGAGGCCATCGCACGTCTCGAGACGCTCGTCCTCATGGCCGGCGTCGATCTCCCCGTGCGCGCCATCCGTGAGCAGATCGCCGGCAGCGTCCACGTCATCGTCCAGCAGTCGCGCCTCTCCGACGGCTCGCGCAAGATCGTCGCCATCAGCGAGGTCATCGGGATGGAGCGCGACACCGGCGAGATCGAGACCCTGCCCATCTTCGAGTTCGTGCGCACCGGAACAGGCCCCAAGGGCAAGGTCATCGGTGATTTCCGTGCGACGGGCTACCTGCCTTCGTACCTGAACGACTTCATCGTCATGGGTCTCGTGAAGCGAGGGGAGAAGTACCTCTGACATGACACACGCATCCGATGTCGCTCCGCTCACCGAGATCTACAAATACGCCGGCTCCGTCCTCGTCGTGCTGGGCGCGTTCGTGGGGACGTGGGTCTCGCTCTCGGACCAGTCGAGCTTTCCCTACCGCATGTGGGCTCGCTACACCGGCTGGCTCGAGCGAAAGCTCCGCCCGATGTTCATCTTCCTGCCGGGTCGTCACATTGCATATGGTCAGGTCGGCGCGCTTGCCGTGCTCCTGCTCCTGGTCATGTCGATCGAGGTGCCGTACTGGTGGCTCGGGGTCGTGGCGATCCTCGCCGCGCCGGCCGTGTGGATCGAACGGCATCGCAAGGAGCGCGTGCTCCTCATCGAAGAGCAGCTCGACAACTTCGTGCTGGCGCTCGCGAACGCACTGAAGTCCACGCCCAGCATCGGCGCCGCGTTCAACACCGTCGTCACCGTCATCCAGGACCCCATCCGTCAGGAAGTGGACCTCGCGATCAAGGAGATGAAGGTCGGCAGCACGCTCGACCAGTCGCTCCTTCACATGGCCGCGCGCGTGGGAAGCCGCCCGCTGGACTCCGCGCTCTCCGCCATCCTCATCGGACGGCAGGTCGGCGGAAATCTGCCCCGCGTGCTGGAGACCACTGCACTCACGCTGCGCGAGATGCGTCGGCTCGAGGGCGTCATCCGCACGAAGACCGCCGAGGGCAAGATGCAGCTCTGGGTCATCGCCGCGCTTCCGTTGGCGCTGCTCATTGGCCTGAACCAGCTGTGGCCGGGGTATTTCACGCCGCTCCAGACCACGCTCGTGGGGTACATCATCACGTTCGCGTGCGCTTCCTGCTGGGTCTCCGCGCTCGTCGTGGCCCGCAAGGTCCTGGCGGTGGATATTTGAACACGCAGGCGATCTCGTGAAGCCGATTTTTGGTTTCCAGTTCCAGGGCATGAGCGTGATGGTCGTCGCGCTCCGCATCATCGTGCCCGTGCTGTTCGGCGCGGCGGTGGGGATCTTCTTCTGGTCGATCGCAGCCTCGAAGACGCGCGTCGCGAGCCGTCTTGGCTTGCGTGGCCTCAAGCGCCAGCAGGCGCTCGCGTCGAACGAGTTCTGGCGCACCGTGGAGCCGCTCGTTCGGTGGCTCGGCGTGCGCGTGTCCGGTATCCCGACCGACGAACAGCGCGCCTCCATCGACGAGCAGATCGGACTTGCGGGAGACTACATGGGTCTCACCGCGGACGAGTTCATCGCCCTCACCATCCTGTCGTCCATCGGTGGTCTCTTCGCCGGCGTTGCGCTCGGCTACATGTTCGACCTTGGCGCCATCATGGTGATCGTGGGCGCGCTCATCGGCGGCGCACTCCCGTACATGCAGGTCAGCGGCGTCGCGCAAGAGCGGCTGAAGCAGGTGAGCCGCGGTCTGCCGTACTTCATCGACGTCATGGCGCTCTGCATGGGTGCCGGCCTGGACTTCCCCGGCGCGATCCGCAAGGTGGTCGAGCAGTCGTCGAACCCCGACGACGCACTGGTCGAAGAGTTCACGCTCATCTTGCAGACGCTGAACCTGGGACGCACGCGCAAGGAGGCCCTGCTCGAGTTCTCGCGCCGGTGCCCCGTCGACGCCGCGATCGAGTTCGCGAACTCCCTCATCCAGGCGGAGGAGCGCGGCAATCCCGTGGCGGAGGTGCTCACCATCCAGGCGACGATCTCGAGGCAGCGCCGGAGCGTGCGCGCAGAAGAGCTGGCGGCGAAGGCCGGCGTGAAGATGGTAGGTCCACTGATGCTCGTGTTTTTCTGCATAATGGGGCTGATCCTTGGCCCCGCCATCATGCAGATCACGGGCGGTCTGTAAGGAGGACAGATGCGCGTTCTCAGGTTCCAAATCAGACTGCCTTCGGGACAAGTAGATCAGCTCAACGTCGAGAGCGAGCGTGTGCTCATCGGCAGCGGCGCCCACTGCGAGATCCGCCTCCCCATCGATCAGGCGCGCGTCGAGCACTGCCTCATCGAGCTCGGTCCCGCCGGCGTGTTCGCGCGTGCGCTCAACTTCGAGCCGCCGCCCACGATCAACAACATCGCCTTCACGCAGGCGCCACTTCCGCCGGAAGCGGTGCTCGGTGTCGGTCAGGTGCAGATCTACGTCATGGCCGCAGACGCGGCTGGCGCAGGCCAGGTCGTCCAGACGAAGCAGAAGGGCTCGTCCCCCATCACCCTCCTCGCGCTCATCGCGCTGGTCGCAGGCGGCGGATACTATTTGCTCCTGGACGACGGCTCGGAAAGCGACGTCGGGCGCCCGAAGGAGGCGCCGGAGCTCTGGGGACCTCCCGTGGCGCAGTGTCCGCAGCAGGGAGGGCAGGCCCTCGCCTTCGCGCGCGACCGGCTCTTCATCGCCGACGCAAAGCGCGAGCGACGCCCGTTCCACGTGCAAGACGGCGTGCAGTGCGTACCGCTCTACGAGCAGGCCGCCGCGTGCTTCCGCGCCGGTGGAGATCCGCAGACGGCCGCCGCGGCGGATGAAACAGCGCAGCGCCTCAGGATCGACATCAACGACGACTACAGGACGCAGCGCGTTCGCCTCGAGCATGCCCTCAACGTGGAGGACTACACCGGCGCGCTGCACGGGGTGCACATCCTCCGCCAGTTCACGGAGGGCAAGCAAGGCGAGTACGTCTCGTGGCTCAACAACCTCGAACGGAAGTTGAAGAGCGAGATCGGCAAGGGACCGCCTCCCAAGTGAAGCTGTCGCGGAAGCTGCAGCCGTCCCTTCGCACGGGTGGAGGGAGCGCGCTCGCGATGGTGATGCTCGGCGCGTCGGTCCTGGTGGCATCCCTCACATCCCTCGCATGCCAGAAGACCAAGGGCGACGAGATGCAGGAGAACCTCGCGACGTTCAAGCAGGAGCAGACCTGGGACAAGCTCTTCGCGCGAGGGCAGGGCTTTGCCGCGGTCGGCGACTGGACGCGCGCCGAGGAGTACTTTGCATCTGCGCTCGACGCTGGCGGCGACCCGCGGAAGATCGTCCCGCAGCTCCTGGTCGTGTGCATTCGCGGCCAGAAATACCGGGTCGCCATCCAGTACGGCGCGAACTACCTGCGTTCGCACCCGGAGGACACGAGCACGCGCTTCATCGTCGCGACGCTCTACATCGCCGTCGAGGAGTACCCCGCGGCCAAGGCAAACCTGGACGTCGTGATGAAGAAGGAGCCCGAGAACGCGGAGGCCCACTTTGCGCTCGGTGTCGCGTTCCGCGATGGCGACAACGATGCCGTTCGCGCCGACAAGGAGTTCCGCGAGTACCTGCGCCTCTCCCCCAAGGGAAAACACGCCAGGGAAGCGAACAGCGGCCTGCTTCACGACGTTCCCGGGGCGGCGGTGGACCCAAAGCCGACCGCAGTGACCGACCAGTCGCCCAGGGAGCCTGGCGCCACAGGCATCCTCCACGAGCTAGGACGCGGAGATGCGGGCGCGCCCTGATATACTGACGGGACTTTGATCCCCAAGGAAATCTTCGAAGAGACGCTGCTGCAGTTCTTCGCGCCGATCAAGAAGCACCTCGATGACCCCGCGGTCAGCGACATCATGATCAACGGGCCGAACCAGATCTACGTCGAGAAGAAGGGCATCCTGCACCTCTCGGACGCGAAGTTCGAATCGAAGGAGGCGCTGATCGCGGCGCTGCGCAACGCGGCGCAGTTCGTCGGCAAGCACATCGACGAAGAGCGACCCATCCTCGAGGGGCGTTTGCCCGACGGCTCCCGCATCGAGGCGGTCCTTCCGCCGGCGGCGCCCGAGGGCCCGTGCGTGTCGATCCGCCGGTTTTTCAAGGAGACGCTGACGGTCGAGCGCCTCATTGGCTTCGGCGCGATGGACGAGGACACGGCGATGGCGCTGCACGCGCTGGTGGTCTCGAAGCTCAACATCCTCATCGCCGGCGGCACGGGCAGCGGCAAGACCTCCATGCTGAACGCGCTCTCGTCCTTCATTCCCGAAGGCGAGCGCGTTGTCGTGATCGAGGACTCACGCGAGCTCCAGCTCCAGCGCGCACACCTCTGCGGGCTCGAGGCGCGTCCGCCGGATCCGAAAGGTCGCGGCGGCGTCAGCATTCGAGATCTTTTCAGGGCCACGCTTCGTCTGAGACCTGACCGCATCGTCGTCGGAGAAATCCGCGGCGGCGAGGCCCTTGACCTGATCCAGGCGATGACCTCCGGTCACGGCGGCTGTATGAGCACCCTTCACGCGACCTATCCACGCGACACGATCTCGCGCTTCGAGACCATGGCCATGATGAGCGACCTGGAGATGCCGCTCGAGGCCCTCCGCATTCAGCTCGCGTCGGCCGTCAACATCATCTGCCAGGTCTCGCGTTTGCAAGACGGTAGCCGGAAGATCACCCACATCTCGGAGGTGCTCGGCTACGACCTTCCCACGCAGTCCTACCAAATGCAGGACATTTTAGTCCGTGAATACACAGGGTTCGGCAAGAAGGGGGAGGTGCTCAGCCACATTGCCCCGACAGGTATTTTGCCTCGTTGTGTCCCGCAACTTCACGAGCACGGCGTAGATCTGCCAAAATCGATATACAAGGCCGCGAAGCAGAACCAAGGGCAGCGGCGCCCGGAGTACTAACTAGCGGCTAACGAGTCATGGCAGGCAACGCGACCACGCACGTCATCGAGATCGAGAAGGGAGTCGGCGAGCCGACGTTCATTCCGCTCTCGCTCGGCTCCGAGCTCGCGCCCATCAGCGTGGGCCGACGCGGGATGTGGCGCATCGAGGGCGCGAAGATCCTGGACGTGCATGCGTTCGTCTACTTCGATGGGAAAGCCCTATTTTTGCAGAGCGCCGACGGCAGTCAGCCTGCGCTCGCCGAAGGGCAATCGGTGGGCTCACAGTGGACGGAGCTGCGCTCGCCTTGCCGCATCGACATCGGCTCCGCGCGGCTGCATTACCGCTCGCTCATCGAAGAGGACGACGGCGCCGCCACGGTTGCGAGAGCGGTCTCCAACGAAGAGCGCGAAGCATTCGTGCGCGAGGTCGCAGCACGTCGCCAGAACGCGAGCGCCACCGGCGCGCCGCCGCCACCACCCGTTCCGCCGAGGAACACCAAGAAGCCAGCGCCCCCACCCGCGGCGGATCGCCCGTTCGAGCCCGGACAGTTCGCCGCCAAGCCACCGGACAGCGAGTCCACACGCTTCAACCCGGTCAACGCCAGCACGGGTCCGCGACCCGCTGGGGGCGCCCCAGGGCCGGGACGCAGCGCTGGTCCGCCGCCGCCGCTCGCTGGAGCGGACGAGGGCGAGCCGCTGCCTGGCGACGAGACACGCGTTGAATCAGGGCCCATCCGTCGCCCCGCCGCCTATCCCAACATGGCCTCGGGGTCGAACCCAGCTGTGATGAGCCGTCCCCCGCAGCAGGTGCAGCAGGCACCAGCTGGGTACTCGCAGGTGCCGCAGGCAGGACCCTCGGGCCCTGCGATGATGCAGCAGCAGCCGCAGATGATGGGCAGCGGAGGCTACCCGCAGCAACCGATGCAGCCCATGGCGGGCTCTGGTGGCTATCCGATGTCGGGGTATCCGCAGAATTCCCAGGGCCAGATGGGAGCCATGGGTATGGGTCCCCCGGTGCCGACCGGTGCCGGGCCGATGATGATGCCCGTGAACAACGGCGTGCAGACCGTGATGGTCGGAGCCATACCTCCCGCAAACAAGGTCGAGGAGCTCATCCAGCAGTTCCAGATGGCCTCTCCACCGCGGAAGATCGGGCTCGCGCTCGCACCATTCGCCATCATCGCGGCGATGTATGTGCTGTTCTCGGATGACAGCGGTGACGACGCCGCGAGACCTCAGCCCATGGGCTCGAGCTCCGTGATGGCTGGGCCGGGGCCGCTCCCCACCAGCAGCAATTACATCATCCCAGCTCCCTGGAACCCTGCCCAACCAGGACAGGCCGGCCAGGCCGGCCAACAGCCTCCTTGGCAGCCGAACCCCCAGCCGATCCCTGGTCAGCTTGGTGCGGGCCAGCCTGGATATCCGCAGCCCGGCCAGCCCGGCATGTACCCCCAGCCGGGTCAGCCCACCCAGCCTGGATATCCGCAGCCCGGCCAGCCCTACCCCGGCCAACCGGGACAGCCATATCCGCAAGCGGGCCAGCCCGGCCAGCCCTACCCCATCCAGCCTCAGCCCTATCCTGGGCAGCCCGGCCAGCCTCAGGCCGGCCAGCCGGGACAACCAGGCTACCCTGCGTATCCAAACCAGCCGGGCCAGCTCCAACCCCAGCCCGGCCAGCCTGGCCAGCCTGGCCAGCCTGGCAATGTGCCGGGAAACCAGATCGTGGCGCCAGGAAACCCAGCCCCACCCGTCGCTGGCTCCGCCTCCGCGCACACGACGCAGGGTGGGTTCGTCACCAGCGAGCGGCGAGCAGTTGATGCCCTGGCCTCCGGTGACGCGCCGCTTGCGCTCGCCCTCTACTCCCAGCTCATGCGTGAGCACCCCGAGAGCGCTGTCTTCGCGGATGCGGTCCGGATCCTCAGCGCACGCGTTGATGCCGGCGCGCCCATCCGCTGACCTGCCCGGCTGAGAGCTCCCTCGAGCTTGACCGCGACGCCCGCGTATGTGACCAGGTTGGTTACAGTTGCCTGCAATGGACCCGGGCTTCTCAGGATCCGTGGGCCTTCGGAGGGCCTAGCCCCCTGGTGTTGGGGGGGAAGACCCGCATGGGCGGAAGGGATCCACGCGATACCGCAATGCGACGCCAGTCCACGCCCGAGGAAATCGGGACCTTGGGTGGGGCCGGAAGTGGTTCCATCCAAGGGATCAGACAGGATCCACCGAGGGGTGTCGCCTGCCGGTATCACCAGGTAAAATCCAATGATTACGGATAAAGACACCCGGGCGCATCCTGTGCATGCCTTTCACCCCTTGGGAGAATTTGCCTGATGAAAACCTCGCGAAATGTACGCTCCATCTTGCTCTTCTCCACCATCCTGACCGGTGTGGTAGGGGCCTTTGTCGCCTGTAGCGACGGTGGAGGCGATGGAATCTTCAACGGGTACGATCCCAACCATCCGGGCGGTGGCGGAGAGGGTGGGACACCTGCCGGCGAGGGTGGTGGGCCTGGGACGGGTGGCGTTGACCCTGCCGAGGCGCTCTATCGCGGCTTGGAGAAGGATATTGTTACGAAATGTGGCGGTCCCGGTGGCGGTTGCCACGTGAGCGCGACCACGTTCTCGACCGCCCCCAAGTTCCTCGCTGCGCCCGACTCCTACAAGTCGATCAAGGCCTTCACGGGCATCGTCGTGAAGGACGTTTTCACAAGTGCTATCATCACGAAAGGCGTTCACGAAGGCGGCAGCATCTACGACGACGGCAGCGATGCAGGCACCTCGCTTGGCAAACGCGTCGAGGCGTGGCTCTACCAGGAGTCTGCCGAGCTCCAGGCCATCAAGCGTCCTACGACGGACCCCTTCGCCGTCACCATCGGCGCCGATAATGATGTGGACTTGAGCAAGCTTGCGACCGGTGTGACCGGCGTTCACCTGAAGTTCAAGGCGCAGCTGGTCGGGACGACCCTCGAGCTCACGAACGTTTCACTCACGACAGCGGCTGGCTCGGGCGTCCACCTTCAGCACCCGATCTTCTATCGAGTGCCCGCAAAGAAGGCAAATCCTGCGGATCCTGACTCGCAGGACCCGCAGGACACGTTCTCGAACACAGACGTCACCGTCAGCGGTGGCGCCACCACTCCACTGCCAGTTCCCTTTGCGATCTTCAGCGGTTTCGACCCCTGGCAGCCGACGGACAAGCTCCGGATCGAGGCTTACAAGCTCGAGGCGGGCATCGTCAAGGAAGCGGCAGTCGCTGCAATGTGCAGCAATCCCACGAACTTCCAGAACATGGTGGCGCCGTCGTTGCTGGCCGGCGGCAACAGCGCACCTCTCGTCTGCATGAACTGCCACAACACAGGCGGCAGTGGCAACGGCGCACTCAATCTCTCGGGCCTCGGAAACACGAAGGATTACCCGGGCGCGTGCGCGGCCGTCCTGAACAAGATCGACAAGGCCACCCCCGGCAACAGCCGAATCATCCAGAAGCTCGACGGAACGATGGGCCACGCTGGTGGTGCCGTCACCAACAAGGCTGGCTGGCAGACCGACTGGAAGGGCTTCATCATGGGCGGTACCATTTTCTAGTCAGACTCTAATCGCAGTCCTGCTCCAAGGATGGAGCGGTAGTTGCTTTATGTTCAACCACGCAGACAGCATCTTGCTGGCCGCAGATGGAAAGGTAGGGAGACGATGCGACGAGGCTCATGGCAGCAAGGCCGGAACGGCGCACTCGGCATCGCATTCGCGCTCGGCTTGGCCGCGTGCGGCGGTGGCGACAGCTCGGACCAGCTCAACAACGGGACGGGTGCAACCGACCCCAACGCGCCCGGCTCCGTCAATCCGAGCCCTGGGGGCTCTACCCCTGGCGGCGGTGGTGCGGGTGGTGGCGCTACGCCGACCCCGACCCCGATCCTCGACACCCGCGTGGTCGACTACGGCGAGGCGCTCCGTATCGCGAGCCTCAAGCTGACCGGCGACCTTCCGACGCTCGACCAGATCAACGAGATCGGCTCGGCGGCGGATGCGAAGACGGCGAAGGCGGCATACGAGAAGGACGTTGACGCGATGATCGCTGACAAGCGATTCACCGCGATGATGATTCAGTGGTGGCGCGACACGCTCAAGACCGGTGGCGCACCCCCCGCGATGGGCATGCCGAGCTTCGACACGGCGGCGACGTTCGCTGCGGAGGTCGTCATCAACGACCGTCCGTATTCGGACCTCTTCACGGCGTCTACCAACACGTGCCCGACCTATACGGCGGCCACGAACGTCTTCGCGGATGCGGCCTGCACGGGCACGCAGCCGACGGCCGGTGTCCTCTCGGATCCTGGCATCCAGGCGCAGTACTTCTCCAACATGGCGATGCGCCGCGTGCGGTTCATTCAGGAGACGTTCGTCTGCTCGAAGAACCCCGCCGAGTTCTCCGCCACGCCGAAGGCGATGGGCGCCGGTTCGTATACCAGCCCCTGGCCCTTCACCAGCGTCACCGGTGGCACCACCGCGAAGATCAACTTCCAGGACACGTCCGCAGTCATCTGCGCCAACTGTCACGGAACGATCAACCACCAGGCACCGCTGTTCGGCCACTTCGACGCGAAGGGCGTGTACGACGGCACCAAGTTCGCCGTCCTTGTTCCCGTCCCGGGCAACCCCGCCGCGCAGCTCCAGGATTGGCTCCCCGCCTCCGAAGGTTTCGCATGGCGTAACGGAGTCACTGTCACCGACATCCCGACCCTTGGCGCTGCCATCGCGAAGGATCCGGTCGTCGCCACCTGCGCGGTCAACCGCGTGTGGAACTGGGCGATGTCTCGCGGCGACGTTGTGAACGATCTGGCCACGGTGCCTCTCACCGTTACCCAGCAGTACGTTGCGGACTTCAACAAGAACGGCCAGAAGCTCAAGGCCACCATCGCCGCTATCTACAAGAGCGATGACTTCGTGAAGTTCTAACCAGGGAAGGGAGAAGAGGAAAAATCATGAAACGACTTGCTCTCACCCTGATCGGCTCTGCGATGCTCGTGCTCGCAGGCTGCGACGGAACCAACGACTCACTCAGCAATGGCGGCGGTGCAGAATCCGTCGCCACCAATACGGACCAAGCCGGCGGCGGCGGTCCCAACGGTGACAACCACAGCCAGGACCCGAACGGTGCGGACCCTACCGCGCCCTTCGCGGCCCCGGACCCTGCTCAGAAGCGGGTAGATGACGCGACCTCGGGCTCGCCCGAGACCATCGCCCGTCTCCACTCCTGCGGCAAGGTCACCGTGGCGTCCCTTTCGTCAATCCTGGCTACGCGCGGTATCAACGTGAACGGCGGCGCGGGCTCGGCAGGCGGCATCTACAAGGCGGGTCTCGCGACCCTCGGCCAGGCAAACTACGCCAGCCGTGTTCCGGAGGCATCGTTCGCGACGGCTTCTGGCATGACGAAGCAGATGGACATCTTCGCCGCTTCGGCGAGTGAGGTTTCCGCTGCGAACTGGGCTCCGACGGGTTGCACGTCGGGCGGTATGCCGGTGAAGCTGTTCGATGCTTCGGGCGCCTTCACGAAGGACGGTATCTCGTGCCTTCTCGGAAAGCCGGCGCGCCAAGAGCACGTCGACCTTGCGAACGCCGCCGTCACTCAGGCATCCACCCCCGCGATTGGCAAGAACATCGCGATTTCCGCGCTCCTTTCGGCTGCGCACACCTGCGAATAAGGAGTCACGACCATGGGCATCGACGATCGTTTGAAAGACCTTCGAGGCACGGGCCGCCGCGACTTCATGAAGTGGAGCGCAACCCTGGCGGCTGTGCTGGGTCTCGAGCGCGCGCGCTTCCTCAATGTCATGAATGACATGGGCGGCAGCGCACTCGCCGACACCACCGCCTGCACGAAGAGCTTGAGGTCGTTCCACCTGGTCGCCGGTAACGGTGGCTTCGCGTGGTTCAACCTGCTCTTCCCGCAGAACGTCATCGCCAAGGGCAACGACCCGAACTACTCGTTCCACGCACTTGGTAAGGCCGTCAAATCAACGCTGACGGACAACGAGCTCTACTACGCGCCGGAAAGCCCGTTCCAGAAGCTCGGCAAGAAGTTCCAGGTCACGGCGTACATGGCCGGCACCAACGAGACGCATACGTCGACGCCCGCGTCGGCGGCTACGCCCTCGGGCACCGCGAGCATGCTCGCAGGTATCGCTGCCATCCAGCAGTCCGACCCGACGCTTCTCCCCGTCATCGCGATCAACCCGTTCACGTTCGGCGCAGCTCCTGGAGCTCCGGCGACCGCGGCGGTCGGAAACGCGGCGGGACTCGTCGACCTCTTCAACAGCGCTGCGTCCAAGACGCTGCTCGCGGTGCCCGGCGATGCCGCGCTCCACGAGGCCTACTACAAGGCCTTCCTGGGTCTCAACCGCGCTGCCGGTCGCTCGACCGTCGCGAAGGGTTACGAGACGGGCAAGGTCGCTGCGAACCTCCTCGGAAAGAACCTTTCCGATGCGCTTCGTCCGACGACCGCTGACGACGCTGCCTACGGCATCGTTGCTGGCACGCCGACGAACGTGCTCGAGATCGCACACTCGATCATCACGGGCATCAAGGCGTTCAAGCTGGGCTTGACCTCCTCGATTATCATCCCCGCTATGCGCGACGACCCGCACGGAGCGTTCGCTGGTGGTGATGCGATGCCGACTGCGATGGCAGCACGCCTCGGTAAGATCTTCGACGCGATGATGGCAGATGCATCCGCGTCTCCCGATCCGAGCTGCTCGTCGAAGTCCCTCGCCGACAACATCATGTTCACCATCCATGGTGACACGCCGAAGACGCCGCTCGCCCGCAACGGCTGGGGCGACGGTACGCCGAAGAACTCGAACTGGCTGTACGTCATGGGCAACGGCTACCTGAAGACCGGTTGGTTCGGCGGCGTCAACGCCGACGCAACGACGAGCGGCTTCGACCCGGCAACGGGTGCTGATGTCCCCGGACAGGCCAGCTCTGTCACTGCGTCCAACGCAGCGACGGCGGCACTCTACGCCGCAGCCAAGGGCGATTCCCGCCGCGTCCAGGACTTCTCGCGCGCCGTCATCGACGGCCTCGTGAATCCGCTCGCATCGGTGCAATGACGGCCTAGCCACTGAGCCCGCGCATCGCGGACTCGTGGTTTCAGGGAGAGGGACCGACCCCGGGGAGCAGCTCAGGCAGCTCACCCGGGGTTCGTGTTTAAGCGGGCGGCTCTCGAGCTACTCCGACGCCGTGGATGTGTACCCATCGACCGCGACCGCGGGAGCGGAAGGTCAGGGCTGCGTTTTGGCCTTGTCGCAGAACGACTTGTCGTTGGTCCCCAGGGCGACGGTAGGGTCTTGCGGGAGGCGGAGCCACGCGGTGATGCAGCGGTAGGGGGCGCTCTCTTTTGCGAAGAGGGCCCCGCCCTTGTGTCGCTCGAGGTTCATGGCCTTGCGGAGGAACAGCAGGAGGTCGGCGTTCTGCCCGTTCTGCGCCATCACACGGTTGAAGGTCTCGGGCTCGACCGAGATGAGGGCGAAGTAGTTCGCGTTGATCTCTTCCTGCGTCGTCTGCTGGATGCCTGGGACCAGGCCGGCTTCCTGGCTGTAGAGGCGCAGACCGCGGAAGCCGTAGACGCGAAAGCCGCGGCCGGGCTCGCCGTGGCAGTCGAGCGTGCCGCACTGCTTCTCGATGTACGGGTCCACCGAGTCACGAAAGGCCGGGAAGTTCGGCCCGATGACGGCGGTGAAGCGTTTTTCGTCGGGGACGGATGCGCACGACACCACCGCCGATGCGGTGCTCAGCACGCCGAGCCCAACGGCAAGGGTGAACATGCCCACGAGCATCTTCGTTTTGACCGTCTTCATCAGAAAAGATCCTCCGGGCAGACCAAGGGCGGGTCGGGCTCGACAGCGGGCGGGCACTGCACCGGCGGGTTCGGCGGGTTCTGGTTCACGGCCACGTGGCCCGGCGAGTCGAAGAACGACGGATCCTTGTGGCAGTTCGCGCACGACGGCTCACGCCCCACATGCCCGACCATGGCGACGACCGGTTGATTGCCGGTGCCAGAGGTCTTCTGCACGCTCACGAGGAATGGGAACTTGAGGCCCTTCGCGCCGAGGCGGTCGGGCGTGGCGCGGAAGTTACCCATGCAGTTGGTCACGAAGCAGAGGTTCGCGTTGTCGGCGGTGAGGATGCGCACGAACGCTTGGTCCACGGGTACCGGGACCTTCGGGTTTGCCGGGTCGTACTGCTGATAGAAGACCGTGCCTGCGATCGCGAACACGTTCTTCGCGGGACCCTCGCCGCCGTGACAGACGGTGCACGGCTGCCCGCCGCGATGATACTGGCCCGCGGGAATGTTCGGGTCCTCGCCGCCGAGCGCCTTGACCTGGCCGTCGTGCACCGGGTCGAGCGAGCAGCTGGACGACATGATGCCGAACGCGGCCACGACGGAGAGGGCGGCGATCAGCGTCAGGGAGGTCTTGGGTAGGGTGTTGCTGCGCATGACTAGAACTCCACGTCGAACGCGACGGTCCCGTACACACCAGTACGCGTGGTGACGAAAAGAGATTTCAGAAACCGCGTGTACATGACGTCGCCCGCGAGGTTGAGGCCGTACTGCACCTCGCCCTCGGGGTTGCCGAGCGCGATGCGCGCGCCGCCGCCGCCGGTCACCGTGATGAGCGGCGCGAGCTCGCGGTCGCCGGAGCGGTAGGTCGGCAGGATGAGTGTGCCGCCCTGATCCACGTAGCCGCTGTACGCGAGCTGGTAGAAATTAGTGCCTGTTTGCCCGTGGAAACGCATGTGCGGCCACACACGGAGGTGCTTGGAGAGGTCCACCATGTAGCGCGCGTCCGTGGACGACGCCTTGGTCTGCCAGCTGTCGAAGTAGATGCGCTCTTCGATGCGGAACGTGGAGCTGCCCAGGCGCTTGTTGTAGCGACCGCCGACGGCGAAGCGATCGCGCTCCGTGGGCAGCTGCTCGAGCGGGCGCGGGGGCAGGCGGACGCGGTTCACCAGGTCGACCGTGCCGCCCGTGGGAACGAAGGGCGCGACGCCCAGCGGATCGAAGATGGGGACGTAGCGGTAGGGCTTGGACTGATCGCCGCGCTCGAACTGCGCGGTGCCGCCGACGAGCAGGATCGACGTGGGCGACAGCACGAACGTGGTGCTCGCCTCGATCTCGTGGGTCGTGAGGACGCCCTTGTGATCCGGGTCGATGTCACCGAGCCAGTTGCCGGCGAACAGACCGCTGGAGCCCGGGCCGGCAGGGCCGCGGCCGATCTTGTCGTAGCTGAATGAATAGGAGAGGCGCGGGGTGCTGAGCTTGTCGTTCACATCCGCCGTCACCGCGAGGCCAACGGTGGTCGACAGGTAATCGGGCTCGCTCGAGAGGTTGAAGTTCCCCTGCACGCCGTAGAGGCCCGGCTTGTAGCCACCCGTGATTCCACCTGCGTGGCGAGCCTCGTGGAACGGCGGCGATGCCTCCGACACGAGGTCGGGCGAGGCCGCGCTGACGACGTCCAGGATGTAGTGGCCGCCCACGTTCCAGCCCGACGTGGGCGAGATGACCGCTCCGTTGATGCCGGGCGTGACGACGTTGACGTGGTTCGTGTCGGAGTACGCGCTGAAGTCCGCGCCGACCTTGATGACGAGGTTCTTGCGGTTCTGGGGAAGGCATTTCTGCACCTCCTCCTGGTTCTTCGCGGCGAGCATGCACTGGATCTGCGGGCCCGTGATGATCTTGGAGCTCTGCGACGGCTTCAGCGTGAGGCGGACCGTGATGAGGTCCTTCTCCTTCACGTCGAGCTCTTCCTCGTACGTGGCGGGGAAGCCGTTGACCGTTCCTTCGGCGAGGACGGTGTGCTTCCCGGGATCGATCGAGAACTTCTTGGTGAGCGCCTCGGTCGGGACCTGGCGATCGTCGAACTTCACGGACAGGTCGGTGACGCCAGCGGGCGGCGCGAAGGTCACGTGAGGGATGCGCTCGATGAGCTCCTTCACGCGGTTGCGCGACACCTTCATGACGCCGGCATCCTTCTTTGCGATGCCGACCTCGAGCGCCTTCTGTGCATCACGGAGCGCGTCCACCAGCTTGTTCGCGCGGGACTCGCACGATGCCAGGTGGAGGCGCGTGCGGGGCTGCTCCTCGGCCTTGAGCGACGCTTTGTCCTTCTCGATGCACTCGTCCAGCTTGCCGTCCTGGTCGGCCTTGAGGCCTTCGAGGGCGAGCTTGAATGCGTCGACGCTCGTCCAGCCGGGCGGAGCCTTGCCTGCGGGGTTGTCCTCGGGAGGCGGGTCTCCACCGCCAGCTCCACCAGCCGGCGCAGCGGCGCCGGACACTGCGGCCTTCACATCGGCGAACTGCTGCTTGATGTTCGGGGTGGCGCCGCTCGAGGGGAGCTTCGCGTCCGAGTCAGCCTTGATCGCCGTCTCGAAGTTCGTCTTGGCTTCGTCCGCGTTGCCGAACTGCGAGGCGACCATGCCGAGCGCGATGTAGATCTGCGCCTTCGTCGGCGCGGAGCAGCCCTTCTTCAAACAGCCAGAAAGAAGCTCGTTCAGCTTGGTCTTGGCCGGGCCGAGGTTCGCCGGGTACTCCTCGGTCATGATCTGCTGGAGCTGGTCGGACGTCGCGTCGGCCATGGCCACACGCGGCGCAAACGCCACGACGCTCGCTACGACGACGCAGAGCGCGAAGAGCGCGTGCCGAGCCGAGCCGACCCTCGCGGTGCGAGGCGTGGCTTCTCGACGCGAACGTCGATCACGAGACAAAGGTGCCCTATGGGCACGGGGCGTCCGATTCACGCGTGTAACGTACCTTGGTTGCGTGGGTTTTACGTTTGGATTTTATGGCGAAGGGGCGGGGTTCACCCTGCCTGCAGCGCTGGCTCGGAGATGTTCGGATTGCGTAGCTGAATGTGCCGGCTCAGTTACAGCCGCAACCACCGCCGCCGCCACCCACACCCCCAGCAGCCCCTTCGGAGACCGCTCGCACGTGCTCATCCAGGCCGATCGAGGGATCGTCCGTGCTCATCGTTGGGTGAGCCAGGATGCCGCGCTCGTACGGTGCCACGTGCGTGCACGCAGTCCCAAGCGCTGCAATGAGAAGCGCTCCTGTGAGCGTGATGAGCTTCCTTGCTTTGGTCATGTCGATCACCTTTCGCCTGGTTCGCCTGGGTGGAAACCGCCCCCAGAGGAGAGTAGCAGCGCCCCCACTTTGCTGTCAGTGGTAAAAATCGATCCATCGAAATTGCTGTGGGTTTCATTCCCAACAAGCATGCGCCGCGCGGTTTCCATGACGTGCGGCTTCGGTTCTGCGGATCGTCCGCGCCGTTGATCCGGAGTGGCCTGTGGCCCGTACAACAGACCAGGAATCGACATGGCGAGCAAGGTCAGGCTCCCCACCGAAACGACTTGCGCGAGGTGGTGTTTGCTTCCCACAATGAGGGGCCCTCATGAAACGAATTGCCGCTCTCGTAGTTTTCGGCGCCTCGGCGCTCGCGTTCATCGTTCACTGCAGCGAGCCCGTGCACGAGTGCGGAAAGGACGTCAACTGCGGCGACCCTGGAGACCTCTCCGGCAAGACCGCACCAGGCCCGCCCAACGCGCAGGGCGCTGACTCCAACAACAACAACACGGCAGGCGCGGACGCGAGCGTTGCCAATCTCTGCGCGCCGGTCGCGGGTGATGGCGGATGCAGCATCAGCTTCACCAAGGACATCCTCGGCAAGAAGCTCGGCGCTGCGGGCACGTGGGGATGCGCCGCGTCCGGCTGCCACGATCCGCAGGGCGGAAGCGAGCCGAAGATCAACGTCGACGATCCCGCGTTCACATACAAGCATCTGTACACGAACGGCGCGGGCGGCTTGCCGTACGTCAATCCTTGCTCCACGGATCCGACGAAGAGCGCCTTCCTCGGCAACCTGGAGAACAAGAACGGTGATGCTGGCGTTCCGTCGGCAGGCAATCACATGCCGCTCGGCATGACGGACATACCGTCGCAGTCGGACCTGGACACCATCATCAAGCCGTGGATCCTGTGCGGCTCGCCGCTCAACTGAGCTGAAATCGACCGCGTCCGTGGAGCCGCTGCGCTAAGGTCTCCGGCGTGGAACGACTCCTCGCACGCCTCGAACGCAAGGTCGGCAAGTACGCCATCCCGAACCTGACGAACTACATCGTCGGCGGCATGGCCGCGGTGTTCGTGCTCGCCTACGTACGACCGGAGTTCATCCCGTGGCTCCGCCTTGACCTGGATCGCGTGCAGCAGGGACAGGTGTGGCGCCTGTTCTCGTATCTCTTCATCCCACCCAGCATGTCGATCTGGTGGGTCATCTTCGCGTTCTCTTTCACGCTCTTCGTGGGGCGCAGCCTGGAGAGCGAGTGGGGGACGTTCAAGTTCAACCTCTACTATCTCATCGGCATGCTCGGCACCACGGTCGGCGCCGTGATCGTGGGTCATGGCGTTGGTAACGACTGGCTGAACATGTCGCTGCTGTTCGCGCTGGCCACCGTGTTCCCCGAACACGAGATCATGATGTTGATCATCCCCGTGAAGGTGAAGTGGCTCGGGCTCATCTCCTTCGCGTTCCTCTTGTTCTCGGTGGTGTCGGGCGACTGGGCCACGCGCGTGGCCATCATCTGCGCGCTGTCGAACTACGTGCTCTTTTTCGCAGGACACTGGCGCGCACGCCTTCGTGATCGCAACGTCGCGGTGCGCCAGGGAGCACGCCGCGCGGGCTGGAAGGAAAGCGCGCCACCCGCGAAGCCGGAGGGCAAGTCCTGCGCGATCTGCGGAGCACGTCAGGACGACGGCGCCGACATCCGCGTGTGCTCGTGCGAGAAGTGCGGACGCCCGCGGTCACTCTGCCTCGAGCACGCCAGGAACCACTGAGAGCGCATGACGACGGAGACATCGCGCACAAAGAGCGAGTCGCCGCCGGCACGCGTGCGCCCCACGCGCAACTGGCAGCGCCTTGGCTACCGGCGCATCGTCCAGCTGCTCGTCTACCTGGTGATCATCCCGACGGTGCTCCTGCTCGCCATCGGCATCATCTCGATGTTCCTGGAAGGCCGCATCAACCTGGTCTTCGGGCTCTTGACGATCAGCTTCGTGGCCGTCGTCGTCACCGGCGTCGTGCTGGTCATCGTGTTCGTCAATCGCGAGGCAAACCTCTCCGAGCTACAGGCCGACTTCGTGTCCAAGGTGAGCCATGAGCTCCGAACGCCGCTCACCGCCATCCGGCTCTTTGCGGAGACCATGGAGCGGAGCAAGGGCGATCAGGAGACGATCGATCAATGCTTGCAGCTCTTGGTGGGCGAGTCCGAGCGGCTCACGCGCTTGATCGAGCGCCTCCTCGACTGGGGACGCATGGAGGCCGGTCGCAAGATCTACGATCTGCGCACCGAGAAGGTCGAGGACATCGTCGACGACGTGGTGCGCGCCTATGCGCCTCACAAGTACGCCGACGACGCGCTCACGTTCGAGACCCACGTTGCACCCCACCTGCCGGATGTGCGCGTGGATCGCGCTGCCGTGGTCGACGCGCTCGTCAACTTGCTCTCCAACGCGCGCAAATATGGAGGCACCCCGCCGGTGGTGACGCTGGACGTGAAGCTCGATCCCGAGGGCGACGTGGCGTTCGAGGTCACGGACAACGGCGCAGGCATCGAGCCGGCCGAGCAGCGCCGCATCTTCCAGAAATTCTACCGCATCGACGACCGCCTCTCGCGCACGCGCGAGGGCAGCGGATTGGGCCTTGCGATCGTGAAGCACATCGCGCGCGCGCACCAGGCGGAGGTCGGCGTCCGGAGCGAAAAAGGAAAAGGATCAACCTTCAGCTTGATCCTGGAGAGGTCCATCAGTACGAAGGTCCTTGACGCGCGGGGAAAGGGCGCGCCGGCACCCCCCGATGACGCAGCCGAACGCGAAGACAAAGCCAAAGCATAGAGTGCTCGTCGTCGAGGACGACAGCAGCATCTCGCTTGGCCTCCGCATCAACCTCACGAGCGAAGGCTACGACGTGCGCATCGCCGACGATGGTGAGCGTGGGCTCGAGCTCGCGCGCAGCGAGCGCCCCGACCTGGTGATCCTGGACATCATGCTCCCGAAGATGAACGGGCTCGAGGTGCTGGACACGCTCCGCAAGGAGGGCTTCACCATGCCCATCATCGTGCTGTCTGCGCGCACCGGGGAGATGGACAAGGTCACGGGCCTCGAGCTCGGTGCGGAGGACTATGTCGCGAAGCCGTTCAGCCTGGCGGAGCTGCTTGCGCGCGTGAAGGCAGCCCTTCGTCGGAGCGCGCAGCCGTCGCGTGCAAGCGCGGTCACCTTTGGCGACGTGCTCGTGGACGTGGATGCGCGCACCGTGCGCCGCGCAGGCGCAGAGGTGGAGATGACCGCCACCGAGTTCGACGTCCTCGTGTTCCTGCTCTCGCAGCGCGGCCGCGTGCTCTCGCGCGACGCGATCTTCTCTCATGTGTGGGGGCCGAACCATCACGGCACGCCGCGCACGATCGACAACTTCATGCAGCAGCTCCGCGCAAAGCTGGAGATCGACCCGACCGCGCCGAAGCATTTCCAGACCGTGCGCGGCGTGGGCTACAGATTCGACGGATAGGCACCTCCAGGAAAGACAACATGGACGCAAACCTCCTTCGCCAGTACCTCGCCACGGTGTACGAGCTCCCCACGGTCAACGGCCCGCTCCGCGCGTCCATGGACGGGGACATCGTGACGGATCCGTCCACGCTGCCCGAGCTCCTCACGAAGCCGTTCGTGGTCCTCACTGCGTTCAACCCGCGCTCGATGCTGCTGCCGCGCAAGGTGAACGACGCGCGCCACAACGTGATGCGCGATCTCCTCATCCTGGGCTGCTACCGCGTGGAGACGTGCGTTGGCTACGAAGAGGATCCAGAGGGCACGTGGCGCGAGCCGTCGTGGCTGGTGCACGGCATGGACCGCGACGAGGCGGTCGCGTTCGGCCGTGTTTTCCGCCAGAACGTGATCCTCGCGTGCCGCAACGCCCGGCCCGAGGTCGTGGTCACGGACCCCACGTGCGACGAGCTGTCGAAGACCATCGTCGGCAACTGGCGCGTGCGCACCTGAGTCCGCGCACGCGCAACCGGCTCATGTGTAAGAGTGCATGATGCAACTATCTCCCGCGGAGATCTCCCTTCTGCGCGAGGTTCGCGTGTCGGACGAGGACCACGGCGGCCTTCGTGCGTCCGAGCTTTCTGCGGAGGAGGTGGCGCTCCTGACGCGACTCTGCGACCTGGGCCTGGTGGAGGCGCTCATGGAGTACGGCGAGGCCCCCGACGGTGAAGAGGACGAGCGCGACGCAGGCGACAACGGGCACGCGTACCGCATCACCGGCGCCGGTGTTGCGCTGCTGCGCGAGCTAGCGTGAAAAGCGGACGCTGGCGCCCGGCCCGCGCATGAAGAACGAGCCAAGGTCGGCTGTGGCGATCACGGCGACGACCGGATAGCCGCCAGTGGTCGGATGGTCGGGCCCAAGTACGATCGGCTCGCCCGACGGAGGCACCTGGATCGCGCCGCAGACCATCGGTGCGGAGGCCCGCGCCTCCACAGGCGCGACGGACCGCGGGGCATCGCCGACACGCAGGACGTGCGCGCCCGTCAGCAGCACGCCAGCGCGGTCGCGTCGCGTTCCTATGTGCCACGTGACCTCCGTGAGCTGTTCTAGCCCGGCCTGGAACCACGCCTCGTCGGGACCCGCGAGTACGCGCACCGGCGCGGTGGCACGTGGCGCCTCCTCGAGCGTGCGCTCCTCCGGCACCGCTTCGCCCACCGGCAGCACGTCGCCCGCAACGAGCACCCGCCCGTCGTGTCCGCCCAGTCTTGCGACCAGAAGTGTGCCGCGGCCACCAAGCACGACGGGGAGCGCGAGTCCTCCGCGCACAGCCAGGTAGCGAACGTGCGGGCTGGGAGCGAGCGCGAGGGTCTGACCTGCGCCGACCTCGTGTGAGTGTCCGTCGTCCGTGCCGATCAGCAGCGCGTTCTCCGCACGAACGGTGATCGCGCCGACGAGCTCGAGCACCGCCTCCGACGCTCCGTTCCTGGCCGCGGCGTTCGCGCGCGCGCAGAGCTCCGGCACCAGCGCACCGCCCACCGGCACGCCCATGTGCATGAACCCCGGGCGCCCCAGATCCTGAACGGTGCACAGGCCCGCGACACGGAGGACGGATAGCTGCTTCAAGACTTTCCTTCCTGCGGTGGCGCGGCCTCGAAGCGCACGCGATCGCCCAGGGCCAGCGTGGCCCCGCGCGAGGGATCCCACGCCACGAAGTCCACCACGCGGCCCAGGAGGTTCCATCCGCCAGGCGACGCGAACGGATAGATACCCGTGTAGTGTGCAGCTATTCCAACGGCTCCCGCCGGCACGCGCACGCGCGGTACCGCTCGACGTGGCACGCGCAGCTCTTCTGAAAGCGAGCCGAGATAGGCGAAGCCGGGCATGAATCCGATCATCTTCACGTCGTAGGTGGCTTGCGTGTGGCGAGCGACGAGCTCCGCCTCGGTGAATCCGCACGCGCGCGCCACCGCGACGAGATCTTCCCCGTCGTAGCGGACGCGGACCACGTGCGTCGCGGGCGTGCCTGCGTTGTCCGCCCCTTCCTTCTGCGCGGCGTCCGTGCCCGCGACGAGCGCGGCGTGCACCGCAGCCAGCTCCACGTCCCCGTAGATCGCAACGCGTGCATCCGTGATCACGACGTCCCTGGCGTGGGGCAGCGCGCGCAGCCGAGAAAAGAGCGCGCGCGCGTCCCCGCCCGCTGGCAGCTCCGCGACCCACGCACGGTCCCCGAGCCGCGCGAAGCACGCGAGCATGTCCAGCTCCGCACGGACGGCCCGCGCGATCTCGAGCGCGCCCGGCGAGTCCCCGTGCACGCACAGCGTGTCCACCGCGCCGCCGAGCGCGAGCGTCCTGGCCGTACGCGCGGCAGCCACTGGATCCGTGATCAGCGCGCCGGGCTCGCCGCGCGGGATGAGAGAGCCCTCTGCGCGCGTACCACGATCGGCGAAGCCCTCGCGCGCGTAGCCAAGCCCCGCCTCGCGCGCCGCCACGGACAGCGCGCCGTCCGCAGGCCCCACGATGACAATCTGCGCATCCAGCGCGTTCTTGGCGGCCTCCACGATCGCGCGCGCGAGCTCCAGATCGCGGTTCGCCGCATGGTAGAGCGCGCCGTGCGGCTTCATGTGAGAGAGGCGCATCCCGCGGTGGTCCGCGAGCTGACGTAGCGACGCGCATTGTCCGAAGACAGCGGTCGCGAGGATCGGCACGGGCATGTCAACGTCGCGCCGACCGAAGCCCTCTCGGTCCCACGTGGACGGATGCGCGCCCGCGCGACATCGGTGCAGTTTGCACATATCCAGCGCGTGGCTCATCGAGACCGTGTCTCCCGCATGGCCGCCGCACGCGATGCTCACGCCGTGCGCCAGGGCATAGAGCTCCGGCGCCTCGTCCGGCAGCTCACCTGCATCCACGTTGAGCCAAGGCCGGCGCATTCGACTACAGTCTACACGGGTGAGCCACACCTCCGCATTCCCGCCGCTGCCGCGCGGTCTTCGTGGACGCCGCGCGGAGCTCGTCACGCTCGCGCATGCGCTGACCCGAGGTGCACGCATCGCGCTGGTGGGTTCGGGTGGCAGCGGCAAGTCGATGCTGGCGGCGGCGTTGGCGCATCGCGTGGCCCCGCGATTCGCGGGTCGGCTCTTCTGGTTTCGCATCGGCGCGTGGGACTACCGCACGCTCGTCGAGATGCTCGCGGTGCGCTTCGGCACCACGCGTGACCGCGCGAAGATCGTGCGTGGCCTGCTCTCCGCCCTCGCGGAGCCCAGCCTGGTCGTGCTCGACAATCACGAGGACGACGCAGCCACTGCGCGGCTCCTCATGGCGCTCGCGCCTTCGCCCACCACGTTCATCATCACCGCGCGTCGTTGCCTGCTGTCTGGCGTGCTGCTCTTTCCCGTGACCGCACCGCAGGTCACCTCCGGGGAGAGCGCATTTCCCCGGGTGGCGTCGCTGACGCGGCGCCTGCGGTGGAGCCCGCTCGCGCTCGACATCGCGGACGCGTTCGTGGCCTCGCGCGCGACGACCGCACCTGCGCTCGCGCGGTTTTTGGATGCGCACGGCGTGTCGGACGTGCACGTGATGGAGCACGAGGACGACCTTCCGGAGGTCGCGCTCCTCGTGTCATGGGCCTGGTCGCGTCTCTCCGCGGGGAGCCGCCGTGCGCTCGGGGTTCTTGCGCATGCGTTCGGTGACGACACGGACGTCGCCTCGCTCATGAAGCTCGCACGCACGCGTGACGCGGCGGACATCAGCGCGCTGCGCCGCTGGCATCTGGTGCAGGAGGTCGCGCCCGGTCGTCTCACGGTTCACGCGGTGGTGCGGCATGCGGTGAGGAAGCGCACGCGACCCATGCCGGACGTCATCTTCGAGCACTACGTGTCCATGCTCGAGCACGACCCATCGCGCGTACTCACGGAGCAGACGCACCTCTTCGCGGCCATGGACCACGCGCACCGCATCTCGAACATGCAAGCGATGCTGCGGGTCGAGAAGCTGCTCTCCCGCCTGGAACAGAGCGCCTGATCACGCGTCCTTGGCGCAGCGAAGGCCCGTCATCAAGAGGCGGAAGTGACCCGGGTGGTGCACGCGGTTCGACGATCGCAGGCCCTCTGCGCCGTAGTTGTAGGCGCCGCCGCGGATCGATTTCTCGCACACCACGGGGATCGGGTTGGAGCCCGTGAATCCCTGCTTGTGGTCGCGTCGCAGCTCGTCCTGTGCGCGTCTGATCTCTTCGCACGTTCCAGGAATGCCCTTGTCCGCGCCTGCGCGGCGGTACGCGTACGGATCGTAGTCGTCCTGCATCCACTCCCACACGTTGCCGGCAAGGTCGTCGTGCCCGTACGGGCCGCGGCCCTTCGGATGCGCGCCTACGTCGTCTGGCCACGAGGTCCCGAACACGGTGATCTCTGGCGTCGCGAGATCGTTGCCCCACGGATAGCGACGCCCGTCGGTCCCGCGCGATGCCTTCTCCATCTCCGCCTCGCGAGGCAGACGCTTGCCGCTCCACGTGCAATACGCGCGCGCATCGAACCACGACACCCCCGTCACGGGCTTTCGCGGCCCCCGAAACTTGGTGCCCCCCTTCACGAGCGTCCCCGGATCCGGCGGCGTACAAGCCTTCGCAGCGACACACGCCTGATAGGCAGACTGCGTCACCTCGGTGCGATCGAGGAAGAACGCGGCGACCTCTACGAGATGAGAAGGATGCTCATCCTCCTCACCGATCGAGTCCGCGCCCATCATGAAGGCACCGGCCGGAACGAGGAGCATGTCGGGGGGAGGGGAAGGGGAGGAGGGTGAGGTCGAGGGTGAGGTCGAAGGTGAGGGTGAGGTCGAGGGTGAGGTCGAGGTCGAGGTCGAGGGTGAGGTCGAGGTCGAGGTCGAGGGTGAGGTCGAGGTCGAGGTCGAGGTC
>JBBRNJ010000104.1:0-26787 GCA_038230375.1 Polyangiales bacterium | reverse complement strand
TCGCCTTCAACTGGCGCCACTTCTGGCGAACGAGTTTCTCGGCGTCCATGTCGAACGTAGATCATTTCAGCCCCGCTCTGTCGATCCCCTAAATGCACTTTCTCGCACCCCACTCGATCGACAAGCCCATTCGCGCGCCCTTACTCCACAACGACCTTGTCGCCCGCGCCGCGGCCGAAGACCTCGGGGCTGTACATCTCTTCTGCCTTGGGGGGCGGGACGATGAACGTGCCGGGCGTCGTGGCGCGTGCAGTATACACGTATTCGTGGACGCCCTCCCACACGAGTGAAGAGAACGCCTCCACGCGCTCGTCGCGCATGTTCTGGTGCTCGTACCAGGTGGAGTGCCAGTACCAGTACGGGTCCGCGTTCTTCTGTGCGTTCGGATCTTGAGGGATGGTCCCCGTCACCGCGAGCGCCGGGTTCATGGGCTCGATGCCTGCCGGGATCGGGTCCACGAGCGCAACGTGGTAACGGCGCGAAGGAACCACCATCGTCACGCGCGCGCGCACCTTCTTGCCGGCCTTGAAGTGCCAGACACCGTCAGCGTCCTTCTTCACGTCGCCGTCGTCCTCGACGGTCTCGTACGTGCGGTTGACGGTGAACCCCTGGTCCATGGGCGGCGGCCGCAGGTCCTCAGGCGCGTACTGCATGCCGAGCCGGAAATACAGCCGTCCCGCGCCTTCCTTGGACACGGTGAGGTTGCCCTCCTTGAGGTCCGCCAGGAACTGCATCGGCACGTCGATCTGGCTGTACTCCGTGGAACGACCCTTGAAGGTGTGATCGCCCGCGTACCTCTCGCCGAGCCACACGCGCGCGACGAAGTCCGGTGTCACCGACTCGTACTTGTTGAAGTACTTGTCGAGCGCGAGGAGCACGAATGCGTTCTCCTGCGTGCTGCCCCATCGCCCGGCCTTGCGATGGTTCAAGAGGCCCTTCACGAGCTTCGGGATCAGATCGCTGTCGGGCTGATCCACGATCATCGCCTCGAGCAGGATGCCGTCCGCGCGCCGGTCGGAGTGGAGGAGCAGGTACGCGCCGTCACCGTACGACGTGACGAAGTGCGCGGCGCCTGCGGTCTCCGTCACGCGGTTCGCGACGGCCTTGCGAATGGCGGCGTTCTCCGCGGCGGAGCCCTTCACGTCCTCGCTGATCGTCGGCCAGATCCAGCCCACGGCCTCGAGGTTCATCTTGGCCGCCCCGCCGTACTCCTTCATGAGCTGACGTGCGCGACCGGGGTCTGCGTCCTTCCACAGCCGGCGCACGTAGAGGGCATACGCGATGATCGCGCGACGCGCCTCCAGGTCGTACCAGTGCGGGATGTGGTTCTCCACGCTGCGCAGATACGCGAGCGAGCGCTGCTTCACCGTCTCGTCCACCTTGTAGCCCTTGGCTGCGGAGCGAGCGAGCGCGTGCGAGACGTGGATAGAGAGGTACGGCCACTCCTCACCCCACCAGAACGCCCAGCCGCCATCCCACTTCTGGCGGGTCTTCAGCTTGTCCATGTCGGTGAGCATGCTGGCCTCCATCTCCTTTGGAGATGGCATGTCCTTGGATTTGAATGCCGTGAGCACGTCACGCAGCGACGCGACTGCGAGCATGCGCGAGCTTATCTGCTCGTTGCATTCGAACGGATAGTGAACCAGATAGAGCACTGCGTCGGTGAGGCCCTGCATCGCCGTGGAGGACGTCGTTATCTCGAGCCCACCGAACTGCGTCACCACGTGACCCGGCATCTTCACGGGCTGCGCTATCGCACCATTGTCGATCACGCCGTATGTCGCGAACGCCTCTGTGGTTGCGGGTGTCCACACTGGCAGCTCGATGTTGCTCGCATCCGCGAAATTCCCGGCAGCGGCGCCGATCTGGAACCGCGCCTTGCCCGGCTTGTCGGCCGACGCCATGAAGCGGACCTCCACGCGATCGTTCGGAGCAATGTCGACGCGCTTGCCGGGCGTGTCCGTGATCATCGCGTTGAGCGATCGCACGGCGAGCGCCACGTTGATCGGCTTGTCGGTCTGGTTCTGCAGCACCACCGGCAGCTCGAACTTGTCACCGAAGTTCAGGAAGCGCGGCGCCGACGGACGCACCATGAGCGGCAGACGCGCCGTGATGGTGGACTCCTGCGATCCGAACTCGCGCTCGTGCGCCACGACAACCGCCATCACGCGATAGCGCGTGAGGTTGTCCGGAAGCTTCACGGGCACCTCCAGGTGGCCGCGTGAGTCCGTGGTGGCCTTCGGCTGGAACACGGCGAGCGCCGAGAAGTCGGTGCGCACCACGATCGCCTTGTTGGAGCCGCCGCTCTCGCCGCCGCTCTTCTCCTCGTCAGCCTTGCCGCCTATGGCCTTGCTGGACTTCGAAGGCTCTTTCTTCGCCGCGAGCTCCATGGGCGGTGCGGGCGCCGCCGATGCTGCGGGGGCTGGTGCAGACATACCCCGTGAAGGCCCGCGTGGACCGCCGCCCCCTGGCTTGTCCGCATAGCCGTCGTTGTCCTCGCTGCGCTCGCGCGAGAGCGTGTCGATCGACGCGCGCACCTTCGTCTCGCTCGGCTTCGCGAGGAGCACCATCGAACGCGAGTCGTCCTCGGTGATCCATGCGTCGCGCATGGGATAGAACGTGGTCACGGGGTTCGGCAGCGTGTAGCCGGACAGGGCAAGGATGGACTCGTCCACCACCACCACCGCCACCTCGGCTCCGGGGATAGGCGTGCCCCGCGCGTCCTTCACGTCCACGTCCACAGTGGTGCACCCGCCTGGCTCCACGGCCTTGTCGCGCGGAACCACAGCGACCTTCAGCGTGCGATGCAGCGGCGGAATGGAGATGTTCGTGACGCCCCGCGCATACGCCGGCTTCTTGGGCAGCGACGGGTTCGGTGTCCCCGAGTCGTCGTCGCGGACGGAGGCGCCCGTCAGGAGTACGTGCGCGACCATGTTGGGCGTCTGCGCGTCCTCCACCTTCACCTTCAGCGTCTGCGTGCGCGACGTCATGGTGAATCGTTGCGTGGTGAGGATGCCGGAGCGCCCGACCACGAGGAGCCCTTCGGCAGGGGTGAACGGCGCGACCACCAGGATCTCCGCGGTGTCGCCCGGCGCGTACTCCTTCTTGTCGGTCACCAGCTCCGCAGCGTCCTCCTTGAGGCCACGGTTCTGCGGCATGTCGCGATCCATGACCCACACGGACATCGCGGTCTGGCTCTTCCGGCCGAGCTCGTCCTCCACGATCGCGGTGATGCGGTAACGCCCGCCCTTCTTCGTGGGCAGAGCGCAGAGCACGGGCGCATCGCTCGAGGCGATCGAGCACGTCTGCTGATCGACCTCCTTCTCCTCGTACCCCGCGGCGGTCTGCTCCCAGTCCAGACGCGCTGCCTTCACGGTGACGGGACGCTTGGCGACCAGCCCGCCATCCAGGTCGCTCACGATGACGTTCGCACGCAGGCTCTCACCCGCGTTGATGAACGAGCGGTCGAACTTGAGCCCTACGTAGACGCTCGCCGGGTGCACGAGCATCGTCGTGCTTGCGGCCCACGCCTGCCGGTTCACGTCCATCACGCTCGCGTTCAGCGAGAGCGACATCGGATACGCCGGCTCGAGCGCGTCGAAGTCCACGCGCATGTGGTGCGCGCCCTGCGGGTTCGTATTCCCCTTCCACTGTTCGTTCGTGCGCGGCTGCTTCCCGTTGGGGCGGCGCCAGAGACGGACCGGCCCGTCGTCGTTCTTCCCGAACACGTACTCGTCGCGGTTCGGCGGACGGAACGCCCCGTCGGTCCGCGTGACGTTCCACGTGACCTCGGCGTTCGGCAGCCCGCCACCTGCGTAGTACTTTGCCTCGACCGTCGCGGTCCCGTGCTCGCCCACGAAATGGGGGCCCGATGTGGAGCTCGCGCTCACCTCGAACTCGGGCCGGCGGAACTCCTGGATCTGGAAGGTGTGGTACCCCTCGTCCTCGCCGGGGACAGTGATGTGGACCTGTGCCTCGCCCAGATTGGCGTTGTTCGGTGTCTTGACCACGAAGTCGAAGCCGCCCAGCGCAGTGAGCTGCGTGTCGCCCTTCATGAGCTCCGCACCGCGTGGGTCGTTCGCGACCCAGTGCAGGCTCTTCTTGCCCACGTCGCGCGGCAACGACACGTCGCCGCCCTTGTCGTAGCCCACGTGACGAAGCCAGCCCTTCACGTGGACCTCTTCGCCGGGCTTGTACATCTTGCGATCGTCGAACGTGAAGTACTGCGTCTCGGACGTGCGCCCGTAGTAGCCGTGGAAGCCGTCGGGCATGAACGCGACGTCCGAGCCCTTGCGTGCGATCACGATCTCGCCCTCGCGCGCCTTGATCATGACGGTGCCGTCGGCCGCAGTGGTGCCCCGCGGCGCGCTCTGTCCTCGGCCCGCAGCGACCTCGACGCCGCCGAGCGGCGCGCCGGTGTCCAGCGCGGTCTCCCAAGCAAGGTACGTGGACGGATCAGCGACGCCCGACATGCCGATATGTGTAACCTGCAACCATTCGCGGACCCATTGCTTCATCCACGGCTTGGGCGCAGGGCGAGTGGTCTCCACGATCGCGAGCACCTGTCCAAAGCCGTCCTTCAGCGCCGCCGTGAGATCGATCGGCGTCTCCGTGAGCTCGTCGGGGTTGGGCTTGGGGTGGATGATCTTGTCGGAGATGAGGCGACCGGGCGGCGTGGTCATCTTGCCGTCGTAGTCGTAGTCCTGACGCCACTTCAGGTACGCGGGGTAGTCCTCTGGCTTCACCGCCAGGAGGCGAACGCGCAGGTTCGGATCGTTCACGGAGAAGACGGGGACCTTGGGTCCGGAGCTCGCGGGGTCGAGCACGGCGATCTGCTGCTCCTCGGAGAAGAGAGCGCTGTCGGCCGGTCCGATGTCGAACGTGGCGGAGTCATCCTGACCCAGCGTCTGGTCGAAGACGTCCGTGAGCTCCTTGCCGAGCGTGACCTTGTACTTGGTGCGACCCTTCTTGCGGCCCGACACGGTGACCCAGCGCCCAGAGAGCGCGGTCTTCATGTCCGAGATCTCCGGCGAGACCTTCACGGTGCGCTTGTCGAACTTCGAGAGATCGAGCTCGTTCGTGACCTCGAACGACAGCGACGAGAAGGGATCGCACTTCCCGCATTCGTGGCGAACGACGCGCAGCGGTCCGTACGTGTGGAAGCCCCAGCTCTGGCTCTGCTGCGTGGTCTTCGGTCCCTCGGCGGAGGGCGTTCCGCTCGGGAAGTCGACCGCGATGCTCGCGGACGTGTTGAGCGACGCTACGGGCTTGACGATGATCATGCGGCCCTTCGCCGCGTTGCCTTCGTACTGTCCGCCTGCCGTGCGCTTGTAGTCGCCGACGCCCAGGGAGAGCGGTCCGTCATCCTGGTTGCGCTCGAGCAAGCTCGACACGGTCTGGTCGTCGCCGATCTCGTCCTTGGTCGCGAAGCGCACCTGGATCGGCTTGCCGTCCTGCTTCACGACCATCGTGCGAAGCAGTGCTTCCGGATCGATCGCCTGATCGAAGCGCGCATAAATGATCGGATTGAGCGGGATCGAGTCGCTCTGCGGGCCGTAGCTCACGAGCTTCACGGTGGGCGTGTTGAACTTGAAGTGGACCGCCTCGCCAAGAACTGCGCCCGTGACGCCCTTGGTGCCGCGCTCCACGTCCACCGCGTAGTCCGTGGACATGGGGAAGCGTTTGTCGGGCTGGAACATCACCGTCTGCGTGCCCAGCCACCGCCACTTGCCGGGCGGCTCGGGCGACAGCTTCACTGGCACGGGGATCTTCGAGAGGTCGTCGTGCGACGTGATCGGCACCATCGGCGCGCTGAAGCTGAGCGTCAGGTACGGCGCGAGCGACACCTCACCATCGGGCTCGTGCCGCGTGATCTTCAGCGGGCCGGCGGCGACCGACGGAGGCGCACCGGCAGCGACGGGCGGCGGGAACGGCTCCTTCTCCGTGTTGCCGGGGCGCGGCGCGGGGATCGACTTGTCGCGAAGCGCGAACGCCTTCACGTCGTCGGCCTCGCCCTGGAGCTTGGGGAGACGATCGAAGAGCTTCTTCGTGTCCTCCGCGGACATCGGCGTGGTCTTCGCCTGCTTCTGCGGCCCGTCCGCGCCGTTGTCGTCGCCCTCGCTGAGGCGGAAGCCCAGCCCGCTCTTGGAGAGGCGAACGATGACGGGCTCCTTGGCCTTGGGAGCATCCGCCGGCGTGCGCGGCGGGTCCGCGTTCTTGGCGCCAGGACAGCCGATGGCAAGGGCACCGGTAAGCATGAGAAGCGCGAGGCCCGAACGTTTCATGTCCCATTTGGTACACGAAAACGACCGCACGCGAACCCATCAACGCAAGCCCGCGCCCATCAAACCGCGGGCCCACAGGTGACGCCTCGTGGTCAGCGGCGAGGCCTGCGCTTCTGGCGGGTTGCGCCGCTGATGACGAAGAGGCCGGCAAGGGCGGCAACGAGCCACGCACCGTTGCTTGGCGTGCCCGTGATCGCGCAGCCGCCGCTCGGCGTGGTGTCGCCGCTGCTGGTGTCGCCTCCGCTGGTGCCGCTGCCTGGTGTGTCGCCGTTTGCGCCGCCGCTGCCGCCAGTGCCGCCTGCGCCGGAGCCGCTACCGCCAGTTCCGCCGCCGCCACCGCCGGAGCCGGAGCCGGAGCCTGCATCTGCGGGGCCGGAGCCGGGCTTGCCCGCGCACGTGCCCGTCTTCGTGTTGCAGGTGTCGCCGCTTCCGCAGTCGGAGTCCGCGGTGCAGCCGCGGCACGTGCCGCTCTCCTCGTCACAGATGGGCGTGGCGCCGGTGCAGCTGTCCGCCGTGCACGCCTTGCATGGCCTCGTCTTGCCGTCGCATGCGGGCAGCATGGAGTCGATGGCCACGCACGCGCCGAGCCGCTGCGACCAGTTCTTCTGCACGGTGAAGCCGTTGACCTTCGTGTTGGCGCCCACCTGGTTCGCGCACATGTCGCCGACCTCGCCTTGCTGCGAGTCGTACCATCCCATCGGCCGACCAACCCCGTTGCCCACGCCGACCTCGGCGTCCGTGATCGCCTCGAGCATCTCGTGCGACGCCGCAAGGCCATAGTCGTCCATCGCATTACCGACGCCACATCCTTGTACACACGCGTTGCTCGATAGGTCCGGGATGACCGCATAAGGCACGTTGCCTGCGGCATCCGAATAGCTGGAGTGGTATCCGCAGAACACCTGATTACCGCCGCTATTGGCATTGCATGACACGCCACCTTGGCTGTCCTGGATGACGACGCCCGGCGGGAAGTAGACGACATAGAGCGTGTTGATACCGCCCTCCTTGTCGACCTCGGGCTGCGGCAGCACGCCCTTTGCGATCTGCGAGGAGAGCTCCTGGCCGATCAGGGCGTCGCTGAGGCTCGTCTTCGTGGTGCTCGGCGTGATGGTGACGGTCTTGACGAACTTGCCATGGCCGATGTGCTGGCTCGTTCCGGCCTTGCCGTCGTAGGCCTTCACGCCGGCGGTGTCGTACTCGCCGAGCCAGTCCATGTAGGTGCTGTCCACGATGCCCTTGAAGTAGCTGTCCACCTGCGTCTGGAGCGGGCTGTAGACCTTGCTCGTCCACATGACCGCGACGATGCGGATGTGCGAGATCACATGACCGCCGAGGTACTGCATGTTGACGCTGCCCTTGGAGAGCGCCGTGCTGATCTCCGCGCGCGGCTCCGCGCTCACCTCCGTGAGCTGAGGCCTCATCACATGCGAGCTCAACGCCCTCGCGTTTTCGGCGCGGGCCCGTGCCGGCACCACGAGCACCGTGAGCGCGCTTGCGATGGACAAACCTGTGGCGATCGCGCGGACCGCGCGTCCTACATTGCCGTTCATATCGACTCTCCCGTGGGTGAGCGTCCGAGCTCGCGTCAGCTTCGTTCACAGCGCTTCCGCGAACGTGTCGTGCGAGCTGCGAAGTACCTTCCTTCTCGCGAGCACTTCTCGCAAGCGAGACTTCGGGTCCGCAAAGGTGCAATTTGCACATTTGTCGTACCTTCTTGCGGCGGCTTCGCGCTCTTTCCGTCGACGCTTGAACGGCCGTGGATTGAGACGGATCGCGGACGCACCACCGCGCGCGTTCATCGCGTCGCGCACGAGGTGTTCGATTCGCGCCGCGCTGAAAGTCTTCCCTACCCCGCGCTCACGTCCCCGGCGATGCAGGTGGCGCGAGGTACTTCTCGGGGTTCTCCTTGAACTTCGCGTCGCAGCCGCCACAGCAGAAGTAGTAGGTCTTGCCCTTGTACTCGAGCTTCGGCGAGCTCGCGGTGACCGTGAAGACCTCCTTGGAGATCGGGCACGAGGTCTTGTCGCCGATCGCGGCCTCACCCGGCTTCTTCACATCGGCTGCCTTGTCGGTGACCACCGGGGCATCCGATTTGGGGCCCTTCGGAGGTGCGTTCTCGGCGCCTGCCCCGCCGCCACATCCAGCGGACGCGGCGACGCAGAGGGAGAGCAGCAGGGCCTGTGCGAAGGGGAAATTCATGGTTGGATCATACCAAACCGGAGCGCGTGGAGCCCTCTCTGTTTGGGGGAACCGCTTGCGTGCGCAGGCCAGACGCGGTACGAGCCGCCCGGCTACCCAGGCCACGAGGCGCGCAAATCGAGCGCCCCCCCATAGAGAGAAGTCACCTCACGTGCATGCACATCGCCTCCCGCCCGACGTCGCCGAGGCGATTTCGCGCTCGCCGTTCTCGGCGCTAGGACTCTCCGAAGCGCTGGTCCGCGCAGTCCTCGACGAAAAATACGAGACCCCGTCCCCCGTTCAATTCGCGGTCATCCCCCCGGCGCTCCAGGGACACGACGTCCTTGCGTGTGCGCAGACGGGCACCGGCAAGACCGCCGGCTTCGTGCTGCCCATGCTCGCGCACCTGTCGGAGAAGCCCGGCAACAAGATCCGCGGACTCGTGCTCACGCCCACGCGCGAGCTCGCCGCCCAGATCGACGAGCGCATCGAGGCCTATGGCAAGTACGTGCGCGTCCGCCACGCCGTCATCTACGGAGGCGTCAGCCAGAACAAGAACGAGGTGGCGCTCCGCCGCATGCCCGATCTCCTGGTCGCCACGCCCGGCCGCCTGCTCGATCTCATCCACCAGCGCATCGTGGACCTCTCCGGCATCACCCACTTCGTCCTGGACGAGGCCGATCGAATGCTCGACATGGGCTTCATCCACGACGTGAAGAAGGTCGTCGCGCGGCTCCCCGTCACACGGCAGACGCTCTTCTTCTCCGCGACCATGGCGCCCGCGGTGGAGACCCTTGCGCGCGGCATGCTGCGCACGCCCGTCACGCGCGTCGACATCAAGCCGGAGGTCACCACCGCCGAGGGCGTCGAGCAGGCCGTCATCTTCGTCGAGAAGACGGAGAAGCGTTACGCGCTCGAGTCGCTCCTCAAGGACGAGAAGGTGACGCGCGCGCTCGTGTTCACACGCACGAAGCACGGCGCGGACAGGCTCGTGAAGCAGCTCGACGCAGGCGGATTTCCCGCGGTCGCGATCCACGGCAACAAGGCGCAGAACGCACGCGAGCGCGCGCTCCTTGGTTTCCGGACCGGACAGACGCGCATCCTCGTCGCCACGGATCTCGCGGCGCGCGGCATCGACGTGGACGACATCTCGCTCGTTGTGAACTTCGATCTGCCGAACGTCCCGGAGAGCTACGTGCATCGCATCGGCCGCACGGGCCGTGCGGGCGCGATCGGTCGCGCGGTGTCGTTCTGCGATCGCGAAGAGCGTCCGCTCCTCGCCGACATCGAGAAGTTGATCAAGAAGCGCCTGCCGGTCATCGGCGACGCGCCCCGTCCCGCCCAGCCACACGCGCAGCAGCATGCGCCGCGCCCCCAGACGCAGCACGCGCCGCGCGGGCATGCTCCGAACGGTTCGCGCGCCCACGCACCGCGCACGCACCACAGTGCCCCGCAGAACGGCGCTCCGCAGAACGGCGCTCCCCAGAACGGCGCTCCGCAGGGTAGCAACACGGCAAGCGCGGAGACCGCAGGCGCACCGCGCCCCGCGGGGGAAGGTCGTCGCAGGCCTCGTCATTTCGGTCCGCGCGGCCGTCGCTGACGCCAAGCAGAGCCCAGCCGCGACGGTGTCGCATCGTGGTGACGGAGGATCGATGATCCAAGGCCGTGCCTCGGTGTGGGTGCTCCGCACATCGGTTTACATCTCGTATTCATTGCGATTTTCCGTCTCGCGATCGAGATTTGACACAAATCGGGATTGGCGCGTCCCATGCTGAACAGACGGCATGCGCTCGCTTCCGCTCACCGCCACCCTCTCAGCCATCTCGATCGTCGCCATCCTTCAGGTCGCCTGCAGCGGCGCTGACACCTCGGGCGGCGGGCCGCTCGGTACGAAGGGCGGGTCGTCACAGGGCTCTGGCAACAATGGCCCCGGCAACAACAACGGCAACGGGCCCACCGGGTCCGATCCGGGCAAAGGCTCTGACCCCGGCACACCGCCGCCCCCGCCCGCCGCTTGCCCGGCCCCAGCCCTGGCCGTGGGCTTCACCGATGCGATCGCGAACATCGCGAACGACATCGGCACGGCCGCCGGCCCCAGCTCGAACTCGTTCAAGGTCCCGACGGCCACCGACCGCGACGCGTTCGTGACGCAGGTCATGACGGCACTCGTGTTCGACGGCTCGGAGAAGTGCCCGCTGCCCGCCTCGTACCACGTGTTCTCGCTCACCGATCACGGGGACGAGGTCCGCGTCGTTGCCGAGATGGACGCGAACGGAAAGCCCGCACCCAAGCTCTTCTGGGGAACGTTCGCTGCGCGCAAGCAAGGCAAGGGCACGCGCGATCTCATCGTCGAGGCGCCGCACCCGATCTCCGACACGAACACCGAGACCCAGGCGCCCGCCGTGTGGTCTACGACGCGCTCCGAGTGGTTTCTGCTCGCGGGCACCCACCGCTGCGCGAACACTGCGACATCCGGCTGCGACGGCACCACGGACGCGTGTGGCAAGTCCGCGCCCTTCCGCGAGTCCGACGCGGCGCACTCCACGAAGACCGCGTTCTGGGGGATGCACGATCTCCTCTCCGATCAGACCACCGCGCCGTTCCTCCAGCTGCATGGCAACGACGCGACGTCTTGCCCCGAGGCGCTCGTCGCCGACGGGTCCGGCACGTACACGGCGTCCGGCTTCGCGGCGAAGATGGCGGGCGAGCTCGCAACCCAGGGCCACACCGTCGGCAAGTGCGGCTCGGGCTACCCCACCACGAAGTGCGATCTCTGCGCGCTCGACAACGTCGAGGGTCGCGAGACGGCGGGCTCTGCCGACGCGTGCACGGCGATGGGCACCGACTACAGCCGCTTCATCCATATCGAGCAGCACTCCGCGTTGCGAAGCGCGACCGGCGCGCAGCAGGTCGCAACCGCCGTCGAGAAGGTCTTCGCCGCGCGCTGATCTGCGGCGTTTGCCCGGCATTCTGTAACATTTCGATACGTTCGCTCGACACCTCAGGAAGTCGCGCTAGGTACGGTCGCAATGTTGCGAGTCACCTTGGTTGCGGTGGTTCTTGGTTTCTTGGGCGTTGCATGCGCGACTGGAACGGACGCCCAGAGCGGAGACCCCAGCGCCGACCCGAACGCATCCACCTCGACGGATGGGACCACTCCAGCGCCTGGGAGCGACGGTGGCAACGGCACCGGCCAGTCCGCGGCGGGCAACGATGGCGGCGGTGGCGGCACCGCGGACAGCGGCGGCGGTGGTGGTGGCGGCGTGGACAGCGGTGGCGGCGGCGGCGGTGGTACCTGCCCTGGCTACGCGGCCCCCAACACCTCTGCCAAATGCGTCGACACGCAGTACTGCGGAGGCTCCAAGCCGGCCTGCAACGCGAACGGATGTGACGGCGCGTACTGGTGCGATCTCAGCACGAAGAAATGCGTGAAGAAGCCGTCGGGCTGCTAACACGCTGACGATGACCTCCGTGAACCGCTGGGACGTCATCGTCATCGGCGGTGGCCACAACGGGCTCGTCGCTGCGGCAATGCTCGCGAAGCGTGGACGGCGCGTGGTCGTGCTCGAGCGCCGCGAGGTGGTCGGTGGCGCAGCGATCACGGAGACGCCGTGGGGTCCGTCATTCAAGATGACAGCCCTCTCGTACGTGGTGAGCCTCATGCCGAAGACGGTGCTCACGGAGCTCGAGCTCCCACGCTTCGGCTACAAGGTCTATCCGCAGCACGGCTACTTCGCGCCGCGCCGTGACGGCGGCTCGCTGCTCATGCACCCGGACGCAGACAAGCGTCACGCGGAGATCGCGAAGCACTCGAAGAAGGACGCAGCCGCGTTCCCCCGCTTCGACGCGTGGCTCACGACGCTCGCTGGCTTCCTTGGGCCGTTGCTCACCCGCGTGCCCCCGCGCCTTGGTGATCTCGGCGCGCGCGCGCTCTTCGAACAGGCGGGCCTTGCGTGGAAGCTGCGCGACATGGGCGCGGACACGGTGGCGGACCTCACGCGCCTCATGACCACGAGCGTCGGTGACCTGCTCGACGACTGGTTCGAGTCCGACGCGCTGAAGGGCGTGCAGTCCGTGAGCGGCGTCATCGGCGCGTGGTCCGGCCCGCGCTCCCCTGGCAGCGCGTACGTGATGGCGCATCATCGCATCGGCGACGTGGGCGACGGGCAGCTCGGCTCGTGGGGATTTCCCGAGGGCGGAATGGGCGGGGTCACGGATGCAATGCGCAGATCCGCGCTCGCGTTCGGCGCGACCATCCGCACCGAGGCGGAGGTCGCCAAGATCACCACGGCGGGCGGGCGGGCCACGGGCGTCGTGCTCGCGGACGGCGAGGAGCTCTTCGCCGACGTCGTCGTCGCGACCACGCATCCGAAGACGACGTTCCTCCAGCATCTGGACAGGAAGGAGCTCCCCGAGGACCTCGTCACTGCAATAGAACGCTGGAAGACGCGCAGCGGCACCGTGAAGGTGAACTTCGCGCTGGACCGGCTCCCGGAGTTCTCGTCGCGTCCTGGGTTCGATCCCCTGGTTCACGGAGGAACCATCGTGCTCGCGGAGTCGGTGGACGACCTGGAGCGCGCATTCCAGGACGCCGCGGGTGGAGCGCCCTCGCGCCTGCCGTTCGCGGACATCTGCATTCCCAGCGTGTTCGACAGGACGCTCGCGCCGGAGGGCAAGCACGTGATGTCGTGCTTCACGCAGTGGGTGCCACACACGTTCGCGAAGGCACCGCACGAAGCGGAGCTCGCCACATATGCGGACCGCCTGATCTCCCGGATCGAGGAGGTCGCGCCCGGCTTCACGAACAGCATCCTCCACCGCCAGATCATCGGTCCGCACGAGATGGAGACCAAGTACGGGCTCATCGGCGGCAACATCTTTCATGGCGAGCTGTCCGTGAACCAGCTCTTCCACATGCGGCCCGCGCCCGGCTACGCGGACTTCACCACGCCCATCCGCGGGCTCTACCAGGCGTCGAGCGCGACACACGGCGGCGGCGGCGTGACGGGCATCCCTGCGATGCAAGCGGTCGCGCGCATCCTCAAGGGGTGAGTGCTACGATGCGCTCCGTGAAGCGTCTTCATCTTCTCGCAGGCTCGGTCGTCTCGTTCTTCGCCCTCTCGCTCGCCGCTGCATGCGGCAGCTCCGGAAGTGGCAACGCTGCTGACGACGGCGGCGCATTCGCGGAAGGTGGCAACGCGGAAGGCGGCGCGTCCGACGGCGGCAACGCAACGGATGGGCCGAAGGGCGCTGACGCAGGGCTCCCGATCGGCACGCCCATCACGGCACCGAAGGACGTGTGGACGTGGGTCGATTTCCCGGGTGCGGTCTGCGACGACGGCACCCCCACGGGCATCGGCGTCTACCTGTCGTCGAAGAGCGACAAGGTGATGGTGTTCATGAACGGCGGCGGCGCGTGCTGGGACTACCAGACGTGCGCGGTGCTCAACACGTCCACGCACGGCCCGTACGGGGCGGCGCAGTTCACGTCCGCGTCGGCGGGCGGCTTCGTCGGCACGGTGCGGGAGAACGGCGGCGCCGCGAACCCCTTCAACGGCTGGAGCATGGTCTTCGTCCCCTACTGCACTGGCGACGTCCACGCTGGCGACAACGTGACCACGTACACGGCGGAAGCGGGCACGAAGACGGTGCACCACAAGGGGCATGCGAACGTCATGGAGTACCTGGCGCGGCTCTCACCAACGTTCGTGAAGGCCGGCCAGATCACAGTCACGGGCTCGTCCGCGGGCGGCGGCGGCGCGCTCTTCAACTACGATTCGTTCCGCAGGTACTGGCCAACGACACCCATGCTCATGGTGGACGACTCGCTGCCTCCGTTCGAGGGCTCGGGCATCCCTGACGCGCTCCGCAACGTCTGGTTCCAGAGCTGGAACCTGGCCCCGCTCGTCACGCCCCTCTGTGGAGCGACCTGCAAGGACGACTTCTCCAAGATCATCCCGGCGCTCGCGGCGAAGTACCCGAACGATCGCATGTCGCTCCTCTCGTACACGCAGGACGGGGTCATCTCGAGCTTCCTCGGCGTCACGACCACCACGTTCGAGGCGAGCCTGGCGTCGCTGACGACGGAGGTGATCGGACCGCAGCCGAACTTCAAGTCGTTCGTTGTCACCGGAGGAAGTCACACGATGCTGGGAGCACCAGCAACGACGTTCACGGGAGGCGTGCAGCTGTCGACGTGGCTGACCCAGGAGGTCGCCGGCGACGCGATGTGGAAGTCCGTCGGACCGTAAGAGCGACGACGACAACGACGACGACTTCGACTTCGACCTCGACGACGACCTCGACCTCGACGGCGACCGCGACGGCGACCGCGACCTCGACTTCGACTTCGACTTTGACTTCGACCTCGACCTCGACCTCGACCTCTAACCTCGACTTCGACTTCGACCTCGACTTCGACCTCGACTTCGACCTCGACCTTCGACCCTGTCTCCTCGGGGCGACTTCTCCGTACCCGATTGGTCTGGATCGGGTGGGTCATGCTCTACCGTTCCGTCTGGGTGACTTCGTCCGCTCTGCGTGGATTTGTCCTCGAAAACCACCATTTTCTCACTATTGAACCAGACTCATCAAGCTGTTGAACGCACCTCAATTGCTGGCCCGAACCTTGGATGTAGGGACGGCAGAGGGTGCTCTGGATGAACAGCAAGCGTATGCGCGGAGTGGCAGGGCTGATGGTCGGAGGCGGTCTCGTGATCGCGGGCTGCGCGCCGGCCGATCTGATGGGGACGCCGCTCGAGGGCAAGTACAGCCTCGATGGCGGAGGCTCCACGGCGCAACAGAAGGCTGACTGCAACTCCACCCCGGCGACCCTCCCCGATGTCGATCCGAGCACCCTGCCGGCGTGCGGTCCCGCGTGTGATGGAGCGCACTGCGTCCCCTCTGCCAACGTGCCGGGGAGCGTGCAGACGCAGCTCGCGGCGTGCGGCGGCGGCTTCTGCGTTCCCGACGCGCTGATCAAGTCGAAGGGCGCGAAGCCCCCGTCCTGCAAGTCGATGAACAACACGGACGGCGTCTGCCTCAGCGTCTGCGTCCCGCAGGTCGCGATGTACAAGGACCTGTTGCCGCAGTCGACATGCGGCGGCAACGAGCGCTGCGCGCCTTGCGTGAACCCGCTCACCAACCAGAACTCCGGCGCGTGCGACATTGGTGCGCCGGTCGACACGTCGCAGTGCACTGCGCAGAACGGCGACGGCAAGGACGGCGGCGGCGGAGGTGCATCGGCTCCGACGTGCCCGCATCAGGGCCCTCCTGTGGTCGACCCGAGCTCCCTCCCCGCGTGCGGCGGCGCATCGAGCGGCGCGCACTGCCTTGACTCGAAGCTCGTTCCCCCGGCGCTGCAATCGCAGCTCGCCACCTGCCCGACCGGTCTCTGCGTTCCGGACAAGCTCATCGCATCCGGCGGGCAGTTCATCCCGAAGACGTGCACATCGGTCGACAGCGCAGAGGGGCGCTGCATGTCGGCCGCGCTGCCGCAGATCGCCGCGCAGTCCGCGATGCTCCCGCTGGCCGACTGCGACACCGGTGAGAAGTGCGCGCCCTGCTACGACCCGCTGTCGGGCAAAGACACGGGCGCATGCAAGATCTCCTGTGACCCGGGCCCGCAGAAGCCCGCCGTACTCTTCGCGCAGTGCTGCCAGAGCAAGGGCGCGAGCAAGGGGCGCTGCGTCCCGACCACGTCCGTCCCCGCCGCGGAGCAGAAGCAGCTCGCCGTGGACACCTGCAACAAGGGCACCGAGTCGTGCGTCCCGAACGACTTCCTGGACCCCAATTTCAAGCCGCAGAAGTGCAGCGCATCCAATTTGCTGACGGGCGCGTACACGGGCGTGTGCCTCTCGAACTGCCTGAATTTCGGCTTCGCGGGCATCGCCATCGCCCAGGGCAACTGCGACGGCGACCACGAATGCGCCCCGTGCACGAACCCGATCACGGGCGCTCCTACTGGCGCACCTGGCTGCACCTGAGGCGCCATGCGAGTGCTCCGCACACTCGCTGCCGCGACGCTCCTCGCTGCCAGCGCCGTCTCTGCATCCGGCGTCGCCCACGCCGGCGGCTTCGAGTTCCCTGACAACGGGACCGAGGCGCTCGGCCGCGGCGCTGCGTTCACCGCAAAGGCCGACGATCCGACAGCTGTACAATACAACCTTGGTGGCCTTGCCCGGCAGCGCGGCACGCACCTGCTCCTCAACGGCAACCTCAACTTCCACGAGTTCAGCTTCCAGCGCGCGGGTAGCTACGCAGACAACGCGAAAGACGCTGCGACGCCGTGGGGCGGCTCGCGCTACGCAGTGGACTCGGACAAGGGCCCGGCGTTCTTCGCCCCGTTCCTCGCGCTCACCACGGACTTTGGATACTTCGATCGCCTCACGTTCGCGTTCGCCGCGTTCGGTCCCTCCGCGGTCGGCGGCCGCACGTTCCAGCTCGGCGTGAACGGCGCTCCGGGCCCGGGCCGCTACGACAGCGTGCAGTCGAGCTCGAGCCTCATCTATCCGACGGTCGCGGCGGCGTACCGCGTGACCAGCTGGCTGGACGTCGGCCTGGGTGGGTCGCTGGTCCTGGGACAGTTCGACACGACCACGGTGTCGTTCTCGGACATCTCGCCCGCGCTCTGCCCCAACGCGGAATACCAGCCGTGCGACTCACGCAGCGAGATCAAGACCAGCGGCATGACGTTCGCGCCGTCAGCGGGTGTGCTCGCGCGTCCGAGTCAGTCCGTCGCCCTTGGCCTCAACGTGCGCGCAGCTCACACGCTCGACACCAGCGGCACCGTGAATGCCGCGCCGCCGACGGTCGCCGCGAGCATCCCGATCGAGCCAGGCACGGCCCACCTCCAGATCAAGCTGCCGTGGGTCATACGCGCGGGCGGACGCTACATCGCCATGAAGAACGGCACGGAGTCGTTCGACGTGGAGCTCGACGCCACCTACGAGACGTGGGGCTCCGCGCAGGGCGAAGGCCCGACCATCGACATTCCCAAGCTCGGCCCCTACTCCAACATCCACAGCGTCTCCAGCCACGGCTACTAGGACTCGTTCAGCATCCGTGGCGGCGGCGCATACAACACGCGCGCGCTCGGCGGCACCGTCAGCATCCGCGGCGGTGCGTACTTCGATTCGAGCGCGACGGACTCCAAGTACACACGCATCGACTTCGACACGCTCACGAAGGTCGGCGCGACCGCGGGGCTTGGCTACAAGGCCGGGCCGGTCGCGGTGAACCTCGCGCTCGCAGAGATCTTCGAGATGACGCGCACCGTGACCGACGGCGCCGTCCGGCCGATCAATCCCTCGGCAGGCGGCGCGAGCGCAGGCGCGGATGGCAAGCTGTTCCCCGCCGTCAACAACGGCGTGTACTCCGGCCACATGCACATCATCTCCATTGGCGTGACGGTGGCGTTCGACGAGATCTTCGGCGCGCTGCGGAAGAACGTGCCGATGAACGACTGGGAGCGCACGCTCGATTCTCCCGCGCCCGCTGCGGACAAGGAAGAGGACCAGGCCAAGCTGAAGGCGAAGGCGAAGGTCGTGTCGTCGGATGCGCCCAAGTGGGAAGACGCGCCGAGCGTGAAGAAGCCGGACACGTGGAAGCCCACGCTCGCGCCGGTCGCGTCGGCCCCGCGGGCCGCGCTGTCCCCGATGGAGCCGGAGCCGGAGCTCGTCACGACGAGCGCGGAGGCGCCTGCTGAGACCACCGCCGAGCCGTCGTCGAAGAAGGCGAGCACCACCAAGCCGAAGAAGAAGGGTCACAAGGGGCCGCGCAAGACCACGCGCCGCTGATCACTGAAGCTCGCCGGTGGCCAGCGCGTAGACCATGGCAATGGCGACCACCACGACCACGATGGCAACGAGGCACGCCATGCCGATCCCGAACGCGGCCCAGCCAGAGCCCTTCTTGCCGCCGAGCATGAGGTGCTCGTTCACGAACATGCCCTGCCGCTTCTGGGCGTAGAAGCGCATCGCAATGATGGGTCCGATGGAGATCGGGAGGCTGGGCACGTTCTCGGGCAAGAGGAACGCCAGGCCGAAGAGGAGCCCGGCGCCGACCACCCCTCCGCCGAGGATCGCCCAGCCGGCGGACACGCGACCGACGCGCCGTTCGTTGAGCGTCATCAAGATCGCGCCGGCAAGCACGGTCCCGCAGAAGGTCGCAAGCGCGACCTGGTTCGCGTTGTAGAGAGCGACGTGCTGACCAGGAAGCGCGAGGCCGCTCACGCGAGGCGGCTCGTGGGCCATGGGCGCGGTCGGAGGCGCGTATGGATTCTGGCGAGGGTCGAACGGCTGCATGCGATGAGGGAGTCTACGGCGGAATCCGGTACGATGCTCGCCCATGAGCGAAGGCATCGATCTCCCCAAGCTGGACCAGCCACGCGTCGCTGCGGAGACACTGTTGTCTCCCTCGCTTCGGCTCGCGCGTCTGCAGCTCGCGGCGCCGCAGATCCGCGCGGCGTGCGACGGGGAGACGGACGCCGTGTCGCTGCAGGCCACGATCGCGTGCCTCCTCTACCAGACGCTCGCGCAGTCGAACTTCTGCGGCTTCTACCGCCGCGTGGGGGAGCGCACGCTGGCCGTTGGCCCGTACCAGGGATCCATGGGCTGCCTCCGCATTGACTTCGATCGCGGCGTCTGCGGCAAGTGCGCGCGCACCATGGAGGTGCAGCGCGTCCCCGACGTCCACGCGATCGCGGACCACATCGCTTGCGACGGCCGCTCGCGCTCCGAGCTCGTGGTCCCCGTGGTACGCGCCGGGGAGCTCCACGCGGTATTCGATGTAGATTCCCCGTATATCGATGCGTTCACGGAAGAGGAGGCACAAGAGGTCGTTGCGCTGCTCTCCGCCGTCTTCGACCGCCCCGACGTGCGCTTCTAGAGCAGTCAGAAGAAGCGGAGCGCGTGCAGCAGGAAGCTCACGCCTACGGTGAGCACGCCGTGCACGATGAGCGCGAATGTGGCCGCGCTGCCCGCCTCGCGGCTCTCGTCCCACGCGCGCGCCGTTGCCACGAGGTGCCCCGACGCACCGAGCGCGAGCCCACGAGCCGCTGGGTTCTTGACGCCGAGCAGCGAGAGCAGCGCCGGCCCCACGAGCCCGACGAGCACACCGCTGGTCACGACGACGACGCTGGTGAGCGACGCGGAGCCGGCGAGCGCCTCGGACGTGGGAACCGACAGCGCACTGGTCGCGGCCCGCGGCGCCAGGGATGCGCACGCGGTCGCGGATGCGCCGAGCCATCTCGCGACGAGCACGATCGACGTGGCGCTCAGGGCTGTCGAGAGAAGCAGCAGCGCGCCCGTGAAGCCGATGCGCGCCTTCCTGGCGCCGTCCTCCGAGGCCTCCGCAAGCGGGATCGCGAGCGCCACCGTCATGGGTCCGAGCAGGTACGAATAGGGCGCGATGCCTTGCCTGAAGGCCGCCTCGACCCCGGGCCCGAGCACCACGAGCACCACGCCGACCACTGCCGCCGCGAGAAGCAGCACGGGCAATCGATGACGCGCACGGGTGACGTAGGCGCCCGCGTAGGCACCCGCGCACCCAAGGAAGAAGAGGAGCGCGCTCACGGGTCCGACGTCTCTGCGCGCAGACGCCACCTGGCAGCTAGACCGACCACGCAGAGACAGAGGAGCGTGGACACGAGCGTGGACGCGACGATCGCCATCCCTTCGTCGGCAAACGAGCGCGCCGCGTACACCACGCCCGCCGTCACGCCGACGATTGGAAACGCGAGGTGAGTGACGAGAAGCGCACTTCCGGCGCGGACGCGCTCCATCGGAATCAACCGAGCGCGCAGTGCCACGAAGAGCAGCGCGAACCCTACGAGCCCACCGCCATACGACGAGCCAAGTGAGCGCGCAATCGCCTCACCCAGTAGCCAGAACGCCACGCAAACGAAGACACCCATGATGCGCATGCCAGCCGCATCCTACTCGAACGCTGCCACCGACGTTCACGGCCGAATGAATGTGCTGCCCGCGCCAAACCCCTGTGGAAGCTCGTAGTGGAGCTTGCCGTGGACGTGCCGGCTGGCGTGCCTCGTGCACCACAGCGTCTCGCCGCGCGTTTGCTCCTGCTTCATGGCGCAGTCTGCACAGGGCGGCTCGATCTCCGGACCGTTCTGCTCGTAGTACTTCGGGCGCGCGACATGAACGGCGCACCCCGCATTGCGAACGACCTGCTCCGCCACCGAGCCCAGCACCATGCGCCCGACGGCGCCGCGCCCCTGCATGCCGACTACGAGCAGATCCGCGCGCAGATCCGCTGCCAGCTGCACGATCTCGCGCCATGGCTTGCCGACCGCAAGGTGCATCACGACCCTGTCGCTCATCCCGAAGACCTGCGCCGTTCCCTCGAGAAGCAACCGCGCCTTGTCGAGCGCTGCCTGGTCCGGCTTCCCCGTCACGCTCGTGAGGACATGGAGGAGGTGCATCTCGCTCCCTGGCAGCGCGACGAAGCGCGCCGCAGCGGCTGCCGCATCCTGGGAGGCGGTGGTCGCATCGATGGCGGTGAGGATCACGGTTCGCGGCGGCTTGGGCGGATGGCTGGACATGGTCCGCCCAATAGTCGCAAGAGCCGTACCTTCGGCGGTAGGACCTCGCGCGCGCGAAACTCCTAGCGTGGGACCCTGAGAAGTCTCCCATCGGTCGATGCGCCATACACGTAGCTGTCGTCGAACGCGAACGGCGATGGCGACGGGTCCACGGGCGCCAGGAGCGAGAGCACCTTCACCGGGCACGTCCCTGCGAACGGGCATGCGCCGCTCGGCCGCGACTCGTAGACCTGGCCGTTCTCGTAGACGAAGAGCACGGTGGAATCGACCGCGATCGCCGTGGCCCCCTGCTTCACGAAGAGAAAGCTCGGCGCGCCGCCCGCGAGCGGCTCGACCGACACACGAGCGCTGTCACCCACGTAGAGCGTGGGCCCGAACACCGCGAGCCCGCCGTCCGCAGTGGCTATGTCCACGCCAAGGCCACCCGTCTTGGGCGCGCCATACACGTGGCCATTGGCGGAGAAGTACGCTTCCGTGTCCGAGAGCGCGAGGGCGATCGCCTCACCCGCGGGGAACACGACCACCTCGGGCGCGGCGGAGCCGTCCTTCTTCACGCGGAAGACGCCGCCGTCGGAGTTGGAAGCCGCCGAGGTTCCGCGCTCCGTCCAGTACACGTAGTCGGTGTCGAGCGCGACGGACCACGGAGCCTTGCGCGACGACGCGAGGACGATGGGGCACGTGGGTGCCGCGCCGCAGGTCCCGTCACGCCCTACCTTCATCACGGAGCCCTGGCCCGATCCCTTGGCGCCAAAGAGTGTATAGTACACATATAGCGCGTCAACGGCGAGGCCGCGCGGCAAGGCCTGCAGATCAGCAAGCACCACCGCGGGCCCGCCGCCCGCAGGCACCTTGAGCACGCGCCCGTCGGCCGGCATGGAGATGTCCTTGCCGTAGTCCGTGAGGAACAGATCGGTACCGTCGCGCACGACGGAGAACGGCGCGACCAGGCCAGGGGCCAGGGACACCGGTTTGCAGAGTCCGTTCACGCAGGGCCCTCCGCATGCGCGCCCGCAGACGCCGCAGTCGTTCGCGAGCGACCCGCCCACGTTGACCTCGCAGCCGTTCTTCTGATCGAGATCGCAGTCTGCAAAGCCTGCCCCGCAGGCTGGATCCGCGCAGATACCGTTCACGCAGCGCGCGGCGCCAGAAGGAAACGGCGCGCAGGGGTTGCCGCAGCGACCGCAGTTCACCGGGTCCGCGGCAAGGAACGCGCACGACAGCCCGCACTTGGTCTGGTTCACGGCGCAGAACGGGGCGGGGCCAGCGTCCACGCCGGTCTGTCCCGCGTCCTTCGTGGGTGTCACGGTGGTGGTGTCGTCACTCGCGCTGCACGCGGGGGAAGCGAGCGCGAGGAGCAGCGCGGTGAATGCCATGGCGAGCCCTCCCCTTCTCGCCGTGCGCATCATGGGGAGGAGCGTATCAAACGGTGCCCTTGAGAGCCTTCTTGAACTGCTCGAGCTGCCGGAGCGCGTCGTTCTTGAACGCCTGACCCTGCGGCGGCGGCGCCTTTTGCCCCTGCTGCGGCCGCGAGCCCTGCGCGTGCTGCGGCCGCGATTCCCCCTGCTGCGGTCGCGCCTGTGCCCCTTGCTTCATGGTGAGCGCGATCTGGTTCTTCTGCAGGTTCACCTCGAGCACGCGAACGGACACGTGGTCACCGGGGCTCACCACGTCGCGCGGATCCTTCACGAAGCGATCCGCGAGCTGCGACACGTGCACCAGTCCGTCCTGGTGGACGCCAATGTCCACGAACGCGCCAAAGTTCGTCACGTTGGTCACGATGCCCGGGCACACCATGCCGGCCGTGAGGTCCTTCATGGCGTGGATGTCCTCGCGAAACTGGAACGGCGCGAAGGATGCGCGCGGATCCAGACCGGGCTTCTCGAGCTCACGAACGATGTCGTCGAACGTGAAGGGCCCGACCTCCGCCTTGAATGACGCGTCCTTCTTGATGTCGGCGACGCCCGCGCCGGTGAGGTCTCGCGCCTTCTTGCCCAGCCGCGCAGCGAGCCGCTCCAGCAGCGGGAAGCGCTCCGGGTGCACGCCGGTGTTGTCGAGCGGATCCTCGGCGTCCGGAATGCGCAGGAAGCCCGCGGCCTGCTCGAAGACCTTGTCCGAGAACCGCGGCACATCGAGCAGCTGCTTCTTCGAACGGAAGACGCCCTTCGACTGACGGTGCCCGACGATGCTGCGTGCGAGCGGCGCACCGATGCCCGCGACCTTGGCAAGAAGGTACGGCGACGCGGTGTTCACGTTCACTCCCACGGAGTTCACGCAGCTCTCCACCACCGTCTCCAGGCTCTTCTTCAGCTGCCCCGGCGCCACGTCGTGCTGGTACTGGCCCACGCCGATGCTCTTCGGGTCCACCTTCACCAGCTCCGCGAGCGGGTCCTGCAGGCGTCGCGCGATGGAGATTGCGCCACGGATGGTGAGATCCAGCTCGGGGAACTCCTCGCGCGCGACGTCACTTGCACTATACACGCTTGCGCCGGCCTCGCTCACCATGACCACGGGGATCTTGGAGAGCCCGAGCTCCGCGAGCGTGGCCCGTAGGAAGGTCTCGGTCTCGCGTCCGGCGGTGCCGTTGCCCACCGCGACCGCGGACACCTTCGCGTTCACGACGGCGGCGCTGAGGATGGACTTCGCAGTGCCTGGCTCGCGATCGGGATAGATGACGTGGCTGCCCAGGTAGCTGCCCGAGTCACTCACCAGCGCGAGCTTGCATCCGGTGCGGATGCCAGGGTCCACGCCCAGCACGGACTTTGCGCCGTACGGCGAAGCGAGCAGCAGCTTCTTCAGGTTCTCCGCGAAGACCTTGATCGCAGCCGCATCCGCCACCTCGCGCAGCGCCTTGTTCGCCTCGTTCTCGATCGACGGCGCCACGTACACCTTGAGCGCCATGCGCGCTGCCTTCTTCATCTCCGCTGCCACGGACGAGTCCTTCGCGGTGCACGCCGCACGCTCGAACGAGCCGAGCAGGTTCGCGTCGAACGACTCGTCGGTGCCGGATGCGCCGAGCCCCAGGACGAGCTCTTCCTCCATGAAGCCCCGACGCATGGCCAGGTACCGGTGCGAGTTCTCGGGACGCAGGAGCGACGCGACCGACTCCTCGTGCTCGAAGTAGCGCTCGAACTTGCTGTTCGGCTTCGCCTTCTCGCCCTTCTTGCTGGAAGCCACGCCGCGATCGAACATGGCGCGACGCACGACCTCGCGCAGGCCCATGTCCTCCGCCAGGCGCTCGGTCACGATGTCGCGCGCGCCGGCGATCGCGTCGTCCTTCGATGCGATCTTGTGCTCCGGGTTCTTGAGGCCCTCCGCGCGATCGAGAAATGAAGCGCCGCTGGCGGGCGCACCATGCGCGATGCTCCACATCCACTCCGCGAGCGGCTCCAGGCCGGCTTCACGCGCGGCCTGCGCCTTGGTCTTCCGCTTCTGCTTGTACGGAAGGTAGATCTCCTCGAGGCGTGCGAGCTCGTACGTGGCGACGATGCGATCCTGCAGCTCGGGTGTGAGCTTGCCCTGCTTTTCGATCTCGGAGAGCACGGTCTCCTTGCGGGCCATCACCGCGTCCCAGCTCTCCTTCGCCTCCAGCACGGCTCCGATCTGCACCTCGTCCAGGTTGCCCGTCTGCTCCTTCCGGTAGCGGGCAATGAAAGGAAGCGTGGCGCCTCCTTCGGACAGGGCGAGGACCGCCTTTGCGGAGGAGGTCGCGATGTCCCGGTGCTTCTCTGCGAACCAGGCGTCGAATGTGAGCGGTGTCATCGGCGTCGGAGCTTACAATACGAAGCGATGACAGCGCGACGCGCAGAGGTGCTTTCTCCCGCGGGAGATCGCGAGAGCATGGAGGCGGCAGTGAAGGCCGGCGCGGACGCCGTCTATTTCGGCCTTGCGGCGTTCAACGCCCGCGCGCGCGCCACGAATTTCGCAGAGGCGAGCCTGGCAGAGACCGTGGACTACCTGCACCAGCACGGCGTGCGCGCGTACGTCACGCTGAACACGCTGGTCTTCGACGACGAGCTGCCCGCGCTGGAGACCGCCGTGCGGACGTGCGCGGACGCCGGCGTGGACGCGGTGATCGTCCAGGACCTGGGCGTGCTGCGGCTGGTCACGGAGATCGCGCCCACGCTCGCCATTCATGCGTCCACGCAGATGACGTGCACGGATGCGGCAAGCGTCGCGTTCGCCACGTCGCTCGGCGCCAAGCGCATCATCCTCGCGCGCGAGCTCTCGATCGACGACATCGCGTCCATCAAGCGCCAGACCTCGGCGGAGCTCGAGACGTTCGTACACGGCGCGCTGTGTGTGTCGTACTCGGGTCAGTGCCTGACGAGCGAGGCGATCGGCGGCCGCAGCGCGAACCGCGGGGCATGCGCGCAGGCATGCAGGCTTCCCTACGAGCTCGTGGTGGACGGCGAGCGCAGGGATCTGGGTGACGTGGCGTACCTGCTGTCGCCAGAAGATCTGGAGGCGAGCGCGCTGGTCCCGGAGCTCATCACGGCAGGCGTCATCTCGCTCAAGATCGAGGGTCGTCTCAAGGGTCCTTCCTACGTTGCCGCCACCACGTCGCTCTATCGCAGCGCGATCGATGGCACCGCGACGGAGGAGCAGCGAAAGACCGCCCTCGCGACCTACACGCGTGGCTCGGGGCCCGGCTTCCTCGGAGGCGTGGATCACCAGCGGCTGGTGGAAGGTCGCTCGCCTGACCATCGCGGACTTCCGGTCGGCATCGTCACCGGTACCATGCGGAAGGGGCACCGCAGCACGATCGAGATCACGCTCACCGACGAGATCGCACGCGGCGACGGCGTGCGGGTCGAGGGGGGGCGCGAGGGTAAAGGCGAGCTCGGCGGGCGCATCTGGGAGATCAGCGTGCACGGGCGCGACGTGGTGACGGCGGAACCCGGTGACGCGGCGTCGCTCTGGCTCGGACCGGAGAAGGTCGTTGGCGCGCTGACGGCCGGTGCGCGTGTGTTCCGCACAGACGACCCGTCGCGCGAGAAGGCGGCGCGCACCACCGAGCGACGGATCGGCCTGGAAATGCGCCTCACGGCGAAGATCGGCGAGCACCCCGCGCTCACCGCCACGACGGACCGCGGAAAAACCGCCACCGTCACGCTCGATGCGATCGTCGAGCACGCGAAGAGCGCAGCCTTGGGCGTGGCGCAACCTGGAGACACTCACCCGCAGGAAGCGGCCTTCAAGGACAAGCTCTCGCGGCTCGGCGAAACGCCGTACGAGCTCACGTCGCTCGAGCTCGACATTCCTCGCGACGCCTTCATCCCGCCGTCTGCGCTGAACCGCGCGCGCCGCGAGATCTGCGTGGAGCTGGGCAAGACGGTTCCCCACGCGACCACGCGCGTCACCGCAGCGGAGCTCGTGCAGCGCGCGCGGTCGCCCATCAACACGAGCCCACCCGCCGGCGGCCTTTTCGCGCTCTGCCGGAACGAGGCACAGGCGAACGCAGCGCTCGACGCCGGTGCAGACGGCATCATCCTGGATTTCCTGGAGCTGACTGGAACGGGCAATGCCGTGCGGTCGCTGCGTGCGCGTGGCCCGTGTCACATCACGCTGACGCCTCCGCGCATCTTGAAGCCGGGCGAGGAGAAGATCGTCACGTTCCTGCAGCAGCTCGGGCCCGACGCCATGCTGGTGCGTGGCCTGGGCGGTCTGATGGACGCCAAGAGCGGAGCACCGAAGGTCGGCGATTTCTCGCTCAACGTGACGAACCGCCTCAGCGCGCGCGAGGTGCTCTCGCGCGGCCTCGCG
>JBBRNJ010000103.1:0-27514 GCA_038230375.1 Polyangiales bacterium | reverse complement strand
TGGCCGATGGGAGCTCCGACTCGCGCCGCGACCCCTGCTCAACTGAGCTTCGCGCCACCTTCATTTGCGACTGGGGGTAAGGGGGACGTGTGCGCGCGATCTCCAAATCCTTCACGCAACCCCCCCACAAGGACCCGTGAACGCGTCCCGCGGCGACGCGCAGCACAACTTCGTCAGGCCGAGCGAAATCGAGGTTCAGTGTAGCAGGCCAATCACCTTCTCGAGCTTGCCCAGCTGGCTCTCCCAGCCCATCGTCGCGCGCTGCGTCCACATGTCGTCGTGCATGGGGTCCAGGAGCACGCGCATCACCACGCGATCACCCTTCGCCTCGAGCTCCACGGTGGTCGCCATGGGATACGGCGCGACGCCCGGGATGAAGTCCGCCACGGCCTCGTACGAGAGTCGCGCGAGCGGGGCGATCTCCGTGTAGGTCGCCTTCTGCGGCGTGGAGACCGGCATTCCAGCCTTCTTCATGAACTCGATGGTCCCCGGCGCCGTCGCCGTCATCGCGTAGCGCCACAGGCCGCCCACGCGCAGGTCCAGCTCCGCCACCGTGATGCTGAAGCCATCGGGGCCCCACCATGACTCAAGGCCCTCCTTCGTGGTCCAGAGGTCCCACACGTCCGCAAGGGCCGCAGCGAATGTCCGCTCGATCGTGATTCGTTTCTTCGTCATTCGCTCTTCTCCTTGGGTTCCTTCTGTCGTGCCTTCTGTCGTCGATCGAGCTCCGCGCCGAACCGGTCGAGGCGCGCCTCCCAGAGCTTGCGGTACTGTGCGAGCCACACGTCCAGCTCCCGGAAGCGCTTCGCGCGCAACGAGTAGAGCCTCCGCGGACCGTCCGGCCGCATCACCACGAAGCCCGTCTCCGTGAGGATGCGCAGGTGGCGCGATACACCGGACTGGTGGATGTCCATGGCGTCGACGATGTCATTCACTGCGTGCTCGCCCGACAGGAGCACCTCCACGATGCGGCGGCGGGTCGGATCTGCGAGCGTCTCCCAGGTCGCGTCGTGCACCATCATGCATATGCATAACAGTGCATACGATGAAACGCAAGACCAACGACGACTTCGACCTCGACCTTGACCTCGACCTCGACTTCGACCTCGACCTCGACCTCGACCTCGACTTCGACCTCGACTTCGACCTCGACCTCGACTTCGACTTCGACTTCGACTTCGACTTCGACCTCGACTTCGACCTCGACGAGGACCTCGACCTCGACAAGGACCTCGACCTCGACAAGGACCTCGACGGTGGTGGTATCCTCGACACGTGCGCTGGCTCTTGTTGGCTTCTTCGCTCTTGATGGTGCTGTGCGGGACGGCGCATGCGGAGAATGTGCACGTCGATGTGGAGGGGCCGTACGAGCCGGCGTCTCTCGCGATCGCGGCGCGGCCTGGCGATCGCCTCGTTTGCTCACCTCCTTGCAAGGCGGAGCTCGATACGACCCAGACCTATCGGGCCTGGCTCGCGGGTCGGCCTTCAAAGCCGTTCACGATCAATCCACGCGCGACACGTCTGAAGATCGCGCGCGACGACACGGTGTCGGACACGGGCCTCGGGTTGCTCGCCGGTGGCGTGTTGTCGATCCTCATCGGTATCCCCATCGTGCGGTGGGGCGGCGATGGCTTCGAGTGCACGAACAGAAAGTCGGTGGGCTGCGCTGGCGACATCTTCCTCATTGGCGGTGCGGTGCTCGCCGGCGTGGGCTTTCTGCTCACGCGGCTTCCACCAGGTGTCGCGGTGACGCAGCGCGCTTCGGTCTCGGGCGGCGCATTCACCTTTTGAAGCGGGAGACTGTCTTGGGGTGCCATCGATCCACCGGCAGCGCTTGCCGTGGCATGTCATCCGGCGTTCACGCCACGGGGGCGCGCACGCGACAGACGCTTGTTTTTCCCAGTGGCGTGGCCGTTGCAGTCTTCTTCGCATCCCCAGGAGGTTCCCCGATGATTCGTTTCAATGCCCTCGCGCCCCTGACCCTGCTCGCTGCGTTTGCCGTCACCACCCTTGGCACTGGCTGCACCTTCAATGACCCCCTCGCGACCACCGGCGCGAACGGGGTCGTCGACTTCTCGTTCCTCGCGACCGGCTGCCTGCTCACCTGCTCGACGACGCAGTACCAGGTGCTGCAAGGCTCGTCGGTCACGGCGCAAGCGAAGCTGTCGCAGCGCACGGAGGAGGCGTTCACCATGCGCGTGAAGGACTCCGCGATGGGGACCCTGTCTCACGCGGACCAGAGCTGCACCTGCGGCGACGACCACAGCTCGGACACGCTGGACTGCAAGGCGACGTGCCCCGCCCCCAAGACCAAGTCGGTGCAGGTCTCCGTCGACGTGCAGACGACGGCCGCGGGTGACACCACCCTCGAGCTCGTCGACGCCAAGGGCCTTGTGGTCGACAGCGCGCCCATGACCGTCCACGCCGCCACGAAGATCACAGCGAACGTCTCCAGCCAGCCGCACGGCGGCACGAGCACTCCGGCCACCGCAGGCGCGGATGGCGCCTACACGGTCCAGGTCGGCAACGACGTGGTCGTGTCGTTCGGCGCGACGGATGCGCAGGGCGGAAACCTCATCTTCACGCAGCACGGCATCGTGCCGACCTACTCCGACCCGAAGGTGCTGTCCGTGACCACCGACATCCTGGACAAGGCCTTCAGCGGCGCCGGCACCGAGCGAGCCGTGGCACACGCGGTCGGGGACGCGACCATCTCGCTCAAGGCGCAAGGCGCGACCACGGATGTGAAGTTCCACGTCGTGAAGTGAGCGCGGACGCGAGAAACAAACGAGTCCGCGCGGACCGCGAGAAACAAAAAGGTCCAGGAGGCGAGCTGCCCGTGTGGGCCGCCCGTCTCCTGGGGGGATATGCGCTTCTCTATACGGATTGAATGTTCTCTGTTGGTTCTCCTTTCTTGGGACAACTGAGTGTTCTCGCGTCTCTTCGCTTTCGGTGCGCTCCTTCCGTCGTCTTCCTGTCCAGTGCAACCAGCGCCAGCGCCGTGGATTCCCACAGCGTGTGTTTTGACAAAGAGTCACCGGCTGGGCTCTCCACAGGGCTGACCGCGGTCGGTCGCGGTCATGACCGCGGCCACCTCGGCGATCGTCTTCACCCTTGTTTTTCCGACTCTTCGTCGTGGCACCGTCTTCGCACTCGTCCTCATCGTGCGGGCTGAACCACAGCCCTTCGGAGGAAGACATGGAAGCGAAGAATCACAAGATGAAGACGGTCTACACGATCACGGAGCGCGACAATGGCAAGGCCTTCTGGACGAAGATCGGCGTCGGCTTCGTCAACACGGACGGCTCGATCAACCTGAAGCTCGACGCGCTCCCGGTCGGCGGGAACCAGATCCAGGTGCGCGACTACGAGCCGTACGATCCGGCGCGTCAGCAGAACGGCGGTGGCGCCTGGCCTCCCCGCTCGCTCCGTGAAGGGACGCCGGCGCACGATCCGCTCCCGGGCGCGCTGGCTGACCAGCACCTGTTCGGCGGTTCGTGATGAAAGGCGCGCGCAAGCTGATGGCGATCCTCGGATCGCTCGTGGCCCGTGTGCGCGCCTCGGTGTGGACGCTGCCCATCGCGAAGGTAGTTCTCGCGGTGGGTGGCCTCACACTGTTCGCGCTGCTCGGGAGGAGCACGCTCGCGGAGGCGAAGGTCGAGGAGACGACGACGACAACCACGGGGGTTTCGACGGCGACACCGGCGGCGACCTCGACCTCGACGACGACACCGACTTCGACTTCGACCTCGACCTCGACCTCGACCTCGACTTCGACACCGACTTCGACCTCGACCTCGACCTCGACATTGACCCCGACCCCGACCTCGACATTGATCCCGACCTCGACACCCACCCCGCCCGAGGCCTCGCCCGACTCTCCTGTCGTGCTCAACGCGGCGACCGAGGAGGATCTTCGCCGTCTTCCTGGGATTGGTCCGAAGAAGGCGACCGCCATCCTTGCTCTGCGACAAAAGTTGGGGCGCTTTCACCAGGTGGACGAGCTGCTGCGGGTGAAGGGGATTGGACGCACCACGCTCAAGCGACTCAGACCTCTGCTTCGCGTGGATCTTCCTGCACAAGCGGATGGTGGTGTGCCCTCGGGGTAGCTCCGCTCGGGTGGGGACGCGCGTTCGAGTCTCCACATGAGCACCGCAGGGCGTCCCCATTTTCTCCACAGGATGTCCACGAGGGCCGCATTCGCGCACCATTTCCTTCGCGCGAAAGTTCGTTTACCGAAGCCTGCATGAGCCGAACGAAAGTGGACGAAGAGCTGGAAGTCACGGAGCTCACCTTCGCGGATGATCCGGACCGCGCGAACGTCGTGGCGCGCGTGCGGCGCTTCAAGGCGAGCTGGATCGAGCTCGGCGAGGCCCTGTTCGACGTGAAGCGCAGCGGCCGCTTCACGGGCTGGGGCTACGACTCGTTCGAGGCGTACACGAAGCGCGAGCTGCGCTTGAAGCCGGACACCGTGGACAAGCTCCTTGGTAGCTTCAGCTTCCTGCGCAAGCGCGCGCCCGAGGTGCTCGAGCGCGACGGCGTGGCCCGCGCGATCCCGAGCTACCAGGCGATCGACTTCCTCCGTCGCGCGGAGGAGTCGGAGGAGGCACCCAAGGAGGCCGTGGCGGAGCTGCGCAAGCGGGTCATCGACGACGGCGCCGGCCTTCCACAGCTGACGAAGCAGTTCAGGGACGTGGTCTTCCCGCCCACCGCGGACGAACGGAAGGACCGCGACAAGAACGCTATTGTCAACACGGCCACGCGCCTGCGTGACCTCCTGAACGAGACGCGCGCGGTGCCCCGCCACGTGGCGGTCGAGGTGCGCACCGCGCTCAACACCATGCTCGACGTGCTCTCGGTCGACCAGGCCGCGGAGTAGTCAGACGAGCGCGGCGCGTTCCAGCCGGACGATCAGGTCCGACACCACCGCTGCGCGAAGCTTGTATACTGCACGGTTCACGATGAGCATCGTGGAGACCTCGCTCACCGTCTCCACTACGGTGAGGCCGTTCTCCGCAAGCGTGGTGCCGGTCTCCACCACGTCAACGATGTAGTCGGCAAGGTGCGTGACGGCAGCGAGCTCCACGGAGCCGGACAGCTCGATGATGTCCACGTCCTGGCCCCTGGCCTCGAAATGGCGAAGGGCCGTGCGCGGATACTTGGTGGCCACACGCGGCCGATCCGTCGTGACCTCCGCATCCACGCGGCGCGCCACTGCAAGACGGCAGCGCCCGAACCCAAGGTCGAGTGGCGAGTACACGTCGCTCCCGCGCTCGTCGAGCACGTCGCGGCCGACCACGCCCAGATCCGCCGCGCCGTACTCCACGTAGGTGGGCACGTCATCCGGCTTGAGCAGCAAGAAACGGAGCGGAGGCGAAAAAGCGGCGTTCGCGGGCGCCTCGCGCACCAGGGCACGTGAGTCCGCGAGGAGCTCGGCTGTCGGGAATCCTGCCGCCTCGAGCACGCGCGCGAGCGGCTTCAGCGTTCGCCCTTTCGGGACCGCGATGGTCAGGAGCTTCTCGGACATGCCGACGTAGCTCTTGGCATGGATCGCCCCTAACATCCAGGGAGTGGGCAGATTCGTAGGTCTCGTCGCTCTCGCGCTCCTCGCGCTCGCCGCTTGCAAGGTCGCAGGTGCCGAGGTGAAGCCCGTGGAGCGCGCCGTGATCGACGTCCCGACGCAGCCCGCGGCGAGCCTGGGCGCGCCGAAGGTGATCGAGCCCAAGAAGACTCCGGGGCTCGCGGACAGTGACCTTGCGCACGACGTCGCCGACATCCTCAACGGATTCTCCAAGGCAACGCAGTGCCAGGACTTCGACTACTTCCCGGAGGGCGGCTACCAGAACTTCTGGTGTCACCGCCCCGCGCAGCTGACGCTCCAGGCGATGGAGACGCGCGCGGCAGTTCCGATCTTCCTGTCTGGTCCACACACGCGCGGCTCGTTCGACAGCAAGAGCAAGAACGACTTCGGGCACTACAACCCCGCGTTCGTGCACTGGCTCGCGGAGGACGTTGCGCCACACGGAAAGGACAGCGCGTCCGTCCTGGCGACGCAGGCGATGTACGACGCAATGATGAAGCCTCTCGCGACCATCTTCCATCTCACGAGCAAGAAGGTCCGCGCCGAGCCCACCTGCTTCACGCGAGAGCGCGACGGGTACCAGAAGCTGCTCGTGAAGAAGAAGCTGCCGGAGGGCTACTACGAACGGTGGTTCTTCTTCATGAACCCGGAGTTCTGCCCGCGCATGGCCAAGGGTCAGACCAGCGACCAGTACTACTACCAGCACGGCATGGACGGCGGCGTGGACGGCAACGTCGTGAAGACCGTGCTCGGCTTCTTCATCCGTCGCTCGCTCGACGGCACCCTTCCCGAGTTCGAGCGGGCCCTGGACAAGCTCATTGCTGCCTATCAGCCCGACCTGCTCACGGCGCCGTGACGCAAGATCGTGCACGGCTCGCTCATCCGTGATCTACTGAGCGCGTGGCAGACACACCGGACAAGCCGAAGGCGGAGGGGGACGCGGCGGCGCCGGAGGTCGAGGTGAAGGTCGAGGCGAAGGCCGCGGCGCCCGAGGTTGAGGCGAACGTTGAGGCGAAGGCCGTGGTTGAGGGGAACGCCGTGGTTCAGGCCGAGGCGAAGGTTGAGGTCGAGGCGAAGGTTGAGGCGAAGGTTGAGGCGAAGGTTGAGGCGAAGGGCGAGGTTCAGGCCGAGGTTGAGGTCGAAGGGGCGCCGGAGTCGCGGAAGGCCTCTGTGCCGCCTCCGCCTGTCGTGCATCCGCCGCCTGGACCGCCTCCTCCCGCGCCTGTGCGTGTGCTCAAGGCGATGGCGACCGTTGCGACCACTGTTGCGATCATCGTGATCGCGACCTATCTCGCCCGCGAGTTCTGGACCGAGCCGCCGAAGGAGCAGCTCCAGGAGGACGATCCGACGAGCGGCCCATCACCGGTAGCCCCGAGGGAGGCGCCGCTGCCCCCACCGCTCCGCAATCCCGGGCTGCGGTTCGTCGCCGACGCCAGCGACGACTACGCCGACCCAAGAGATGATGGAAGAGACGGAGGCGCAAAGTGATCGCGCTCCTGCCCCTGTTCCTGGCCCTACCCGAGTACGAACAACCGACCTCGACCCCCACCTCGACCTCGACCTCGACCTCGACCTCGGCCTCGACCTCGACCTCGACCCCGACCTCGACCCCGACCTCGACCTCGACCCCGACCTCGACCTCGACCTCGACCTCGACCTCGACCTCGACCCCGACCCCGACCCCTGCCTACAAGAACGCTCTCGCTTTCGACCTCGGGCAGCACGTCGTCGGCGTTGGCATCCAGCACACTGACTCGGGGTATGTCTCCGTGCAGGCGGTCGTCGCGTACTACCAGCCCTGGACTCAGAACATCAATTTCCTCGGCCTGTCGGGTGAGGCGGACCGCTTCGGCGATCTTCGCGGCGCGATCATCCGCGCCCGCGCTTTCTTCCATCCGGGCGGCGACGCGCCAACGGGCTTCTGGCTCACGCCGTTCGTCCAGGGCGGCATCGGCGCGGGTCTACGCAATGACGTGCGCAAGATCGGGCCCGTCGCGGCCGCCGGACTCAGCGCCGGCTACACCGGACGCATCTCGGAGCGCTTCCTCCTTGGCGGCGGCCTTGGTCTGCAGTGGCACTACGCGAGCATCCCGGACGGCTACGGTCCACCCAGCTTCTCGCGTCTGTATCCTCAGGTCGAGATACATGTAGCTTACATGTTCTAGCGGATCAGTTGCACACGACGAGCTGCACGTCGTCCACGCGCACGGACGCGGGAGCGGATGTGCCTGCGTCGCTGCTCGTCGTGGCGCGCGGGATGCCACAGCTCACGGCGAACGACGCGCCGGGCGTCTTGAGCATGATGGTCGTGGCAACGGGCGTAGCGTTCGGCGGCGTCACGCTCACCCTCACGAAGGGCTGGGTGTCGAAGGTCGCGATCACCTGCACGTCGTACCAGCCAGCCACGAACGCTCCCACACCAAGGAGCACCCGGGAATCGCTGCCGAAGCTGGCGCTGAGCTGCCCTTGTTCGGACACCAGCGCGAAGTCCTCCGTGCTTGTGACTGCAAGCGCGCAGCCGGCTTCGACACGAGCGCCGGAGAGCGCCGCCGGGTCTAGATGAACGGCGTAGGTGAGGCGCAGCGTCGTCTGCGCTGGTGTGAGCGCGATCGCACGGCGAAGGCTTGCGCTGTCCCCGGCTGGATCGTTCGTGCGAGTGACCGTGGCACGCAGCGCCGACCCGATGCCGGAGCGGCCGGGAGAATCGATGGAGACGGTGTTCTTCGCTTCGGGTGGAGAGGTGTCGACGGTGATGCCGCTGCCGGTCGGCACCGATATACCGTCGAAGTGTTCGTCGTAGAGCGAGCTGCATCCGTTCACGGAGCCCGCGTCCTCGCTCGCCGGGTCACCGCTGTCAACGCCACTGTCTGGTGCGACGGCTGCGCTGCTCTGCGAGCACGCGGCGACCGCGACTGCTGCGGAGAGCCCGAGCACCAGAACGGAGAGTGCGCCCCCGCGTGCCCTCACCCCTCGACGCCCTTCACGCGCTCGATGTTCGCGCCGAGTCCGCGGAGCTTCTCCTCGATGTGCTCGTAGCCGCGATCCAGGTGGTACACGCGGCGGACCTCCGTCTCCTCGTCCGCGACCAGCCCCGCGAGCACGAGCGACGCGCTCGCGCGCAGGTCGGTGGCCATCACGCTGGCTCCGTAGAGCTTCGGTACGCCCTGCACCACGGCGGAGTTGCCGCGGAGCACAACGCTCGCGCCCATTCGCTGCAGCTCCGGCACGTGCATGAAGCGGTTCTCGAAGATGGTCTCACTGATGACGCTCTCGCCCTGAGCAAGGCACATCATCATCATGAACTGCGCCTGCATGTCCGTGGGGAAGCCCGGGTGCGGCGCGGTGGTGACGTGCACGCCGCGGATCGGGCCCTTGCGCTGCACCCGCATCAGCGCGTCCTCCTTCGTGATCGTCATGCCAGCGGCGCGCATCTTCACGGAGAGCGCCTCCAGATCGTCGAGCTCCGCGCCTTCGAGCAGCACATCGCTGCCTTCATGCAGCGCCGCGGCGATCATGTACGTGCCCGCCTCGATACGATCCGGGATGATCGCGTGGTCGAACGGATGCAGATCATCCGCGCCCTTCACGTGGATGACGTCCGTGCCGGCGCCGTCCACCTCTGCGCCCATCTTGTTCAGGATGCGGCCCAGCTCCTCGATCTCCGGCTCACGCGCGCAGTTCACGAGGGTGGTGCGGCCCTTCGCCAGCGCGGCGGCCATCATGACGTTCTCCGTGCCGCCGACGGTGGGCATGTCAAAGTAGACCTCCGCGCCCTTCAGCCTGCCGCCGCCGTTCGGGCCCTCCGCGATCACGTAGCCGCGCTCCAGGCGGATCGTGCAGCCAAGCGCCTCGAGCCCCTTCAGGTGCTGATCGACCGGGCGCGCGCCGATCGCACAACCACCGGGTAGCGACACCTTGGCGCGACCGTACCGCGCGACCAGCGGTCCGAGCACGAGCACGCTCGCGCGCATCTGCTTCACGAGCTCGTACGGAGCCTCCGGCTTCACCGTGCCGGGGCCGACGGTGACGATCGGCGCGTCCACCTTCACGTCGCGGCCCAGGAAGCGGAGCAGCGCGGCGGTGGTGTCTATGTCGCGCAGCGCGGGCACGTTGCGCAGCTTGCTCTCACCTTCGGAGAGCAGCGTCGCGCACAGGATCGGCAGGGCGGCGTTCTTCGCGCCGCTGATGCGGACCTTGCCTTTGAGAGGTGTCGACTGCCCACGAACTCGAATCGCATCCATGCTTCCCTTTTCCCACAGGGCAGCCTGGACCCCAAGTAAGTAGAGCGTTCGCTACGACTTTGTGTCGGGGTCGCGCAGCTCCGAGAGCGCCTCGCGCAGCGCGAAAATCCCTCGATCGGCACGCCATCGAGGCGATCCGACAAGTGCACGCGCGCGCGTCCGCAGAACCTATTGTGCACTTTCCAGGATCCTCCGAAGTCGATTCCTTCCGCGATGGAGCAGCACGCGAAGCTTACCGGCGCTCACGTCGAGCGCGACGCAGGCCTCGTGAAGAGGCCGCGGCGACGAGCTCTGGATCCTCGTCGTCGACGACCTTCCGCACTGCGGCCGAGCGGAAGTGATCGGTGATCTTGTTCGACAGTATTGCGATCACCCACGTCCGCAGCTTGGAGCGTCTTCATTTCCCATGAGTCGGAGGAGGTGCGCGAACGTTACAAAAAAAAGACGAGAGAGGCGGATCCAGCGGCTCGGTTCGCGCGTACGGTCGCGATCATGAGGGGAATCGTTCGTGTGGTCGCGTCGCTCAACGCGCTTTTCGGGGTGGTGGTGGGCGGGCTCGCGGTGGTGAGCCCCACGGCCGCCGCTGGTGCGTTCAAGGTCGATGCATCGCCGGAGTCACTCCTGGCGCTCATCCGGATGTTCGGTGGGCTGCTCGCTGCGAGCGGGCTCATCTCGGGCCTCATCGCGAAGGATCCGGACGCGTCCCCGGCGCTTGCGCGGCTCTATGCCGTCTGCCTCCTCGTGAATGTGGGCGCGGACGTCGCGGTCATCGGCTCGCACGAGATGACGTTCGGGCAGGTGGGCTCGGGCATGATGCTGGAGGCCGTGCTGGCTGTCCTGCTGCTCGTGTACAAGCCGAAGCCCGCGTAAACGAGCATTCTCGAAGTACACGTTGAGAAGGACTGGAATGTCGTGGTTCGCGGCGGTCGGATCTCACGAAACCCGCCGTTTTTGATGATTCGCCGCAAATCGTGCCGGATCCGCGGCTCGGCACATCGGTTGCTCTATCCGTCTGCATGAAGACGAGCGACATCCCGATTGCGACGCCGTGCGGGCAGGACTGGACGAGCATGAGCCCGCGCGAGAAGTCCCGCTTCTGCGGCGAGTGCAAGAAGGTCGTTCATGACCTCCGCTCGATGAAGGAGAAGGACGCGAAGAAGCTCCTGTCCACGCCGGCCACCGAGGGCTTGTGTGTAAGGTACATGTATGACGAGCAAGGGAACGTGTGGTTCCAGGACACGATGTTCATGCGCACCGAGGGCCTCCTCCGGAACGTCGCCGCCACCGCCGCACTCGCCGCGGCTCCGTTCCTGACGGCCTGCATGGGCTCCGCCGCCCCCATTCCGGGCGACGGCTGGTCGGACACGAGCAACCAGGTGGACCCGGCCGTTCGCACCGACGACGACGCCGGCCAGAACCCGAACGCTGACGGAGGTCCCGCGACCGACACGGATGCAGGTCCGATCGATCCGGGCACCGCGGACGGCGGCGCCGACGCAGCGACGGACCCGAACGCGGACCCCGACGCGGCTGTCGACCCGAACGCGGATCCCGACGCGGCCGTTGACCCCGGTGTCGACCCGAACGCGGACCCCGACGCGGCCGTCGACCCCGGTGTCGACCCGGGCGCGGACGACGCAGGCGTGCCGGCCGCAGACGACGCAGGTGCGCCGCGACCGTGCCGCGACAAGCACGGACACATGTTCCGCCGCTGCGATCAGGACGGCGGCGGGCGCCGGCGTCATTGATGGAGGGGGGAGTCGTGATAGACCGAGCGCGATGTGGATGCGTGGCGCTCTTCTCGCACTCGGTCTGATCTCGCTGGTCCTTGCGTGCAAGCCGGCGCCGTCCGCCACGAGCGACGCCGGCGCGCAGATCCCGAACGATGCGACCATCACCGCGTCCGCGACTCCCACCGCCGCCGCGAGTGTCGCGCTCACCGGCACGACCGCTGATGCCGGAGGAGATACCGAGGCAGCGAAGGAGATCGTGCGGTCGTGGAGTCACGCTCTCGACACGCACGACACGGCGGCGCTCAGTCCACTGTACGCGCCGCGCGTGCTGTTCTACGGGCGCGACGTGCCACGTGCGGTGGTGCTTGCCGCCAAGTCGCGCGCGCTGGGGCCCGGCTCCACATTTCATCAGAGCATCACCTCCGACATCGCGATCGTGCGTGGCGACAATGGCGACATGCGGGCGGCGTTCACGAAGCACTCCGGCGCTGGAAAGCAGTTGGACGTCGCTGCGCGGGTGGGAATTGCGCGCGGCGACGGAGGCGCGCTCGAGATCGTGGAGGAGACCGACGCCCCGACGCAAGGACGCGCGTCGACGATCAAGCTCGCGGGGTGCCACCTGGCAGCGGCAGCCGCAGTCCGCGATGTACCGGCGGTGAAGAAGCTGCTGGCGGATACGCAGCGCGAGATAGATGCACACTACAGCGATCGCAGCCTGGGAGGCTGGGGCCCGATCGACGAGCCCGATGGCTTCTCTGCGAGCCTGGGCGTGAACCAACCGGAGAGGTTCGAGAACCTGGTGCTGTACGGCGTCCACGCGGGGAAGCTCACGGTGACGGTGATGGGGGAAGACGTGGCGCTGCCAAAGGAGAAGCAAGAGGCCGTCGCGAAGGCGTGCCTCTGACGTCGACCTCGACCTCGGCCTCGACCTCTACTTCTTCGACGCCGCTTCCTTCGCGGCCTTCATTCGCGACCGTAGCTTCTCGGCGTAGCCCTCTTTGTTCTCTTGCTTCGTTCGGGAGATGGCGAGCGCGTTGGCGGGTACGTCGCGGGTGACCGTGGTGCCCGTGGCGACGTACGCGCCCTCGCCGATGGTGACCGGCGCAACGAGCTGCGAGTCGGAGCCGATGAACGCGCCCTTCTCGATGCGCGTCGTGTGCTTCTGGAAGCCGTCGTAGTTGCAGAAGATGGTGCCGGCGCCCACGTTCGCGCCCTCGCCGATGATGCCGTCGCCCAGGTACGCAAGGTGGTTCGCCTTCGCGCCGCGACCCAGCGTTGTCTTCTTGGTCTCGACGAAGTTGCCGACGTGCGCGTCTTCACCGATGGTGCTGTCGGGACGCAGGTGCGAGAACGGGCCGACCTGCGCGTTCTTCCCGATCACCGAGTCCTGCGCGACGGAGTACGGCTTCACCAGGGCGCCCTCCTCCACCTTCACGTTCGTGAGCACGCAGCCCACGTCGATCACTGCGCGTTCACCGATCACGGTGCCGCCGCGGAGGACCGCGTTCGTCTCGATGACTGCGTCCTTGCCGATCGCGATGCCGTCGTCGATGCGTGCGCCCGCGCGGACCGTGACGCCCGACACACGATGCGCGCGGACGATGCGCTCGCTCATGATCGCCTCCGCCTCGACGAGTTGCTGGCGATCGTTGATGCCGATGACGATGTCCGGTCGCGACGGAACGCCGATGACCCGCAGCGCGCGCGAGACCGCGAATTTCACGATGTCCGTGAGGTAGTACTCGCCCTGCGCGTTGACCGGCTTGAGGTCCGCGATCGCCTCGCGCAGGAACGCGAGACTGGCGGCGTAGATCGCGGGGTTCATCTCGCGCGTGGCCTTCTCCGCCTCCGTCTTGAGATCGCGGTGCTCACGGATCTCGACGATCTGCCCGTGCGCGTCGCGCAGGATGCGGCCGTAGCCGGTGGGGTCCGCGACCTCGCACGTGGCCATGGAGATGGCGGCCGCGGCGTCGTGATCGAGCGCGCTCGCGATCTTCGACGCATCCTCCGGCAAGAGCAGCGGCACGTCACCCATGTAGATGATCACGCGCTCGCACTCCGGGGACACCGCCAGAAGGCCCGCCTTCGCGGCGTCGCCCGTGCCCAGCTGCTTCTCCTGCAGCGCCGTCTTCACGCGCGCGCCGAACGCCTTGCTCAGGTACGCCTCGACCTTCTCGCGGCCGTGGCCGACGACGACAACGACCTCCTTGCAGCCGCTGTCGAGCGCCGCGCGCACCGGGTAATGCACGAGCGGCCGACCACAGATCTCGTGGAGCACCTTCGGCAGCGCGCTCTTCATGCGCGTGCCCTGCCCCGCGGCAAGGATGATGGCGGACGTGGTGGCGAGCGATGCATCGGACATAGGGCTTTTTTAGCCCGTTTCGTGAATCCTGTCTGAAGATCTCGACCGCCAGGCAACAACGCCGTGCCACAATGAACGGGTGCGGCCCATCACATTCGATCTGACCTGCGAAGAACGGCGCCCGTACTTCCTCTGGGATGAGGACGTGAGCGTTGGAGAGCTACGCGCAGTCCTCGCGCGGGATGACGTCCCCGGCGCGTGCGAGCGCGATCGCCTTCTTGGCAAGATGCTTCGAGAAGCGCGCGACACCGACGTCTGGACCTTCGTGGCCCCCAGGGACGTGGCGGAAGCACTCCCCCGCCTCACCAGACGCCTTGGTCGGCGCGCGCCATTCTGGGAGTTTCTCATCAACGGCTGGACCCGCGATGGTCTCCTCTAAGCTCACGCCATTCCAGCGTGAGGTCCTCGAAGCGATCTTTCAACACGCAGGGGATTCGCTGTTTCTGACTGGTGGAGCGGCGCTTGCCGGCTTCCATCTCGGACATCGAACGACCGACGATCTTGATCTGTTCACCGTCGATCCCGAGGCCTTTCAGAGAGCGCGGCAAATCATGGGCGAGGCCGCGGCAGGCCTCGGCGCAAACCTGGAGGTGCGGCTGGACGGTCCCGGATTCCGTCGGTATGCGGTCGTGCGTGGGGATGATGCACTCGTGGTGGACACGGTGCTCGAGCGCGTCGCGCAGCTCAGGCCGCAGAAATTACGGATGGGTGCTGTGCTCGTGGATCCCATGGACGAGATCCTCGCCAACAAGCTCACAGCCGTCGCGGGCAGAATGGAAGAGCGTGACATAGTCGACCTCCTGTTCCTGGAGCGCGCTGGCCTGCGCATCGAAGACTTCCTGTCTGCAGCGCTCGCAAAGGATGGGGGGGCGACCCCAGCTACGCTCGCGTGGCTCCTTTCCGAGGTCACAATCGCCGAGGGTGCCAAGCTTCCCGCTGATCTGACGCCGTCCGAGCTTCGTGAGTTCATCGCCGCCCTCGTGGTGCGACTCCGGCGGGCTGCCCTCCCATGACAGCCCGATCGGCGCCGGCCGAAGTCCAACGCGGCGCGTCACGAACCGACATGCTCGCTCACGCGTAGGTTGAGAACCGGGACCCGTCAGGGCAGGATCAAGCTGTCTGGAGGACGCGCTGTGCGACGACGCCTTATTCCCCTCACGGGGCTCACTTTGCTCGCGACCCAAATCGCCTCGTGTGCCGAGTTCGACACCTCGCGGGCTGCGATCCCGCGTGGAACGACCGGCGAGGAGGTCTATGGCGTCCTCTGTGATCGCGCCGGCGCGCAGGCGCTCCGCGACGATCTGACAGGCAGCTCCTTCCGTCCGCTCTGCCACAAGGACGCGTCTGGCACCTACCAGGACAAGGTCGACCCCTCGCGGCTGCCCGTGATCAGCGGCGTCGCCTACGACCACGACGGCAAGCCCGTGGACGAGGCCACCCAGCAGGCCACGCGCACACACGGCATCGCCCGCATCGAGGCGCTCGCGCATCGTCGCAACGACATGATCGCGGCGCTCGACGCGACCATCCCCGACGTGCAGGTCCCCATCAAGGACACGGCAAACGGCGACCCCAAGCTCACGTGCAACGCGCCCGCCGGCGTCGACACGGACAAGCTCGGCGTGCAGCTCGCGGAGATGATCTCGCGCTTCGCCCCGCTCTACAACGACGGCACCGTGCCGCAGTCCACCGAGTCGCTCGCGCGCCTCATCACGGCGTTTGGTGACGAAAAACACCCCGAGTACCGCAAGAGCTGGTCGCGCTTCGACGCCCGCAAGGGCTATCGCCCGCTCTCCATCTCGCTCGGCGCCGCGCGCCCCGCCATCAGCTATCCGCGCCTGCGCGACTTCTCGAACGCGTCGCTCTCCGTGCTCTCGGCGGACTCGCTGCCGTACGATCCCGCGCCCAAGCTCGACGCGGACGGCAAGCGCGTCCCCGTCCCCGGCCCCGCATACGAGTCATTCTCCAAGCTGCTCGAGGCCTCGCACTTCGAGCTGCGCGACTCCAAGGCAGACCCGCCGCCAGGCCTGCTCGGCGTGAAGCTGGATCCGCAGACCGGGCGCAGCATCATCTCGCGACCGCGCGGCAACCTGGAGTTCATGCAGTCCGTCTTCTTCGTGACGGACGCGACGTTCGGTCAGGGCGACTCGCGCTTCATCGTGCGTCGTGACGTGCGTGGGTACGCGCAGCTCGCTGGCGGCAAGGTCGTCTCGCCCTTCGTGGACATGGACAGCGACGGCCTTCCGGACGTGGACGATGGGGGCTCATTCGTGACCGCCGATCGCACGGCACCGGCCGCGCCGTTCGATTACTTCGGCGCGCCGAAGATCGTGCGCGATCAGTTCGGCCGCGCCGTTCAGAACGGCTCGTCGCTGACCTACGACTACATCGACACGTCTCACACGTTCGCGGCGCAGCTGATCACGGACATGTTGCCGCTCGTGAACCCCGACCCCATGGCGAAGCACGAGACGCTGACCGACGTGATCGCCGGCACGTACGTGATCATGGGCCAGCGCGACGGCAGCTACACGTCGTCGAAGACGTATGGGAAGGATGTTGTAAAATACAACCAGTTCCATGGCGAGAACTCGCCCATGCTCGACCTGGTCTACGCGATCATGCAGATCCTGGGCGACTCCACGTCCGACGACACGCTGTCCATGACCAAGGCGCTCCTCACGACCAACGTGCAGGAGACCGCGCGCATCACGGGCGCCATGCTCAACGCAAAGACCATCGCGGACGCGCACCCGGAGGCGACCATCCCGCCGACCTCCACGTTCTGGGACGAGAACCTGGACACGATGGTGAAGATCTCGCAGGAGCCCGGCCTCCTGGAGGACATGCTCACCGCGCTCTCTGACCCCGCGAGCGCGCAGCTCGGTCAGCTGTACGGTCGCTACTCCCAGTTCAAGGACGACATCAGCTACGACCAGGCCAAGCTGAACGGCCCGCCGAAGAACCTCACCACGGGTGACTTCTCGGAGCCGAAGACGCCGGTCGACCGCACCAAGCCGTACACCGGCCTGAACCGCAGCGGCATGGCGCGCTTTCTCCAGATGGTGAACGACGCCACCGGCGTCACCGCCTGCAACAAGGAGGGCGCAGTGCTCCACGCCGTTGGCGTTCCGCTGCTCGGCACCGCTGACATCTGCGCGGGCGCGCTTGCGGATTGCTCGCTGTTCGGGACCCGGCCGTGGCACGAGTGCGAGGTCTTCAAGATCGAGAACATGGCGGCCTTCTACCTGGACGCCATCGTCGGGAAGGCGAACCTGTACTTCCGACCCAACGTCCTCCGCAATGGCATCGTCGGCATCGGCAAGGCCACCGTCGACATGATCGAACAGTCGAGCGGCATCGGCCTCGGCGCGAACGACACCTACGGCTTCTACGACGGTACGGGCACTTCGATCTTCCACCCGCGTCCTCAGTGGCTGAACCGCCTGGTGTTCTTCGATCAGGTGAACGACAACAAGAACACCCTCACGAAGAACTTCCTCAAGGACCTGAACGGCACGTACATCGGCTCGTCCACGTGCCCCGAGCGCGTCATCACCGATCCGGATCCCGGCGCCGCAGATGCATCCCCCGACGGCAAGGTCCACGGCCTGCGCACCTGCGCTGATGGCGAGTGGATCCAGCAGCGCAACAAGGGCTCTCTGTTCCAGTGGGAGGAGTTCGGCTTCTACGAAGCGATGAAGCCGCTGCTCACGGCGTTCGTCTCGCACGGCCGCGAGGACCTGTTCCTGGAGCTCGCGAACGCCACGGTTCGTCACTACAACACCAAGGACGCGACGGCGTCCGAGTGCAAGATCATCGGCGGCGCGACCTGCGTGCGCGATGGCCTCGCCACGTACGAGCCGCTCCTGTCCGAGATGCTCGTCTCGGACGTGATCCCGGCGCTTGTTGCCACCACACAGGCGCTCACCAAGATCCAGGTGCCGCACTGTGACACCTTCGACGCCACCACGAAGCTCTGCACCAAGTCGCAGAACCTGAACGGCGTGTCCGTGCTCGCCCGCACAACGCGCGCGATGCTCGATCCGAAGTACGCCGCCTCGATCGGCCTCAAGGATCGCAATGGCAAGGTCACCTCGCTCCGCAACGACGGCAAGACCAACCCGCAGGTAACGCCCGCGTACCTGCTCACGGGCGCCCTCAGCAACATCGATCAGGCGTTCGTCGACTACGCGACCGCGCACCCCGACGACAAGGATCGCCAGGCGCAGTGGCGCCGCGCGCGCTCGCAGCTCGTCGACCAGTTCGTCAGTGTGCAGGGCGTAGGCACGAGCGCCAAGTTCCAGAACCCCACCCTCCCCAAGCTCACGCCGCAGGTCCTCGACCTGCTCCGCGCGCAGCTCTTCGCGCACTGCGCGGACACGTTCGGCCCGAACCAGACGCGCTGCGCCTGGGCCCGCGACGAGCTCGTCTCCAAGATGGAGGCCACCGTGAAGGGCCCCGTGTTCGCCGGCCTCATGGACATGACCGACGGCATTCGCAAGAACGACAACGCCCGCCGTGAGCTGCTCGGCATGCTCCACTACCTGCTGGACGCCGCCTCCAAGAACGAGTCGCTCCCCGCGATGCTCGCCAGCACCAACGACATCGTCCAGATCCTCCAGGACGACGAGAACATGACGCCGTTCTACCACTTCATGTCGGAGGGCGTGGACATCAGCCGGCCCAGCCCGGACGGCAAGGGCGCGCAGAAGTCGATCATCGACGCGCAGATGGCGCTGCTCGCCAAGGTCTCGGGAAAGGCCTACGACACCGACGGCGTGACGGAGCGCTGCGACCGCGAGCTGGATCCGAACCAGGTCCTCACCGTGGCGCTCACCAACATGGTGACGCCCATGACGTCCGGCCCGCAGAAGGGACGCGCGCCGCTCGAGGTGATCGTCGACGTCATCGCCGACGTGAACCGCGTTGCGCCCGAGCAAGCGCCCACGAACCCGAAGCTGAACGCGAGCGACTACACGAACATCGCGACCAACGTGAACGACTTCCTCGTCGATCCGGAGACCGGCCTCGAGCAGTTCTACGAAGTCATTCGCAAGGGCACCGGCGCGGACTGACCGCGGACACAGCAACGGTGACCCCGGCCACCTGGGTCCGCATAGGGTCCCCAGCGACGGCACGAATTCGCCTTGTTCTGCCCTGGCACGGCCTTCGCTTGGCTGCGTGCTAGAATGGAGATGCCATGGCGAAGGACCTGACTACACAAGTGCTGATCCAGATCCGCGACGAGATCACCGGCGTCCGCGACGAAGTGAGCGGAGTGCGCGGTGAGGTGCGAGAGCTGCGCACCGACGTAGGCGGACTGCGTGGCGAAGTGCGAGAGCTGCGCGAGACCGTCGTGCACCTGGAGAAGCGTCAGACCGAAACGGAAGTGCGACTCGCTACTGAGCTGGTCGCCGTGGCCGCCGCAGTCCATCTGGTGCGGGACGAGCTCCGCGCGACCCGCACGCTGAACGGCCAGGTGAACGACCACGAGCGCCGCATCCGAAAACTGGAGAAGCAAACCGGCTAGCGGGGGACAAGGACCTGGGTGGTCATGACGCACCGGTGCCGCATTTTTGCGGCAGATCCGTGGCATCGTGTGCGAGACTGGGGTTCTTGAGACACGCTCGGCTCCTCGCTTCGCTTGCGCTCGTCGCGCCGCTCTTCGTGAGCGCGAATGCGCACGCGTCCGGCCTCTACTTCTCGGATCGCGGCGTGCGACCCCTGGCGCGCGGCGGCGCGTTCGTGGCCGGCGCCGATGACCTGGGCGCCATGTGGTACAACCCGGCCGGCCTCGCGGACGCTGGCACCAGCTTCCTGCTCGACGCAAGTTGGTTGCACTATACAAGTGATTTCACGCGCAAGTCGCTCGTGTACGACGGCAGCGGGGCGGGCGCGGCCGGGCACCTGTACCAGTTCCCCAGCGTCAGCGGCACGTCGCCGGTCTTGCCGATCCCCACGCTCGGCGGCTCGTACGCGTTCGGCAAGGACCACGCGTTCACCGTCGCGCTCGGCATCATGTCGCCGTACACCGCCATCACCAGCTACCCCACCACGGTGAACGGCACGCCCGCGCCATCGCGCTACTCGCTGGTCTCGCTGGACGGGTCCGCGCTCGTGCTGTCGGGCGCGTACCTCGCATACAAGCCCATCGAACGCATCCGGATCGGCGGCGGATTGCAGGCGCTCGTTGGTACCTTCCAGTCGGCCGTCGTGTTCAGCGCTTCCCCGCCCGACCGCCTGATCTCTGCGCCAGAGGATCCGAACTACGACACGAGCAGCTCGCTCAAGGTCGGGCCCATCTTCTCTCCGAGCGCGAACTTTGGCATCACCGGGATCCCGATCGATCAGCTGCGCCTCGGCGCGTCCGTCCAGCTGCCAGTGAACATCAACGCGCCTGCGACCGTCGGTGTTCGCTTCGCGGATGGCGCCGTGTTCGACCACGCGACCCAGACGGGCAACCAGGGCCACGTTCGCTTCACGCTGCCCGCCGTTCTGCGCGCGGGCGTGGAGTACCGCACGCCGCTGGAGAACCAGAAGGAGATCCGCGTGGAGGCCGCGTACGTGCGCGAGTTCTGGTCCATGCATCAGTCGATCGACCTGCGGCCCGACAACATCGCGCTCTCCGGGATCACCGGATTTCCGAGCCCCATCAGCGTGGCGCCCATCACGCTGCCGCGCAACTTCCAGGACAGCAACTCCGTGCGGCTTGGCGGCGAGCTCTCGTACATCGCCGGCGGCTACCCGCTCGCCACGCGCATCGGCGTGAACTACGAGTCCAGCGCCATCCCCACCAACTACGTGTCACCGCTCACCACGGACTCGGACAAGGTCACCGCGGCCATCGGCGGATCCATGTGGCTGATGGAGCACAAGCTACGGCTCGACGTCGTCTACGCGCACGTGTTCGCGTTCGACGTCTCGGTCGATCCGGCCACGGCGGCCATCTCACGCGTGAGCCCCGTGCAGGGCAACACGGTGAAGTACCAGGAGGCGATCAACGGCGGCAACTACAGCCACCGCGCCGACGTCCTTGGCGTGGGCCTGGAGTACCGCTTCGACTACGAGGCGCCGAAGAAGAAGGACGACAAGAAGGACGACGACAAGAAGAAGGACCCCGACGCGGGCGGCGCTGGCCTCGGCGCTGACGGCGGCCTTGGCACCCCTTCTTCTGACGCTGCGGGCACGAAGACGCCCGACGTCGCGCCCACGCCACCCGAGCCCGTGGCCGACGTGAAGCCACCGCCGGATCCGGATCCGCCGCCGCCGCCCACGAAGAAGCCGCCGAAGAAGAAGAAGAAGAACCAGTAGCCATCGGGGCGACGACAGCGCCGCTCGCCCCACACGCGGCTACTCATTTTCGCGCGGGTGCAGAATCCTGCGATCCCACCATCCACGAGCGGTGTCTCCTTCATGCGCGGTTGACGCGCGAGGAGGACTCACCCATGCACAAGCCGGAGCCCTGGAAGGTCGCGGTCATTCTCTTGCTCGGAGCAGGTACGCTATCGCAGCTCACCGCATGCGCCACCACCGGAGCCGACGCACGAAGCCTGCGCGACTCCCGCATCAGCGACCGTCCCGCGGATCGCCCCGCCCACTTCTGAAGCGTCGCTACGTGGTCGGTTCATGGCCGGCTGTGATCGCGTTCATAGCCGGCTGTGATCGCGGCGACCTACTTGTTTCCGCCGCCGCCGTGGCCCTCGCCGTCCTCTTCCTGCCAGGGGCCGGTCCAGTGCTTCTCGAAGCCGTAGTGCGGCTCGACGTGTCCCTCGGGCCCGCCCTGCGGGGTGTGGGAGGGGTGCTCCAGCTTCGCGGCGAGCTTCTCGCGCTGCTCCGGCTTCAACACGGGCACGACGAGCGTGAGCAGATCGACCTGATCCTGGAGGCCCTCGTGGCCCTTCTTGTTGGCCTTGGAGAAGAAGTCCTGCTTCTTCGCGTCGAACGCGTCCTTCTCGAACGCGGTGGACAGCACAGAGGCCTGCGCCTTCCACTCCGTGCGCGCGTCGCCGGGCGTCTCCGCCTTGGGCGTGGCCTTCGCGACCACAGCGTCAATCGCCTTGTCCTGCGCGGCATCCAGGCCGAGGTCGTTCGTGATGCGCGTGACCTTCAGGCGCGTGATGTCCCCGGCCTTGGGCGGCGCTACGCCCGCGTCCTTCATCTCCATGAAGTGCGCTTCCATCTTCGCCTGCTTCGCCGCGACGGCGGCCGTGAGCGCCTTGCGCTGCGCGGGCTCGAGCAGGTCGTGCAGCTTGGTCAGATTGTCCGCCTCGCCATCGAGGCGCGTCTGCATCGCCGTCTCGATCGCCTTGATCTTCGGATCGAGCTTCGCTTGCTCGATCTTGCCGGCCTTGACCTCTGTCAGCAGCTCCGCCTGGAAGTCCTTGAACTCGGGCTTGGAGCCGGGCTGCTCCTTCAGGGTCTCCATGATCTTCTCGAGCGAAGCCTTCTGCGGCTCCTTCAGATCAGTGAGATCGCGCGCGGCGCGGAAGTACATCTGGCCGGGGCCCTTGCGCATGCGGGGTCCGCCATGCTCGCGTCCCTCGGTCTGCGGAGTCGCGGACGAAGAGGTGACCGGCGGGGCCGATGCGAGCGGCGCGGCGGATGGCGCGGCGCTGCTGGTGGTGCTGGTGGTGCCGCTGGAGCTTGAAGAGCTGGGGCAGCCTGCGAGCGCGAGCACGGAGAGCGGGAGCGCGGTGTAGAGGTGAAGCTTCATGCGCCGGAGCCTACGCGTGGGGTGGTTCACGGGGTGGACCCAATCGCGTCTCCGGACGAGCTGCGGCCCCTGTCACACCTGAGCTCGAAGATCTCCGACGAACCGGAGGCCCGGGTATCATCTTGTGATGGGCGCGAGCGCGAGACCGGCATACTCCGCAGCGTCGGGTCTCCTTGTGATCTCGGCGATCTCGGCGTGTGTGCCGGTCCTGCTGCCGCCCGGCAAGGTGGAGATCTCCGACGGCGCACGGCTCGGGATCCAGGGCGCACCGGCACCTGCGACCACGCTCGTACTCCCTCCCGGGAAGCGCGTGCTGCCGCGTTCCGGTGAGAACGATCTGCGGTTCGCGGCTGGCGTGCACCTCGCGAGCATCTTGCGGCCGGAGGACACGCGCATCGACGCGGGCATCGGCTACGTCTACACGAACATCGGTCTCGGTGATCGCACGCTGCACGGAATGTACGGCGAGGTCGGCCCGATCCTGTGGCGCGGCGAATGGGCGCGTATTCTGCTGTCGGCGCGCGGTGAGGCGCTCCTCGCAGACCAGGGTCATGGTGGAACCGGCTATGCGATCTTCGGGCGGCTCGGCGCCGAGATGTTCACGTACACACCGGCAAGCTGGTCCTCGAACCATGACGGCGGAGGCGTGATCACGGGCGTGCCCGGGCTTGGCGCGTTTGCGGAGATCGGAAATCAGAAGCTGCCGGGAGGAGAGCACGCGGCGGTAGCAAGCGCCGGACTGTGGCTGCGGCTGCCAGCGGGAGCGGGGTTCTTCTGCTGCGTGCTTCCGAAGTGAGAGATGGGGAAACGACGACCTCGACTTCGACTTCGACCTCGACTTCGACCTCGACCTCTGGCTAGTTCGGTAGCGGCGGCAGTAGCTCTGGAGCGGGCGCCGTGACTTCGGCGAGTGGGGTCATTGGCTCGGGGATGGGCTCGTTGCGATCGAGGGACGCTTGCGGCGTGGGCGGGGGCGTCTTCGCCTGCGACGGCTGCGGCTGGGGGCGCGCGGCCGGCGCGGTGGAGGGGAGATAGACGACCACGCTCTCATTCTCTTTCAGGACGTCGCTGCGCGGGCGTCGGTTGATGCGCTCCATGAGGCTGGGCGTCACGCCATAGCGGCGGCCCACGGCCTCCATGGTCTCCGCCTTCTGCGTCGTGACCACGATGCGCTTCCGTCCCTTGTCTTCGAAGCGCGAGAAGAACTCGTCGGAGCCGGCATGCACGATGGTCACGTCGCGCTCGTGCAACAGCACCGCCTGCGACGACGCGTCCACGCCCTGCGGCAAGAACATCTGCAGCGTCATGCCCTCGATCAGGCGCGCGGCAGGCTCGATTTCGTTCCAGCGACGCAGGTCGTCGACCGTGACCTTGAACTTGGTCGCGATATCCGAGAGCTGGTCGCCGGCGATCACCTTGTAGAATACACGCGTTCGATCCGGGTAGACGAACACGTCCTGTGGCACCACCACCGTGGGCCGGTCCTTCGCGTCTGTCGTGGCCACGGAGGCCTGACCTGGAACAGGGGCAGCGCCCGTTGGCGCGGGCTGCGCCGGCAACGTCTTCGCGTTCTTCGCCGGAGGCACCAGCAACACCGTGCCGCCGCGCACGGTCTCTTGCGGGCCGAGCGCGTTCAGCTCCACGAGCTTCTGCGTCGAGCAGCCGCGCGCCGAAGCGATCTGCTCCAGCGACTCACCGAAGCGCACGGTGTACTTCTCCGTCGGCGACTCCGCCTTCGCGACCCTGGGCAGGTTCTGCGCGCAGACCGCGGCCTTTGCCGGCGGCACCTTCACTGCATACGGCTCACCGGGCGGCGTACGCTGCGCGCGCAGCTCCGGATTTCGCTCCGCGATCTCCTTCACCGTCACGCCCGCGGCCTGCGCCACGCTTGCCAGGGACGTGGACGGCGGCACCGTGACGTCCTGCCCATCCAGCGACGCCTCGAACGGAAGGTCCTTCCAGCCGAGCGCGGCCGCATTCTTGCCGAGCACCGCCAGCGCGAGGATCTTCGGAACGTAGAGCGTGGTCTCCCACGGAAGGCTGCCCTCTGCCCTGGACAGCGCCCAGTAGTCGTTCGTGTTGTAGCGACGCAGCGCGGAGATCACGCCGCCATAGCCCATGTTGTACGAGGCCATCGCGAGCTCCCACGTACCAAACCGTTTGTGCAGGTCCGCCAGGTAGTCCGCGGCAGCCTCGGTCGCGAGCGGTACGTTCAGCCGCTGATCTGCCCAGCGATCCTGCGTGAGGCCGAACAGCCGGCCCGTCTCCGGCATGAACTGCCACACGCCCTGCGCGCCTGCGGGCGAGCGCGCGCTGGCCTCGAAGCCGCTCTCTGCCATGGCCAGGTAGAGGAGATCTTCCGGCAGGCCCTTCTTGCGCAGCGTCTTCTTGATCGCCTCGCGGTAGCGGCCCGAGCGCTTCATCCACACGCTGAAGATGGCGCGACCGCGTGGGTCGTCCTTGAAGAATTCGATGTATCTTACAACTCTCGCATCCCACCGCACCGGCAGGTCGGGCATCTCCAGCTTGGCGAGCCACGACACGTCCTTGCCGCCCTCGGCGACCGGGATGCTCGTGAGCGGAGGCTGCGCGGGCAGTCCCGAGGCATGCACGCGCGGATGGAGCGGATCGTCCGGGGTGCCCGGCAGATCGGTGGGCCACGGGTTTCCAAGCTCGCGAAGCGAAGGTGGGAAGAGCTCACGCTCCGCGCGTGCAAGCTCCGAGAGCTCTGGCGTGTCCGCGCCGATGCGCGCCTCGTCCGTGGTCGTTGCCGTGATGACGGGCTTCTTCGGGTCCGCGTGCGAACCAGGCCGCGCGGGCGCCTTCGGGCCCTTCGCCGCGGCGGCCGCAGGCGGCTTTGGTGCGGGCGCTGCAGCCTTCTGCGGCGCGGGTGCGGCGGGTCTCGCGGGCGCGGTGGCCGGTGCCGGAGCAGCGCTGGGCTTCGAAGATGGCACGGGTCCCTGCGCCATGGCCGCCGTGGAGGCGAGCAGGGCAACCAGGAGCGTCCGTGTCAGGGGCTGGACCCGCATGTCTCACGAATCGCATGGAACGGTGAAACACGTCAAATTCGGCGCGTCGCCCGGGGCGCAGCTCTCGCGCCCGACGCTCTGTCTCAGTGCGTTTGAAAGCAATAGAGATGGACCAACGCGTCGCAGTTCACGTCCCCGGGCGCGCTCGCCCATGCGCCGTTGTCGGTGGGCACGCCGACGTGTCCAACGGCCATGTTGGTGCCGAGCGACCACTGGCCACAGTTAGCTGCCGAGAGGGAGAGGTCTGCGTTGACTCCCGTCCATACCGCCTTGCCGTCCGAGACGGGGAGGCCGCGCTCGTCGAACGCAAGGCCGCCATCGGTCGGGAGGCCCGTGAACGACGCTTGAGCGAGCTGGGCGCGAGTACCAATCCGCACACCGTCCGCGCGATAATAGACGGCGTCGAGCGCGAGCGAGTAATCGGTCCCGGCATCCGGGGTGTTCGGTAGCAGCACCGAAAAGAAGCCGGAGGGAGGTTCGAGGCCCGCATCCGCGGCCAGTCCGTTGCAAACGCCAGACGCACTGGCCACGCCGCCGAGGTTGCCGTTGAACGTGCCTCGCGTCATGAACAGGATGCGCCTGGTGGTCCCACCCGCGTCGCCGGCCGCGTCCGCCGAAGGCATTGCGTCGGTGGTGCCCGCGTCGCCGTTGTCGGCCGCATCCGTGGCGCCGTCGCCGCGGATGCTCGCTGTGGCATCGACAGATGCCGCGCCGTCCACGAGCCCACCATCGACGGACGGGCTCTCGGCTGCGTTGTACGCATCAAAGGTTCCGCAGCCCATGCCGATCGTCAATGTGAGCAGCCAGAAGCGACGACGCATCTATGGGATGATAGCGCGAAGTCAGGGTAGATGCGTGGGGAGGCGCGCGCCGTAGTCCGGGTACGCCGGCCGCGTCAGCTTCTTCGGCGGGGTCTTCGCGAGGGCCTCCAGAGCGAGCGCGACGGCCTTTTCGAGCTGCGGATCGTGCCCTTGCCGCACGAGCGCCGGATCCTGGATGACCTCCACGTCGGGCGCGATGCCGTGGTTCTCGACCTCCCATTCGCCCTTCGTTCCGTAGAGCGCCCAGCGCGGCGCGGTCACCTTGCCGCCGTCGATCAACCGCGGATAGCCACCGATGCCGACCAGGCCACCCCACGTGCGCGTGCCTACGAGCGGTCCGATGGCCGCGCGCTTGTAGAGCCACGGCAACGCGTCACCGCCGGAGCCGCTCATCTCGTTCGCGATCATGACCTTGGGGCCGAAGATGGCCTGCGCGGGCATCGTGATGTCGTCGCCCTCGCGCGTGGCCGCGCCCATGTACGGCGTCCACGACAGCACGTTGACGATGTAGTCCGCGATGTAGCCGCCGTGGTTGAACCGCTCGTCGATGACGACGGCGTCCTTCCCCACCTGCGAGAAGTAATAGCGGTTGAAGTTGGCGAAGCCGCCCGCGTGGGTATCGGGCAAGAACACGTAGCCCACGCGCCCGCCGGAGAGAGAGTCGACCTTCTTCTTGTTCTCCTCCATCCACGTGCGAAGGCGCAGCGATCCGTCGTTACCTGTCGGCACCACGGTGACCTGACGCGCGGCGCCTCCGCCGCCCTTGGCCGTGGCGGAGAGCGACAGCACGGTCTGCTTGCCCGCGCGCCCGAGCAACAGGCGATCGATGTCGTCCTTGCCGCGAAGGTCCTGGCCGTTGATCGAGAGGATGAAGTCGCCTTCCTTCACGTCCAGGCCAGGCTGCGTGAGCGGCGCGCGGAGCTTCGGGTTGTAGTTCTCGCCCTTCAAGATCCGCTTGATGCGATAGCGGTCGTCCACGATCTCGTAGTCGGCGCCCAGGAGGCCCACGCTCACGCGGTCTTGCTTCGGCA
>JBBRNJ010000102.1:0-28238 GCA_038230375.1 Polyangiales bacterium | reverse complement strand
GGCATAGTTGCCAATACCGCCGAGCTGGAGCCCGGTGTGCTCCTCGAACGCAAGAGCCGCCCCGCCCGCCTGGATGCCGGCCGACCGACGCGAGACCGCGCCGGCACCGACCTGGAGGAGCCCCGTGAAGTCGCGCGCGTAGGCAACGGTGCCTATCTGCGTGAGTCCCGTGAACTCCCCCGACACCCAGGAGGAACCGGGCGACACCTGCATGACCCCTTTGAAGTTGCCGTCGACGTTGGCGACAGAGCCGGAGATCTGCGCGAAGCCGGCGAAGCGGTTCTTCTTTGCGCCGTCTTCAGTCGTATCGAACAGCTCCTTGCCCACCGACGCGGCGCCGCCGATCTGCATGAGGCCGGAGAAGTCGCCGTCCGCTTCCGCGTAGCCGCCGACCTGCGTGAGTCCTGCGAACGACCTGTCCGCGCGGCTGTAGAGGCCCACCTGCGCGAGGCCACCGAACGCCTGGTCCGTGCGGCTGTACGCGCCCAGCTGGAGGCCGCCGTGGAACTCCGTGGAGCGGTTGTAGCTGCCGAGCTGAATCACGCCGAGCATGTCGCCCGCGCGGTTGTAGCCAAGCGTGGTCTGCGTGAGCCCCGTGAAGTTACGCGCGCGGTTCTCCGTGAGTGAGAGCTGCAGGCCGCCGTTGAACGTGTCGGACAGGTTGCGACCGAGCGCGATCTGCGCGAGTCCGATGTGCGTGCCGGCGTCGTTGCGGATCGCGGACAGCGAGAACACGCCGTAGAACTGCTCCGTGCGCTCACGCGCGAGCGCCATGGTGCCAAGGCCGATGAACCGACCCAGGTGCGGACGCAAGCCCACATGGAACACGGCCCAGTCGCCCGGCGGATCCGTGGCGACGAAGCGGTCACGGTTCTGGCGGCCCTCGGACGCAACCATGCCCGACTGCGGCGGGCTCGGCTCGTTCGGGTTGCCGCTGTCCATCATGATCGGCTGCTCGCCCGGCGGACGAGCATATCCCTCGTTCGCGGGCTTCGCTTCGTTCGGCGAGACCGGCGCGATGGGCGAGGACGCGGGCGCAGACTTGCGCGCGGGCGTGGTCCCGATGTCGTCATCTGCGGACGCGACCGCCGACATGGAGAGGAGAGCGGAGCCAAGACCGAGGGAAAGGAGGAGCTTCGAGTGGCGCATGACACCCCAAACGACGACGGCGGGGGCCACCTTACAGTCCATGTTCGCGATTCGTGTTCTCGATGCGCGTTCGCGACGCGTGTGGCACCCAAGCGTTCCCCAAACGCCTGCAAATGTGGGCTATTCTGGCCGGCGACATGTTGAAAACAGCCCCCGGGCGAGGCGTCTTCTGCAACCGCACCCTGAACATGAAGCAGGTGAAGGCGGTCGGCTACGACATGGACTACACGCTGGTCCACTACGCCGTGGAGGAGTGGGAGCGTCGCGCATACGAGGGCGTGCGCGACCGGCTCAAGAAGCAGGGCGTCCCGATCGACGGCCTAGAGTTCGATCCCAAGATGATCATCCGCGGGCTCATCCTGGACACGGAGCTCGGGAACATCGTGAAGGCGAACCGCTTCGGCTTCGTGAAGAAGGCGCTGCACGGCACCAAGGTGCTGGACTTCCGCGAGATGCGCGCCGCGTACGAGCGCACCATCGTGGACCTGCACGACCAGCGCTGGGTGTTCCTGAACACGCTCTTCTCGCTCTCGGAAGGGTGCCTCTACGCGCAGCTTGTCGATCGCCTGGACGGCGGCAAGATCGCGCGTGCCATGGGCTATCGCGATCTCTACGGGATGATCCGCGTCTCCATGGACAAGACCCACATGGAGGGGAAGTTGAAGGAGGCGATCATCGCGGACCCCAAGCGCTTCGTGATGATCGACCCCGACACGCCGCTCGCGCTCCTGGATCAGAAGTACGCGAACAAGAAGCTGATGCTCATCACGAACTCCGAGTGGAGCTACACGCTCGCGATGATGAAGTACACGTTCGATCCGTTCCTGCCCAAGGGCATGGTGTGGCGCGACCTGTTCGACTACGTGATCGTCAACGCGCGAAAGCCGGAGTTCTTCTCCGCGCGCGCGCCGTTCTTCGAGGTAGCGACGGAGGACGGGCTCCTGAAGTCGTTCGTCCCGAAGCTGGAGCGCGGCAAGGCGTACCTGGGCGGCTCCGCCATCGAGCTGGAGCGGCACCTTGGTCTGTCCGGTGACGAGATCCTCTATGTGGGTGATCACATGTTCGGTGACGTGCACGTCACGAAGAACGTGCTTCGCTGGCGCACCGCGCTGGTGCTGCGCGAGCTAGAGGAAGAGGTGCAGACCATCCTCGCGTTCTCCGACAAGGAGCACGAGATCTCCCTGCGCATGGCCGAGAAGGAGGCCATGGAGGCAGAGGTCGTGGAGCTGAAGGTCTTCCTGCAGCGAATGAAGATGGCATATGGCCCGCAGTCCGAGCAGAGCGAGGCGCAGATGGAAGCGCGCATGACGGAGCTCCGCGAGAAACTCAGTGTGCTGGACGCGGGCCTCGCGCCGCTCGCAAAGGAGGCCGCGGAGCTCTCCAATGCAACCTGGGGTCTGCTCACGCGCGCCGGTAATGACAAGAGCCACCTGGCGCGACAGATAGAGCGTTATGCGGACGTATACACATCACGCGTATCGAACTTCCTGCATGTGACGCCATTCGTCTATCTACGCTCGCCGCGAGGAAGCCTCCCACACGACCCCGTCTCCCCAGGCGGCACCCCCACGGCGGCGCACGTCCTCGACGGCACCTGAGCCCTCCCTCGATCGCTGAAGCATGGCCGGCTTGGGGCGAATTGCGACGCAGGCGTGCCCGCCGACATCCCGTGGGCGGAGCTGATGATGAAGACGTTGTTCGAGCGTGGTTCGACGCGCCATGGGCCCTCTTCGGTGACGCTGACGCGCTCGCCCGCGAACGATTCGAGGTGCCCTGCGCTCTTGGCGCGTCAGCGCGTGCGGACCGGGCGGGCTGGCGGCTTCACCTGCAGCCGTAGGAGCTCCTGACTCGCAGCGTCGCTGCGCGCGGCGAGCTTCGCGAGGTGGTTCGAGTAGGTCTTGTTTATCAGCGCGAGCAGGCTGCTGGCGACCCGCGACCCTGTGATGTCCGCCGGCAGCTCGAGGTCTGCGCGCGCCACGGGCGCGACGCCAGGAGTTGCCTGGATGGCGTCGAGGAGGGGGCTCACGGTGGCGAGGTCGAGCTTCGTCCGCTCCGCCGCGGCACGCGCGAGGCGCTTCACTGCATCGGCGTGACGCGACCGCGATCGTGGCACGCCCCCGTCCGCCTGCGCGGGTGCGCCTGCAGCTAGGTCCGCCTCGGAGATCGCGGTGCAGATGAAGAGCGCCGCGGCGATGCCTCCCGAGCCGCCGCGTCCGATGGCGGCGACGAGGTCGGAGACCTCCTGCGGGGAGAGATCGAGCCCGTATGCGGCGAGCACGCTCCTGTTCGCGTGGGCGCACACCTCACTCTCCTCACCCCGGCTGCTCAGAGAGGCCATGGGCTCGACGAGCCCCTTGATGCGCGCCTGGCGGACGGATACCGCCGCGCGCGTAGCGTTGAGCTGCGCGACCTCGGCGGAGAGCGCTGCGACACGCGCGTCACCCTCCACCACGGGGCGCGACGGTGCGGCCGGAGCGGCGCCCGCGTCGGCGGGGGGGGCAGCGTGCGCAGGCCCGCCGCCGCCGAGCCAGAGCGCGCACTCGATGACGACGACCCCGGAAGCTCCGACGATGCGCGCGGCACGTTTCATGATTGGTCTCCACTTGGACGAGCGAACGTCCCAATTCACTCATCCTGACTCGAAATTGGGTGAATGAGTGCATTCTCCTGGCTATCGATAACCACGACCATCCCGCGAGTGCCATGCCACCTTGCCAGGGTGGACGTCGAGGCGCGACGATCCGCATGGATCTGCCGAGCAGCACTGAGCGGAGCGTGGTCCTCCGCAACTTCGAGGGTGAGCCCGCGGAGTTCGCGCTTGCGTTAGAATCGGCGCTCGCGGACGGCCTTTGTGGACGGGGTCGGGGTCACTTCTTCACGAAGCGGAACGGGATGGTCACGGTGGACGAGGCTCCTGGCGGGGCGAAGCTCCACGTCTTGGCATCTCTCTCGACGCAGCTCGCGGTGGGCTCGTCTCCCGAGACGAATGTAGTCTGCACGCTTCCGTCCGCAGCGATCGTCAGCGTCAGAAGCACGCGGCGTCCGCCCCCTCACGACCCAGGCGACCGACGATGCGTTCAGGTTGTTCGCGGCTGTCGCCGCCTGGGCGAGCGCGTCCGGTGAGGCGACTCCGTCACGGATGTCATCGACAGTCTGCCGCCACTTCTCGGCAGATCTTCGCAGCGCGGCCGCACTCCGTCTCGCGCTGCCATATCGAAAGGATACCCTCATCAGCGAAGCGCTGCGAGACGCCGAGCTCTTCGTGGACAAGGCACCGTGGGATGCGGTGCGGTTGGGCTACGCCCGATGCGTTGGTCTTCCGAGCTTTGCTTGTAGGTTCGCTGCGGCGTAGAACGCGCGCTGCTTTCCCTGGCGCGTCGCATCTACGAGGCCTCGCTCGAGGAGGTCGAGCAGGTCGGACCGCGCTGTGATGTACGTGATGCCCTGTGTGCGCTGGTGCGACTGGAACGTGACCACTTCGCCCGGGTTGCGCAGCACGTGGTCAACGAGCGCGCGTTGCCTCGCGTTCAGATCGGGAAATGCTCGTAGCGTGCGCGCAAGCTCGCGCTCTCGCCCCTGCTTTTCTCTCAGGTGCTGGCGCAGATCGCCAAGGGCGTGCTTCGTCGCTTCGAGCTGGAAGAGCAGCGAGTACGTCATGTCCTCGTCGTCGTGCTCGCTGTGGAGAAACGAGCGGTAGTAGCCCATTCGGCGCTTCATGATCGCGCGCGAGACGGTGAGGAACTCGAACAGCCAGTAGCCGTTCTTCAGCATGAACCAGTAGAAGAGCGCGCGCGCGGTGCGACCGTTGCCGTCGACGTAGGGGTGCTCGTACGCAAGCCAGAAGTGAAGCACTGCTGCCTTCACGAGTGGATGGATGAACTCCTCCGACGTGTTTGGCGCATTGGCAAACGTCACGAGCTCCTGCATTCGTCGCCGGATCAGCTTCGCCGGTGGCGGGGTAAAGATCACCTCTCCGTCACGGACGTCGACGACGGCGACATCATCCTTCTGCGTGCGGAAGCGTCCCACACCCGCCGGATCGTCCAGCGTGCCGCGGGTCATTCGCGTCTGGATCTCGAACAGCATGTCGAGCGACAGGTCACGCGTCTTCTGCTCCCGGAGAAACTGGATTGTCTCGTAGCTGTTGACGATCATCTGCTCGCTGCGATCGCGCGCCCGACGGCTTGTCCGCAGCATCTCCTTCGCCACGCGACGGGTGGTCGCGGCTCCTTCGATCTGGCTCGTCGCGATCGCCTCCTCCATCAACGAGCCGACGATGACTTGCTCCCGCACCCGACGCAGCTCCGGAAGCGCGTCATCATGGAGCGCGGGTGTGCTGCCGCCCCATCGATCCACGTCGTGAAGCGTGGCGAGCGCTTGCGGTGGAAGCCAGTAGCTGAAGGAGTTGCCGTTCAGATCGCGGAGCGGCAGCATGCGTCGTTCTGCCACCCGCGTAGTCTTCACTGCGGCCCAGGCGCTCTCCAGGCTCAGCCCTTGCGGTCGCGGCCGCGCACGGAGCTCGTCCCAGTGGAAATACTCCGCGTTCGCTCTGCTCACGAACTTCTTGAATTCGGGCTTCCCGAGGACGCTGAGGACGGTCCCGAGGTGCTCGGTCTGGAGGGGAGGCGGGCGTCGCGGAAGCCTCATGGAACAAAACTATATAATTTTGAAAAACTATACAACAGTCGCGTCTGGTGCCGCCGAACTCGTCATGATCGGAAGTGATCGCAAACTATATAATTTTCAGAAAGTATTCATATACTGACCGATCGAGCCGCATGATGTTCGCTCGGATGTGGTCTACTGCAACGCAGGATGACCGAGCCCGCGCCCACCTCCGAACGGAACGAGAAGGAGGATGGCGCGCTTGTCGCCGGGAAATACCGGGTGATCAAGCTGCTGGGGCGCGGAGGCATGGGGGCGGTGTACGAGGTGGAGCACGTGGGCGTGAAGCGCCGCTTCGCGCTCAAGGTGATGACGCGCGACGTGTCCGAGCAGAAGGACGCGGTGCGCCGCTTCACGCAGGAGGCGCAGGCGGCCGCGCGCATCGGTAGCCCCAACATCGTGGACGTGTTCGACCTGGGTGAGGACACGGACGGGTCGCTGTACATGGTGATGGAGCTGCTCCGCGGGCGAACGCTCCACGACGTGGACGAGAAGATGCCCATCCGCCGCGCCGTCGGCGTCACCTGCGAGCTCCTGTCGGCGCTGTCCTCGGCGCATCAGCACGGCATCGTCCACCGCGACGTGAAACCTCAGAACCTGTTCCTTGCAGAGAAGACCGGCAGTAGCCAGCCCGTGCTCAAGGTGCTGGACTTCGGCATTGCCAAGTTCCGCGAGCAGGGGGACGACGGCACAGTGTCCGACCACACGAAGAGCGGCGTCGTGGTCGGCACGCCGCTCTACATGGCGCCAGAGCAGGTGATGGGCGGGGAGATCGACGGCCGCGTGGACGTGTGGGCCGCGGGCGCCACGCTCTTCGAGATGCTCACGGGAAGATCCGTGCATCTTGCACCCAATGCGACGGCGGCGGCGGTGCGCGTGGTGACGGAGAAGGCGCCGCGCGTGGACACGCTGCGGAAAGACGTAGACGCGGCGCTCGCGGACATCGTGGAGAAGTCGCTCGCGATCGAGAGAGACGACAGGTTCGCGTCCGCGGACGAGATGAAGCAAGCGCTGGAGGCGTATCTGAAGCGCGAGACGGCGGGCTCGGGCGCGAGGCCCGCGACGGAAGCGGTCGAGAGCGCGCGGACGCAGGGAGACGCCGCGGAGCCGAAGTCGGAGAGGAAGGCGGTCGCAGGAAGATCGGCGATGTGGCTCGTGGGGCTAGGAGCGTTCGCGCTGGGCGTGGGGGTGGTGGCGCTGCTGGCCACGAAGACGACGACACCGACTTCGACATCGACATCGACTTCGACGACGACGATGACATCGACAACGACTTCGACAACGACTTCGACTTCGACGATGACATCGACAACGACTTCAACTGGGAGCCAAGCGGTCTCACCCTCGCCTTCGGCATCACCCTCGACCTCTCCCCAACCCTCGACTTCTCCCTCGGCCTCCTCCTCTTCCCCCTCTCCCCAACCCTCCTCCCGTCCCCAGCCTGCTCCTCCTCCCAAGAAGCCTGACTGTCCCGCCGGCCAGGTTTCTTCCGATGGCCATTGCTGTCTCACGGGGCACGTGTGGGAATCGGGGCGTTGCGTGCGTCCGATGGCGACGTCGTTTCCCTGATAGTCTCGGGGCTCGTTGCGACTTCGGGCTCTCCTCTTTGGATGCGTCGCGCTCGCCGTTGGGCTTGCAGGGGAGGACTCGCGCGCGGATGACGTGGACGCTGCTCGCGCCAAGTTCGCGGAGGGCGTGCGTCTCTACAAGCAAGGCGACGACACCGGCGCTCGGCTCGCATTCCTCGACGCCGAGCGCGCGCATCACGCGGCCGTGACCATCTACAACCTCGCGCTCGTCGAGGAGCGCCTTGGCCATGCGCACGCCGCAGTGGACGACTACGAGCGCTACGTGGGCGAGGCGGGAGAGCAGGGCGAGTTCACGCAGTCCGCCGTCGTCGCTGCCGCGGAGCTGCGTCGTCGCGCGAGCAAGATCAGGGTCGAGACCGATCCACCCGGCGCACGCATCTTCGTCGACGGCGCGCAGCTCGACGAACGCGCGCCCGTGACGTGGCTGCTCCTTCCCGGCAAGCACCACATGACCGTCGAGTGGGACGTTGGACGCGCGGACCAGGACGTGGACGTGGCGAGCGGCGCGCCGAAGACCGTGTCGTTCACGCGGCCCGTCGCGCCTCCCGCTTCATCCACGCCACCGCCTGTTCCCACCGACACGCCGCCCGTGCAGCCTGCGCGTCCGCCGGAGGTGTCGGGACTGGTCTTCGGCGGGTCGTTTCTGGCCATGCCGTACCACTTCCAGAAGCTGCACACCGGCGTGAACGACGACGGCGCGTTCGCGGGTCTCTCTGGTGAGATCGGCTACGCCTTCGCGGAGCACGCCTTCGTCGGCCTGCGCGTGCTCGCGGCCGCAGGCTCCAGCTGCAGGCTCGTGTACGGCGCGCACGTGCTCACTGTCGGTCCCGCCATCGAGTACCACCTCACGCGCTCCTTCTGGCTCGGCGCCAGCCTCAACGGCGGCCAGGGCGAGGCATGCCGCGACGGCAACACGCTCTCCACGGACATCGTCTTCTCTCCCATGCTCGACGCGTCTTACGCCATCACCTCCCAGGACTACGGGCAGTGGCTGGTCTCGGTCGGGTTCGGCTATTTCTTCGCCAATCCCTCGAACGACACGGGGCTCTTCTATGCGCCAATCGGCTTCGGTCCTCGGTTTTACTAGCCTCGTGATGCTTGCATCATGCAAGCAATCCGGCGTCCCCGCGACCACGCTCGCGGAGGCCTCCGTCTCCGCAGAAGGACCCAAGAGCGACGTCGCGGACGGGGGCGCGCCGCCTGCGCCTGTCACTGCCAACGGCGCGTGCAGCGGTTTGCCGTGTGAGTCGTTCGACGACGACGCGGCGGCGTTCGCGCGCATCCTCGCGACGGAGCCCATCGTGATCGGAATCGGGGAGACGCACGCGCAGAAGGACAAGGGGGGGCCGTCCACCACGAAGCTCTTCACCGACGAGCTCCTCCCCAAGCTCGAAGGCAAGTCGAGCCACCTGATCCTGGAGCTGTGGGTCGCGAACGGCAGCTGCGGCAAGAAGGAGAAGGAGGTCGCGACGAAGCAGAAGGAGGTCACGGCAAACCAGGCGGACACGAACCAGAACGAGTTCGTGACCCTTGGCAACGTGGCCAAGGCGAAGGGCATCGAGCCGCACGTGCTCATGCCGTCGTGCGACGAATACGCGGCGATCCTGGACGCGGGCGCAGGTGATATCGACCAGATGCTCACGGTGATCGGCCGCCTCTCCGCCGACCGCATCGAGCGGGCGCTCAAGAAGGATCCGAAGAAGATCGTCGTCGCGTACGGCGGCGCGATGCACAACGACCTCTTCCCGCGCCCTGGTCGCGAGGCCTGGAGCTACGGCCCGCGCATCGCAAAGCTCACGGCGGACAAGTACGTGGAGCTCGATCTCATCAAGCCGACCGGCATTGGCGACTCGCCCGCGTGGAAGGAGCAGCCGTGGTACGCGGCTTTCAACCCGGCGCTTCAAGGTCCGAAGGCCGTCCTCATGACGGTGAAGCCAGGCAGCTACGTGCTCTTTCTCAGGCCTCAGTAAACGCTTGTCGTTTTCGGGCGGCGTGCAAATATCGCTACATGCGCTTTTCTTGGTTCGCGTCGTGCGCGCTCGTCCTTGTTCCTTCCGCGCTGGTGTTCGCGTCGTGCTCCGCCGGCGACAACAAGAACCCAGGTGACGGCGACGGCTCCGCGGACGGAAATCGGGATGGGCTCGCGAACTCCGACGGCATGGAGGACCTGGACGCGTTCATTCGCGACGCTTCGTTCGACGTGATGCTCCCTCCCCCGGATGAGTACTGTGGCATGCCGGGCTCGCTCGTCTTCGAGCAGGGCACGCGCCTCGTGGTCCCTGGTGGCACCACGGCGGGAGCCTCGGACATCTCGTTCCTCACGCTGCCCGACGGCTACTGCGCGCACTACTACGCCACGGTGGCGTCGGCGCGTCAGATCCGATTCGCGCCCGGCGGCGAGCTCTTCGCCGCGTCGCCGAGCCGCAGTACCGCAGGCGGCGCGCCCACCGGTAAGGGGGCCATCATCGTCCTGCCAGACGACGACAAGGACGGCGTCGCGGACTCGCAGCTGGCATTCCAGAGCGGGCTGCCGTCCACGCAGGGCATGCTCTTCGCGCCCGGCTTCTTCTACTACCAGGACGACACGAAGGTGATGCGCGTGCCATACGCGGCGGGCGCGCGTGTGAATGCGTCTGTGGCCACGCAGATGATCGACGTGAACCAGTACATCTCGCCGTTCCACTGGCCCAAGACCATGGACATGGCGGACGACGGCCGCATCTACGTCACCAACGGCGGCGACCAGACGGAGTCGTGCATCTTCCCGCATCCGTTCCGCGGTGGCGTGGTCGAGATCGACGGCACACCCAACGGCAAGGAGATCGTCCAGGGCTTCCGCAATGGCATGTACATGCGTTGTCAGAAGGGTCACAACAACTGCTTCGTGAACGAGCTCACGCGTGACTTCTCCACCGCGCAGGGCGGGCGCGAGAAGATCGTGCACATCAAGGACGGCGACGACTTCGGCTTCCCGTGCTGCGCCACCAAGGATCTGCCGTTCCCCGACATCACGGCCACGGATTGCTCCGGCGTGCAACCAGACGACAACACGTTCCGCGTCGGCGACACGCCGTTTGGTCTGGATTTCGAGCCCAACACGTGGAGCGACACGTGGAACAAGAACATCTTCATCGCGGAGCACGGCGCCGTGAGCTCGTGGATCGGGGCGCGCATCATCGCCGTGAAGACGGACCCGACCACCGGCAGACCGCCGCCCGGCTCCACCACCGGCGACGGGGGCAGCGTCGGCAAACCCACGGGCTCCATGCGCACGTTCGCCAGCGGCTGGGACGATGACTCGCGCACGCACGGCCGCCCGTCGGATGTGGCGTTCTCCGCCGATGGACGCCTCTATGTGTCGAACGACTGGAACGGACAGATCTTCTGGATCGCGCCGCTGGGCGTCAAGATCGTGAAGTGAGGCTTTTCTGGCGCTCCCGAGGCGCCCGCCTCATTTCGGCGCGGGCGGGGGCGGCGCGATGATCTTCAGGTTGAGACCGCCCGGGTACGTGTAGCTCGTGTACGAGCCGTAGCCCATGGCCTGGAGGCCGACAGGCTTGTCCGCAGTCAGCGTGTGCGCGCCGGACTGACCGGCGCCCAGCGTCTCTCGCCAGAGGCCGAAGCCGCCACCGACGGCCGTGTAGCCGCTCAGTGACTTGCCATCGAGCTTGGGATTCGCGTCGCTCGGGCCGGCGATCACGGCGTAGCTCACGTCGTAGTCGTCGGGAGACAGGAACAGGTAGCTCGTGCGGAACTGCTCGATGGACGCGAACGTGGTCTGATCGGGATCGCCGCGCGTGTCGTCGCCGCTGGGATCGTACTCGGTGGCGCCGACAGTGAACGCGGCGACCGCGAACTCGTTCGAGCCCTCCACGATGAAGTCGCCCGTGAGCAGGCCGCAGTCCGCGACGTCACCCGCGTTGAGCGTGGCCGGGCAGCTCCCCGGCTTGGACGGCGTGTACGTGAGCTGCGTGCCGTCGCGGTTTCCGTAGAGGCGCACGACATGCTTGCCCGTGCCGCCCGCAGGCTGCGTGGGCGTGGACACCACGTAGCGCTTGCCGAGCGCCTCCGCCGGCATGACGGACTCTTCCACGTGATCGCAGGCGGCCTTTTCGCTCGGGACGTTGATGCACGGGATGCCGGTGATCACCTGTACGGGCCCGCTCGCGGTGACGAGCGAGCCAGACAGGTCGTACTTGTTGCCGACCGGCGTGACCATCTCCGCGACGTCGCCCGCGTTGAGCATGAGCGACACGGTGCCGCCGCCCTTCGTCGCGGGGATGTTCGGACCGGCCAGGACGTCTCCCTTCGGGCTGAGCGAGACCGTCACGTGCGTGCCATTGGCGAGCGCCGTTATCGCGATATAGCCGCCCATGACGTCCGGATTGCCGAACGGGTTGCCGGTGCTCCATCCCGCAATGCCGCTCACGCGATAGTTGCCAGTCCATGCAGTGCTCGGCAAGAGGAGCGAGGCGTCGTTCGTGTAGCTGAACTTGCCGTCCTTCTTGTATTCGAGCGCGTTGAATTGGTAGACGACGACCGGTTCACTGGCGATCAGGTGATACGCACCGCCGGGCGCGAATACGGACTCCGTCATGGCGACGGCTTCACCCATGGTGGACGTCGGGCCCTTGAGTCCGCTCACCCAAGGAAGGATCACCTTCTCCAGGGAGCCCGGCGCAACGGTCACCATCTTGTTCGTGCCGGCGGGACCGGTGATGGTCACGTTCGCGGCGACCTTCTGCGTGTTGGAGACGACCACCGCATAGTCGAACTGCAGGTACACGTTGTTGGCGGTGACGGTGGGCCAGAAATCGCAGCCGACATACGAGTGCGTCTGCACGGCCTCCGCGCACGTGATCGGATCGCGACCGAGATCCTTCACACCAGAGTCCGGATTCGCGCCGCCACCGCCGGGACCGAAGCCACTGCCACCACCACCAGGGTCCGTGCCGTTGCTCGACGAGCTGGGATCCGTGTAGCCACTCCGTGAAGACGAAGAGCTACACGCCACTGCAGTGAGCACTGCGGAGATGCCGATCACCAAGATGGTGCGCGTCTGCCTGGATCTCATGGTCGTACCCTCGATGCGTCTTGTTCCTTCCCTCTGTTCCCGGCGCGCACGGTAGTCGCGTGATCCACCTCGCGCAACGCGCTCAACAAAGAAAGCGACGAGTGTCTCCGAGCGGATACAAAACGCAATCGTATTGAGTTGAGGTCAACGGCGACGTCGTCGTCGAAGCCGAAGGCGAAGTCGAGGTCAAGGTCGTCGTCGAAGTCGAAGTCGTCGTCGAAGTCGAAGTCGAAGTCGTCGTCGAGTCGAAGTCGAAGTCGAAGTCGTCGTCGAAGTCGGGTAGGCTTGCTCTCAATGTCCCCGCGCATCTTCAAGGGTCGCAAGCTCCTCATCGCATCTATCGGCGTCGCCGCCGTCACCTACGCGTGCGCCAAGGAGCAAGAGCGCCCGCAGCAGGTAGGCAACCTGATGGCGCCCGCGCCCTACGACGCAGGCACTCCGACGATGGAGGCAAAGGACGCGGGCTCCGGCGCGATCAACGACATCGGCATGACGAGCGGCAACCTGATGGCGCCGCCGCCAATGCCGCCGCCTGACGCTGGCGCGGGCAACGCAAAGCCGGACGCGGGCAAGAAGAGGTAGTACACTTCACCCATGTCGTTTCCGAAGATCGTGCGCGGAAGGAAGCTGCTCGTGGCATCGGTGGGTGTCGCTGCCATCAGCTACGCGTGCAGCACCAACGGCGTGAGCTCGGGCAACCTGATGGCGCCCAACGTCGACGCAGGCCGCGACAGCAACGCCATGGACGACGCGATGATCAGCTCCGGCAACCTGGGCGCGCCCGTCGACTCCGGCGCGTTCGAGGACTCCGGCCAGAGCGATGGCGGCGCCAGTAGCGACTCCGGCGACGCGGGGACCGACTGAGCGGAGCTCCCATGAGCACCGCTTCGAATAGCTCCAGCAGCCCTAGCCCCACCAGCACGGGCGAGCTCTTCGAGCTGTCGCTCTATGGTGAAGGGATGGAGCGCCGCTTCCGGCGCATGCGTCCAGAGGTCACGGGCATGCCGTGGGGCACGCTCTCGCTCGAGGGGATTCCGCCGCACGAGCTGATCGCCGCGCGCAAGGCATGGACGGGCGCCGCTTTCCAGGAGCACCGCACGGGAATCGCCTGCGCGGCCACGCTGCGCGCGCTGATGGAGTGTCGCGCGCCAGTGGATCTGATCAGCGTCGCCACGCGCTTCCCCCTGGACGAGATGGTGCACGTGGAGCTCTGCGCGCGCATGGCCATGGAGCTCGGCGGCGGCACGGAGATAGTCCACGACCCCGACATGCTGATCGTCGACGGCGAGATGGACAGGACGCCCATCGTGCGCGCCGGCGATCTGGTGGTCCGCTTCTTCTGCGTGGGTGAGGCGCTCTCTATTCCGCTCCTCCGCGGCACGTGGAAGGCCGCGAAGCATCCGCTCCCGCGCGCAGTGCTCGGGCGCATCGTCAAGGACGAGGCCGCGCACGGCACGTTCGGCTTCGCGTTCCTCGACTGGGCGCGGCAGTTCTACGGTCCGGAAGATCTCGCGTACCTGGGCAAGCAGGCAGACCGCGCCATCCGCGCGATCATGCGCCAGTGGGAAGAGCTGAAGACCCGCCCGCCGCGGCCCGTGCGCGACGGCGACCCGCTCGCGTGGATGGAGACCGGCGCATACCTGGCGCTGGCCCAGAAATCGATGCAGGACAAGGTCGTGACGCCGCTCCGCGCGCGCGACATCCCCATCGCGGCGTTCCCATAGGAGAGGGCGACCGGGCACCGCGCGCGCGATTCGTCAGCGGACCGTGGTGAAACGGCCGTCGCTCACGTCCAGCGCGCCGAGCATCTCCGTGCGCGTCGGTGGTTCGCCACGCGCCTCTGGCGCCACGCGAACAAATACTCGCTCCACGTGAACGATGCGTGCATGTTGCATGCTTCTGGCCACGTTCGGTCGCGCGGTCTCTGCGCGCAGGTAGCTCTCGAAGCGCTGCATGGAGAACGGCGCGCCGTACAGCCCGGCCACGCTCCAGGCCTGTCCCCATTGCTCCTGCGTCCTCCTGCCTTGCTCGTCCCTTCCAAGCGGCAGCTCCACAAGGGCACCGCTCGGGTCCTCGGCGACCGCGCGCAGATCCGGGAGTGTGTCCGCTGCGCGCTCCGCGAACGTGGGATAGCAGGCGAACGGGAAGGCCTGCGTGTCACCGCGGACGCCGCGCTCCGCGTTGGCGAGAACGAGGACTGCGCCCACGACGAGCAGCGGGGCCGCGCGCCGGAGCGCCATGCGTGTCTCGCTCGTGGACCAAGAGACCGGCGACGCGGTCCGTGAAGAGCCAAGGCACGTGTAGCAGAGCCAGATGCTCGCGAAGGGAATGAACATGAAGAGGTGGATGCCCAGGTGGAACACAAGGCCAAAGAGGCCGAGACCGATCCGCGCGCGCCGCCCCGCGTGCACCAGCACGATGAATGAGAGCTCGAACGCGAGCGTGGCCAGGCCCATCGTGGCGAGAAGCCAAGGGTGGTGGTCGATGCGGAAGAATGGCAGCTCGCCGTTCTCCATCCACTTGGCCTGCATCTGGTTCGCAAGGTTGTCCGACAGCGCCCACGCAAGTCCAGACGTCTGGACCTTGTGGAACCCCGGAAAAAAATAGAGGATCCCGAGCAGCGTCCGCGCGAAGACGAGCACGAGGCCCGCCTCTGTCGTCGCCTGATGACTGCCCAAAAAGCGTCGCCAGTGGGGCTGTGTCTTCGGCGCGCGGAACCACGCATCCAGGCTGAGCGCGTCTCCAGAGCGCGCACACGCGAGCAGCGCCACGAACCAGAGCAGGTGCATGTCGTGAAGGACGGCGCCCGTGAGCTGTGCGGCGCCGAGCACCACGAAGCCGACCACGAGCAGCACGATCGCGGACAGCCGCGTGTACAGCCCCACCAGCAGGAAGATCGCCGAGACGAAGAACGCCGCCACGAGCATGCTCGAGACGGCGGCAAGGGCAGGTGGGAGTGACACGAACCAGGAGAGCCCATGCGGTGTGTGGAGCAGCGCGGTCGGCATGCGCGTGTGCTCCACGAACTGCCGGGGCTCGGAGCCCAGGAGGAACGCCGCTGCCACGCTCATGCGAAACAGTGCGACGATCCTCGGGCTCTCCTGCCTCACGCTCCGAGACGTATCACTGCATGACGACGAGCGTGTACTGGGCAGTGATCTGCGCGGGCGGCGCGGCGTTGGCGGCCGCACGGAGGGGCACGCCCGCGAACGTGTGCGCGTTCACGTAGTACGTGCCGCCCGTGAGGGCCGTTGCGTCGATCTGGCAATTTGCGCCGTTGCTTGTCGTGTAGTTCTCACCCACGCTCTGGCCGCTGTTGTCGATGAGCTCGACGTCGCAGAGGTGATCGGAAGGCGAGTTCGAGAGCTTCACCGTGGCGTTGCCCGCGGCGAGCGTCACCTTGAACCAGTCCTCCGCGTCCGCACCGGCGAGCGCCGTGTTCGCGGAGACCGCCGCGGCCGACGCCTGGATGGGCATGTTGAGCGAGATGGGCTTCGCGTCCGCCTTGCTGTTGTTCGGCTCGAACGTGTCGTTGATCTTCGTGTACTTCGTGTCGAGCGAGTACGCGAAGCGCGTGCCTGCGCCGGCAAAACGGCTCACGCGGACGCGGTATTTCGCGCCGGGGGCCACGGTGAGCCAGCCTTTCACGGAGCCGCCGTTGTCCGTCGTGTACGCGTCGAAGAGCACGTCGTTGTCGGCGGACGAGGTGACGATGAGCTCGGCGAGCCCCTGCGGGCCCACACCCGAGATGGTGACCTCCACATAGCCGCCGGCTGCATCCATGGGCGCCGTGAGCTCGTAGAAGTCGAGGAGGTCGGTGCCATCGGTCGCGGACACACAGCCCGCATACGACTTGTCGAGATCGATCGCGGTGGACTGCTCGCGCGTATCGTTCGGCTCGCCCATGCCGCAAGCGGGGTCCACGCCTCCATCACCGCCGTCGCTTCCGGTCACTGCTGCATCCGCGCCGCCGTCACCGTCGGTGGCGGGCAGTGGGGTGAGGTGACAACCGGCAGCGAGCAGCACGGTGAGAAGAACAGACGAGCCGAGGACGGTGCGAGCGTTGATCAAGAGAGACTCCTTGGAGTGGTTGTGAAGTAGCCCCACGCAACGCGGGGGCAGCGAGTCTGACGGGACGCTGAGGAACACCGTGCAAAAGGGCGCGTCACCGGAATGGATGACAGCGCAAAAATCGCAGTGATTGCGCATGATTGTGGAGGGCGGTGTACGCGCGCCCGGCCCGTGTATGCTCGGCGGCCATGCTCGAATCAAGCCGTACGGCGCTGATGGTCGCCGCATATCGTGCCCGCGCCACGGCGCAAAAGGATGCAATCTGCAACGATCCTTGGGCGGCCACGCTCGCCGGTGACGTGGGGCAGGAGATCGCGCGCACCTATGACGGCGTGTATCCGCACATGGAGCTGTGGGTCGCGGTACGCACGGCGTTCATCGACGAGCGTGTCGTGCGCGCCACCGACCTCTCGCAGGTCGTCCTGCTGGGCGCCGGGTTCGACACGCGCGCCTCGCGCCTCGCGCGTGAGGGCTTGCGCTTCTTCGAGGTGGACCACCCGGACACGCAGCGCGAGAAGCACGCTCGCCTGCAGACGCTCACTGGCTACCCGGTCACCGCTCCGTCGTACGTGACGTGCGACTTCGAGGCCGAGGACTTCGTGGACCGCCTGGTCGCGTCCGGCTTCCGCGCCGGAGAGCCCGCGCTCTTCGTGTGGGAAGGCGTCACGCCGTACCTGACCGAGGCCGCCGTCCGCGGGACGCTGCGGCGAATCGCCAGCGCCACGCACGAGCGCTCCGTCGTCATCTTCGACCACGTGCGGAAGAAGATCGTCGCAGGCGCAGCGCGCGAGCAGGATCTGGAGTCGCGCGCATTCGTGGAGGGCCTGGGCGAGCCCCTCCGCTTTGGCGTCGACTATCCGCTCCCGCTCCTCTACGAGGAGGGGTTCCGTTCCGTGCGGCCCATGACCTTCGACGAGATCTGTCTCCACACGACGGGCACCTACGACCGCGCGCGCGAGTTCCGCTTCCAGGGCCTCGTCATGGCCTCGCGGGCCCAGCGGCACCTTTTTGCCTGAATTCCGATCATTTTGCCTATCAGAAGCAAATAGATCGAACGCCGCATCCGGGGTATGTTCCTGCGCATGCTCCTCCCCACCACCATGGTTGGCTCGTATCCACGTCCGGCGTGGTTCCGCTATCAGCTCGAGGGTCGCGACGTGCTCGAGGCCCACAAGGTGATCCACCACGCGGAGGCGTTCGAGGACGCCGTGCGCACGGTGCTTCGCGATCAGGAGCTCGCGGGACTGGACATCGTGACCGACGGCCAGATGTGGTTCGATGACTACTCGATGGGGATCGGCTCTTTCCTCTGGTACTGGCTCGAGCGCATCCACGGCTTCGGCAAGGAGAAGCTGCCGCATCCCGCGCGCTCGAAGGCGGGTGCAGACACATGGGCGCTCGACGAGGCCGGTGGCGTCGCGGTGCGCGGACCGATCGAGCGCGGCCCCGTGCGCCTCGCGGAGCTCTTTCGCATCGCGCAGCGCAACACGGACAAGCCCGTGAAGGCGTGCGTGGGCGCGGGCCCCGTGCAGCTGTCCACGCTGGCGCATTTCGAGGGCGGGCCGATCAAGGATCGCTACGCGCTGGCGAACGCGCTGGCCGGGATCTTCCGCACCGAGATCGGCGAGCTACTGGATGCAGGATGCAAGCATGTTCAGCTCGAAGATCTGGGCGCGTGGATCCCGAACCTGTCCGGTGACAAGGACTTCAAGTGGGTGAAGGACGTGGTGCACCGCACGCTGGACGGCGTGACCGCGGAGACGTCGTGGCACTTCTGTCTGGGCAACGTGTGGGGCAATCCGATGAAGGGCATGACCACGGGCGGCTACCCGAAGATCCTGCCGCACTACTTCGACGCGAACGTGGGCCAGTTCGTCCTGGATTTCGCGTGCCGCGAGATGGAGGGCATCGAGGTGCTGCGCGAGCTGCCGAAGGACAAGACCGTCGCGGTGGGCGTCATCGACGTGCGCTCGCTCATGGTGGAGGCACCGGAGCAGGTCGCGGAGCGCGTGCGCAAGGTGATGAAGTACATCGAGCCGGAGCGCATCACCCTGACGACAGATTGCGGAATGAAGCAGCTCCCCAGGCCCTGCGCCGTGGAGAAGCTACGCGCCATGGCGGCAGGAGCCGCGATCGTACGCGCAGAGCTGGGCGTGAAGAAGTAACCCTCAGACGCCGCCGTCAATCACGAGCGTGTCGCCTGACGTGTAGCTTGCGTCTTCGGAGGCGAAGAACATGCAGGCCTCCGCGATCTCCGCGAAGGTGCCCACGCGGCCGAGCGCGTTGTGCTTCAGGTAGTCGGCAAGGCGGTGTTCGGGCAGGTTCTTGCCCAGGCCGTCCTCGAGGAGACCCGGAGCCAGGTTCAGCACGCGCACGCCATGGCGCGAGACCTCCTTCGCCATCGCTTGCGTGAGGCCGCGGATGGCGGCCTTGCTCGCGCAGTAGTGGATGGGCGCCTCGATCATGCGCTCACCCGCGAGCGAGCCAATGTTCATGATCAAGCCTTTTTTACGGCGGATCATGGAGCGGAGCGCGCAGCGTGACGTGAGGTAGGTGCCCTTCACGTTCACGTTCATCACCTTGTCAAAGTCGTCCGCCTCGAGCAGCGCGAGCGGGAGGTTCTGCGTGATGGCGGCGTTGTTGACCAGCACGTCCAGCGGTCCGAACGCGGCCTCGAGCTTGCGCATGAATGCGTCCGTCGCGTCCTCGTCCGTGACCTGCACCATCTCCCAGAGGACCTTGTCGCCCAGCTCGAGCCCGAGCGCATCCGCGGCGTCCTTGCCCTTCGCGTACGTGAAGCCCACGCGCGCGCCCTCGCGCACGAACGCGCCGACGATCGCCGCGCCCAGTCCGCGCGAGCCACCCGTGACCATCACGCTCTTCTGATCGAACCGTTTACGTGCAGAGTGCATGCAGTGGAGACGCTCTCAGCTCTTGCCCCAGATCTTCGCGTCGCCCACGGCGCCCGTGTAGCGCGGGTCCTTGTCGCGGTAGAGCAGGTTGTACGCGCAGCCGGGCATGAGGCGCCCGTCGGGCAGGGCGTAGTGCGTGCAGCACTTCTTGATGCGGTCCACCTCGAACGTGTTCACGTCCATGAAGGCGTGGATGAAGATGGTCTTCACGAGGCTCTCGCCGATGTGCAGGCGCTCCTCCAGCTCCAGCGCCTTGTCCTCCGGGTACATCAGGAAGATGGCCTTCTTCAGGGCGGCGAGGATCTTCTTCGCGTCGGGGACCTGACCGGCGCTGGTCCACATCTCGTCGATCGCGCCCTTGATGGCGCCCTCGAACTCCTCGTCGGGGCGGATGGTGCCGCGGTTGGAGATGATCTCCAGGTACTTCTGCAGCTCGAGGAAGCGCGGGAAGGGGATGAATCCCTCGTCCGTCTTCAGGAGGTACGTGAGGCCGAAGCAGCCCGGGTGCGAGCAAGGGAGCGGCAAGAAGTCGCTCTTCTTCAGCATGCCGTTGGTCTGCGCCTCCGCGGCGTTCACCACGTCCGGGATGGTGATCACATCCATCGGGTTGTGTGGAGCGAAGTGCTCGCCGCCGTAGCCGGTGTACGCGGCGGGTTGGAACGTGAGCGACAGGATGAAGTCGCGCTCGTAGAGCAGCTTGATCGTCTCGCCGATCAGGTGGTCGTTCACGCCCTTCGCCACGGTGGACACGATGGTGGTGCGCACGCCCGCGCGCTCCAGGTTGTCGAGCGCGCGCTCCTTGGCAGCGCGCTGATCACCGCCGCCGCGCAGCACGCGGAGCGCCGGGTTGCTCAGCGCGTCGAGCTGCAGGGACACGTACACGTTGCGCTTCGCGAGTTCCTCGCAGAACGCATAATCCGTGGCGCATTTCAGGCCATTCGTGGAGATGCTGACGCGTGAGATCTCGGTCTTGGCGCGCGCCATGTCCAGGAACTCCATGAACTGCGGGTGGAGCGTGGGCTCGCCGCCGGAGAGGTTGATCGTCTCGAGGACGCCTTCCTTCTCCACCAGGCCGTCCAGGATCTTCCCGAACTCCTCCGTGGTCATGTTGTAGTTGTGCCGGTTCTGTACGATGCAGATCGGGCACTCGAGATTGCAGTGGTTCGTGATCTCGATGATGGGCAAGCAAGAGTGCTGCTCATGGTCAGGGCAGAGGCCGCAGTCGTCCGGGCAGCCCTCCTTCACCTCTGTGGAGTGCTTCAAGGGGACGGAGCCCTCCTTGATGTACGTGAGCGACTTCAGGAACCAGTCGACGTCGCCGGAGATGAGCGCCTCGCTCTGGCCGTGGGACGCACACTGCTTTCGCAGGTAGACCTTGCCGTCGCGGATGATTCGCACGCCGTCCACCGGCCGCTTGCACGTGGGGCACAGGCCCCGGGAGAACGAATGGAAGATCTCGCGCCCGTCCTTGTTCTCCATCATGGTGAACCGGGGCTCGATGATGGGCAGCTTGATGACGCTCATGGGACGGGCGTAACAGATGTCGCGAAGCCTTGCGAGGGACTATCATCGGCCCGTGTTTCGCCTTCACACGGTCCGCGCCAAGCTGACATCCCTTGTCCTCCTCTCTGCCCTCGCGGCGCTCCTCGTGGTGCCAGTCATCGCCTGGCAGACCAACAAGCAGCTCGTGGCCGAAGTAGACGACCGCGTGGAGGGCGCGCTGGGCTCGTTCCAGGTGGAGCTGAACGACGACCTCCTCGACGTATCCGTTGTCTCCAAGCTCATGTCCACCTCGGTCCGCATGAAGGAGGCGATGCAGAAGCGCGACCCGGCGACGGCACTGGACGCGGGAAAGCGCTTCCACGACGCCTATCCGGACATCGACTTCCTGTTTGCTGACGCGACGGGCAAGGTCTTCGCGCAGATCGAATGCGACGAGCCATTCGACGACCTCCACCAGGTACCCGAGCTGCTGCCGGTCCTGAGCGGCGGCTCCTTCCGCGGAATGCTGCCGACGGGCTGCAACAAGAAGGGCAAGGTAGACGTCCCCGCCTACGCGATGGCGGTTCCGGTCGAGGGCGGCGGCGTCCTGGTCCTCACCCTGCCCATGGACGACGAATACCTCCGCAATGCCTCTGCCAAGCTGGGACTGGAGCTCGCGTTCGTGGCGCGCGGCGACACACGGGTGATCACGCGAAGCGAGCATTTCCCGACCGCCGCCGCGACCGTACTGGACGGCGCGCCCATCATGACCGACGAGGGTTCGAGCACGTGGGCGTCTGCGCGCTTCGCGCCGAAGGAGTACGCCGCGAGCGCGCATGGCTACGAGATCGTGGCGGCGCTGGACGTGAGCGACGTGCGCGCCATCGTGCGTCGCAATTTCTCGTTCGCGTTCGGGCTCATCTTGCTGTCTGCCGTCGCCAGCCTGGCGTGGGGCACACGGATGGCGGGCATCATGTCGCGCGCGCTCACCCGCATGAACAACGCGCTCGGGAAGCTCGCACAGCACGAGTACGTGAAGGTCACGGGCGTCAGCACCGGCGACGAGCTCGAGAGCCTTGCCGATGGCTTCAATCAGATGGTTGACGGTCTCCAGGAGCGCGACAAGCTGCGCTCCACGTTCGGCAAGTACATGACCGAGGCGGTCATGGAGCACCTCATGGCGGGCAAGGTGCAGCTCGGCGGCGAGACGCTGAAGGTCACCATCCTCTTCAGCGACATCCGCAGCTTCACCAGCATCAGCGAGAAGATGGAGGCGCATGCGCTGGTCGCGCTCCTGAACGAGTACTTCACGGACATGGTCACCGCGATCATGGAAGAGGACGGCGTGGTCGACAAATACATCGGCGACGCGATCATGGCGGTGTTCGGCGCGCCGGTGCAGCGGAAGCAGGATCCCCTGCATGCCGTTCGCGCGGCCGTCCACATGCGTGTCGCGCTCGGCCACTTGAACGAGCGCCTGAAGGAGCGCGGAATACCCGGCATTCGCACGGGCATCGGCATCCACACGGGCGACGTGGTCGCGGGCAACATCGGCAGCGACAAGCGCATGGAGTACACGGTCATCGGCGACGCCGTGAACCTGGCCTCGCGGCTGGAGTCCTCCACCAAGGAGGTCGGCGTGGACATCCTCATCAGCGAGGACACCTACGAGGCCGTGAAGAACGAGATCGACGCGCGCCCCGTCCGCGAGCTCACGGTGAAGGGCCGCGAGAAACCCGTCATGACATACGAGGTCCTCGGCATCAAAGGCCAGCCGCCGATCGTGAAGAGCTCGACGCCCGCGCCCCTGGCCAAGGGCGAGCACACGACCTAGAAGGCCGGTGTTTTTTGCCGATCCCTTCGCGCTGGGCGCGTTTTTCGGTCCGGTGCGTGCTCACGACCGTGAGGTCGTTCCGCGCGCTCCTCCCGAGAAAACGCACCCATCGCTCGGTCTCGACGAAAACCATCCGGCCTTCTCGTCCGCGTCAGTTGGCGCCGGCGTCGCTGCCTGCGTCGTCTGGCGCGCGGGGTCAGAGGGGAACGGCCGACACGAAGTCGAACGCGTCGCTCATCAGCTGATCGACATTGTCCGAGTAGAAGTGCCCCACTTCAGGCATGACGAACATGCGCACGGGGAAGCCGTCCGCCGTGAGCGTATCCGCCAGCTTCTGCATGCCAGCGCGCTCCGGACCGTTCTCGCCCGCGATCAGCGCGACGGCACGCACGAGATCGCGTCGCAGCGATGCCGCGCTGATCGGCGCCGCGGCCTCGATGAGGACCAGATACGGCCAGCGGCCGGGGTGCAAGCGGGCGAGCACTGGCGCCGCGTAGGCCCCGCGCGAGAAGCCAGTGAGGATCGCGCCCCCGCGATCGATCTCCTTCGGGAAGCGCGCCGACACGAGCGCGATCGATTGCTCGAGATCGCGGTCCATGTCGCGCACGAGCTCGTCCCATGACGGAGCCTCCCAGCTCGGCGGTCCGTGACCACCGTCTCCGCACGTGGCGTTGCCGGTGGGGCACACCAGAAAGCCACGCTGCGTCGCGGCGTGAGCCCACTTCCCGCACGAGTAAGACGGCGGATAACAGATGCCATGAAGATGGCCCACGAGCCGCCTCGCCGGAGAGGCAGCCGCGGGAGCTGCAAAGTAGACGCTTCGGCCAGGGACAAAAGGAGACTCGAACGGACCGCGGAAAGGGGGAGGGGATGGGGGCGAGGTCGAGGTGGAGGGTGAGGGTGAGGCCAAGGTCGAGGTCGAGGTCGAGGTCGAGGTCGAGGTCGAGGTCGAGGTCGAGGTCGAGGTCGAGGTCGAGGTCGAGGTCGGGGTCGAAGTCGGGGTCGGGGTGGAAGTCGACGTCGTCGTCGTCGTCGCCGTTGTCGGCTTCGGCTCCGGCGCTCGCGCGCCCTCGGAACGACACGACGCGATCGCGGTGGCGATGAAGAGCGCGCGTGCGACGTGGCGTTTGCTCACGCGTCAAGCCTATACTCCGTCGAATGAGGAAGTCTCCACTCGTCGCGCTGGGCCTGATCGCGCTCGCGGTGCCGATCACGGTCGCCTGCAACGAGGACAAGCCCCCCGCGTCACCGGTGGCGACGACGACAACGACGACGACGTCGACTTCGACGACGACTTCGACCTCGACCCTAGTCTCGACCTTACCTTCGACTTCGACCCTGCCCTTGCCCTCCTCCTCTCCCGATCTTCGCCGCTATGCCTCTCCCATTGGCGCGACGTTTCCGGAGTTGGGGCCGGCGAGTGCGCACATCTCCGCTCAGGCTTGTCAGGGGATTCGGGCGGCGGCTCAGCGGCAGCTCGATGCGGCGGCGAAGGCCGCTTCCCGGAGCTGCTCTTCGGATTCGGAGTGCGTGACGATTCATGGCTTCGCGTGCGGGAGCGACTGCGGGTCGGATGCGATCGCTTCGTCGTCGTCGGCCGGTTATGTGGCCGCAGCGAACGCCGTGCGCAACGGCAAGTGCAAGGCCTGGAGTGACGGGGACTGTCCGCGCATCACGCCGCTGCCGATCCCGAGTTGTCCGATGTACGTGCCAGCATGCAAGGACGGCACGTGCACCGCGCGCATGGGACCGTGAGAGCGCAGCCGCCGCGCCGTGTGATCCGTGTGTGAAGATCGATCACTCGATTTGATCGAAAATTCAGGCGTATTTCGCTGCGACATCCATGAATGACCTCGCGTTCGCGATCATCAGATCAGGACGAAAGAGGTTCCACCCACGCATGCGACAACTTCCGTCAGCATTGGTTCTCGTCGTTCTGACCATTCCCATCACCGCGAAGGCCGAGGACACCTCGACCCCGACCTCGACCCCGACCAGATTCGAAGTGCCCGCTCCTCATGAGGAGACCACCGAGCCTGACGTTCCCAGCCCTCCTCATCGCGATCCCATGACACTGCCCGTGGTCATGGAGCACCCCGAGGACAAAGCCTCCATGTTCTCCACCGAGAAGACCCGCTTCGGCATCAACGGCGGGATTGGATTTCCTCGACCCGTGGGCGTTGCGGCGTTTCTTCAGTTCGACAAGTTCTGGTCGTTGGGTGCAGACTACAGCCTTCTCCCGACCACGAAGATCTCCGATGTGAACCTGGATTTCTGGGCTGCGTGCGCCGGTGGGCGGCTCTATCCGTTCCACGGCGCGTTCTACGTCGGCGTGAAGGGCGGCTATCAGCACCTCTCCGCCAGCGGCTACATCACGCAGTCCGGCACCACCGCGCTCGCACAAGGCTCGGTCGACACGGTGCTGAGTGCCGTGGGCAAGCTCGGGACAAGCTCCGTACCGACCGTCGACCTGCTCCGCGTCGGCTTCGTGCTGTGAGCTGCAACGACTACGAGGAAGGCTTGTTTCGTTCCTTGTACATGGCGATGGCGCGCTTGAAGTCCTCCTCGCCTCCCGCCGCGCGCACCAGTCTCTCTGCCTGCGGGCGCGACACGAACGCGCCATCACACGTCTCGCATCGATAGAGCACTGCGCCCTTCTGCGTGAAGTCGAGATCGAGCGGGACGCCATCGCGCGGGCAGGTGGGGCGCGCGTCCTCGTCCTCGGTGCCTGTCATCCGTGGCGTCTCCGCCGCGAGCGTGGTGCGCGTGAGCGTCCGCACGTTCCCGTCGTCGCCATCGATCCAGATGCCGGCGCACTGTGGGCACACGTCGACCTGGACCTCGACGATGTCGCCGTTGACCTCTTCTTTCGGTATTCCGCGGGTCTCCATCAGCGTGGCGCACTGCGGGCACACCGCGACGACGCTTCGATACGGCCCGGACTCGTTGGCGTCACTCACCGCGTTCGCTCGCTCTCAGCGAAGGATCGGGAGCCGCAGGTTCCTCTCCTTCTGCGGCTCGGGCCTGATCTCTTCCATGCGCGCGAGCATCTCGGGGTTCGCGAAGCGTACGTCCTTCTCGCGATAGAGGATGTTGTACGAGCACGTCGGGATGTTCGAGCCGTCAATGTCCGGCACGCCCACGCTGCACTTCATGATGCGGGACACGTCGAACGTCTCCTCGTCCATGTGCGAGTGGATGTAGATGGCCTTGCTCGCACGCTCCGCGATCTTCTGGCGGTCCGCGAGCGGCAGCGCACCATCGGGCGGGAACATGTCGCGGATGAGGCGCTTCAGCGTGGAGAGGACCTGCTCCGCCTCGGGCAGCGCCTTGTCCGTGCCCTCGTTCGCCCAGATCTCGTCGATGGCGCCGCGGAGCACCTCTTCCACGTCCTCTCGCGGCTGGATGTAGATGGAGTGCGAGAGCAGCTCGAACAGCTTGCTGCGCGGCATGAAGCGCGTGAACGGGACGTAGCCGCCGCCATCCAGCACCAGCAGGTAGCAGATGCTGTAGCAGTGCGGATGCGCGAGCGGCGAGGGGACGAAGTCCGTCCACTGGATCTTGCCGCCGGTGTGCTCGTTCATGATCTGGTGAAGGTCGGGCACCGTGATGCGTGCGTTCCGCGTGAAGCCAACGCCGCCCTGCCCCGTGAAGGTCAGGGTGTGCATCTCGAGCGAGCAGATGTTCTTCTTGGACATCACCAGATCGAACAGCTTGCCCACGTCCTTGTCGTTGAGGCCCGTGGCCACCGCCGGCAGGATGGTCGTGGTGACGTCGTGCTTCTCCAGCAGGTCCAGCACGCCCAGCTTCAGCTTCACCGTCTTGGCGCCGAGCATCGTCATGTCGACTTCTTCGTCGAACGTGTCGAGCGAGAGGACGACGCGCACGTCCGCGGCGGCGAGCTCCTTCGTGTACTCCTCGTTCTTCAGCTTGATGCCGTTCGTGCTCACGGTGAGCCGGCGAATCCCGGCCTCGCGTGACATCTTCAGGAACTCGGACAGCAGCGGATGCAGCGTGGGCTCACCGCCCGTGAAGTTGATGATGTCCAGGTCGTCGTGCTGACGCTTGAGATGCGCGAGGATCTGCGCGAAATGCTCGCGCGAGAGCATGTGCGGGTCGTCGTTCTTGTTGACCGTGTAGCAGATGGGGCAGTCCAGGTTGCACGCGCTCGTGATCGGGATCACGGGCATGTAGACCTTCTGCTGGTGGCTCTTGCACGGCCCGCAGTCGAACGGGCAGCCGGCCTTCACTTCCTTGATGGGCGCCTCCGCCGTGTCCTTTGGCGGTGTAGCGGGCGACACGAACGAGAGCGCGTCCAGGTACCACTCCATGGACGACGACACGAGCACATGCTCGTGGCCGTGCTCCTTGCAGAACTTGTCGAAGTAGACCTTGCCCTCCAGGAAGTGAATCTTGGCGTCCACGCTCTTCTTGCACGTGCCGCACAGGCTCTTCGTCATGGAGTAGTAGACGTGCTTGGACATGATGCGCGTGGGAGCGCAGGGGGCGCAGAGGGTCATCGCCGCGGAGCGTAGCGCGTCTCCTTCGCGGAGCCTACCATCCGCGCATGGCAAAGGTGGTCATTGCGGGTGGCAGCGGCCAGGTCGGGCAGATCCTCGCTCGTCGCTACGCGGAGACGAAGGACGAGGTCGTCGTGCTGTGTCGAAGCGAGCACGTGCCTGCGGGGCGTGTCGTCACGTGGGACGCGAAGACGCAGGGCGACTGGGCGAAGGAGATCGATGGCGCGGACATCGTCATCAACCTGGCCGGACGCTCAGTCAACTGCCGCTACACCGACGACAACATGAAGGCCATGATGGACTCGCGCGTGGAGAGCACCGAGGCCGTGGGAAAGGCGATCGCCGCAGCCAAGAAGCCCCCGCGCCTCTGGTTGCAGATGAGCACGGCCACGATCTACGCGCACCGCTTTGACGCCGCGAACGACGAGCTCACGGGGATCATCGGCGGAGAGGAGCCGGACGTGCCCGCGTACTGGGCGTACAGCGTGAAGATCGCAAAGGAGTGGGAGGCCGCGCAGGACCGCGCGGACACGCCGCACACGCGCAAGATCGCCCTGCGCACGAGCATGGTGATGAGCCCCGATCGCGAAGGCATCTTCGACGTGCTCCTGGGCCTGGTTCGCCGCGGGCTCGGTGGCACCGCGGGCGATGGTCGTCAGTTCGTGTCGTGGATCCACGACGACGACTTCGTGCGCGCCATCACCTTCCTCACCGAGCACGAGGAGCTCTCCGGCGCGATCAACATGGCCGCGCCCGGCCCACTGCCCTACAGCGACTTCATGACGGCGCTGCGCGCGGCGTGGGGCACGCGCATCGGCCTGCCCGCCGCGGTGTGGATGTTGAAGATGGGCGCGTGGGTCATGGGCACTGACACGGAGCTGGTGCTGAAGAGCCGCCGCGTCGTGCCGAAGCGACTGACGGACGCGGGCTTCGAGTTCGGTT
>JBBRNJ010000101.1:0-28509 GCA_038230375.1 Polyangiales bacterium | reverse complement strand
TCGGCAAGGGCACACGCGTCGTGTCGATGCCGTGCTTCGCGCGCTTCGACAAGCAGCCGCAGGCCTACAAGGACGAGGTGCTCCCGAAGTCGTGCCGCAAGCGCGTCGCGATCGAGGCGACCGTCACCGCCACGTGGACCCGCTACGTAGGCCTGGACGGCGCGATCGTTGGCATTGACCGCTTCGGCATCTCCGCGCCAGGCGGCGAGGTCATGAAGGCCCTCAACATGACCGCCGAGAAGGTCGTCGAAGCTGCGAAGTCCCTCGGGTAGACCCGACGGGCGGGTGGATTCTCAGCCTGCGAGGCCGCCCGCCGCTCGGTCGATGATCCAGGTGACGGAGCCGCGGTAGTTCTTCACGATGCGCGCGGGGGTGGCGGAGACGTCGCCTCCGACGCGCCACACACGTTCCAGGGGCTCGTGCTTGGCCGCGCCCACGGCGAGAATGAAGGTCGCGCGCGCCATCTCGAGGATGGGCACGGTCATCGTGAGGCGAGCCTCGCGTTCGCCCTTCGCGGGGACGGCTGCGACCAGCTTGTCGGTGATCTTCACAGTGTCTTCGCCGGGGAAGAGCGACGCGGTGTGCCCGTCATCGCCGATGCCCAGGATCACGATGTCGATGTTGGGCTGCCCCTCCTTCTTGAGGCGCACCTTCGCGCGGAGCTCGGCCTCGTAGCGGGTGGCCTCTGCGTCGAGATCCTTGGCCTCGCCTTGCATGCGCAGGATGGTGTCCGCGGGGATCTTTGCGGGCTGAAACAGCACCTCGTTCACCATGTGGAAGTTGGAGCGGTCGCTCGTGGGGGGCACGGCGCGCTCGTCCACGAAGACCCAGAGGATCTTCGACCAGTCGAGCGTGCGCTTCGCCAGTCGCGCGTACGTGTCCTTCGGCGTGTTGCCGCCGGAGAGGGCGATCACGGCGCTCCCGCGATTGCGTATTGCATCGACCAGGCCCCGCTCGATCCTGTCGGCGGCCTCGGCGGAGACTTCATCCTTGCCCGGGACCGCGATCAGGCTGCCCGGGACGACCTTGGTATTCATGCTTTCCTCAACTTCCGTTGCAGAGGATGCCGTCTTCGACTGCGTCCTCGGCAAACTGCGCGGATTCCATCATCGCCATGTCACCGGCGGGGCGGCGCAGGGTTCGTTCGAGCCACTTGGCGCCCTTGTTTGCGCCGAAGCGCACCCGATGCATGGCGGTGGGGGCATCGCCGACGGTGAGCTTCCACATCACCACGTCCGCGTCCTTCGTCGCGTCCTCCAGGCCGCTGCCCAGATCGCGATCGAGCGACCCGACGAGCGTCTGGCCGTCATGCTCCGCCACGAGCGTGACTGAAGAAAGCGTGGCCGGCGCGACGCCCGCGGGATACGGCGTCACGCCAAACTCGACGCCGATGTTCGTGCCGTCGGGCCGGCGAAAGCGCAGCGCGCCGCCCAGGCGTGAGGCCTTCCATCCGAGCCGCGTGCCGAGCCAACCGAGCAGCAACGAGCCCTCCGAGCCAAGGCGCGCGCCCTTGTCGCTCGCTTGCCGGAGCGTGAGCTTCGTGACGTTCTGCGCGAACGGCTCCATCTTGGGATCGTCGAAGAAGCGCGCGACCAGATCCTGCCATCCGGCGAGGCGCGTCCACGCGAGGTCGGCGATCTTCGGGCGATCCGCGGCCTCGCGCGACCAGCGCGCCAGGTGCATCAGGTTCGCAACGGACGTGTACTCGCTGTCCGTGACGATCTGTTGCGCGACCTTCGCGAGCGAGATGAACACGGGGTCGTCGACGTAGACCTTGCCGAGCCACACGAGCGTGGTGGGGATCTCCGGCACGAGCAACGCCTCCACCGTGGAGGCGACGCGCGCGCACATGTTGCCCTTCGCGAAGAGCCGCACGCGCTCGATGCATGTGTCAGGTCCCTCGTCGACGCCGCAGATGGCGGTGCCTTCGCCGGTGAGCTCGGACTTCGGATCGTCGGGCGCGAGCGCAACGACGATGGCGCGGGCAAGCGAGCTCTTGGCGACCTCGTCCGCGATCGGCAGGTAGCGGTCAGCGAGCTCCGGCGTGGCGGCGACCACGACCAGGTTCATCGTGCACACGCGCGTCTTCGGCGGCGCGCCGTCGGTCGGCGGAGCCCAGCTCGCGCGCAGGTCGCGCTCGATGTTCGCAAGGGCCTCGGTGGGCGACGTGCCGGACGTGTCTGCGGTGTCCGACGTCACGGCTTTCTCCAGCGCCGGCCGTCCCGCGCCAGGAGATCGTCAGCTTGCTCGGGTCCCCACGAGCCGCTGCCGTAGAGGGGCGGGGGAGCATTGGCCTCTGCACCCCATCCGTCGAAGACCGCGTCCATGTAGGACCATTGCTCCTCGACCTCGTCGCGCCTGGTGAACAGCGTCGCGTCGCCACGCATCGCGTCGAGCAGGAGGCGCTCGTATGCCTCGGGCGTGTTCGAGCCGAACGCGGTGCCGTAGCGGAAGTCCATCGCGACATCGCGAAGGACGGTGTGCTGCCCTGGCTCCTTCGTGATGAAGCGTAGCGCGATGCCTTCGTCCGGCTGGATGCGCATGGTGAGCACGTTGGGGGTGATGCCGCCGTCCGGCGCAGAGAACAGCTTGTGCGGAACGGTCTTGAACTGGATCGCGATCTCGGTCACGCGCTTCGCGAGGCGCTTGCCCGCACGCACGTAGAACGGAACGCCGCCCCAGCGCCAGTTGTCCACGAACATGCGCATGGCGACGTACGTCTCGACGCGTGAGTCCTTCGCGACATCGGGCTCCTCGCGATAGGCAGGCACCTCGTCGCCACGGACGATGCCGCGCGCGTACTGGCCGCGGATCACGTTCTGCTGCACCAGACCGCGCTCCATGCGGCGCAGCGATTTGAGGACCTTCACCTTCTCGTCGCGCACGGCGTCCGCTGCGAGTGAGATGGGCGGCTCCATCGCGGTGAGGCAGAGCAGCTGCATCAGGTGGTTCTCGACGATGTCCTTCGTGACGCCGGTCTGTTCGTAGAACTTACCGCGGCCCTCGACGCCGATCTCCTCGGCCACGGTGATCTGCACGTGGTCGACGTGCTCGCGGTTCCACATGGGCTCGAACAGGCTGTTCGCGAAGCGAAAGACAAGGAGGTTCTGGACGGTCTCCTTACCCAGGTAATGGTCGATGCGGAACGCCTGCGACTCGTCGAACGTGCTGCCGATCGTGTCGTTCAATTCGCGTGCGCTCGCGAGGTCGTGACCGAAGGGCTTCTCGATGACGATGCGCGAGAACGGCCCGCCTTCGCGCTCGCGCGAGGCAGGCTGCACCAGGCTCGCACCCTGGAGCCCCGTCACGATCGCCCGGAACTCACTGGGCGGAACGGCCAGGTAGAACAGGCGGTTCTGTTGCGTGCCACGCTCCTTGTCCAGCTGCTCCAGGTGCTCGCGCAGCCGCTCGTACGTCTCCTTCGCCTCGAAGGTGCCGGCGACGTACGAGATGCCGCGCTCGAAGTCCTCCCACAGCGTGGCGTCGACCGGCTTGCGCCGCGAGAACTTCGAGACGCCTTCCTTCATCTCCGCTCTGAAAGCATCGTGGCTCTTCTCCCTGCGCGCGACGCCTACGACGGCGAAGCCGCTCGGTAACGAGCGGGAGATGGCCATGTTGTAGAGCGCAGGCATGAGCTTTCGGCGCGTCAGGTCTCCCGACGCACCGAAGATCACAACCGCACACGCGGCGGCTGTCCGCTCCTCCACGAGGCCCTTGCGCAGGGGGTTGCTCACGATTTCTTCACCGCGTGGCCGCCGAACTGGTTGCGGAGCGCGGCGACGACGCGCAGACCGAACGAATTGTCTTTTCGCGACGAGAAGCGCGCGAAGAGCGAAGCAGCGATGGTCGGCACCGCGACGCGGTGGGTGATCGCCTCCTCCACCGTCCAGCGACCCTCGCCAGAGTCCTCGACGAAGGCCTTCAGGCCCGCGAGCTCCGGATCTTCGTTGAACGCCTTCTCTGCGAGCTCGAGGAGCCAGCTGCGAACGACGGAGCCGCGGTTCCACACCTTGGTGACGGCGCGCAGATCGTAGTTGTACTCCGTGGCCTTCATCAGCTCGAAGCCTTCGCCGTAGGCCTGCATCATCGAATACTCGATGCCGTTGTGGACCATCTTCGCGAAGTGCCCCGCGCCCGCCTTGCCGAAGTAGCCAAGGCCGTCCTTCGGGGCGAGCGTGGTGAGCGCCGGCTTCACGTGCTCGAACGCGGTGGGATCACCGCCGACCATGAGGCAGTAACCGACCTCGAGGCCCCAGATGCCGCCGGACGTCCCGGCGTCCAGGAAGCGAAGCTTCTTCTTTGCGAGCTCCTCCGAGTGACGGATCGAGTCGCGGAAGTTCGAGTTGCCACCGTCGATGACGATGTCGCCTTCGCTCATCAGGTTCGAGAGCTCGGTGATGGTGCCTTCCGTGGGCGCGCCCGACGGGACCATGACCCACACCGCACGCGGCCCGGTCATCTTCGCGATGATGTCCGCGAGCGACGAGGCGCCCTTCGCGCCCTCTTTCACCAGCCGCTCCACGGCGGCGGCATCGCGATCGTACGCGACGACCTCGTGGCCACCGAGAAGCAGACGCTTCACCATGTTCCCACCCATCTTGCCGAGCCCGATAATCGCGATCTGCATGGTCTTCCACTCCCTTGGGTGCGACGGGTTCGTCGCCCAGCACGTGTTTGCGGGAAGGAGCATACCCGAGCCGCGTGGGTAGGGAACGGGGTTGCGGTGGGCCCGCCGGTGTTTACGTTCTCGGGATGCAGACCCCTCCGGACTTCCTTGGCAAACAGGTCGGCGTGGTGGAGGTCGCGGTGGGCGCCACCGTGATTTCGCTTCCAGTATCGACGCTGAGCTTCTCGCGTAACGGTCGCGACAGGTCGTCACGGCTGGCGGGCGGCTTCTTCGACGACGGCGATGGGCACGTGGGCATCATCGTGGACTCGGATGCCACCCCGCGCGAGGTGAACGAGCAGATCCGGGTCGCAGTCGAGGATGCCGTCGCCCATTTCGACAAGCGAACGCTGAACTGACCCACAATGGCTGGTCACCCAGCCCAGAACAGCCATCCGCGCGCCAGACGCCGGCAGGTAACATCTTCGTTACATTCGTGATTTCGTTGGGTGGGCGCCTGCAACGGACGAGGTGGGGCTTTTGTCGGACCGGCCGTCCTGCGGGTTCGCGCGTTGGGGCTTACGGTTTTTTGCGATGGCTGACCCGTTTGGCGGGAGCGGTCCACAGAAGCCATGAGCGGAACCAAGACCCACCCTGGTGCATCGAAGGACGACAACGACATGCAAACGAACGAGTCTCAGAAGCAAGCCACCGAAGCAAAGCCCCGTCGCCCCCGTGGGTTTGCGGCCATGGATCGCAAGCGCGTGAGCGAGATCGCCAGCAAAGGCGGGAAGGCTGCACACGCCGCGGGCACCGCCCACGAGTTCTCGAGCGACGAGGCGCGCGAGGCCGGCCGCAAGGGCGGAATGGCTCCCCACGTCCGCCGCGGTGCTCCACCGAAGGACAGCGAGTAAGCCCGGTCGTCACAGGATCCCAGAAAGTCGACATCCGGCAGTTCGCGCGGAAAGATAGGAGGATGCTTCCTACCGCGCGAGTCTCCCACCCCCATGTCGAGGCGCGCCCTGATCTCCTGGGTGGCAGTCCGATCGTCGTGGGCACGAAGATCCCCGTGCGCCGGCTCTGGTCGTGGCATCGCAAGGGCGTGTCGGTCGAGACGCTGCTCAAGCGATATCCCACGCTCGGGCCGTCTCGTGTGCTGTCGGCCCTGGCGTTTGCATACGACAACCAGGATCTGATGGAGGCGGATCTCGCACGTGAAGAGGCCCTGCTGGGTGTCACCGTGGACCCCATCCCCGGCGCAATGAACCAGGGAAAGCTGCCGTTTTAGCGGGGATCGAGCTGGATCTGGCGCCGTCCCACGAGAAATAGAGAACTTTTCGGGCCCCCGAGCGTCATCATGCACCGATGGCTCTTCGAAGAATTCGGTCGCGGTGGGTTGGGCTGGCGCTGGTCGGAATCGTGGCGGGCAGCGCCTCGGGCTATTGGGCCGCGGATCCGGCGCGGGCGGCGAAGCGCGCGACAGGCAAGGCCTGGCACGGCAAGGTAGCCAAGGTAGTCAGCTCGCAAGCGACGCCGACGATCAAGGAAGGCGACGAGCTCGGCGGCGGCGGCAAGCTTGTCACCGACAGCAAGACGCGCGCGCGCTTGATGATGGACGACGGCACGGAGATGCTGGTCGAGCGCGACACGGAGCTCTCCGTCGACGACGCATCGCGCACGATGCGAGTCGTTCGCGGCACGGTCCTCTGCGACGTGGCGCACGTGGATGGCGCGCCGCTCGCCCACTTGCTCTTGCCCACCGGCGACGTGCATGTGCTCGGGACGAAGCTGCTCGTGACCGCGCTCGCGGACCGCTCCAACGTGGAGGTCCTGCGCGGCGACGTGGAGGTCCAGAGCGGCACCCACAAGGCCTCCGTCCACGCAGGCGAAGAGGCCGTGGTGAGCAGTGACCGCATCGACGTGGCGCCCGCAAACGACATGGCGCAGCGCTCCGCTTTCGGGCAAGCGCTGGCGCACAACGAGGACACAGATCTCCCCGTGTCCGGCCTTGGCGAGCTTCGCGCCCGCAAGCCCGGCAACACCACCGAGAAGGATCGCGCCGTGCGCTTGCAGGCCCACGACGTGAAGATCCGCGTCGCCGGCACTGTCGCGCGAACCGAGATTGACGAGACGTTCTTCAACGACACCGACGACGTCCTCGAAGGCGTCTATCGCTTCCCCCTGCCTCCGGGCGCGGAGATCGAGCGCCTCGGCCTCGAGGTCGACGGCAAGATGATCGAGGGCGAGTTCACCGACAAGGCCAAGGCCGCTGCGATCTGGCGCGGCGCCATCCAGCAGGCCGCCCCGCTGGCGCCGAAGCCTCGCGCGGAAATCATCTGGGTGCCTGGTCCCTGGCGCGATCCCGCGCTCCTCGAGTGGCAGGCAGGTGGCCGCTTCGAGCTGAAGATCTTTCCGATCCCGAAGCGCGGCTCGCGTCGCGTCATCATCGCTTACACGGAGACCGTGCAGTCCTCCGGCAACATGCGGCGGTACACGTACCCACTTCCGCAGTCGACAGCGAGCGCCCTCAACATCGGAAATTTCCACGTCGACGCACGCGTTGTCGGCTACGACAAGGCGAAGCCTGTGCGCGTGCGCGGCTACGAGCTCACACAGGCGGAGGAGAGCGGCGGCGTTCGCTTCTCCGGGAACATGACGAGCTTCACGCCGTCGGGCGACCTCACGGTGGAGTACGAGCCGGAGGACGCGCGCGCTGACGCGGTCGCCTGGGCCTTCACCGATAACACCGGCAAGTCTCCGGAGTCGTTCGCCGCGATTGCGTTGCGTCCGAAGCTGCCACACGCAACGGAGTCCGCGCCGCGTGACCAGGTCATCGTGGTCGACGCAGGCCGCTCCATGACCGGCGAGCGGTACGTTCGCGCGCGTCGTCTCGCGACCCAGATCGCCTCCGAGCTCGACCGACGCGACCGCGTCACCGTCCTCGCATGCGACGTCGAGTGCAAGCAGCTCACGAGCGGGTTCATCGCGCCAGGCGGTCCGGGTGCACACGACGTGGATGCGTTCCTCGCCGGCGTGACGCCCGAGGGCGCGACCGACCTCATCGGCGCAGTGCGCGCCGCTGCCAGCACCACTGGACGCGACAAAGCACGTGAGCTCAAGGTGACGATCATCTCCGACGGTGTGCCCAGCGCGGGCTACCGCAGCACCAATCGACTCGCCGATCGCGTTCGCGAGGTCCTGGCCGGTGAACCGAAGGCAGTGGTTGTCTCGGTGCCGGTGGGCGCGCAGTCCAACACCACGGCGCTCTCCGAGATCGCCCGTGGCGGTGGCGGCGTGATGGTCTCCTACCAGCCCGGCGAATCGCTCGAGACGGCGGCCATGAGCGTGGTCAGCGCAACGTACGGCCGCATGCTCTCGGAGGTGTCCCTGACGCTTCCGGACGGCCTCACAGCCGTCGCACCGACCCACCTGTGCGCGCTGCGCGCTGGCTCCGAGACGGTCATCACGGCGCGCCTTTTCGGCACGTCCGTGAAGGGCGACGTGGTGCTCAAGGGCAAGGTGTCTGGTGAGCCGTTCGAGGCCCACTACCCGATCGACGTGACCGCGGTCTCGGACGAGAAGAACGCGTTCGTGCCTCGCCTGTTCGCGGCGAGCACCATCGACGAGAAAGAGCGCTTCGGGACGGACGCCGACAAGGCGGAGCTCGTGAGCCTGTCTCGCAAGTACTCGGTCCCGTCGAAGTTCACGTCGCTCCTCGTCCTCGAGAGCGAAGCGATGTTCACCGCGTTCGGCATCGAGCGCGCCCAGCGTGGTGCGCAGTGGACCGGCGAGACGGCCGCCACGGGCACCGTTGTCGCCGACAGCACGACGCTCGGCCACTCGTCGCTCGGTGGCGACGACAAGGACGAGGACAAGAAGGCCGCTTCGCCGGACGATCTCTCTGGTGCTCTTGGCTCCGCGCTCGCGGGCACGGGCACGGGCCAGGGCTTCGGCTCAGGCGGCGGCCGCAGCGGCGGCGTGAGGGCCACGGCCCCGAAGGCGATGGCGCAGTCGGAGGGCACCTTCGACGAGCCGGCTCCCATGCCGTCCACGGTCAGCCCTCCCGCAGCGCGCAAGGCGCCCGCTGGCGCCGGTGGCTGGAGCCCCAACCCGTGGGCCGACGAGGCGCCCAGCAACTGGAACCGCCGCCGGCCCGGTCGCTGGATGAAACGCACCTGGGTCCGTCACGCATCGGTCGTGGACGATCCGTTCGTCGCGTCGGACACGGACAAGGTGCGCACCGCGCGCGAAGCGCTGGCACAAGCCCCGGACGAGCGCGGCAAGCACAAGGCCCTCGCGCTGGCGCTCTCCCACAGCGGCGACCTCGAGGAGCTCGATCGCGTGCTCACGAAATGGAAGGAACGCGATCCGCTCGACGCCGACATGATCTCGCTCGAGTCTGACGTGGTCATGCGCAAGGGTGACCGCGCGCGTGCCATGCGCATCCTCTCCGGCGCGCTCTCCTCACCGACCATCGTGCCCGACGACGCGAGCCGCCTCGCGACGAGCCTCGCAGAGGCCTACGAGCGCCAGGGCGACGCGCGGGCGTGTTCGTTCCGCGTCACCGTCGCAGAGCTTCGGCCGACCGATGCAGACAGCGTGGCGCGTGCCTCCGCATGCGAGCGGACGTTCGGTCGCATGCAGGCCTCGGAGGCGTGGATCACAGCGCTCCCGAAGGCGAAAGACCGCATGGATAAGCTGACGCGCATCGACTCCGAGCGCGCGGATTCCGGTGCAATCCTGCTCAAGGCAACCTGGGATCAGGCTGCCGACGTCGACCTCGTGCTCATCACGCCGTCCGGCGAGCGAATCAGCTGGGTCTCACGCTCGCGGAAGATCAAGGCGGAGGACGTCACTTCGCAGACGCGCGAGGCGCTCTCGCTCAACGACTGGGGCGCTGGCGCATTCGAGGTGGAAGCGGTGCGCGCAAGTCCCGGCTCGCAGCCCATCGACGGCCGCGTGGTCATCAACGCTGCGGATGGCGCGCGGACGGTACCGTTCCACATCTCGCAGGATCGAGCGCGCGTCGGGCGCGTGGACGTTCGCTACGAGTCGGTGCTCGTGCCCGCATCATCCGACGACGTCGGCGCGTTCCTGAACGGCGACTGAGCGTCGCAAGCACCGGCGGCTCGCACGAAATACGAAATGGCGAAGAGCGCCGCTCCCTCGGGAGTGACGCTCTGTGCTCTCGCTTTCTCGATCGCTGCGCCCATCCGGCACGAGCCTCAGCCTCGCTGCGTACCAGATCCCAACTCAGCCGGCGTCGGATTCGCCGCCGTCGAGCGCACGAGCAAGGACCTCGAGCGCCTCGATGACCTTCACGCGATCAGCGCGCGGCAGCTTCTCGACGAGGCCCGCGTAAGCCTGCTGGGCCTCGCTGGCAACGGCGTCCGCGGTGCGCTTGCCGCGCGGCGACAGACGGATGTCCGTCTGACGGCCGTCGTCTGCACCCTTCTTGCGGGTGATGAAGCCGGGTCGGCCGTCGCTCGGCCGCTCCAGCCCCGCCAGGTTGCGGCTCGCCGTCGACGGGTCGATACCGAGCAAGGTAGCCAAGGTGGACGTAGACAAAGCGCCACGCTCCGCGAGGAGCTGCAACGTCTCTGCCTGCTGCGGGGTCACCTCACCCGCACGAGCCCGTTCGCGGCCAAGCCGCCCGAGCCCTCGAGCCACCGTCATCGCAATACGCGCAAACCTGTCTTGGTCAGCCATGAGAGCCGCATGCATCATACATCTAGGGGGTGAGCGTCAAGGTTTCTCTTCTCTGGCGTGTCGTTTTCACTTTCCGAGAACGTCAACTATCGGACTCGACGTGAGCACGGCGCCCATCTCCGTGAGGGCGCCCGTGAGGGCTCGTGGGGGGTGTGAGGGCGCAAACCCAAGGAATCCGGCGAAGGAGGTTGCGCGTAAGAGATTCAGTGATAATTCTCGCCGTGCCAGAATGAGTTCAAGCCTCGCATCCGCAGAGACCTCCGAAGCCGCCTCCAACAAGCGGCCCGAGACGTGTCGCATGTTCGAGAACGACTTCCTGGAGAAGTTCACCCGGATTCATCCGGCGACGCCGTTCGTGTTCTGGATCCCGATCGCCGCATTCGTTCTCGGTCGTGCGCTGTACACACACGTCCTGCCCGTTGCGACGGCGGTCGCGCTCGTGCCCGCTGGCATCTTCGTCTGGACGATCGCGGAGTACATCCTGCACCGCTGGGTGTTCCACTGGACGAACGAGACCGCGTGGGGGAAGCGAATCCACTTCCTGCTCCACGGCGTGCACCACGACTTCCCGAACGACAAGGACCGTCTCGTGATGCCGCTGCTCACGAGCATCCCGCTCTCGATCATTTTCTACAGCCTGTTCTCCGTCACGCTTGGCCACTACGCGGCGCCGTTCTTCACGGGGTTCGTGCTGGGCTATCTCTGGTACGACGGCTCGCACTACGCCATCCACCACTTCAAGCTCACCTCCGGCTACGGCAAGCGCCTCAAGCGCCACCACATGCTCCACCACCACATGGATCACGCGGGTGGCTTTGGCGTTTCCAGCGCGCTCTGGGACATGGTGATCGGCACGCGCCCCAAGGTGAAGCCGCCGGTCAAGTCGGCGCACCTGAAGTAGTATGGCGCGCTGCGCGCGGAGTGCGGTAGCCTCCAGGGCGTGAATCCCGGCGACAAGGCCCAGAAACGCGACGACGGAACCCCCGCCGACGGCAGCGGGTCTCGCTCCGTTCCGCCGCCCGAGTCGGTCAAGCCGAAGAGCGAGATCGGGCAGGTGCTCGTCAATCGCTACGAGGTCCTGCGCGAGCTCGGTCGCGGCGGCATGGGCGTCGTCTATCTCTGCCGCGATCTTGTCACGCACGACCGCGTCGCGCTGAAGCGTCTGCGCCCGCCCGAGGAATCGAAGTCACCGCGCCAGGAAGAGAGCTGGTGGTTCCAGCAGGAGGCGCGTGCCGTTGCGTCGCTCGAGCACCCCGCGATCGTGCGCGCACGCGATTTCGGCACGCTGCTCGATGGCTCGCCGTACCTCGTGATGGATGCGCTCCCCGGGCGCAGCGTCCACGAGTGGATGCATACTACAACTGTTCCGTGGCCCGTCATGTGGTCGCTCGTCGATCAGGTCCTCGCAGGGCTCGCGCATGCGCACGCGCGAGGCGTGATTCACGGCGACATGAAGCCGTCCAACGTCATGCTCGACATGGCGAGCTCCGGTCGCGGTCCGCGCTCGTACATCCTCGACCTCGGGCTCGCGTGGCTTCGCGAGTCTCGTCACGACTCGCGCCTGGATGGCTCGCCCGAGCCGGAGCTCGCTGTCCACTCGGGCGCGGGGACCGTTGGCTGGGTCGCGCCGGAGCAGATCCGGAAGCTCGCGGCGCACGTCGGCCCGGCGACGGACCTCTACGCGCTCGGCTGCATCATGTACCGCGTGATGACGGGCAAGGAGGTCTTCGAGGGCACGGCCCAGGAGGTCCTGCGCGCGCACAAGCGAACGCCAGTACCGTTGCCGGTGCTTGGTCCCGGAGTCCCGCCGGCGGTCGCTCAATACGTACAGCGACTGCTCGCGAAGAAGCCGTGGCACCGCTTCGATCTTGCTGCAGACGCACGCCGCGCATGGTCGCTATTCCGTCCTGCGGAGGCGCCCACGATGGAAGAGACCGTGGCGAGCATGCCGTCGCTTCCGCCCGCGCCCTCGTCCACGCCGGTAGACGTGGGCAAGGCCATCGCGGCCGCGCGCTCGCTTGCGCCCGGTCTGCTCTCACTTCGTCCGTCTCCCATGGTCGCGCGCGAGGAAGAGCGCCGCGAGCTGATGGACACGGTCGGCGCGCTCTGCTCCGGCATCGGCACGACCCACCGTATGATCGCGCTCATCGGCGAAGCAGGCGTCGGCAAGAGCCGCCTCGTCGAATGGCTGTGTGAGCAGGTGCACGAGCGCGGGCTCATGTGGCCGCTCCGCGCGCGCTACGGCCGCACCCCGTCGCCGCTCGACGGCCTCACGGGCGCGGTGAACAAATATTTCAACCTCGAGGGCGCGGACCGCGAGCTCGTCGAGCAGACGCTCATCAATCGCTGGGAGGTCGAGGCCGAGGACGACGAGTCGCTCTCGTGGGTCGCCGCCACCTCCGAGTGGCTTCGTCCCACGCCACCAGGAACCACGATCCCCGTCGGCCCGTCCGGCAAGCGGTTCGTCCTCGACACGCCCGAGATCCGGTGGGCTGTTGTGCGGCGCGTCCTGGAGCGCATGGGCCGCGACCGACCGGTGTGCATCTGGTTCGACGATCTGCACCTCTCCGGCGCGAACACGTTCGACATGCTCGCGCGCCTCCACCGCGACGCGCCGCGGCTCCGTCTGCTCATCGTCGCCACCGCGCGCAGCGAGGCACTCGAGACCGATCTGGACGCGGCCCTTCGCATGGAGGCCCTCCGCGCTGACTGGAAGGGAAAGGTCTTCGAGCTCAAGCCCCTTGGCACGGAGGAGACGCATGCGCTGCTCCGCGCCACCTTGCCCTTGCAAGAGGAGGCGGTCGTGACGGCCACCATGCAGAGCCGCGGCAATCCCCTCTTTGCGCTGCAGCTCGTGCACGCCTGGGCAGGCGGCGGGTACCTGCAGATGGAAGCCGGGAAGTACCGCGTGCCCGAGGAGGCGCTCCGCGGTCGCGCCATCACCACCGCGGAGCTCTGGGACGAGCGCCTGCGCGGCGTGCCCACGGACATGCGCCTCGCGGCGTATGCAGCCGCTGCCCTTGGCGACGACGTCCGCGGCGTGGTCCTTCGCGCGCTCACGACCTCGCTCGGCATGGACTCGCGCGACGCGCTGGTGGCGCTCACGCGCGCGCAGATCCTGCTCGCGTCCGGAACCGATCAGTTCAGGTGGGCACACGCGCTCCTGCAAGAGCACCTCTTGAATCGTCTTCACGAGCGAAGCGACGCGCCTGCGATCTTCCGCCTGGCCGCAAGCGCGCTCGGCAAACATCCCGAGGTCGGCTCGCGCCGCATCATGAAGCACCGCGTGCGAAACCTGCTTCGTGCAGGCGACGACGACGTCGCGGCGGATCTCATGTTCCGCTTCATCGAGGGCGCGTGGGCGCGCGGCCGCGACACCACGGCCACGCTCAAGGATCTCACGCTGCTCGACGGCCACGTCTCCGGCAAGACAGAGGCGGAGTACGCGTACTGGCGCGCGGAGGCGCTGCGGCACGCTGGCAAGCTCGAAGAGGCGCGCGAGCAGGCAGAGCGCGCTCGCAAGATGTTCGCCGAGACGCAGGACGCGCAACGAGAGGCGCGCGCGCTGAAGCTCCTCGGACACATCTCGTCGGACATCGGCGCGCCGTCGCAGGGCAAGGCGCTCGTGCAGCAGGCGCTCGCGCGGTTCCAGCACGCCAAGGACGACCGGGGGTATGCGCAGGCGCTCGTCGTCCTGGGAGAGATCGACTACCTGCTCGGTGAGCACGCGCGCGCCCGCACGGTGCTGGCAGAGGCGGTGAGCCGCTGCGAGGCGCTCTCCGATTCGCTCGGCCGCGCGCAGTGCTTCATCCTGCTCGCCATGATCGAGACCGCAGTGGGTGGCTATGGCCGCGCGCGCAGCCTCCTCGTGGACGCGCGCGCCGCGTTCGACGCGATCGGTTACCGGCTCGGCATGGCCCAGTGCGACGTCGTGCTGGGCCACGCGGACCACCGCGCCGGCGAGATGGACAAGGCACGTGCCCGCACGCTTGCTGCGCGCGTGGCCTTCCGCGAGCTCCAGACGCCCCGCGGTGAGGGCGCGTGCGAACGCCTCCTCGCGATGATCGGGATCGACACGAACGATCTCGCTGCCGCGACAGCTCACGCGACGGTGGCCCTGAAGATCTACGAGCGACTCAACGATCCGTGGGGCGAGCTCGAGGCACGCCTGCTGCTCGCGCAGGTCGCGCTCGCCCAGGACGATCCCCGCGCTGACGACCTGGTCGCCCGATGCTGCGCGATCACACTGGACGAGGCCGAGCCGCGCCAGCATCGTCACCTCACTGTCGCGTGGCTCTGTCAGCGCCAGGGCCGCTGGGAAGAGGCCGCGAAGGAGATCGACGACGCCCGCGCCGCCTTCGGCGATCGTGCACGGTGCGGAGATCACACGCCTCAGCTCCTCGCGCGGTTCTCCAAGATGTCGTGGACCGGGCCATCGCTCTCCAAGATCGACGCATGGCTGCAGCTCATCGCCTCCGCGAATCCGGACGAGGCCGTCAGCTCCCAGTGGCCCCTCACCAAGCGTTGAGGGCGACACGGTGACCTCTGGCCTTGATTTTGGCTGGAGCGCGCGTTCGGGCCTTGCTATGGTCCGCTCATGACCACCGCGCAAGATCCCCCCGTCCGCAACAGGCAGAAGAAGCGTCGCACGAAGCAGCTCGCACAGTGGCGCGCCAAGAAGGCAGCCGCCGGCGGTACGGCCGCAGCCCCCAAGGCTGCTCCGAAGGCCGCAGCGCCCGCGAAGAGCGCGAAGAAGTGACGCAGACCAGCTGACGGGTCGAGCGGTGCCCTCACGAGCGGTGGCTCGACCCTCAGCTGGGCTCTTCGAGATCGCCTGGATCGAGGTCCGCGTAGACCGCCGCGGTCAGCTCGTCCACGCGCGCCGCCAGGCCGAAGGCGTCGGTGAGCGCATCGAGGAAATCCGCCTCGTCGTCGTCGGTCGCCAGATCGCAGAGTGAGAGCGCGAAGCTGACCTTGTAGGCCATGTCTCGCAGGTCCGCGGTGTCGAGCACCGGTGCAAGCGCGACCAGACGCTCCGTCGGCGTGGAGTGCCGGAGGTTCTCGTCGAACTTGTCGAGCAGTGCGCGGAGCTCGGCGTCGCTGGGCGACTTCGCCTTCTCGCCCGCGAGCGCCATGATCGCCGGCACCAGGCCGCGGTAGGCCGTGGCCTCCTCGTTCGAGAGGTCGCCGTTTGCGGCGGTCGCAAGATAGGCCGCCTCGAGCAGCGCCTCTGCCTGCGCACGTGAGAGCTTGGCCGAGGAACGGAAGGTCCCGCCCTCCACCGATCCGGAGAGCACCCGAAGAACATCTACAGCCATGTGCCGAGCATAGGCGGCCTTGGATCTGTGCTGCAACCGCTCACGGCACGGTGACCCCGATTTCACCGTGGAACGGTGCCGTCGCGTTCGTCCCCATCTGCGTCAGTGTCCCGGTGAACGTACCCGCGATGCGATCGCCCTTTGCCGTTCCCATGGCGGTCAGGGTGAGCGTGCCGGCCCCGTTCCAGCCTCCCTTCGATGCGCCCAGCGCGTTGTCGGCGAAGCTCACGAAGATGCTCGACGTGAGGGCAGGGGAGAACGGGGTGCCCGAGCCGGTTGTCGCGCCATCGGCCACGGTGACGCTGTAGATCGTGTAGCCCTTGTCGACCTGCACGCGGATGAGGGTGGAGCCGGTCTGGTGGTACACGTCGCCGTAGTACTGCTCGGTGAAGTCGACGGTGCCCGTGGGCAGGTCCGCATGAAGCGTTCCCCAGACGTCGCGCGCGATGCACACGAAGGACGCGTCCGTGCCCCACATCCCGTTGCTGCAGCGTCCGCGGATCGGGTCGGCGCAGTCGTTGTCCACCTTGCAGCCCCCGTCCGCGCAGGTCGCGCAGCCGCCTTCGCTTGCCGCGGCATCCACGGCGAGGCCCGCGTCGATGGTGCTCACGTCCGCGGTGATGGCGCCGTCACCCACGGCGATGCTGCCGGAGTCCGCGCCGCCTTCGGTCGCGCCGGGCTCGATCAGGGCACCGTCGTCGATCCCGAGGACGCCACGGCATGCGACGAGCCCGCACGCGAACGCGAGCAGCACGCAATACGCTCCTCGGCGTGGGGTTCGGCGAGCCATGCGGGCAGGTATATAGCTCGAAATCCTCTCCGCGCCCGTCTTGGACCCGCTGTATAGTGCCTCTGCCATGAAGCCAGTTCTTCGCTCCTTCGCCGAGGTCCTGTCCGTGTCGCTCGTGTTTGCGCTGCTCGGGGCCTCTGCCCTAGGCGCCGCCGGCTGCGACGACGAAAAGCCCAAGGTCCCGGACCCCAGGGTCGCGGCCTCTGCATCCGCCGCGAACGCCGCGCTGCGGGCGCTCGCATCAGCGCCGGCGCCCAGCGCCTCGTCAGCCCCCGACCCGCCGAAGAAGAAGGAGGTCATCTGTGGCACGGGCGACACCGTCGAGTCCCAGGATCAGGCACTGATGGCGGAGCTCCGCAAGAAGCTGTCGAAGAAGCCGGGCGAGAGCATCAAGGTGAGCGAGCTCGCGAACGTTCGTTCCGTCAATCTCACGCAGTCGCAGAAGGTCGACGACCTCGATCCGTGCATCTTCCCCAAGCTCACGGGCATGAAGGATCTGTTCCTCGGGCCCGGTGAGATCTACGACCTCGCGCCGATCGCGAACCTCACGGGCCTCATCACGCTCCGCGCCGCCTTCAGCAAGATCGCTGACCTCAAGCCGCTCGAGAAGCTCGTCAACCTGGACCGCCTTGACGTGTCGCATTCGGCCGTGCGCGACATCACGATGGTGGGCAATCTGGTGAACCTGACGGAGCTCGCGCTCGACGAGACCGAGGTGAAGGATCTCGGGCCGCTCGCGAACTGCAAGAAGCTCGAGAAGATCTCCATCAAGAAGACGCTCGTGTCCGACGTGAGCGCGCTCAAGGCGCTGACCAAGCTGAAGTACCTCTACATCGAGGGCGCCGCCGTCACCGACACCTCGGCGTTGCAGCCGCTCGTGGGCCACGGAATGAAGATCGTCAGCAGCGGTCGCTGATCCGTCAGCGACGGGCCTGCGAGCGGGCGCGCACCGACTTGGTGACGCCGCGAGCGGCCTTGCCGTAGTCGACCTCTTCGAAGGATTGCACCGACGTGTTGGCCGCGTGCGCAATGGCGACGGGCCGTGCGTCCTGCGCTGCGTTGGTGGAGTCGCTCGTGAGATGGCTCACCAGCGTGCAGAACATCGCGACGACGCACATCGCTGCGCAGCCGCCGACCGTGCCCTTCACGAAGCGCTGGAAGCGAGCGCGGCGCGCCGCGACCTCGGGCTCCATCTTCTGGGTCAAGACGGGGTCCTCGGGCATCCACATGCTGTCGATCATGGACCGCAGGGGCATGGGGAAGTCGAGGTCGTCAGTATTGCAGTCGATGTCGGGGCTCAGCGTGAGCGGGGGCAACGAGCCCTCGTCGGAGATCGACGGGTCGAAGGGGCGCGGTACAGGCGCGCTGGTCGCGAAGCTTCCCGGCGTCTGCACGAACGTGGGCATCGGGGGAGGCGCGGGGAACGCAGGGACTGCGTTGAATGCGGGGACTGCGTTGAATGCGGGGAGCGCAGCAGCCACGGCCTGGGCTCCCGCTTCGGTGACGGCGTTGGTCACGAACGCGGGCGGCGGCGGGACGAAATTCCGGTCGGCGTTGGAGATCGGCGCGGCCTTCGAGATCAGCGCGGCAACGCCGGGACGCGGGGGCGAGGACACCTTCAAGGCAGCGGGAGGCAGGGGCGGGGCAACCACGGGAGCAGCCTCGATCGCAGACACCGAGATGCAGGGCCCATCGTCGTCCGGGATGGTGTGCAGGCTCGCGCGAGCGGGGTCGACGGCGTCTGCGTCGGCGCTCGGGACGGCATCGGTGGAAGCGAGCATCACGCCTGCGGCCATGATCGAGATGCTGGGCACCTTGGCTGCTTCGGCTGCGTCGGGGATCGTGTCGTTGCTCACGGCCCCGGTAACTGCAAGCCGCGGGCCGGCCCCTGTCTCAAACGAATCCCCCAGAAAACAGCGGGGGAGACAGCCGTCAGCGGATCGATCGCGATCCACGGCGACGCCTGGATGCCTCAGGTACGCGCGGGACCCGGGATCCGACTCAGGGATTCTCGTCCGTGACCCACTGCTTGAGCCCCACCACGATGGGGTCGTTGGCCATGAGCGTGGTGATCGGGTGACCGGGGTTCGAGAGGCCCTGAGGGTTGAGCACCAGTGTGCTCTTCGTCTTGTCGCCGAAGTTGATGAAGTTGCGCGCCTGGGCGCACGCGTTGGCGTCGTCCGTGCCGAGGGTGGTGAGGTCCATGGCGTTGCGCGCGACCTCGTCTCCGCCGTTGTGGCAGCTGGTGCAGGAGCCCGGGCCCGCTGCGACGCCCGCGTCCGGCGGGATGGTGAGCGTGTTGCTGAAGAAGGCCGGCTTGGCGTTCGTCATGAAGGACGCGATGTTGGTGCATGCTCCCGACGGACCCGCGTCGACGGTGCTGACGAGCGGGCCATACACCTTGAATGCGACGCGCAGGTGGCTGGTCGATGCCCACTTCAGGAGGATGATGTTGCCGGAGTAGAAGTCCTGCGACGTGTTCTTCTGGATGTCGAGGGGGCCGGTGAAGCCGTTCGTCACGGGGTCGGCGATGACGGGGCCGCTCTTCGGCACGATCACGAAGAAGGGCGAGTCTATGTGCACGCCACCCATCGGGGACGAATAGATCTTCATCGACGTGAGCGTGAGGATGTCGTTGTTGGTCTGAGCCAGGAACGTGAGCTTGGCGCCCGGCAGGCTGGGCATCAGCTTGGTCAGATCGATCGTGTTCTGACCGTCGATGATGGACAACGGGTCCGTCTCCGGCAGCTTCTTCGCGCCGACCTCCGCCTCGATCCATGCGCGCACCTTGCCGAAGAGATCGGGGGATGACTGCAGCGACGGCCCTTCGTGCTCGGCCTGCGTGAGGAGGATGCTGTCACTCGTATCGCCGGAGAACGGGATGATGCCCTTGTAGGCCTTCGCCGAGACGTAGGCGTCCGGCTTGGCGAGCCACGTGGGCGCGTGACTGAACGAGCCGATCACATGACAGACGCCGTTCGTGCCGCCGCACTTTGCGGTGAGCGCTGGCTCGAGTGCGCGGAACTGCTGCTCTGGTGTCGGCTCGGGCGCACCGTCGGCCGCGCCGCCTTCCTGAGTCGTGCCCGCGTCACCGTTCTGCGCCTTCGAGTCGCTTCCGCAGGCGATGAGCCATCCAGCAAACGCCACCGCCAAGGTTCCGGGGATGAGTGCGGACCAAAGGGTTGCGCGCGATGACATCGAGGCCTCCAGCGAAAAGGGGAACGAAAGAAACGTCCACCCGTAGCGTATGCGATTTCTCGCGCCCCCGTTACTACTTCGGACCGATTCCGAACTCGGTGGTTCCGCGACACGCAGGCACCGTGATCGGCGTGCTGTCGGCGCGCGTATGGATGGGTGTGACGACCGTGCCTCCGTAGTAGCCGTCGAGATCGCCAGGATCTGTGGGGCTCGACGTGCTCACGATGTCCGCCTGCGCCTGGATGACGTACGTGCCATCAGGCAGGTTTCGCAGCCTGAAGGTGAAGTCGTTCTTCTGCGTCATGAAGCTGAACGTGTCGGCGTAGGTCACGGACGCGTTCATGGTGTTCGTGATGGTGAGCACGATGGAGTGGCCAGCGTTGACCATCTGAGCGAACTGCACGGTGCCAGCGATCTCGTTCGCGCCGCCGAGGCCCGTATCCGCGTCCAGCTGGAAAGTCCCGCTCAGGCAGTGACCGCTGTCGAGGTCGGAGGGGGCGCCGCCGTCGGTGGCCGAACCGCCCTCCTCAGACGCCCCCCCGCCGCCGCCCCCGCTTCCGCCCGTCGCGGTGGGCGGGTGAGACGTGCTGCTGCTGCACGCGCCCGAGAACAGCACAGTCGCGCAGAAACCGAGGGACACCACTGAAGCAAGCTTCGCATTCAAAGCCGACATGTTCATGGCCCTCACCCTGCGACATTCCTGGCCTGGAGACCAATTTTTTGCCGTGTGTGCAGATGTAAGTGTAGCCTACGTCCATGCCGGTACGTTTCCACCGAAAGAACGAGCGCAAGAGCGTGAGGAAGGTCGCCTCCATCCGCTGTCAGGTCGTCCGTGAGGAGGACTTCCGGCTGGTGGGCGAGACCACGATGGACCTCTCGCCCGATGGCATGCTGGTGCCCACGGAGCTCGACGTGCAGCCTGGTGACGCGCTCATCGTGTCGTTCCAGACCACGGAGTTCGGGATCTGGTTCGACACAGAAGCCGTCGCTGCGCGCGTCGTCTGCGGAAAGCGAAACACCGACAAGCACAAGGCCGTCGGTGTTCGTTTCGAGACTCTGGACAACGTGAAGCGGCTCATCCTGAAGGGGCACCTGCGTCGTGCGCGGCCGCCGATCCCCGCGCGGGCGCCGCGTATCGACTACGCGGCGACCGTGGGCACGCTGCTTCAGAGCGGCTGAGTCACTTGATGACGTTCGCGCCCTGGTTGGGGTTCGAGCAGCCGCAGTCACCGTAGTCGATCGTCTGGTCGGGGCACTCGGCCGCGCAGATCTCGGGGATGCGTCCGTAGATCCCGTTGCCGCTACCCGAGCCAGTGCTGGCCGAGCCGCTGCCGCTTCCACTCGAGCCGGAGCTGCTGCCGTTCGAGCCCGAGCTCGAACCAGAGCCGCTGCTGCCGCTGCCGGAGCCAGTCGCGCCGCCAGAGGAGCCGCCGCTGCTGCCAGAAGCCGAACCGCCGACACCGCCAGAGCCAGAGCCGCTGCTGCCACCGGAGCCGCCGCTGCCGGCAGAGCCACCAGAGCCACCAGAGCCGCCGCCCGAGCCGCTACCGCTGCCAGAGCCGCTACCGCCGCTGCCGCCGGAGCCTGCCGAACCGCCAGAGCCGGAGCCGCCAGAGCCGCTGCCGTCGCTGCCGTCATCGGAGCCGCCGACCGAGCCGCCACTGCCGCTGGGGCAATCGCCTGCGCAGTTGCCGCCGCCGCCGCTGCCTTCGCAGGTGCCACCACCGGAGCTCCCACCGGAGCCGGAGCCGGAGCCGGAGCCGCCACCGCCGCTGTCGCCACTGCCACCGCCGCCGCCGCCACCGCCGCCCCCGCCGCCCCCGCAGCTGCCTGCGTCCTTGGTGATGCCGGAGTCGCCGTTCGTATTGCCACCACCGCCCGTGGGGTGACACGCGACGGCCACGCCGCCGACTGAATTGGGATCGCTCGAGAGGGCGGCCGAGCAGGAGTTCTTCTGACCGAGCCAGAGGAAGTGCGCGTCGACGCGTGCAATATACAGGTTACCGGTGCTGTTGCCGCGACCGGAGACGACGCCGACGATGGCGCCCTTCTCGTTGACGACCGCGCCGCCCGTGTCCAGGGTCTCGCCCGCCGACATCGGCGTGGAGTAGGTGTGGGGCATCGCGTCGATATGATTCGCGTTCGCCGTGCGGGCCTCGAACTTGGAGCCGTTCACGTTGCTCATGCGGACGAGGGTCGCGCCGCTCTGGGCTTCGCTGTTCGCGAGCTTCGGGTAGACCGGAAGGGTGATGTCGCGGTCGAGCATGATCACGGCGATGTCGTGGCGTGCCGGTCGTGCGTCCGTGCTCTGGAAGTCGAGCCAGTCGGCCGTGAAGGCGCGGACGCCCTTGGCGCGGTCGCCCTGCGCAGAGAGGATGGACCAGGAGGCTTTGCCCGCAACGCAGTGGCCGGCCGTGAGGACCATGCGCGGTCCGATGAGGACACCCGAGCAGTTTCCGCGACGCATCCCGGAGCTGTCGAGCAGCCCGATCTGGACGTTCGCGTTCTTCAGCGTCGCGGGCGTCTCGGTCGGCGTGACCACTTGCGACTCGGAGGCGTCGCTTCCGCACGCCACGAGGCCTTCGATCAGAACCGCAGTCACCACCAGCGCGCCGAGTACCTTCTTCATATCGTGAATCCTCCGAGGGAGAGTCGCTCGCTGCGACGAGCATGCACTCTGCAACGATGGGTCCATCGTGGTCGCGGCCCCGAAGTCCGCGTATGCTCGCATTGTGGACAATCCTTGGGGTGGGGGCTCCCGCCGATAGATGGATCAAGTCCGTACCGGAATGAGTGTAGTTGTCCTCAGCAGACCTACGGATCCCATGGAAAAATCCGCCGATCGTGAACTTGTACACCCGTCTGCGTGGGCGCGACGTGCTTCATCGCATGGCGCTCCAATTGCAGTGCATTCCAAGATGCGCTTAGCGACCTTGTCTGCGTCCTCGGCCCTCGTTCTCGCAGTGGTGGGGAGTGTCGCCGCGTGTTCGCCGTCCGGCGACGCCAGCACCTTTCACGACCAGAATCCGGACTCGGGTCAGGACAACACCATCCCGCCTGGCTCGCTCGGGTCCTCGGACGGGGGGTCGGATGGTGCAGACGGCTCGTGCGCGCCGGCCCCGCTCGCCACGTTCAGCGCAGTCTGGGCGCCGCCCAAGGTGACGACGGGTGCATGCACGGATCAGGAGATCGCGGACGCCTACGACGCGTGCTTCGCGCCCCCGGTGGACATGGCGAAGTGCGCGACGTTCAAGACCGGGCACACCGCCTGTGCCTCGTGCGTCTCGTCGGATGCGGCAGACAGCACGCACGGCCCGCTCGTCTGGCAGCGGGGCGGTCTCTACTTCACCGTGAACGTCGCCGGTTGTCTGGCGATCGAGCAGGGCAACAAGGCGCCCGACTCGTGCGCCGCATCGTTCGACGCAGCGGTGGACTGCAAGCGACGTGCGTGTGACTCGTGCGGCTCCACCGGCACGCTGGACTTCAAGAGCCTGAGCACCTGCGAGTCCACCGCGGGAAAGAGCGGCACATGCCAGACGCTGGGCGCCACCGAAGGCACCACCTGCGGAGACCTGCTGGCCCCCGACGCCGCCACCGCAAAATGCTTCGAGGCCTCCGGCGAAACCACCAAGACCCTCTACCTGAGGATCGCGCCGCTCTTCTGCAAGTGAAACGAGCAGACACACTGAGTGTATTCTGCACGTAATCCGCGCGGCGAGGTCACCAATCTATGATGGCGGCGCCCCAGGTGAATCCGGAGCCGAAAGCGATGGCGGCGCACTTCATGCCGCGCTTGAGGCGGCCTTGCTCGACGGCCTCGGCCATGAGGATGGGGATGGTCGCGGCGGTGGTGTTGCCGTAGCGCTGGATGTTGTGGACCACCTTCTCGTCCGGGATGCCCAGGTGCTGCTGCAGGTACTGGTTGATGCGCAGGTTGGCCTGGTGGAAGAAGAACATGTCGATGTCCGTGCCGTTGATTCCCTCGGCGACGCAGACCTCCATCAGGACTTCCATCATGCGCATGACGGCGTTCTTGAAGACCAGCTTGCCGTCCATCTGCGCGAACATGAGCTCTGGCTGCACCTGACCAACGCCCTCTGCGTTCTGCGGGATGAAGGGGCGCTTGCGAATGTCCCAGATTCGCTGCGACAGCGTGTCCGCGAAGCGGCCGTCCGCCCCGAGCTTCCAGGAGCGAATGCCGCGGTCCTCGTCCGTGGCGCTGACGACGACTGCGCCGGCACCGTCGCCGAAGAGGGACGAGACTGCGCGGCCGCGCGTGGAGAGATCGAGCGCGGCGGAGTGGGTCTCCGCGCCGACGACCAGCACGTGCTTCGAGGCGCCGGACTTCACCATGGAGGTGGCGGTGCCAAGGCCGTAGAGGAAGCCGCTGCACTGGTTGCGCACGTCGAGGGCAGGGACGAACTTCGCATTGGGGCCATCGCAGAGGCCGAGCTTCTGCTGCAGGTACACGCCCGAGCCGGGGACGCAGTGCTCCGGCGAGAGGGTCGCGAACACGATCATGTCGAGGTCCGTGAGCGCTATGCCGGCGTTCTTCACCGCCATCTGCGCGGCCGGGACTGCAAGGTCCGCAGAGCCGACGCCCTCTTCCGCATACCGCCGTGACTCGATGCCGGTGCGCTGGACGATCCATTCGCTGGTCGTGTCGATCCCGTACTGGGTGCGAAGGTCGTCGTTCGTCACGACGCGCGGCGGGACGTGGTACCCGGTCCCGGAAATAAAGGCGTTCGGCACTCTTCTCCTCCAGGCACCCACGGTAGCGTGCGCGGTCAGGCCTTGGAACCTCTGTCTTCCGCGTGTGAACTTGCCTAGTCGCGGTCAATACTATCGCTTGCGGAGTGGGTCGCGACGCAAGCGGACCCACGAACGCACCACAAAGTTGGCCCCGCGCGAGGCGAACATTAGCGTGTGGGTTGATGTATGTAGCTGCCTGCTCCGAGTTCCCGAACGACAACCCCGCGCTGCACAACGGTTCCATCCTCATGGCCGAGGAGGTCTGCGGTCCGCCCGTGGTGAGGATGATAGGCGTCGATCTGGAGGAGGGATGGGCCGCGCTCGCGCAGGAGATCGCGAAGGTCGAGGTGAAGGTCGAGGCGAAGGTCGAGGCGAAGGTTGAGGCGAAGGTCGAAGTCGAGGCCCCGGTCGACGTCGCAGTCGAAGTTCCTGTCGCAGTCGAAGTTCCTGTCGCAGTCGAAGTTCCTGTCGCAGTTGCTGTCGAAGTCGAAGCGGCTGTCGCAGTCGAAGCCGCTGTCGATGTTCCGGGCGAGCTCGATCGCACCGACGTCGATGCCGCCGTCGCTTGCGAGCCCGAGGTGCTCTCGCGACCCTCTGGCATCTACCTTTCTGGCGACACGGGCGACGCTGTCGAGGACGAGATCGTGATCACGCCGCTCGAGCCGCTCGCGGAGGCCGAGATCTTCGGCGCGGACACACGCGAGGAGGCCTGTGCGTTTGGCGAGCTCGTGGAGATCATGGCGGGGGTCGCAGAGCGCGAGGAAGCGGGCGCAGGCGCATGGGTCCGCACGCTCATCGGTGACGGGCTCGCGCCCGACGTCGCGACGGATCGCGTCACCTCGCTGGTCGCAGGCGGCATTCTTCTCGCGGATGGCACCATCGCCGCGCGGTTCGACGGCGCGCGTCGCGCATGGCGTGCGATCCTCCGGAACGAGAGCGAGGACTTCGGTCCGTGCGGCGCGCTCTCGCTCGACGAATGGGCGGCGGACGCGATCGCCAGGGTCCTCGGGTCCGCATCGCGCGCCGCGATGGTGAAGCGTCACCTGCGCGACCACGGCGTCGCCGCGTTCGGGCTCGCGCTCCGCGCCGCCTAGGCTGCGGAGCTCGCGCTTGCTACGAGCTGCGGAGCTCGAGCTTGCTACGAGCTGCTCAAAATGCGCTTCAGGCGCGGGACGATCTCGTCGACCGCGCCATCACCTTTGACCGACCCCTCGACGCGTCGGTCCGTGGCGCGACCGTTCTCATCGGGCACGACGAAGAGCGGGATGAACTGCGAGCGATACCCCGCTCGCCTCAGCCGGTCGCCGTCCGCGTCCACGTCGAACTCCACGATGGTGAGCTTGGGGAACGCCTGGTCCAGCTTTCCCGCCGCGGCCGCTTTGTGGAAGTGCTGGCACGGCTCGCACCACTTCGCCCCCGCATAGACGAGCAGGCTTCGTCCCAGGGCGGCCTGGCGCGCGCGCTCTGCCTTGATGATCTCGGCGACATCGTCTCCGGCAGGAGCCGTGAGGAGCCGCAGCTGATCGTCCGCGAGCATCGGCCCGACCGGACCGCCTCCTGCGCTGTTGGCGGCTGGGTTCGTCCCGCTGCGGTCGGGGACCGCCTCGGTGGGCGATTTGCTGCAGCCTGGAGCAAGCGCCGCGAGCATGAAGAGCCAGAGCAGGCTGCGGCTCATTTCAATTTCCGGGACTCGGGCCAGCGGGCCGCGACGTCCTCCCAGCTGGGCTGGGCCTCGTCCTCACGTGTGTAGAGTACACGCACCCGCAGGATGAACCGCTCCACCACGGAGGTATAGCCGCACTTCTTCCCCTCCGTGAACATCGCTTCCATGCCCGGGAGCGGGAACGGATAGGAGAACCGGACCATTCCGCCTTCGCGCAGCCGCCCACCGCCGAGGCGCGTGCCGAGCATCGAGTGCGAGGGCTCTGGCTTGCCGCTCTCGCGATGGATGATCTCGATGCACTTCATGGTGGAGTCCAGGCCGTAGACCCGGTTCTTCGTCCAGACCTCGGCGGCGCGCCACGGCTTCTTGGTGCGCGCGCTGCCCTGTCCCTCGCGAACGATGTGGATCTCCACACCGGCCGTCTGCGCGCGCGAACGCGGCGGCGGATCCGTGAGCGAAGGCGAGAGCTCCGGCGGCAGCTCACGCACCGTGGGCGGCGCGCGATCTGCCTCGTCGTCGACCGGACCGGGGGGCCGCGACGGCATGCGCATTGTCTTGCTTCCACGCTTCGGATCCGCCATCGATCCCACAGCCTAAATCAGGCGCCGCGATTCTGAAATCGAATCGTCAGAACTGGTGCGCTTCCGTCGAGTCCTCGAGGGCCAGGGTAGACGCCTTGCCGCCCGAGATGACCTCCGCGACCTGGTCGAAATAGCCGGTGCCGACCTCGCGCTGATGGCGCGTCGCCGTGTAGCCGTCCTTCTCCGCTGCAAACTCCGCCTGCTGCAGCTCCGAGTACGCCGCCATGCCGCGGTCCTTGTACTTCCGCGCGAGCTCGTACATCCCGAAGTTGAGCGCGTGGAAGCCGGCGAGCGTGACAAACTGGAACTTGTAGCCCATCGCACCGAGCTCGCGCTGGAACCGGGCGATCTCCGCGTCGCCGAGGTTCTTCTTCCAGTTGAACGACGGTGAGCAGTTGTAGGCGAGCATCTTGTTCGGGAACCTGGCGCGGATGCCCTCGGCGAACTTCTTGGCCTGCGCCATGTCGGGCGTGGACGTCTCGCACCACACGAGGTCCGCGTACGGCGCGTAGCTGAGGCCGCGCGCGATCGCCGTGTCGGTGCCGCTCTTCATCCGGAAGAAGCCCTCCGCCGTGCGCTCGTTCGAGTCGATGAAGGGGCGATCGCGCTCGTCGATGTCGGACGTGAGGAGCTTGGCGCTGTCCGCGTCCGTGCGCGCGACGATGATGGTCGGCACGTCGCTCACGTCCGCGGCGAGGCGCGCGGCGACCAGCGTACGAATGAACTGGCTCGTGGGCACCAGGACCTTGCCGCCCATGTGACCGCACTTCTTCTCGCTCGCGAGCTGGTCCTCGAAGTGAACGCCGGCGGCGCCCGCCTCGATCATGCTCTTCATGAGCTCGTACGCGTTGAGCGGACCGCCGAAGCCGGCCTCCGCGTCCGCCATGATGGGCGCGAGCCAGTGCGTGGTCTTCTTGCCCTCCGCGTGCTCGATCTGATCCGCGCGGAGCAACGCCGCGTTGATGCGCTTCACCACCGCGGGGACGCTGTTAGCGGGATAGAGGCTCTGGTCCGGGTACATGTCGCCAGCCAGGTTCGCGTCCGCGGCGACCTGCCAGCCGGAGAGGTAGATGGCATCGAGGCCCGCGCGCACCTGCTGCACAGCCATGTTGCCGGTGAGCGCACCAAGGGCGCGGATGGGCTCGTTCTGGTGCAGCAGCTCCCACAGCCGCGCAGCGCCGAGGCGCGCGATCGAGTGCTCCACGTGAAACGAGCCGCGCAGCCGCTCGACGTCTGCCTTGGCATACGGACGCGTGATCCCTTCGAAGCGCTTCGTGTGAAGAGAGGAGACGTCGTTCTTGGTGGCGACTGCGGACATGAGGATACTCCTGACCAGCGGGCACGAAGGATCGTGCCCCTGGAAGCGCTGATGCGTTGTTGCGTTGGGTTGCGAGAGACTAGGTGAGCTCGACGAGCTGTTCGTAGGCGGGCACGGTGAGGAACTCTTCGAACTCGGGGGCGGAGACGAGCTTTGCAAAGAGGCTCTTCGCCTCCTTGAACTTGCCTGAGGAGAAGCGAGCGGAGCCCACCTCTTTCTCGATCGCGTCCATCTCTTCGTCGATGATCACCGCAAGCTCTTGGATGTTGATCGCGGCGACAGGTCGCGTCTTGTCGATGGGCTCCACCGGCACAGCGTGACGCACCCACTGCCAGACCTGCGCGCGGGAGATCTCCGCGGTCGCGGCGTCCTCCATCAGGTTGTACAGCGGCACGCAGCCCTGACCGCGCAGCCAGGCTTCGATGTATTGTACACCGACCTTCACGTTGTGCCGCAGCCCGGCCTCCGTGCGCGTGCCCTCAGGAACGAAGAGGAGCTCCGCCTGGCCCACGGTCGACGTTGTCTTCTTGTCGATCTGGTTCTTGCCGGGCATGTGCTTGTCGAAGATCTCCTT
>JBBRNJ010000100.1:0-29838 GCA_038230375.1 Polyangiales bacterium | reverse complement strand
CGTCGTAGTGGCTGTACGTGCCCGTGTAGAACGTGCTGAACGCCATGCGCTGCGCCGTGAAGCCACCGCTCTGGCGCGCACGTGACTCGGCCTCGTCCACGAGGCGCTCCTTCAGCTTGCCGAGCTCCGTCGCGTCGAAGCGGGGCGCACTTGCGACCTCTCCCAGGATGGAGAGCGCCTCCTTCATCTTGTCCTTGGGAACCGCGAGCGACAGCACAGTCGCGTCCGTGCGTACGCCGACACCCAGGTCCCCGCCCATGGTCTCCACGCGACGGAGCACCTCCGCGCTGGTCCAGTTGCCCGCGCCGCCGTCCTTCAGGAGATCGGCCGTCACCTCTGCGACCGCGGGCGCGCCGTAGCCGTTGCCCGCGTGGATGAGGACGCGCAGCTGCACGATAGGGAGCGCGTGCGACTCGAGCACGGCGACCGAAAGTCCTGACGGCAACGTCTTGCGCGTGGGCTTGGGGATCACGCTCTCTTTCTGGCTGAGCGCCGTGGGCGCGCTCTCACGCAAAGCGGACTTGCCCTTCGCCTTCGGAGGCGTGGAGAGTACGTGGCTGGGCAGGTCGGCGTGGAGTGGCTTCGACTCGACCTGAGGCCCGCCGCAAGCGGAGAGGGACAAGGCGAGCGTGGCGACTGCGGAGGCTGCGAACGGGGCGTTTCGGCTCATCACTTCTTCTCCGTTGCGGGCTTGGGCGCGGGCTGGGCGGGCGCGGCGACAGGCTTTTCTGCGGGCTTTTCTGCGGGCTTTTCGGCCGCCGGCTTCACGTCGATGTGGGTGCTCTTCGACGTGACAAGGTACGTCGCCACGGCCTTCTTGATCTCCGTGCTGGTGACCGCGAGGTACTTGTCGAGCTCCGAGTTCAGGAGCTCTGCGTTGCCGTGATAGAGCTCGAACTCCGCAAGGCGCTGTGCGCGCGCGATGTTCGACTGAAGACCCATGAGGAACTGCGTCTTGATGCGGCTCTTCACCTTGGCGAGCTCCGCGTCCGTGGGGCCAGCCTTGCCGAGCCGGTCGACCTCTGCGAGCAGCAGCTTGTGCACGTCGTCCGGCTTCGCCTTGCCTGCGACGCGCGCCGTGAGCGTGAACATGTCGGGGCCGCGGTGGTCGTCGGTGCCAGAGCTCACGTCCGCGGCGACGCTCCGTTCGCGGACCAGGTTCTTGTAGAGACGCGAGCTCTCGCCGTCGGTCAGGACCATGGATGCGAGCTCGAGCGCGTAGTGATCCTTGTCGCGCGCTGGCGGGATCGGCCATGCGTCGATGACGGCGGCGAGCTTCGCGTGCTCGTCCTCCATCACGGCGTTGCGTGGCGCGGTCTGTGCGGGCATCGGCGTCGGCTCGTACTTCGGGATGCTGGGCTGCTTCGCGATGCCGCCGAAGAAGCGCTTCACCAGCATGAGCGTGTTGTCGGCGTCGATGTCGCCAGAGATCGCGAGCACCGCGTTGTTCGGCGCGTAGTACGCGTCGTGGAACGCGCGCACCCACTGGAGCTGCGCGGCCTCCAGGTCCGGCATGGTGCCGATCGCGGCGTGCTCGTACGGCCAGTAGCCCTGGAACACGAGCTCCGACAGGCGGATGTACGAGGGCACGTACGCGGCGTTGAGCACGCGCATCCGATACTCCTCCTCGACGACCTGGCGCTGGTTGTCCAGGTTCGACTGCGAGACGTCGAGCGAGCGCATGCGGTCTGCTTCGAGCCAGAGCGCGAGCGGGAGCTCACCGGCGGGCAGCATCTCGAAGTAGTTGGTGCGGTCCTCGTTCGTGGTGCCGTTCATGGCGCCGCCGTGCGCGGAGATCAGCTTGAAGTGCTCGCCGCGCGCGACGTTCTTCGAGCCCTGGAACATCATGTGCTCGAAGAGGTGCGCGAAGCCTGCGCGCCCGCGCTCCTCGTTGCGGCTGCCCACGTCGTAGACCACGTCGACAGCGATGGTTGGCGTGGTGTGATCCACCGACATGATGACGCGGAGGCCGTTTTCGAGCGTCTCGCGTCGCACGTCGAGCTTCACCGCAGCGACCTTGTCGCCCGACGAGGGGGCTGGTGCGGCGGCAGGCGCAGGAGCCGGTGCCACAGCTGGGCCAGTCGCCGGCGCGGGCGCGGAGACCGGGCCACTCTTCGGCGCGGGCGTGGTCGTGTTGGGCGGGGTCGTCGGCGCAGCGGTGGCGTTGCCCGCGACGGTGGCGCTGGCGATGATGGCGAGGGTGCTGGTGACGATCGCGAGACGGAGATCGTGGCTCATGGGGCCCGAAATAGCACGCCTGGGGCCGGGCGTTAACGGTGCTATCATTCAAGTATGAAACGTCTTCTATGCGCTTCCTTGGTGCTGGTCGTGGCTGCGGCGTGTGGCGGCTCGACGACGTCGGGCGGGAACGCGGACGCGGGCGGCGGTGGTGATGCTGGGGGCGGCGGTGGCGCCGACACTGGCTGTTGTGGCGGTGGCGACTCCGGCGGCGGCGGAGGCGTTGACGCAAGCGCCTCGAAGGACGCCGGTCTCCCCGCTGCGGCGGACATCCAGTTCGATAGCTGCCCGGCGTTCAGCGCGATGGGCGGCGATCCGATCGGCACGTGGGACTACACAGGCGCGTGCATCGACACGACCATGCTGACGGGCCTTGCGTCCGCGTGCATGGGCGCGGAGAAGCCGACCATCAAGAGCGCGAAGGGCAAGGTCCAGGGCCGCGTCATCTTCACGGCGACGCAGGTATCACGCAACGTCGTGACCACGTCCGACCTGGTCCTCACCGTCGCGAAGACCTGCTTCCCGGCGCAGTTCCAGGGCCAGCCGTGCGCGACCCTGGGACAGCTCCTCGCCTCCCAGCTGCCGGGAGCCTCCTGCGCCGACGGCGCCGATGTCGATCACTGCGACTGCAGCGTCACCATCACGGGCGGTCAGGCGGGCATGAACAACTACACGAAGAGCGCCACGCAGCTCACCCTGGATGACGGCAGCGTCTACGACTTCACGGCGGACCCAAAGACGCTGCAGTACCAGCAGACAACGCCAGCCAAAGGCGGGCAGCCCGAGCCCGGCATCTCCACCGCAACGAGGGAGTGAGGGAAGGGTCGAGGTCGATGTCGATGTCGATGTCGATGTCGATGTCGATGTCGAGGTCGAGGTCGATGTCGAGGTCGATGTCGATGTCGAGGTTAAGCGTCGCCGGTCAGGGCGGTCGGCTGTGGGTTGACCGTGGTCAGGCGCGACGTTCGCGATCGCCTTGAATTTCGCTGTATCGGTGCCGGCACGCGGCTCGCTAGCGACTGCATCCGGTGACCGATGCAGACAGAACCGCACGCCATGAGCTATACATGCGTTCACCCCTCGATGAGCAGCGCCGTCACCAGGAGTCTCGTCATCGCGGAGAAGCCGAGCGTCGCGCGGGACATCGCGGCCGTGCTCGGCGCGACGCAGCGCGGGCAGGGTCTCCTGGAGGGCAACGGGTACGTTGTCACGTGGGCGATCGGGCACCTCGTCGCGCTCGGGGAGCCTCACGAGATGAACCCTGCCTGGAAGCGCTGGAGTCTGTCGGAGCTCCCCATGCTGCCGCAGGAGTGGCCGCTCAAGGTGGGCGAGAGCACACGCGACCAGTTCGCCGTCGTGAAGAAGCTGCTTCGCTCGCGCGACATCGGCGACGTCATCTGCGCCACGGACGCGGGGCGGGAAGGGGAGCTCATCTTCCGCTACGTCTACGAGAGCGCGGGTGCGAAGAAGGCGGTGCGTCGGCTCTGGATCTCGTCGCTCACGCCGGACGCCATCCGCGCAGGCTTCTCCGCGCTGCGGCCCGGCGCGGACTTCGACAGGCTCGCGGCCGCGGCCCGCGCGCGGAGCCGTGCGGACTGGCTTGTCGGTATGAACCTGTCGCGCGCGTACAGCCTGGTCCATGACGATCTGCTCTCGGTGGGCCGCGTGCAGACGCCCACGCTTGCGATGATCGTCGCGCGCGATCAGGCGATCGCCGCGTTCGTCCCCGAGCACTACGTTGAAGTGGTGGCGACCTTCGCACCGGTCTCCACGAACGGAGGCGCGGACGGGCCCGCAGCGGATCGCGATGATCTCCGAGCGACCTCGTACCAGGGCCGCTATGCGCGCGACGTGCGGGACTCGCGTGAGAAGCCGAACGCGTCGCGGCTTCCAGCGGACGGAGCAGAAGCTGAGCGCGTTCGTACGCGCGCGTGCGATCCGGCGTCCACGGCGGTGGTCGCGGAGGTCCGGCGCGACGTGCGGCGCATACCGCCTCCGCAGCTCTACGACCTGGCGGAGCTCCAGCGCGACGCGAACCGCATCTTCGGCCTCACAGCGCAGCGCACGTTGACCGTGGTGCAGAGCCTGTACGAGCGGTGGAAGCTCGTGAGTTATCCGCGCACCGACAGCCGTCACCTCTCGAGCGACGTCGAAGCCACGCTGCCGAACATCGCTGCGGCGATCACGCACAGCTACGGCGCGCTCATGGCCCCGAGTACTGGTACGCGCCCCCTGGGCAAGCGCTTCGTGGACGATGCCAAGGTCGGTGATCACCACGCGATCATCCCGACCGAGACATCGCCCACCAGCGTGCTCCCGAACGACGAGCAAAACCTCTACGACCTCGTGTGTCGGCGCCTGGTCGCCGCGTACCACGACGACCACGTGCTCGGCGTGACGCACGTGACCACGGTGATCACTTCACCGGGCCACGTGGATCGGTACCTGTCGTCGGGCACGTCGGTGGAGCAAGTAGGCTGGAAGGTCGCAGAGCGTCCGCGCCGGACACAGGACGTCACCGCGCTGCTTCCCGGCGGGCTCGTGAAGGGTGAGGAGCGTCGCGTGACGGCCACCAAGGTCGTGCCGAAGCAGACGGAGCCGCCGCCGCACCTCTCGGACGCGACGCTACTCACCGCGATGGAGACCGCAGGGCGAACGCTGGACGAGCGCGAGATGTCAGAGGCCATGCGCGAGAAAGGCCTCGGCACCGCAGCCACGCGGGCCGCGATCCTGGAGACACTCCTCACGCGCGCCTACCTCACCCGCGAAGGGCGAACACTGCGAGCCACGGACAAGGGCACCGCGCTGATCGCCCGCGTCCACCCCCACGTGAAGAGCCCTGCGATGACAGGAGAGTGGGAATCCAAGCTCGCCGGCATAGAGCGAGGCGAGAGAGACTTCGAGGGCTTCATGCGAGAGATCGAGCAGTACGTCACGGAAGTAGTCGCAGGAGCAAAGAACGAAGCCCCCCCGCCAACCGCGGGGGAAGGGTCAAGGGAAGGGTCAAGGGAAGGGTCAAGGGAAGGGTCAAGGTCCGAGCCGATGTCGACGTCGACGTCGCCGTCGAAGTCGTCGTCGATGTCGAAGTCGTCGTCGATGTCGAAGTCGTCGTCGCTGTCGAAGTCGTCGTCGATGTCGAAGTCGTCGTCCATGTCGAAGTCGTCGTTGTCGCCCTCGCCCTCGCCCGCGCCTTCAACCTTTACCTCGCCTTCACCTTCGCCCTCGCCCTCGCCCTCGCCGTCAACCTCTACCTCGCCTTCACCCTCGCCTTCACCTTCCCCCTCTCCCTCTTCCTCCGATCTCCACTCCCTCCTCCGCTCCCCCTTCAATCTCTCCTCCTTCCGTCCCGCGCAGGAAGCCGTCTGCTCCGCCGTTGCTTCTGGCCGTGACGTCCTCCTCGTCATGCCCACCGGCGCGGGTAAATCGCTCTGCTATCAGCTGCCCGGCATGGCTCGCGGTGGAACCACCCTGGTCGTCAGCCCGCTGATCGCGCTCATGGAAGACCAGGTCGCGAAGCTGGTCGCGCTCGGGCTGCGCGCGGCTCGCATCCACTCGGGTCGTGATCGCGCCGAGTCGCGCGCGGCGTGCGTGGACTACCTTGCGGGCAACCTGGACTTCCTCTTCATCGCGCCGGAGCGGCTGCGCGTCCCCGGGTTTCCGGAGATGCTCGCGCGGCGGAAGCCCACGCTCGTGGCCATCGACGAGGCGCACTGCATCTCGCAGTGGGGGCACGACTTCAGGCCTGACTACCGCATGCTGGGTGAGCGCCTACCGCTGCTTCGTCCCGCGCCGATCGTCGCGCTCACCGCGACCGCGACGCCGGATGTACAGGACGACATCGCGAAGGAGCTCGGACTCACGGACTGTGCGCGCTTCATCCGCGGCTTCCGGCGAGAGAACCTCGCGGTCGAGGTGCTGGAGCGCTCGAAGAAGGCGCGCGCGGACGTGATCCTGCGCCTGCTCGGGGATCGGGAGCAGCGCCCGGCGATCGTGTATGCGCCCACGCGAAAGGAAGCGGAGTCGCTCGCCAAGGCGCTGGGCAAGAGGGGGCGCGTGGCGACCTATCATGCGGGCCTGTCCGCGTCGGTGCGCGACAAGGCGCAGTCGGCGTTCCTGTCGGGCAAGGCGGACGTCATCGTGGCCACCACCGCGTTCGGCATGGGGATCGACAAGGCAGACGTGCGTACCGTGATCCACGCGGCGCTCCCTGCGACGATCGAGGGGTATTACCAGGAGATCGGACGCGCGGGCCGCGACGGGCTGCCCTCGCGCGCGATCATGCTCCATGGATTCCAGGACACGAAGACGCACGAGTTCTTCTTCGAGCGCGATCACCCCGACGAAGAGGACCTGGTCCGCATCTGGTCCGCTCTCACCGACGAGTTCCAGCCGTTCGCGGAGGTGCAGCGTCGCTCGCGCCTCTCGATGGAGGCGTACGAGAAGGCCTTCGAGAAGCTGTGGGTGCACGGCGGCGCGGTCCTCAAGGCAGATCTGGTGGCACGCGCGCCCGGGCCGGAAGGGCTTGCGTTCCGTGCCCGCTACGCACGGCACGTGGCGCACAAGCGCGAGCAGCTCACCAAGATGCAGGCCTACGCCACGAGCGCAGGCTGCCGCATGCAGAGCCTGGTTCGCCACTTCGGCGATCGCAACGACGCGGGAAATCCCTGCGGATCGTGCGACGTGTGCGCGCCTGCATCGCGCCTGGCCGAGGAGCTCTCCGTGGCCACCGCGGACGAGCAGCTGCGGCTCAAGCAGGTGCTCCGTGCGCTTCGAGCTGTCGCGCCGCGCGATCTCACCATGGGCCAGCTCCATCGCGACGTGTCCGAGGACCTTCCGCGCGGCGAGATCGTTCGGCTGGTGGGCGGTCTCGCGCGCGCCGGTTCGGTCCGCGTGCGTGATGACTTCATGGAGAAGGACGGCAAGACGATCACGTTCCAGCGGGTCACCTTGGCGGGAGCCGAGACCGAGCGCGCTGACGACGTCTCGCAGATCATGCTCGACGTGGCACCTGCGCCCGCGGCTCGCAGCCGTGCGCGCGCCGATCGTCCGAAGCGCGAGCGTCGCGCGAGAAAGACGAGAGCGCCGCGTGCGAACGGCGCCACCGCAGGTCGCGTCTCCGTGGCTGACGCGGGGCCCGTCGGTGTCGCGCTTCGTACGTTCCGCGCCGCGGAGGCAAGGCGGCTCGGCGTGCCCGCGTTCCGCATTTTCTCGGACCGCGTCCTCGTGGCAATGGTCGCCGCAAAGCCATCCAGCGTCGACGAGCTCTCCACGATCAGCGGCGTGGGCCCGTCCCTGGTGAACCGCTACGGAAACGTGCTGCTGTCATTCTTCCGCGCCCCGTAGCTTCGGGTTGGTGCTGCCGAACGCCGCGCGTAGTCCCTGGTTCTCGCATCACCGACACGCATGTCACGGGGAGCGGTGCTCCATCGCATGGATTCGCGGGTGACGATGCGTGGCCCCGCGTTTGCACACGCAGCTTCTTTCTTTTCTTCCTTGGAGGTCTTCATGAAATCATCATTCGCGGGCGCAGCTGCGCTCATCGCGATCGTGTGCGGTTGTGGTGGCTTCGGTGCACCTTCCCCGACGAGAGGTTCGACCACGGCCCACCCAGATGGCGACGAAGACGCGGGGAGCTCCACCACCGGCGCTGCAGGTGGCAGCGCGGGAGGAGGGTCGAGCGGCGACAATGGCGCAAGCGGGACGACCGCCGCTGATCCGAGCGGGACACCCGCCGCGGGCTCGTGCGAGCCCAACGCCGTTTGCGGGGGCGTCGCAACCTGCCGTGACGAATGCTACGGCCCTCGCTGCTGCGATCTCGAATGCCACTGCTCGGGAGACGCAGCCGCGTCAAGCAGCCACCTTTCCTGCTCCCTCATTTGCTATCATTGATCAGCGCTCGGGCTTCTTCGCGACATCGGCTCGCGGCAAGATGATGTGAGCCATCAAAACGGGCTCTCCAGGTCCCCGCGCTGCTTCGGCACCGCACACGTCGCGTCGTCGACGAGGACGTTGAACTTCGCGCCGTCGACGTAGAAGTTCCATGCTGTGGGCCGAAGGTCGGAGGGAAAGGTCACGTCGGCGACTGCATCCGCGGGTGCGCCGGCGGCGATCGCGCCGCGCCACACCTCCTTCACCGTGCAGTGGGGCTCAGCCTTCGCGCCCATCCCCATGCCGCCGAATGGATCCTGGGATGTCGTCTGCACGGACCCCTCGAGCCTGATCACAGTGTCCGGAAAGTACTTCGCCGGGACCATCACGCCGGGCGGCGCACCAGGCTTCTGCACGGCAGGAACGGGCGGCAGTCTGAATCGAACCATGACCGAGGCCTTATAAGACGGCGCGCCCAGGTCGACGACTCCGCTCGCGCCCACGAGGTGGACCCGCAGCTTCGAGAACGAGCTGCCCTGCGGAGCGCGGCTCCGTGCCACGGGGAGGAACGCGCTCACGTCGACCTTGCTGTCCGGGTTCACCTGCTCACCCTCACGAGCTGGCTCGGGCGCGATCGGGACCGCAGGCTCCGGCTGACCCAGGAATTGCCCTGTCGGTGGAGCGATTGGTTGCGACGTTCCAACCACTGGCTGACCAACGCGGGACGTGGCCCTCCCCGAGAGGACCGCCAGCGTGGAGAGCACGCCGATCGCAATGCCGAGCACCCCGCACCCCACGCCGGCGACGACGAGGCTGCTCCTCGAGATGCCAGCGGGCTCCTGCGCGCGCAAGGTGACATCGTGAGGCGGACGCATCGGTCTTCCAGGTTGCCCTCTCTCGGGCCCGTTTCGCCAGCACTATTTCTTCCGGGGTGCACGAACCCTCCCATCAGAAGAGTCGCGCTGCCGTGTCGTTCGCGTAGAGCCACGAGGCCTTGGGAATGCGCAGCAGCACGTCAGTACCTTCCTCGGTCCGGACGATGCGCTCTTTGTCGAGCAGCCACGCGAGGTCCTTCGTGCGCTCCTTCGTCATGAAGGTCACGCCTAGATCCTTCTCCGCGGCCGTCACGTTCATGCCGTCCGCCATGCGCAGTCCGAGCATGATGCGCTCGCGGAGCATGGTCTCTGCGTCCAGTGGCTCTGCCTCCGTACCGCGCGCGGACAAGGGTGCATGTTGCATGTATTTCGCGGGCAGCGGCTCGTTGCGGTAACGGAAGCCGTGCGCACCTTGCGCGTCATCGCCCGCGGGCGCGCGCAGGAAGCCGTAGGCCGCTGTGCCCACGCCCACATAGGGCTCGCCGCGCCAGTAGCCCAGGTTGTGACGTGCCTCTTGCCCCGGCCGCGCGTAGTTGGAGATCTCGTAGTGGCGAAGACCGCGTGACGTGAGCAGCTCGTCGATCGCGAGGAAGCTCTCGATGACGCGCGCGTCGTCCGCGCGTGGAAGTCGTCCGCGCTTCGCGAGCTCGCCGAAGCGGGTGCCGGGCTCGATGGTCAGCTCGTAGCAGCTCATGTGCGAGAGGCCGACATCCGCGAGCCGCCGCGCATGGCTCCGCGCAGTCTCCGCGGTCTGGTCCGGCAACCCGAAGATCAGATCGCCCGACACGCGCAGGCCGGGCAGGTCCGTGACGCTCGCGAGGACGTCCAGCGCGCCCTTCTCGTCATGGAGGCGACCGAGGTACTTGAGCTCATCGTTGTCCAGGGCCTGCACCCCCACGGACAGACGGTTCACGCCCACGTCCCGGAGCCGCAGCGCATGCTCCTTGTCGAGCGACGTGGGGTTGCACTCCACGGTGATCTCCGCGTCGCTATCGACGTCGAACACGGAGCGAATGCCCGCGAGCACGCGCCCAAGCTCAGCCGCGCTCCAGAGGCTGGGCGTGCCGCCGCCGAAGAAGATGGTGGCGATCCGGGCGCGCCCGAACTCGGAGTCTGCAGAGCGCACAGTGAGCTCGCGCAGCACCGCATCCGCGTAGCCCGCGTGGTCAATCGTCTCGCGTGGCGCCGCGTAGCTCACGAAGTCGCAGTAGGGGCACTTCGCGAGGCACCAGGGAAAATGTACGTAAACAGAGGCCATGAAATGAGTGCAATGGCGGTAGCACGATCGCGTTATTATGTTGGAGCTTAGGTGTTCGCGCAGCGTCGCACGAACACACAGAGCGTTATAGCAACGCTCCAGGCGTATTTTTCATGGTCAACGTTGAAGATCTCATCGGCCGCGTCCGGCTCTACCAGCCCAACGTGGACGCAAAGCTCATCGGGCGCGCGTACGAGTACAGCGCGAAGGCTCACGATGGGCAGCTGCGCAAATCCGGTGATCCCTACTTCATCCATCCCGCGGCCGTGGCGGGCATCATCGCCGACCTGCGCCTTGACACCGCCAGCATCTGCGCCGGCCTCCTCCACGACGTGGTCGAGGACACGCTCGCCACCACCGCCGACATCGAGCGCGAGTTCGGCGGCGAGATCGCAGAGCTGGTCGACGGCGTCACCAAGCTCTCCAAGATCAACTTCACGTCCAAGGAAGATCGTCAGGCGGAGAACTTCCGCAAGATGGTCGTGGCCATGGCGCGCGACATCCGCGTGCTGCTGGTGAAGCTGTGCGACCGCGTCGACAACATGCGCACGCTCGAGCACATGAAGCCCGAGGCACAAGAGCGCATCGCGCGCGAGACCATGGAGATCTACGCGCCGCTCGCCAATCGGCTCGGCATCCAGGCGTTCAAGAGCGAGCTCGAAGATCTCTCGTTCCGCTGGCTCGATCCCGACGGCTATACGGAGGTCGCGAACGCGGTCCAGAAGACGAAGAAGGAGCGCGACCGCTACATCGCCGACGTCTGCAAGACGCTGTCGTCACGCCTCGCGGAGCAGGGGTTCGCCGCGGACGTCACGGGGCGCGCGAAGCACAACTACTCCATCTGGCGGAAGATGAAGCAGCAGGAGTCCACGATCGAGCAGATCTACGACATCATCGCCTTCCGCGTCTGCGTGGAGAGCGTGAGCGACTGCTACGCCGCGCTCGGTGTCATCCACTCCAAGTGGACGCCGGTGCCCGGTCGCTTCAAGGACTACATCGCGCTGCCAAAGCCGAACATGTACCAGTCGCTCCACACCACCGTGATCGGCCCAGGCCGCGAGCGCGTGGAGGTGCAGATCCGCACGAGCGAGATGCATCGCGTCGCCGAGCAAGGCATCGCGGCGCACTGGAAATACAAGGACAAGGGCGGCGGCATCGCCGATCAGGACGCCGAGAAATTCGGCTGGCTACGTCAGCTGATGGAGTGGCAGAAGGATCTGAAGGATCCGGCCGAGTTCCTGGAGGGCGTCAAGGTCGACCTCTTCCAGGACGAGGTCTACGTCTTCACCCCCACGGGCGAGGTGCGCGTCTTCCCGCGCGGCGCCACGCCGGTCGACTTCGCGTTCAGCATCCACTCGCAGCTCGGTGAGCACGTGACGGGCGCGCGCGTGAACGGCAAGCTCGAGCCGCTGCGCTACAAGCTGCGCAACGGCGACGTGATCGAGATCGTCACCTCCCCGAACCAGGCCCCGAGCAAGGACTGGCTAGAGTTCGTGGGCACCACGCGTGCGCGCGCGAAGATCCGCAATTTCCTGCGCCAGGAGCAGCGCGACAAGTCGCTGCGCCTTGGTCGTGAGCTCCTCGAACGCGAGTTCCAGAAATCACAGATCTCGTTCTCGAAGTTCATGAAGAACGACAACGAGCAGCGCAAGTGCTTCGAGTCGCTGAAGGTCGGCACGCAGGAAGAGCTCCTCATCGGCATTGGCTACGGCAAGATCGATCCGCGCGACGTCGTTCACGTGGTCGCACCCCCGCAAGAGAACGGCGCGGCAAGCCAGCCTCCCGAGCAGCTGCGCGAGGGGCGGTTCGCAGGCCTCGTGCGCAAGGTCATCAAGCGCGACGAGGGCGGCATCCGCCTCAACGGCATCGACGACGTGCTCGTACGCTACGCGCGCTGCTGCAACCCGCTCCCCGGCGACGACATCCTGGGCTTCATCACGCGCGGCCGCGGCATCACCATCCATCGTCGCGGCTGCCAGAAGGCGTTCGACACGGATCCGGAGCGCCGCGTGGAGATCGCGTGGGACTCCAAGGCAAAGATCAACCGCGCCGTGCAGCTGAAGATCATGACGGCCAACCGCCCGGGCATCCTTGCCACCGTGGGTCAGACCTTCAACGAGCTGGGCATCAACATCAGCGAGGCGAACTGCCGCGCGGGCGACGACGGAAAAGCCGTGAACGTGTTCACGTTCGTCTGCACGGATCTGAACCAGCTGAAGAACGTCATGAAGTCGCTCTCGAAGGTGCAGGGAGTCGTCGCGGTCGAGCGCGTGTAGCGCCGATGCGCCTGAACATCCAGAGCTGGGATTCGTCGGGCCTGCGAAGCGATCCACAATCCGTGCGAGATACTCTAAATGGTTGAGCTTCTCCGCCGCTGCGGCAATACTGGTCCCATGATGAACCATCCCCGTTCGCCGTCCGTTTCCAGGAGGCCGCTTGTGAAGTGCGCACGCGCGCTCATCGTGCCCACACTGCTGGCTGTTGTCGTGGCCGTCGGCACCCTCGGCACGCAGACGGGATGTGGGGGCGACAAGACGTGCTCCGCCTCGGAGTCGACCGCGTGCGACAACACCTTCAGCGCGTGCGTGAACACAGCCGCGGGGGCGATGGACAAGACCGCCTGCAACAAGTGCGTCGATGACGATTGCAGCTGCTACACCAAGTGCGGAAGCACCTGCGACAAGAGCAAGCTGAGCTCGAGCTGCGCGTTCTGAGCGTTTTTTTGGCGCGGTGGTCGCTCACTCGTAGCGAATCGCGCCAAGGTCCTGAACGGCGCCAACGTGCCTCCGGGCACAGCTGCACGGGAGCGCTCGCGATCGGCGTGTACTTCTTGAAGAGCCTTCCCTTGAGCGTCTTCAGCTTGCGGACCTCAGGCATGGGAAGCAGCGCGGGCCCGGCTCCGAGGACGACCACGGTGCCATAGTCCGAGAGCGGCGGAAGCGTACCCAGCGGATAGGTCGTCGTCTCACCGGTGGTGGCCTTCTGAACGATGATCCGTGCGAGACAAGTCGCACGTGCGGCCGGGACTGTGCGCACGGATCGCGCGGGGCGTTCCAACCGCGCGGTTCGCAGAAATCCCGGTGATTCGGCGGTTCACTGGCCAAACCAAAGGATGGCCTGGCGCTTGCGATAAATGGATCACACGCCAACCGAACACCGCGGTGGTCTTCCCAAAAGCACTTCGAAATCAACGTCATGAGCAAACACCACATCTCGCACCGTCCGCCGCGCCATGTTCTCCGCACGTGCGGCGCTCGCGGTCGGCTTCTCTCCATGTCCGTGCACGACACGCGCTGGTCCAGTGGCAGTAGTTTGAAGGTGGCGAGCTCTCGGCGAGCTTCTCGCAGGTAACCGCGATACGTGGACGTGGAAGTTCCGCAACGACGGCAGCTGGAACATCGCCTCATCAAGTTCGAGTACACGGACACAGCCGGCACGTACCCGGAGCTGACGCCTCTCCGGAGCAATCCGGGCGTCGTATTCGGTGGCTGGGCTGCGTTCACCGCGGTCTTGAGTCCGCGCATCCAGATCATCAAGGTGAGCCATCAGTAGTGAAACGCACGCTGCGAACCCTCAGCTCATCATCACAACCAAAGACGAAAGACGAACCATGGAGACCACGAAGATTCTCGCCGCAACGGTCGCCTCCGCGTTTCTGCTCACTGCTCTCCCCGCTGTGGCTGGCCGCGTGATTCCGCTGTCTGGCATGGGCACCTCGACGGGGCCCGATCGGTCTGCGGCGGACAGCGAGGCGCTCGACCAGGCGACGTCGATGTGCGTGGGCACCGTCGTGTCGACGTCGAAGACGACGGACTCCTGCATCAAGATCGGGAGCGACGATAGCGCGCAGTACGCCTGCACCGTCATGGGGCGCGCGATGTGCGAGCTCGCGGGGCGATAGGGTGCCAGCCAACGACCGCCCTCCACATTCAGCCGCCGCAAGTGCACAGCCGCGCACGACCGTCCTTCGGACGCTCGCCTTGCCGGCATTCCTGATCACCACGTCGGGGCGGATCAAAGAGCGCAACGCGGCGGCGGCGGAGATCGCAGCCGACGTGGACACTATCGGCGCCGTGCTCACCAAGTTGGTGCGCTCCGGCGGTGCAGCGCGCATCACTGTGTCGCTCGCGGGAGGTCAGATGCGACCGACGATGCTGCTCGTCGTAGTGGAGAGGGAGAGCAACCAACGGGAGACTCGTGGTCGGACGTTCGGTGCTCGTTGGCGGCTCACGCCTCGGGAGACGGAGGTCCTGATGGCGCTCGCGGTGGGCGACGGCAACAAGGACATCGCCGTCCGGCTTGCATGCGCGCCGCGGACCATCGAGCGCCATGTCGGTGCCATCCTCGAGAAGGCGAAGGTCGCGAGTCGGGCGCGGCTCGTCGCGCTCTTCTGGGAGGGGAGATGAGCAGGCAAGCGGAGGCTCACACTGGGACGCCCGCCTCTACGTGGAATCACGTAGAGGATTCCGCACGAGCTACAGATACGGTAGTTTCTGGAGTCCGGCCTGATGCGAGGCTCGGGATAAGCGCGGACGCCCGCCGGGGGACGATGGACGACGAAGAGCTCGAGCACGCGAAACGGCTCGTCGGCAAGACGCTGAAGGAGAAGTACCGGCTCGACGGTGTCCTCGGCATCGGCGGCATGGGCGCCGTCTATCGCGGCACGCATCGCAACGGCAACCGCGTGGCGGTGAAGACGCTGCACACTCACCTGTCGATCCGCGCGGACGTGCGCACACGGTTCCTGAAGGAGGGCTACACCGCAAACGCGGTCGATCACGAGGGCGTCGTCCGCGTGCTCGATGACGACATCACGGAAGACGGCACCGCGTTCTTGGTGATGGAGCTGCTCAGTGGCGAAACGCTGGACGGCCGGTGGGAGCGGTGCGGCCACCGGCTGCCTCCCTCCGAGGTCTTGGACAGTGCCTATCAGCTCCTCGACGTGCTGGCGTCGGCGCACGCCAAAGGGATCGTGCACCGTGACCTCAAGCCGGAGAACCTCTTCATTACCAAGGGCGATGTGCTCAAGGTGCTCGATTTCGGCATTGCCCGCGTGCAGCACGATGTGAACACGCACCAGAAGACGCGCACGGGCACCTTGCTCGGCACGCCCGCGTTCATGCCACCCGAACAGGCCCTGGGGCGAGTCAGCCAGATCGATGGCCGCACGGACATCTGGGCGACGGGGGCGACGATGTTCACGCTCCTATCCGGCCAGTTCGTTCACGCCGCGGAGAACATCGAAATGCTTCGCATCATGGCTGCCACTACCCCGGCGCGAAAGCTCCGCGACGTGGCTCCCGCGATTCCTCAGGCGATCGGCGACGTCGTCGACCGAGCGCTCGCGTTCGAGCTCAAGGATCGATGGGGGGGCGCACGTGAGATGCAGGACGCGGTCGTCGCAGCACATCGCACGGCGTTTGGCGGCGCACCGCCCAGTATGAAGGTCGCTCCGAGCCCGCGAAAGATGGCTGCGATGGCGGCGACCGAGAGCTCTGAGAGCCTTTCGCCGTCGCGTTCGTTCGGCACCGACCCAACCGAAGCTGGGGTGGAGCCTTCGCGCGTGGTGCCTCCGACAGTCAACTCAACCCAGTTCGCGCAGCCTTCTGCGTCGTCTGGTCCGGGCTTCACGGAGCACATCGGGGCGGATGCCGCTTCGCCAGCAGCTTCCTCTTCGGCGCGTCGAGACGCGGCTCCGGTGGCCGCCCTTGCAAAGGCGATCTCCACGACTGCGGGCGTGTCGCAGTCGGATGAAGCGCCGTCGCCGCCGGCGAAGACGGCGCCTTCGGCAGTCGCCCCGACGCTGGGCAAGGCGCGAATGATTGCAGGCGCAGCGGCAATACTGGTCCTAATCACTGCTGGCGGGTTCTTCGCCAGGTCCCGTTTGTCCGCGCCGACGAGCATCGACAAAGAGGTCGCCAGTGGCACGCCGCTCGTGCAGAGGGAGAGCGTCGCGCCATCGGCGGCCCCCCCCCGCTGCAGTCTGTTGCAACTCCCGGCGCGCCCCCCTCGGGTGTGGCGCAGCCGGCTGCCGGCATCGAGACGGCACCGCCGTCGAGGGTGACGAAACGTGGCGGGACCACCAGTACCCCAGGACCCAAACTGTCGGCGAGTGTTGCTCCAAGCGCCGCACCATCGGCGGTCGTATCGGCTCCGGCCGCGGCAGCCAGCGCGCCATGCCCGCTGGAATACACCGTCGATGACCAGGGCCGAAGAGTCTACAAGCGAGTGTGCAAGTGAACGAAAGGGACTCGATGAAACGTAGCGCAAGGAACGTTTTCTGGGCCGGCATGGGTGCAGTCGCGTTGATGTCGGTCGCGGCTCCCGCGCGAGCGGCAGACCCGAGCGAGGAAGAGTGCCTCGCGGCGAACGGGGACTGGGGCAGGCTGCGAGACGCGGGGAAACTGAAGGCGGCCCGCGCGCGCCTGCTTGTTTGCGCTGCTCCTAGCTGTCCAGGCCCCGTGCGCGATGAATGCACGAAGCGCATCGACGACGTCAACGCCGCGCTCCCCAGCGTAGTGCTCGACGCGCGAAGCGGCGCTGGTGCCACGCTGACAAGCGTGAAGGTCACGCTCGATGGGGAGCCTTTGACGGATGTCCTTGACGGCAAGGCGATCGCGCTAGACCCCGGGCCGCACACGTTTGTGTTTTCGTCCGCAGAGGGAAGTGCCGAGCAGAAGATAATGGTCAAGGAGGGCGCGAAGGACGTGAGCGTGACCGCCGTCCTCGGCGCCACGGCGCCTCCGCCACCTTCTCCCCCGAAGCCTCAAGGCGACGCGACCGTCCCGCCCCCGCCGGCAGAGTCGCCGAGCTCGATGAAGACGATCGGCTACGTCGTGGGTGGTGTCGGTCTCGCGGGAATCACGCTCGGAGGCGTGTTCGGCATCGTCGCCATCTCGAAGAACAGCAGCGCTAACTGCCACCCGAACGACTGCTCGAATTCCGATGCGAAGCCTGCGGACCGGACGAGCGCGCAAGGCTCGGCTGACATCGCGACGGTCGGATTCATCGCGGGCGGCGTGCTGACCGCGGCTGGCGTCGCATTCGTGCTCTTCGCGCCGAAGGACTCGAAGGCTGACGCGCCGCCGACGGCAAGGTGGGAGTTCTCGCCGCGTGTGGGGGCGAACGGAGGCGGACTTTGGCTCGGGAGGACCTGGTGAAAGCGCGCAGAATTCCACCGGTGCTCGTATTCAGCGCCCTGATCATGATGACGGCGATGGGCGTGCTCCTCGCGGTGACCACGGTGGGTTGCAGGCAGATCTTGAGCCTCGACGATCCCGCAACGGATGCTGGCGCCGCGAGCGACGGGGGCTTCGGCAGCGACGCGCCGTCGAGCAACTTGGACGGCGGGAGCAAGGTCGACTCTGGCGGCGGCACCCTCGACGGCGGGCCGTGCGTTTTCGACAAAGCGGGCTCCACCTTCGGCAACTGTACGTTCGGACCTTGAGGAGGACGACATGACGATTGTGAGCGGCCTCCTCTATTGCGACTGACGAGGAAACAATGACCATCGGTAGAGACATGGGCACCGGTTCCGCGATCGACATCGACGCGGGGCGGTGCATTTTCGACAAGCCTGGTTTCACGTTCGGCAACTGCGTCTTTGGGCAATGAGGAGAACACATGAAGATCGTGTTCGAGTTCCAGCTCTCCCCCCGTCAGAAACGTGTCATCCGCGCGGCGGTAGTTACGGGCGCGTCGATTGCGGCGCTAGGGATCGGCGTCGCGATTGCCGCCCCGATTGATACAACCTGGGTGAGAGCCGGCAAACCGGTCGCAGCATCCAGTTTGAAGGACAACCTCGACGGCCTGCAGAGCCAAGCAACAGCGCTTCAATCGGCAACTGAAAGCGTGAACTTTGACTACTTCTTGTCAGCGAACGCGACGCCAGCGGCGGGGGCCCAGATCGATTTCGGCGGAAAAGTCAGCGACAGCCACAATGCGGTGACGACGGGAGCGGGTTGGAAGTTCACCGCGCCTGTATCGGGGTTTTACCACTTCGATCTCGTACTGGAGACGCCCTCCACTGGGCCGGCTAACCCATCTCTGTACAAGAACGGCAGCCAGGTAAAATACATCTCCACCCTGGGAACGGTGGCAGCGATCGTCGCGTTGGGCGGTGGCGGAGTTGATAATCGCTTGCTGCTGGCGACTACGTCGACTTCAGGATCCCGGTTGGAAGCGTCATCCCGTATGGGACGGCGCGTCCCTATTCGTCGTATGTTTCGGGATATCGGACGGGCAATTGACCAGTCTTCGCGGCCTTCTGCATTTGCGACGCTACGTTCCTGCAACAGCAAGCGACGCCTCCGCCAACCTCCCCGAGAGCCCCAGGCACCGGGGTGTCACACGCCATTGTTGCCAATTGATGAGGAGATGACGCGTTCATGAACATTGATATCAAGATTCACCTCGATCTCTCGCCGCGTCAGAGGCGCATTTTGCGTGCCGCGGTCGTCGCGAGCGTAGTCGCCGCCGCGATGGCAGTCGGAGTCGCTAGCGCGGCCCCCATTGATGTGAGCTGGATCGACGCCAGCAAGCCGGTAAGCGCGACGCAGCTGAAGAATGACTTCATGACCATCGAATCGCGCCTTGGCGCGGTGGAATCGAAGGGATTTGTAGGGTCGATCAAGTTCCAGGGGGCAACGTGTTCCCACGGTATCAGTCCACTCTCCGCGACCTTCGCAGACCTTCCACTCAGCGGTGCGTGCACCGCTAGCGTAACTCCGGGCAACGTGCCAGGCGCGGCCCTGACGGCGCCGGCCGCTGCTCTCGGCACGCCGGCTTCGTTCGGGCTCACGGGCAGCGCGGGTCACTACCTCATCATCGCGACAGGCAATTCAATCTGCTTGAACAGCAACACCGGGGCGGCAGCTGACCGCGTAGTGTGCGCGGTCCAGCTCTTCGATACCATGACTGGTACGGCAAGTGGCGCCAACGCCAGCGGCGACATCGCTGGTGGCGTCAGCACGAATACGCGATATCAGTGGGGGTTCGGTCAGCTAAATGGCGGTTTTACCTATGCAAACCAGGTGAACACCACCATCAGGGTTCAAGCGGCGAATCTCGCCTCGACCACCAATACCGCCTACACTCTTGATCAGAGCCAAGGAATTCCGCTCGAGATTCGCGTTTACAAACTCTGATCGGGCTGGACCCGCAGCTCGATCCGAGCAGCACATCCGGCACGAGCAGCGCCTCGGGTGCGAGCGGCACCGACGGCCTTGCAAATTTGCACATCACAATTCGGCACTTGCAACTACAAACCTTCAAGGACTGGCCCAATGGACATCAATATTCGTCTGCGGCTCGACGCCCCGGCGGGCTGGTGCCGCCGCGTTCTGCTCTACGTTGCCACCCCGTTCGCGCTCGTGGCCACAACCGCTGCGATAGCCCACGCGGCGATCGACACGACGTGGATTGGGGATGGCAAGCCGGTCTTGTCGTCAAAGCTGGCGGAGAACCTCAACGGTCTCGATGTTCGTCTCTCCGCCCTCGACACGCGCGTCGTTGCGACGGAAGCGAAGCCCGTCGTAAGGTCCGCGCGAATCACCAATAACGGCACCTGCGCGATCGCGACTCAGTCCGGAACCTGGATTTCTTCAGTGTCGCACCCGGGCCTGGGTCGGTGCGCTCTGGTGTTCACCGCTGGCTCCTGGGCAACTCCTCCTACATGCATCGCCATGGAGGCCGGTATCACGTCAGACGTAGCGATCACCGACGTCGCTGAGACCACCTTGGGTGTCACGGTCGGGCTCAAGGATACCAATTCTCAGGCGTACGCCGCGGATACCGACTTCAAAATCATCTGCGTCTCTTCGCAATGAAACATGCTCCTCGGGCACGTCACAGTGTTCAGACGCGTGCGCGCGGGGAACCTCGGCACGGTTCACCCGTCGGCGTCGTCGCGCTCGATTCCGTACTTCGTGAATAGCCGATAGAGCGCAAATCGGCTCGAAAGGCCAAGCGCGCGCGCGGCCTTCGTCACGCTGTTCTCCGCCGCGCGCATCGCTTCGCGGATCTCCTCCGCGCTGGGGTCCGCCTTGTCCTCGCTCGGCGGCTCTGGGTGCTCTTCCGAGGTCTTACTGGTGCGCTGCGATGGAATCGATTCACGCCGAAGGGAGGCGGGCAGCTCGAGGACCTCACCCGTGCTCTCCGCCATCGCGCGCCACAGCAGCCCGTCGATGTCGCGGGCGTTCGCTGCGAGGGGCGCGCGCAACAGATACTCAACCAACTCCGCAGTGAGCCGTGCGTCCCGACGTCCGTCCTTGCCCACTGCCAGGAAACGCTCCGCAAGCTCGGGGCTCTTCTTCGCGGCTCGGAGCAGCAGGTGACGCGCGAGCAACGGCACATCCTCGCGGCGCTCCGAGAGCGGCGGCAGCTCCACGCGCGACGAGAAGCGCGCGAGAAGATCGTGCTTCAGCGCGGTCGCCTCGCGGTTCGTTGCAGCGAGCAGTCGGAATGACGAGCGACGCGCCCGCGCCTCGCCGAGCCGCTGATATTCGCCGTCGTTGTCCAGGACGCGGAGCAGGTGGGACTGAAGCTCGGTCGGTAGCTCGCCGATCTCGTCGAGGAAGAGCGCACCGCCGTCTGCCTCTCCAACCAGGCCCGACCGCTCCGCCATTCCTGGGTTCGGATAATTCTTTGCGTTGCCGAACAGCTCCGCGTCGATGAGCCCCGCAGGCAACGTCGCCGCGTTCCTTCCGAGGAAGGGTCCGCTCTTCTCCGGCGAGAGCGCATGGATGCCGCGCGCAGCGAGCTCTTTCCCGGAGCCGCTCTCGCCAGTCAGCAGTGCGTGCGTGTTCGCCTTCGCGGCGAAGCCGATCTGCTCGCGCAGGCTCCATGCGGCGGGAGACTCGCCGATGACACCGATCGCGTCGGGCTCACCAAACGCACCCACGGCCTCGCGCGGAAAGTGTCGGCACGGCAGGATGAGACCTGCGCGCTGAACGCACAGGAGCACGAGCTCGCGTTTGAGCTGCACCACGTCACCGGGGACGATGTCCGCGCCCTCGCAGCGCTCTCCGTTGACCAGGAGCGGACACCTCCCGACCTGCTCCACGCGCACGTGGTCGTCGTGCGCCTCCACCGTGAGCTGGCGACGCGAGATGCCCGGCGATTCGATCGCCGGTGTCGGTGCCATCCCGGTGGGCCGTTGGCGGAAGAAGCGGAGCCGCCGCTCCTTGTCCTCATCGTCGCCGCGTCCGAGCAGCATCGCGCCGCCGCCGCGCGCCAGGATCGCGACCTCGCCGATGCGCCACGGCTCGTGGGCGGACCACGCGATCACGAGCGCAAGCACGCGCTCTCCCCAGGCCGACGGCGTGCGTTCGCTCTCGCCGATCAGGGTCGTCTTCTTGGACGCAGCCACAATCCCACACTACCCCGAGACCGCACGTGCGCGCACGCGTTACCCACCGTGCGCACGCCCGCACAGTCGGTGAAAGGCTCGAAAATACGGCAGATCGTAAGTGGCTCGTGCCTTGCTCAAGCTGGGGCATGAGATCAATCGCCCTTTTCCTCGCGTCCCTGTCGCTCGTTGCCTGCGCCGTCAATCCGGCCCCCTCCTATGAGTCCTCCTCCTCGGGCAGTGGCGGCGACGGGTCCGGCGGCAGCGGTTTCGGCGGCGGTAGCGGTGCGACCTCGGACACATCGTTCGACGTGGAGCCCGCGAGCTGCTCGCTCAGCGCGTCCCTCCAGCTGTCTGGTGGCACGGCTCCGACCTACGACGCCTGCCGCCTCCGCTTCAACGCGTCCACGCGCGTCTACACCTGGCAGATCGTTGCGGCGAACTCGCAGGGCTCGTGGCTCAATCCTGGCCCCGGCTGGATCACGATCAGCTTCAACGCCGACGCACCCGAGAGCGCGACGATTCCGGTATCCAGCGTCATCGACGAATCGCCGTCCGGCCTGTCCCCGCACGAGGTCGCGTTCGTCTACACGACGACCGCGGGGACCCGCACCGGGGGGGCCGGCGCCATCCAGGTCGGCGCGAACAACGTCACCACGCCGGGTGGGGCGGGCAGCGCTCTTGATGCGACGTTCAACGTGAAGTTGTCGAGCGGAGAGCTGTTGACCGGCCGGGCGACCATGAACATCGCCGGCGCGGCGCCGACGACCGGCGGTGGGGGTGGGTCCGGCGGAAGCGGCGGCGGTGGGGGTGGGTCCGGCGGAAGCGGTGGTGGCGCGGGGAGTGGCGGTGGGTCCGGCGGCGGGAGCGGCTCTGGTGGCGGCGGTGGAAGCGGCGGTGGCGGCGCGACTTGCCACTCCATGACGAACTGCGTGTCCGCGACGTACTCGAAGTCGAACAGCGCCTGCAACAACGAGCTCGTCGCGACCCTCACGAACAACTGCGGCGCGAACGTCTACTGCCGCGTGACCACGAACACGGGCGACAGGAGCGGAGGAGCGCTCGCGGCGGGCGCGACCCAGTCCGGCGAGGCAGCTGGGTACTGGTGGTGCGACGGAAGCACGTCATTCACCTACCAGTGCATGGGCGCGAACGATCCGTCGACGTGCCTGAAGTGAGAGACGAACCGACCCATTCAAGCCCAACCCACGATTCCACCGCAGGCACGAAAAGAGCAGGAACCATGATGCAAGAAGTGAAATGTCTCCCACGTCGGGCTCGGCTCAACCGCGCATCGACCGGCCCGCGGTGGGCTGCTCTCTTCACTCTCCTCGCAACAGCCGCGACAGCCACGTCCGCGTGCTCCAGCGGCGGCGGTGGAGGCACGTATTCTACCCCCGACGCGGGTGGCGCTCCGGGCAACGAGAATGGAAACGGCGACGGCGTCGGAAGCGGGAGCGACGCTGGACCGGCCGCAGATGGCGGACCAACGGGGCTCGCGTACCCGCTGACGCTGACGCCGCTGACGAAGGCGATCACGCAGACGGCGAACATCTCGCTCTTCTTCAGCGTGGCCGACGCCAACAACCACGGCGTGCCCAACCTCAAGCCAAGTGCGTTCACGTACCTCGAGGACAACGCCGTTGTCGACCCGACGGAGTCGTCTTTCACGGTGACCCCGCTCACCGGCAACCAGCTCACCATTCCCACGGTGCTGGTGCTCCAGACGTCGCCCAGCATCATCGCCAACGGCGAGCTCGATACGCTGAAGAAGGCTGCGAAGACCATCATCGCCAACATGCTCCCGGAGCAGACGATCGAGGTCATGACATTCGCCGACCAGGTGACGCCCAACGTCAGGGTCGGCTTCACGAACGACAAGACCAAGCTCAACGCAGCGATTGACGGCATCACGACGGCGGACGGAACATCGACAAACCTGTACGGCACATTGATCAACGCCCTCGGGCAATGGACCGACGGATTCTCCAGTATGAACGCGACGAGTGGCCAGCTCACAGCAGGCCTGTGCGTGGTCATCACGAACGGGCGGGACAACGCCGCGCGCGCGACCCTTCAAGCCGTGACGCAAGCGCAGGGCAACAAGCGCATCGTGGCAGTCGGCATCGGAACGACCACGGGCGCGACGCCAACGCTGGACGTGAACGCGTTGAAGAACCTGGACCCACACCCGATCATCGCACCGACGTACGCAGACCTCGTCGCCGACATCGGGCAGGTCACGGATGCGATCCATTCGCGCGGTACGAGCATCTATGCTGCGAGCTACTGCAGCCCGAAGCGCAGCGGGCCGATGAACGACCACAAGCTGTCGTTCACCATCGTCGGCAACTCCGCGTACAACGCGACGACCTGCCACAGTGCGACGTTCAGCGCGCAGCAGCAGTCGGCGTGCACCGCGCTGAACAACGACTTCACACAGGCGTGCTACCAGACCGGCAACCAGGAGGCCTGCTGCCCTGCGAACAAGCCGTACACCTGCGCCACCAACAACCTCTGTTACGCGACGGCTCAAGAGGCAGCCGCCGACTGCGGTTCGGCGTGCACGCTGTGCGGTGGCACCGGGCAGGGCGACGCGCAGGACAACCAGCTCGTTCCTGGTACCCAGATCGTCGTTCCGTTCAACTCCACCAGCTACGCCTCCGGTCAGTGCCCGGCGCTATGGCAGGCCGAGTGCAAGTCCATGCAGGACTGCTGCAAGTCGATCGGTCCGGGCACCTACAACCAGCAGTGCACGAGTGTCCTGAACTCGTACGCCGGCAACGAGACGAGCTGCCAGACGGGTCTTGCGCAGTACTGCCCAACGGGGACCAACTGCGCAGCGCTCAAGACCTGCTGCGGTACGTTCACCGGCGGCGGTCAGTCCCAGTGCTACTCGTATCTGCAGGCCACTGGGAACAACGAGGCCACCTGCCAGACGTACGATGCGTACACGTGTCCGACGGGCGCGAACTGTACGCACCTCAAGACCTGCTGCGAGGGGCTCGCGGATCCACAGAGGAGCTCCTGCGAGCAGCAGCTCATCGTCGCGCAGGGCAACGAGAACACGTGTACGAGCTACCTCACGAGCTTCATGTGCCCGTGAGCCGAGGGTCGGCCCAAGGAGACGGTCGACCGCAGGGGTCATACGTCATCGAGAATTGCTCGTACTGACGTTCCGCGTTTGTATCGCTCGGGGCGGCGACTCTCGGAGCGCTACTCGTCTGGCTTGCGGACGGAGCCGTGAGCCACGGTCGTGGTGCTCGAGGGCGTTGGCAGCGAGATTGGCACTGACGGGGGAACGTCGACCTGGTCTCGAGGCGACGGCATCGCGCCGAGGGTGATACCGGCGTTCGTCGCCGCGCTCCGCAGTGCGGCGCGCATGGCCCGCGCGCTCGCCCAGCGATCCTCGATCGCGAACGACAAGGCGACATCGATCACGTGCGCGATGTCTGCATGCACCGCGGGCGCGACGTCGACCAACCTGCGAGCCGGCTTGGTGGCCGCGTAGATCATGCGCTCGATCGCTGTCTTCGCGATCTGCGTGTACTCGCCCGTGAGCAGCGTGAACGCAACCGCGCCAAGCGAGAAGAGATCGGCACGGGCGTCCACTTCACGAACGCGGCCACCTGCCTGCTCGGGTGACACGAACTCCGGGGTGCCCATCATCTCCCCACTGCGCGTGACGCGAGACTGGTCCACGATGCGTGCGATCCCGAAGTCCAGCACCTTCAGCGGGCCCGCGTTGGTGACGAAGACGTTGTCCGGCTTGACGTCACGATGGATCACACCGGAAGCGTGCGCGGCATCCAGCACGTCGAGCAGCTCGTCGAGGATCGCCACCACGCGCATGAGCGGCAAGCGCTGTCCGGCGTTGCTCCACTCTCGCTCGAGGGTGATCCCGTCGAGCAGCTCCATGGCGATGAAGGCGCTCCCGTCCGTGTCCTCGTCGTCGTCGAGGACCTTCACCACGCCGGGATGTCCAATGCGGTTCGCGACGTAGCCTTCGCGCAGAAAGCGCATCTTGGCGCCCTTGTCGCTCGCGATCTCCTTGTGGAGGACCTTCGCGGCGACGCGCATTCCGTTTCGGTGCGTGGCCTCGTAGACTGCGGCCATGCCACCCACGCCGAGCAGCCTCTCCAGCAGGTACTTGCCGCGAAGAGATTGCCCGACGCGGCTCTGAGCTCGCCGGGTGAGCTCGTCGAGTTCGTTCATGTCGCAATGCTACGCGTAACCGTCGTCACGTCCAGACGTCTGGACGTTGCGAATCGCCTGGAAATCGGCCGCCGGTGCTGGAACAATCTTATCTTCGGAGCAGAGAGGGGAACGTACATGCAGACGAAGGGGAAGGGGCTGTCCAAGCTCGCGCGTGAGGCCACCAAGACCGCACAGGTGAGGCGCGGGCGGGATCTCCTCGACGAGATCCGCCAGAAGTCGCAGAACGTGGAGCGCGATCTGTTCGACATTGGCGAGGCGCTCGTCGAGATCCAGAAGAAGGAGCTGTTCCTCCCGCTCGGCTACACCACGTTCGACGAGATGCTCGCAACGGAAGACGTCATGGGCCGGAGCCAGGCCTACAAGATGATGGCGGTGGTTCGCGCGTTCCCCCGGCGCGTGCGTTCGTCGCTCGGCATGGAGAAGTCGTACGCGCTCGTGCGCTACGCCCACGCCACCGCCCCGGAGGAATCACCAATGTCTCTCCTCACGACCGGGGTCCACATTGACGGGAAGAAAATGAGCGTGGACGGTCTCTCCGTCCGCGATCTCAACCGAGAGGTCCGGCGGACCAGACTCAGCCGAGACAACGCGCGCCGTGACAACCCCCGGAAATCGGCGCGCCTTCTCACGGAGCGCGGCGCGAAAGCGCTATCCGCGCTGCTCTCCGAGAGGGTCACAGCGAAGCCTGTGAAGGTGCCAGAGGGATGGGCCGTCCAGGTGACCATGTCCGTGGGTGCGCTCGACACGCTGGCCAAGCTGACGTCGAGCAAGCAGACGGGCTGAGCCAGCGCACGGGGAGCACTGCCCGTCGTTCCGCAGCTGACCGTGGTCAGGCGTGGAGGTGTCCGTGGTCAGCTCTGACGGCCCGAATGCCCCGACAAACTGCGCGATTCGAGCTTGGTACGAGCGTTGCGACAGTGTGTCGTGTGCAGAAGATAGGTCAGAGCCGTGCGCGGTCAGGGGGTGATGTCGAGGACGAAGTTGTCGCAGCCGCCCGGTGCCTCGTCATCCATGCCGACGCGATCGGCGGCCGGACAGTTGTCGGGGTGTCCGGGACCGCCCAGACGGTCGTGCGTGTTGGTGGCGAGGATCTGCATGGCGGGATGGTTCTTGGTGAGCTCGTCCACCACGTTCTGGTCCGGCAGCACCTGGCCCACGTACGGGGTCGGCCCCGCGCTGATCATCGAGAACCGGGGTCGGCCCGCGCTCGCGGTGGCCAGCGGGAACACTGCGTTCAGAAACTCGCGGCGGCTCGATGTCGACGAGCCGTGATGCCCCACCTGGTAGATGTCGGCATCGAGCTCCTTCGCGTGGCGCGAGAGGATGTCCTTCTCGACGGAGTTGACCGAAGAATCCGGGTCTTCCCGCACGCCGCCTTGGGCGTCTGCCATCAGAAGCATCGAGCGGTTGCGGAGCGCGACGCGAAGGACGATGGAGCTGTTGTTCGCCTCTGCAGGCGTTGCATTGGGGTCCACGTGCAGGACCTTGAACGAGGCATTCTTGCCGAGGGTCACGCGATCGTTCTCCGCGAACGACGTCCACTTGAAGTCCGCCGGAAGCTTCGCGCCCTGCCACGTGCTGGGGAGGGTGGTCGGGGGCTTCGCTGCGGTGTGGTAGACGACGCCCGGCTCCGCCGCGACGGACGCGATGAACTCCCGGTACGAGACCTGGTCGTAGACGGCGCCGGGCTCCCAGACGTTCTTGACCTTGTAGCAATGGAGAACGTCGCCCAGCATGCTGATGTGATCACGGTGAGCATGGCTGAGGAAGAGATGGTCGATGGTGAGCTCCGGGAACGTCGAGCCCTTCTTCCACTTGTCTCCCTGCGGAACGCACTCGGGACCGCCCGACGGGCCCAGCGTGGCGTAGAGGTACGCGAGCAGCCGGCTCTGGTTTCCGGCGGCGCCGGAGGATGCGGTCACACCCTTCGAGTCATCGTTCGATCCGCCGTCGAAGAGCATCGTGAAGTCATGCCCCTGAACGAGGATGCTGAGCCCAGTGCCGACGTCGATCAGGTGGACCCGCTGATTGCCGAGCGCCGGCGCCGTGGAGGGCAACTTGGCCGCTTCGGAGATCTCGTGCGCGGTGATCTTCCCGGAGACGAGCGAGGACACGTCCTCCTCTTCATTGACGGGCTCGTCAACCGAAGGGTCGGCCGAGGCCGCGCATGCCATCATCAGAAGGGGAGCCGCTGCGAGAAGGATGCGTCGGACCATACTCGGCTGTAACGCACGAAGTGTGCGCAGATGTAGGCCGGGACCGATCCGTTGATATTATTATAGTTTGTTGGATGTCGGTCGTCGAAGTGGTCTTCCCATGGGCCGAGGGTGGGGGTCTCATGTACCACCTGCTCAGGGGCGCACGGGCACGGGGAACTGCCATCTCGGGGCTCAAAGCCCGCAACCCACGTAGATCGGCGCGGAGTAGCCATCGCCAACCATGGCGCGCAGGGATACGCACCGCCCGCGCGCGACCGGGACTCGCACCATCTCGCCGGATGCGGGCGTCGCGACCTCCGCGCCCGACGCGAACACCGTGATGTGGCTCCCTCGCGCGCGGACCTCCACGACGCCGTCTGCGTCCGCAAGCGCGCCACCGACTCCGACGAACGCGCCGCCCGGAACCCGTGCCTCCAGCGTGCACGCATCTGCGCTGCGGATACACGTGCGCCCCTCCTTGATCGCATCCCGCAGCGCCGCCTCCGTGAGCTCGCGCGCCGCGACGAACGTGGTGGCCCGCAGGTAGTGGCTATGACTGTCCGAGCCGCCCACGGGGGTGATGCGCCGCTTCTCGCGCTCGATCATGCCGTCGTAGAGCGCGAGCGTCGCGCGCAAGGTCAGATCACGGTCGGACAGGAGGATGCGATCGCGGAGCTCCGTCGCGGTGGTGTTGTAGGCCTCGTACGAGAACGAGAGCCGCGTGACTGCGCGCACCTCGGGCGGGAATGCCTGGTCTGGCGCCGTGTACATGCGCCATGAGAGATCCGCGCGTGCCATCTCGAACGCCGAGTCGATCGGCCCGACCAGCGGATGGTTTACCGTGAGCAGCCCGCCGTTCGCCATGTAGTGCTCGAAGAAGGCGTCGGCGTGGGCGCTCGCACTTGCGGCCGGGACCTCCGCGAGCGTGCGGTCGAGATCACCGAACGCCATGCCGACATGACCGTACGCGCCATCCGTGTACTCTGCACCCACCACGAAGAGCACGTTGCCCGTGTCCTCTGCCGCGAGCGCGCGGCGCATCTCGTTCCTGTGGGCGACGACCTGCGCGCGCATCGGTGGGCTCGAGAAGAAGCGCGACCAGGTGTGTGGTGTCAGCACGACGAAGTCGAGATGCTCCTTCCTCGCCAGCTCCACGGTCTCGTGCATGCCACGGACCACATGCGGCGGGCCATCGGGCGGCGCGACGTGCGTATGGAAGTCACCGGCGAAGAGCGAATAGCCAGCAAGCGCGGCGGGCGGCGGCGGAGGGAATGCTGGATGCGGCGCCGCGGTCGAGATCGCGGTATCCACCGCCGACTGCTTCACCTGCGCGACGGACACGCACGCAAGGAGCGGTACGGCCGCGCAGAACGCCGCGGCAACAGGGGAGAGCGCGAAGGCGAAGAGGCGGCGAGCGAAGCCAGCGCCTCCAGAACGAACCGGGAGACTCCACATGCCTCGTTCGTCCCGGAGCGGTGACGCTTTGTGACATCTCTACTCGATACGCGTGAGGATCGCGGACCCGAACGGGCCCTCGATGCGCAGGCCTTGCGGCACCGCCCGAAGCGTGACGGACTCCGTGCGACCTGACACCGCGACGTCTGCTTGTGCGCCGTGGCGGCTGAACGTGGTCGCCTTGCGCCAGCCATGGAGCGAGATCTCCGCCTGGTCCGACGACAGGTCGACGCGCGCGCCCAGGAACGGGAGCATGCGCGGGTCCGTGGTGGACGCAACCTTCCACGACCCAGTGAGCCACTCGTCGGACAGCCCGTCGGACGCGCGCGCGCTCTCTCCGATCGCAGAGGTCTCGGTGGGGGCGGGGATGGGCGCGGGGAT
>JBBRNJ010000099.1:0-30648 GCA_038230375.1 Polyangiales bacterium | reverse complement strand
TTCAGCACCGCCAGGCTCGCCATCGCCCACGCCCTCATTCGCTGGCTCCCGCGATGCCCGCTATGCAGAAGAGAATGCGAACACGCTCTCACGCGGGCAGCGCCGAGACGTTCCGGCAGGAACGACATCCCGCAGTAGTGGTAGGACTCAGCGCCGCACTCGAATTCGGCGGGACTGCCGCGATCGATATCGGAGTGGCGAGCGGCGAAGTCCACATTCTCGGGGGCGTCTACTTCTGGAAGGACGAAGACTCGATGGAGGCGGGCGGCTTCCTGCACTGTGGCGGATCGCTCCGCGTGATCGGCCTCATCACAATCTCAGCCGAATTCGCACTGACTCTCGGCTATCACCGAGACGGCGACCGCGACTATTTCTTCGGCCGTGCGACCCTTCATGTCGAGATCGACGTCTTCTTTTTCAGCGTGAGCGTCGACCTCGTTGTTGAGAGGCGGTTCGGTGGCAACTCAAGCGAGCGCCTCGCTGGACGGCGCCACCTCCTCGCACTGGACCCATCGCCGCCGACGATAGGTGACATCATCCCGACGAAGGATCTCTGGGGCAAGTACTGGGACGCGTTCGGCGGACTGACGGAGGCATGATGGCGAACGAGAAGGTTACTTGGACGGTGCTCCCGAAGGCGATCTTGACGAAGGAGGGCAAAGCGACGGTGACGGTGTCACTGCTCGCGAGCCCGCGACTCTCCGGCGCGGACACGCTCGCCTCCTTCCCGAATTTTGTCGACTGGCCGGCGAACTTTGTCCTTGCGAAGGACTCGTGGACGATCAAAACGAACGAGCCCACGCCGCTTAGATTCAAGCTCCTCAACACCGAGGAGCTGAAGAAGAAGCGGTGGGCAACCGTGTTCGGGCCCAACACTCCAGTCGTCGCGCCGAAGTCCAACCGCCCGCGCACGCAGGCGCGCTTCGCCTCGTTTGACGTCTTGACGATGCACCGCGCCATACGCCTCGAGCTTGGGCGCGTTGTCGCGAAGATCCGATCGGCCCCCTCACCGCTCGAGACCTCGGAATTCGACGTCTTCTACTCCCCGCGCAAGGCAACCGATAAGCCGAAGTCCCCCGAGGCCGAACCCTTCGACTTCCACTCCTTCGTGAACATGGCCTCGCATCACCCGTCACTGATGCGCGCGCTCGGCCTCGTGATTGACCTCGAGCTTGTGAACGTCGCCGACTTCTTCGCAAACGCGGGGAAGAGCGGCACGCTCCAGTTCAACGCGCCGGGGGGGGATATCTCGCAAGTCACGGCCTACACGATCGACGAGGGCCCAAACCACACATGGACGTTCCTGCCATCGCCCTCGGCCGACGTCGACCATGGCCTCATGCGACTTCGCGGCTACCAGCCGATCGCCATGGATGTCGATGGCTCGGTATTCAAGCAGAAGACCGGCGGCCGGCTCGGCCGGCAGCCCGACGCCGCGAACCCGAGCGCGCGCACTGGCGGAATCTCTCTTGTTCAGCCTGGACGCGCCAACGTCATCGAAGGTCGGCTCGCAGTCCGCGCACAGCTGAGCGGGCCACTCGGAGCGCACGAACTGCTCCGCGGCTTCCGAGTCGACGTGTGGGATGGCAAGATGTGGCGCTCGCTCTGTCGGCGCGACACGGAGTACGAGATGTTCTCGGGGCCGCCGCTAAACTCGGTTGCCGGCGAAGAATCCCTCATCCCACTCGCGATCACGGCGAAACCCGACGACGCGCGCGACGCGCCGGGCGTCCCGCGCCTCCACGAGGCGCTCTTCCGCTGGGAGGGATGGAGCCTGGGTGCAGAGCTGCCGTGGAACGCCTCTATGACCGAGTCGGACGTTCCAAAACCGAAGCTCCCGTGCAAGCCGTGGAAGTCCATGACGACCACGCCGCCGAAGCCGAGCAAGTCGTGGGAGGCGCTCCCTCGCCTGCGTTTCGGTCGCTCGTACACGTTCCGTCTGCGTGCCGCAGATCCAGCCGGCAACGGCCTCCCACCGCCGAGTGAGGCGGATGCGACAAGCCCGCCGTCTGCGGGCTCAGACCTGGTCGCGGGCCCGGTGCGCTACCTGCGCTACGAGCCGATTGGCCCTCTCGTCGTTATCCCGTCGACGCGGCCGAAACTGTTCGGGCGCGGCGAGACGGTCGACCGAGTTGTGATGCGCGACGGCTCCTCGAGCGACCCCATTCGCCATGTGATGCCGCCGGCGGTGACGCCGCAGTTCGCGGAAGTGCACGGCTCGTTTGAGGAGTACTTCGCGCGCCTCGACAGCCCGGTGCTCGAGTCGTATGCCCGGCTGATCGCATCCGACGCCACGCCGCCCGATCATGATGACAACGACGAGGCGCACATCACCTTCCTGCCCGATCCCCTCGCCAAACGGGCCGCTGTAGTCGTCAGCTATAACGGTGCCACGGAGGCCGAGATTGCCGATGCGCCACCATTCATCGAGAGAAATAGCTGGCCTGACGCGCGATCGTTCTGCATGCAAGTCGTCGACGCGACGCGCTTCAAGTGCGAGTTCCACGGTCGGACGCTGCGGGTCGAACTCCCGCGCGGCAACACGTGCACCGTGCGTGTGGCGAGTAAGGTAGACGACTCGACGATCCTCGCGCCGCTCGAGGCTGCGCGAGAAGCGCTGCTCCTCGAAGGCGAGCGCACTCTTCGCGAGCGCGGCGACGTGCTCACGTCCGACGTCGAGGCAGGCAACAACGAGGCAGTGACGCCGAGCCGCACAATCACACTCGTTCATGCCGTCGCGACGCCTGCCGCGCCGAGCTTCTCCCACGGCGACGGCGAGCTGCTCACCCGCACGGCCGATTCGACCGACGCCACGGTGGCCGAGCCCATTCAGCTCCATTGGCCGAGTACAACGCGCATCGATCTCGAGTGCGAATGGACCGACGTTGTCGACGACCTCAGCAAGCCAGTGCCCGACCGCAACCGTAAAACATCGAAGCACGCTGGCGACCAGGTGATCGAACCCATGCCGAGAGCGCCGGACGCTGTGACGACCGTGCCGGTCGGGTTCGTTCAGCACCTCGGCGACACGCGTCAGCGCCTGGTCCGCTACACCGCGGTCGCCACGACGCGCTTTGCCGAACACTACGGTGATGGCGCGACGAAGCCCTCGCGATCGGCGCCCGTGTCGCGCATCGTTCCCGCGACAGTTCGCCCGCCCGCGCCCCTTGTCCGCGAGACGACGCCAGTGACGCAGTGGGGCCGCGGATCGTCCGGCTCGTACCACATCGTTGAGCGAATGGGCAACGCGCTCCGCTTGTACCTCGGCCGGCCCTGGTACGTGTCGGGCAACGACGAGCAGCTGGCGGTCGTGCTTTCAACGGGTGAGCCGAGTGTCAGCGTGAGTCGCTGGGGTGTCGACCCACTCTGGATGACGCCGGAGAGCGTCGGCGACTTGCGGCTCGAGCATCTCGGCAGCCTCACCGACGCGCAGAAGGTTACGCGCTTCGAGGCGGGAACGAGCAAGGAGCCGGTGGCCCTCGCGTTGTTCAACCCGATCTACGACGAGGCAACGCAGCAGTGGGTAGTCGATCTGGAATTCGACGCGAAGGATTCCTACTTTCGCTTTGTCTCGCTCGCACTCGCGCGTTTCCAGAAGCATGCGGTCGACGGCTGTCACCTCTCGGAGATCGTGCGCGCAGAAGGCACCCAGCTCCTACCATATCGGCGCGCCACAACACGCCGTCTGCCCGACGGTCGCGCGTCTGCCGCGCTCGCCGGCCCATTCCCCCAAGCCGGCGCGAGTTACCCACAGAACGTTCAAGTCGTCGCGACAGTCGAGCGCCTCGATCTCGGCGTCTGGATTCCGCACGGGCCGGAGGTGGTGTTCGATCGGACGGGCGACGGTTTCGAGACGACTTTTACTCCGCCCAGCTCAGGCACGTCCGTGCGCCTCGTCATCAAAGAATTTGAGGTATTCACCGACGCGAGTTCGACACCATCACCACTGGGCGGCGACGGGCGGCGCCTGGTCTTCACCGACTTCCTCGAGCTCTGATCGACTTCCTCGAGCTCTGATGATCGGGGCTCTGCGCGCATCATGGAAGCGAAGGCGTTGCGGGCCTGACCACCGGTAGTGAAGTACCACTCACCACACAACACGACGGAGCATTCAAATGAACGACAAAGACGGCGGGAAGCACAGCGCCATAGCGTCCGAGATCAAGCAGGCGGTTGCGGACGGGAATCGGTGCACTCAGTGCACTTGTACCGGATTTCAACCCGATCCGAATGACGAGGCTATCTGCATCGCCCCCCGGCCACCTCAGGGGCGATGTCAGCACAGCATCCTATTCCACCCGCCGTCCACGTGAGGTGCCGGGTGGACACGCCTTTTTGCGACTGACGCCACACGTCCCGCCGGAACGGCGGCACGGGGTGCTACCGACGAGTGATAGCGCCGCGACGAGCCCCACCGGGCCTTTCGGAGAACACCCACGATGTCCTCATTGCCTCAGACGAACGACCCCGCAGACCTCTCGGATTCATTCTTCCACGCGTGGGCTGCGATGTGCTCGCGCCTCGGCCTCGACGCCGTTGACTTGATTCGGGTGAGTTTCAGTGAGTCGGGTGGCGTGCAACCGAAGGCGCACAACGCGAATGGCAATGCAGTCGGTCTCATCCAGTTCATGCCCGACACGCTCACGGACCTTGGATGGACGCGTGGTTGGGATGCCTTCAGGCTGCTCTCTGCGGAGAAGCAAACGGTCTACGTTGAGCGCTATTATCGGCCGTACGCACGCTTCTGTACGAGCGACGCCCTGTGCTACGTGGCCACGTTCCTGCCGTCGCTGGTGTCCGATGCAGCCACCGCGGCGACGGGAAGCGGCTTCGTCCTCTGCGAGCGCGACGGCGTACGCTCATGGGCATACAAAGTGAACGTGGGCCTCGATCGCGATGGCGATGGACGAATTACTGTTGGAGACCTCTCGCGTCAACTACGTCTCTCGTGCAAAGGAGCGCGCTACGCCGCCATCGTGGCGCGTCTCAAGCGGTCTCAGGACTCTCACTCCAGAGTGCTCACGTTCGACGCGCCAAGCATCGCGGACGGTGACGTTCCTCGCTTCGACATGGAGCACGTCGCGCCGCCGCTCTCCGCGATGCTTGCCAAAGCAGTCGCCCCGACCGAAGCAGTCTCCGGCCGACCTGGCTCGCTCGCACTGGCGCCCGTGGCCAACAAGTGGACGAACTCATGTGATGGCGGCGATTCGTTCCCAAACAACTGCGCCCACTTCTTATCGGACGCATTCATCCGCGCCGGATACGACGAACTCACTCCCGACAACCCGCTCATTCACGCTCGCTGCGGAAGCCCGGCGAAGCGTCCCGTGCGTGCGCGCGACATGTGGGCCTGGTTCCAGTCGAAAGCGACGAAGACGAGCCGCACGCTGGTGGCAGGTACCGGCTGGTGGGCCGTGTTCCAGCTCGACGAGTCCTCCTACTGGGGGGGCCACGTCGTGCTCTGGGACTCCGATGGCAACCGCAAGTTCGGAACCGGTTGGTTCCAGGACTGGGACCAGTATCTCTACCAATGGGAAACGCCGCCGACCAGACGACGATCACCGCCAGCGGTTCCAGCATCCCGTGCCGCTCGTCGAAGGCATGCCGATCGACAATGACGAGGGCTCGTTGGCGCGAGCCCAGGCTCGGAAGAAACCCGATTGACCTCGCTCCCGAAGCGAGCTCCACTTCTTCGCGGTGAAGCGCGCGATCGCGCTTCACCTCCGCCGCAAATGGTGGGATAAAGGGTGGGTAGGAACTGATCAGATGCTTTTTCACCGCGAAATATCGCTGGTGAGAGCGTATTGCCAAGGTGGACGTCGAGGGTTCGAATCCCTTCTCCCGCTCCGCCAGAGCCCCGGTCCCAACTGTTGACCGGGGCTTTTTTCGTTTGTGTGGTTCTTGTGGGTTCTCCACCAGAGCCCCGGTCCTGCCCCGCTTCTTCTGCCTGCGTTCGCATCACCCCCTGCATCACCGCTTGGGCGAGAACTAGTTCGCGTTCTAGAAGCTCGGACGTTGTTGCGCTCAGCGCGATCGATTGCAGCGGAAATATTGCCCCGGCGAGCTGGGCACTACGCGGCTACCCGCACGATCTCCTCAATCGCCGCGCCCGCCGCCTGGCGATCCCCCGAGAGTGGCACGGCCACGAGCGCGAGCTCCACGTTTCGGGCGCCCGCGCGGACTTTCGCCCGCATCGCAACTCGCCCTCGCTCCACCAACCTCCTCCACGTCTCTGGCGCTGCCGGGTAGACCAAGCACGCGACGATGCGCGGGGCGTCGAAGAGCGTCGAGTACGCGAGTGCTTGCAGGACGTCGTTACGATGCTGCTCTCGGAGAGTCGCATCCGCATTCAGCCAGCCAAGGCGCTCGATCTGTTCGGCGTGGCGCTTGTACTTGGCATCGAGGACCACGACGACGTCAGGACGCTGCATGATGACATCGGGAATGAGCGACCGCTGCGATCCTGCTGACGGCGGCTTCCAGTCGAGAGGGAGACGCGTCTCGTGCCGCCGACCCGCCCGCAAACGTGCGCCCGTGCGCAGCGCCGCGCTCTCCGCGACCGACTCTACCCACGCCTCGAAGAATGTCTCCATGTCCATTCGCCACGCCAGTCCCGACAGATCGGAGAGGCCCGCGAGTCCGCGCTCGTCAACCGTCCAGTCAATCGCGAGCAGGCCTTCACGAAACGCACGCGGTGCGACCGAGCGTCGAGACCACGCTCGGCGCTGCGCGCTCTCTGGCATGCGCGGAGGAGTCCCCGAGAGACGCGCGAGCAGAAGATCGCAGAGCGCGAGAAGTCGGTGGACCACCAGACCGGCGGCCGCCTGACCAAGAAGCGCGTCGCGATGGCGCCGGACGACCCAGTGAATCGCGGCCCGCAGTTCTTCATCCTCGCGAAGATCGGGAAAGCGGCACGGCACATCGAGCACTCGTCCCTGCGCAAAGCGCGTCGCATAGGCGCTCCACTCAACCTGCCCGCGTGGCGCTCGCACGTCCGCCCTGGCGAAGACGAAGCGACGCTGCAGCGAGTCCAAGAGCGCTCTCAGTCGCATCAGGACAACGCTCGAGAGTACCCAGGGTGGCACGCGGCGCTCGGATTGAGGTAGATCCGGAAGGGGCAGGAGATCAGGGACCACGCGGAAGCCGGTTCCGGCGAGCATGTCGCCGGCCGAAGACCAGGTGAATCGTGGCTCTACGACCAGACCGAAGTCCGGACGTCCCGTCACGGGCGACAGGAGAGGGACCGCGCCGATCCGAGTGGACGTGCTCACTAGCAGACCGGGCTCTCCAGAGCGTCGCGCCGGCATCGCCGTGACACCCAGATCGCGGAGGAGACCGGCGTTCGCCGCGACCAACGACTCTGCGCGTCGCTCGGCCGACGCTTTGCGATCGGCGCCGTCGCCGCCGAGCCAGTCGAGCGTAGGAACGAAGCGCTCCGAGCTGTCGGGCACCGCTCGCGTTCCGGCCACGACCCGCGCTGCCGGAGCACGCGCGTACATTGCAAGCTTCCGTCCCTTCGCCACGGTCAGGTCACCTGCGCAATTCGATCGATATACGCCCGGATCTCGTCGGCGAATCCTGCGACGTAACCCTGCGCCAAGTATTCCTCCAGAAGTGGTCGCACGGAGGTCGCCAGTCGCGACTGCGCCTCGGCATCGTTGCCGAGGAAGTACGCGTGCCCGGGCGTGAGTGGCAGTGCATCCTCACTCGCATGCTCTACAAACAAGGTCAGCAGATCGTGGAAGCCCCGTTGCAAGATCTCGCCCGAATGCTCCTCGACGACCGAGGACTGCGGCCAGAGCGGGACGAATGCGAATCGCCTACGCACCGCGACGTCGAGGATCGCGATGCTCCGATCGGCGCTGTTCATCGTCCCGAGGACGTGCAGATTCTCGGGCAGCCGGAGGGTCCGACCTACCTTATCGAACTCATGCGCCAACGCGATCTCTCGGTCGGAGCGGCCGGGCTCGAAGAGATAGATGGCCTCACCAAGGACCTTCGAAAGATCCGCACGATTGATCTCATCGATCACGAGAAGATATGGCTTCTTCGAGTCACTGGCCGCCTCCAGCGCTGCGTCCATGAGGTGCCCGCGCATTGGACGGAATGTGAAGCCGAGAGCCCCGCCGTCGTGCGGAGCGAGGCCTCCGATGAAGGACTCATAGGTCGTTCCAGGGTGGAACTGGATGATGCGCCCGCGGCCGCCATATCGCTCGCGCAGGACACGGCTCGCGAGCTCGGTCTTGCCAGTCCCCGGCGGGCCCTCGACGATCGCGAATCGACGCCGCTTGAGCAGATCGGAGACCTCCTCATCGGTCGTCCCCGGCAGGACGCGCGACATCCACGCTCGTCTGATTCGCTCCGCGTCGCCTTGAAACTCTTTCTTTGGCGCGATGCGGCGCTCGTCGAAGAAGAGATCAATAGAAGCTGTGATCGCGTCGAGGGCTACTGCGTCTGTCGCGGGCGTGCGCACTGCCGCCGGCACGAATGTGGCGTAGAGAAGGCGCCCGTAGTCTTTCAGCGCGTTCTCCCATGCTTCGAGGTGCTCCGTGAGCACGCGAGGAAGGGCGAGGTCGATTCTAACGGGGTCACGCTTTGCCCACGCCGCGCCGACGGCGCGGGTATTCAACCAGGAAGCGATCGCGGCGCATTTTCGGCCATGCCCAGGCCGGCCCAGGATCGCTTCATCGGGTGCCAGGCCATTTGAGCCGACGCCCATCGAGATGATCGCCGGGGCGCCGGGCTTGTCCGCGGGGAACATGACGAAGCTCATCCCGCCATAGCCGCCAGTTAGCTCCTGGTCGGGCGGGAGTAGGGCGGCGAATGGGAGCGCGCCCTCCTTGGCGTCCGCATTCACACGAAGCTGGAAGTGCCGCTCATCGTTCTTCTTCTCCGTGAGCGCTTTCACGCGCGGATAGCGCTCGGTGAGCGCGGCCGAGAAGGCTCCGCGGGCGCGGGCTTCCCACTCTGTGCGTGGCGCATACGCGAGGTCGAGGACAGACTTCATCGGGGTCGCGCATCATCGCTCGCCGTGCGACTTGGCACAACGGTTCCGATTTCCCCGTCTTCGACTATCGAGCCGCGGCGCTGCGTCCGGCAATTCGACTCGTTCGCCGGCGCGCCGATCCGAAACCAGCTCGCGCGGCTCAGCACACAGCTCCTGGAACGCGCGCCGCTCCAGCGCCTGCGCGAGCTCCGCAGCAGCATGACGGACAAGGAGCGCGACGCGCTGCTCGCCCAGACGACGGACCTCCAAAAGGCCCTCACCGTGGTCGCGCGCGAGCTCCGGAAGTAGCCCTCCGCCAGATCGTAAACCGATCGGAACGGCGGCCACTTTTCCCACAGATCGAAGAAATTACGGCGCCGTAATTTGCGCATCGCCGCGCTGCGATGGCTAGCTGCCGCAGAGCTCGCTCTTGTTGCATGCGCAGCCACGACCCTTGTTGCAGGTCTTCGCGCGGCTGATGCAGCTGTTGCCGCACGCGAGGCCTCCGTCGCAGACCTTGCAGCAGTGCTCGACCGGAACGCAGGCGTCAGCGGGCGCGGATGGCGGCGTCGCGGCGGACGATGGCGCGATGATCCCCAGGCCCACGACGAGCGCGGTGGCGACCGAGAAGAAGATGCGGCGCATCCTTCAATGTCGCGTGAGCGCGGTCGGGTGGCAAGGCGGATCGCGGTGCGAAACTGCGCGCATCCTCCAGACCGGTTTTCGGTGCGCGCGCCGAGTTCTACTGGGTGCGAGCTTCAATCGCGGCGCCGTCAGCAAGTCGTCCTATACTTGATGGACGATGTTCACGGTTACTCCTGCCACCCGCGTGAGCGAGATCCGGCACCGGCTGCTCGGCGACACGCGCGCGACCGATGGTCGCGTGAACCCGCGGCTTGTGCAGAGCATCCAGCAGTCTCTCGCGGTCGAGGGCTACCCGGTGACGGAAGATGCCGTGCGCGCCGTCGGCGAACGCCTCGAGAAGTAGGCGTGGCGCGGCGGGAGCGGAGGACGAAGCCGCTCGACACCAAGGTCCGGCGCCTCGAGTACTACGACGATCAGGAGCCGCTCCTCGTCGAGGCCGAGTGGCGGGGCCGGCGATGGGCGTTCAACCAGGCCACATCACGCCGGCAGCTCATGATGAGGCCGTCTACGACCTGCACGTCGCGATGTTTTCGACGAGGACGGGACGCCGCTATGACTGGCGCCGCCGTGCTCGCGTTCTGGTGCCAGAACGCGAGGCCTCACCGGCTGAATCTCCCTCGATTTCCGATCGCTGGAGAACCAAATGCCCGTCCGGCTCGGGGGGCCGCAGGCTGGGTGCCTAGCCGCTTTGGGCTAGATCCGCGCGCGCCGTTCGCTGGGCCAACCGCCCGGTCTTGGGCTAGTCCCGAGGTACGCACATCATGGTACGCTGCTTTCGTTCCTCGGCTCCGTCCGACAGGGAGATCTTACGCATGGTTCCGCATCGCAAAGGCAACACCGCCATCGAGTCCGCAGGCAAGCGGCTCTGCGCAGCCCTCGTGGCGTCGTCGCTGATGATCAGCACTGCCACAACCGCACGCGCTGACGAACCCGCGCCCTCCCCTTCTGCCCAGACGCCCGGCACTTCGATCTGGGGACACGGCGGCGACGCGACGGCCCGGAAGGCGTTCGTGTTCGGCTTCCTCGGCCTCGGCCTCGTGAGCGGCGGCGTTGCCCTCGGCTTCCACCTGGATGGCATCGGCAAGGAGAACGCGCGACAGGACTTCATCCGAAACCACGGCAACGTTGACCTGAACCCCGGCCCCGGCGTGCAACAGGTCGGGCCGCAGTGCAAGGGGCCCGACCAGTGCGCGACGTACGCTGGCATCAAGAAGGCCCGCGACAATGACTACAACCTCGCGGCCGGCTTATATGGCGGCATGGGGGCCGCGTTTCTCGGCGCGGGCGCGTTCTTCATCCAGGTGATGGTGGACCACTCCGCGGAGAGCAAGCAGAGCTTCGCGCCAATCGTCGGGCCGAACATGGCCGGCGCCGCATGGGAGGCTCGCTTCTGATGCGCCGCGCCGCCATTCCGCTTCTTCTCATTCCCGGTCTCGGCCTCGCGTTCGCGCTCGGCGGCTGTCCGGGCATGAACCAGTCTGACTGCATCGACCTCGGCACGTGCGACTGCACGTTCGACGAGGCGGGCAGCTGCCATCTCGACGAAGGCGGCGGCGGCGAAGGCTCACCCGGGGACGCGACCGGCGACGGCAACATGAACATCGTCGAGGGCGGCACGATCGACGCTCCGCCCGGATGCGTGCTCACACAGGATCCAAAAGACTCGCCAGCGTGCGTCGCGGACTCGGTCGGTATGTTCGTCGACGGCGCGGGCGGCTCCGACTCCAACGTGGGTACGAGGGCGATGCCGTTCAAGACGATCGCGAAAGCCGTCGCCAGCGCGGGCCCGCTTCCACGCGTGTACGTTTGCGCCGGCAACTACGCTGAAAACGTCTCCCTGGACGCAACACATGGTCCGAGCCTTTTCGGAGGCTTCGACTGCGGTTCGTGGAAGTACTCAGGCACTAAGCCCGTCGTGAACCCGAGCACAAAGCCCGCGCTCTCACTGAAGGGCGTCGGGGGCGCGACTGTGGAAGACATGCGGTTTGAGGGCAGCGCCGACCAGGCAGTTTCTGGTGATTCGGCCATTGCAGCGTTCGTCGCGTCTGCTTCCGTCAAGTTCGCGCGAGTCGAGCTGGTCGCGGGGGCGGGGGCAATGGGAGCGCCCGGAACAATGGGTTCCAACTGGACAGGCACCGCAACCGCTGGCACACCGGCGGCGAATGGCGGCAACAGCGTGGTCTGCAACTGCCTCGATGGTACTTCCTCGACGGGTGGCAAGGGCGGAGCCATCGCCGCAGGCGGCGATCCCGGAACCTCGAACCCTGCTGTCGGTGTTCTAAACGGCGGCGGCGGCGGCAACATGTGTACAAACGGAGGCACCGGGGCGAACGGGGTCGCAAATGGCGGGGGCGCCGGAGCGACGAAGGCAGGTGTCCTTTCAGCCACCGGCTGGGCGAACACAAGCGATAGCGCCAAAGGCAAGGCGGGCAATCCAGGCCAAGGTGGCGGCGGTGGTGGCGGTCGCACGGGCGTCGCGGGGGGCGGTGGCGGAGGCTGCGGGGGTTGCGGCGGTGCGGGCGGCGCTGCAGCCGGCAACGGAGGTTCTAGCTTCGCCCTTCTCGCGTTCAGTTCTTCCGTCTCCGCTGTGGGAGGTTTGTTCCAGTCAGGGGCGGCGGGCTCGGGTGGTCTCGGTGGCCCCGCGCAGGATGGCGAGACTGGTGGCGCGACGGGGCCTGGCGCGTGCGATGGCGCGATGGGCGGCTACGGAGCTGGCGGCAGTGGTGGCGGCGGCGGTGCCGGAGGCATCTCGGCGGCCATCGGGTATTCGGGCAGCGCGCCATCCGTCAGCGGCACGACCTTGACGCCCAGCACCAAAGGCGATCCTGGAGGAGCTGGTTCCCCAGGCGCTGGCGGCGGCACTGCTGGCAATGGTGGCAACCCTGGCACCGACGGTAAGTCCGGGACGCAGGTCGCACTCTAAATTTCGCGTTGGCCGAACGGCTACAAAAACGCTGGTCGGTGGCACGCAGGAATCCACGCGCGCTACTCGCGACTGGATCTGGCTTCAACCTCACGCAGGCCAAGACACGCGCGTACGTCGGCGTGCTGCTCTCGCGTGGCGGCACCCAGCGCGACGCGCGCCTCACCGCCCCCGTGCTCAAGCGCCGCGTGAAGAAGATGACCGCGAGCCTGACCGGCGCCGCCGTGCTGAAGAAGGTCCGCTCGCTGCGCGCCATGCTCGACGAGTCAGAGCGCCAGGAGGTCGCGACCGAGATCGAGCACCTCCAGGCCGCCCTCCGCGCCATCGCCAGGGAGCTCCGCGGTCGCTCGCGTTCTGGCCAGAACGCGAGGCCTCACCGGCTGAATCTCCCTCGATTTCCGATCGCTGGAGAACCGCGTCGCGGGCTGGGCAGCACATGTACCTACGTGTGCTACAGAGCTGTATGAAGCTCGCATTGTCAGCAGGTCTCGGTGGTTGCGCGGTGCTCGTCGCCGCGATGAGCGCATGCGGTGGGGGCACGAACGCGCACTCGGACGAGAACGTCGGCTCCAGCTCCTCCGATCTGAAGACCTCGGCGGCGTCGTCGATCACGCTCGATATCGGTGGAGACCGAACGCCAGTCGAGCTCATCAAAGGTGCAAATGCGAACGCCGACGTGCAGGTGTTCGCGGCGCGGATTCCTCTGCCGCTCACGCCTTCGGTCTCGAGCTGGCTCGCGGAGTTCTTCACGGGCGTGAGGCCTCGCCGAGACGGCACCATCGTCTTGTGCAGCACCGACCACAAGCCGTGCGAGGAGCGCTCGTTCTACGACGCGCTCGTCAGCGAGGTGAGCTTCCCGGCCGGCAGCGGCGACTCGAAGGACGCCACCTTCATCAATGTGAAATGGGTCGCAGAGACCATCTCCAACCTACCGAAGGACGCCGGATCGCCCAACAACCCGCCGCCCGTGAATCAGCCCACGTTTCTGCCCACCGCGTTCAAGCTCTCGCTCGACGGCGCGCCGATCTCCGCGGTCATGAGCGTGGACGGCATCACCATCAAGCAGAGCAACGTGCGCGACGACATCGGCGAGGCGCGCGACACCCCGCTCGACCCTCCCTCCAAGATTGCCTATCCGCTCAGGATCACGATCACTGGAGACTTCACCCACGAGGACTTCGCGATCAACGGCAACAACGAGCCTGAACAGCACAAGACCGCTTCCATCACGTACCTCAATCCCGTCCTTGGCGGCGATCTCCTCACGCTCAACCTTCACACGATGGGCATCTTCAAGGGGACCAAAGACGTAACCAAGCACGGCACTGACCAGATCACGTTCAGAGCGGACAGCATCGTCCTCACGCCGCCGATAGTCCTCTTCGACGGCGGTCAATAGCCGCTCCTGGAGAACCAAGTGCCCGTCCCGCTCCGTCGGCCACGGGGCGCGAAATCTCTCACTGCTCGAAGCACAAGAGACGATACGACTGGTCGCACTTGCTTCCGCCGTCCGGAAACGCCTGAAACCATCCGACGTTCGAGCTCAGATCACCCACGTTGCCGGCGTTGTTGAAGGGGGCACCCACGCTGACGGTCCAGCCAAGGCAATCTCCAGATCCGTTCGCAACGCCCTGCCCGGTGCAATCCCCCCAGGCGATCGTGGTGCCTACGAGGGGACCGCCGTCCTCGGTACCGTGGATCGTCGACTGCAATGGCGACCCGAGACCTCCATAGTCGTTCGCGATCAGCGTTCCGTCGCGGTTGCGGTAGGGGCGCGTGGCCTTCGCGAATCTGGCGCTGGGCGAGATCGGCGTGGTCCCCGCGCAGATCCACGCCATGAACTTCCCTTGCACGCCAGCCGCCGCCGCCGCGTCCTGGCAGAGCGCGTCTGCGCTGGCGGCTCCACCGCCGCCGTCACGCTGGGCCGCCGCAACCAGGTTGCCATTGAACGTCGCAGACGTGGCGAACACGAGCGGATCGCACGTTCCGTTGACGCATACCTTGGTCGAGCAGACATGCCCGCACGTGCCGCAGTTTTGTGGATTGGTCCCGAGGTCGATATTCGAGCACGGGTCCGCATCGCTCTTTGTTGCGTCGAGGCCTTGCCCGTCCCTTTCGGCGCGCGCATCAGCGGTCGGGGCGTCGTTCGGAAACGATCCCTCGTCGGCGGCGTCACCCGGGTCGACGTCCTGCGCGCCTTCGTACGGGGCAAACGTCCCGCACGCAGCACCCCATCCAGCGACGGCGAGGAGGATCGGTAGCCATAGGGAACGCCTGCGCATCATGACAGGATAGGCGGTTCGAGGGGCAGCAGCCAGCGCGCCTGGTACCGGATTTTTGGTCCTCTGGCGGGCGACCCCGCTTTGGTTTGAATCTTGGCCTTGCGCTTCCGTCATACTCTTCCAGGCTGCGGTGTGCCCTGTGTTCCCGGATCCATGGAGGAGGCCTCGTGAAACGAGTCGCGCTGACGCTGGCAGTTCTGTCCCTTGGTCTCGTGGACGCTGATCAGGCGCGCGCGGACTCTCCGATCGCGCTGCGCGTGTTTCGCGGGTCTGGCCCCACCACCTACTCCGGTGCGCAACAGGCGTCATACGCCAATGAGTCTGTCGTCCACATCAACGCGACCATGTCGGACCTCAACGAGGCCGATCAGATCTACGCACTGCGCGGGATCGAGATCCAGGAGGACATGTTCAATGACGCTTGCGGCGTGCGACCGGTGCCGGGATATCTCGACCCGGCGCGCAGCAGCAGCGTGCGCAACGACATGCGCACTTTCGCGTCGTCGTGTCAGAGCGGTAAGAAGGACGCCACGCTGCCGGACGGCGCGTTCATCACGAGCGTCCAGATCTGCTCGAACGGAAAGAGCGGCGCGGAGAGTCGCCTCAAGGGCGTGCGGATCTGGGGCTCCAAGCTTGATGCGGCCGCCCATTTCACGGCGCTTGCGGACCCTGTGACCATGGAGCGGCCGAACTGCAAGACGTGGGAGAACCGCGTGAGCTGCCCGGCCGGCACCGTCGCGACGAGCCTCGATGTGATGGCGACCTCGTCGATCCAGAAGCTCGGCTTGCGCTGCGGCACGGTGATCGAGCGCTCCAAGACGCCGCCGGAATACACGATCACCGCGGGCGACGTCTCGTGGACCGGATCGAAGATGAACACGCCGATCATGATCGAGGCGACCGGGCAGCAGCAGTTCGCCTACCGCGGCGTCACGGTGCGCGCGAAGAGCAGCACCGGCACCTGTGAGCAGGCCTTCCCGAACGAGATCGTGAACGTCCTGGGCCCGGGCAGTCCGAAGAAGACGCTCGCCCTGTCGGTCACGTGCACGCGCGAGCAAGCGACCGGCGGATGCGACGGGAAGACGACGTGTCCGACGACGATCGAGTGGACGTTCAACATCACTGCAGTCGGGACGACAACGGGCACCCCAGTCACGGGCAGCCAGGTCGTGAGCCTGCCAGGCCTCCTCATGCCGCAGAAGGCGACAAAAGGCCCCTGAAGATCACGCGCTCCGCAAGCTCGCCAGCAGGATGCGCGTGATCATGCGTGGGTGCCTTCCTCGGTGACAGGCTCTTGCGTTTCGGTTGCGGGGACTCTCTCCTTTGCGAAGAAGACGAACATGACGGGGACGAGGAAGAGCGAGAGGAGGGTGGACGACGTGAGCCCTCCGACGACCGCGAGCGCGAGCGGCTGATTCGCCTCGGAGCCGTGCTCGAGCCCCGCTGCGGTCGGGATGAGACCGATCACGGTCGCGATGCTCGTCATGGCGATCGGCACGAACCTCGAGCGCGCCGCGAGCGCGATCGCCTCGACCTTGGTCGCGCCCTCTCTCAGGCGCTGGTTCGCGTCGTCGACGAGCAGGATGCCGTTGGACACCGCGATGCCGATGACCATGAGGATCCCCATCAGCGCCGTGATCGAGAACCCCTGCCCCGCCGCCATGAGAGCCAGCACGATGCCCACGAGCGACACCGGGATGGTGAAGAGCATCACGAACGGGAGCCTCAGCGACTTGAACTGCGAGGCCATGATCATGAAGACGACCATCACGGCAAGGGCAAGGGCGACCCCGAGGCCGGAGAAGGTCGTCCGCATCAGCTGCACCTGACCAACGAAGCTGAAGCTGACAGCCCGCGTGCGCGGGTCCTCGTGCAGCGCCCGCTCGAGGTCGGTGGCGACCGAACCAATGTCGCGCCCCTCGGTCTGCATGAAGACGTGCGCAGCGCGCTGGAGCTGGTTTCGCTCGACGCCGATGGGACCCACCGAGCGCTGGATGTCTCCGTACGCGCCCAGGCGCACCGCCTTGCCGTTGTCACCGAAGCGGACTGGCAACTGCGCAAGCGCGTTGATGTCGGGCACCTGCGCGCCGTCGTAGGACGTGACTACGTAGTAGGACTGGCCATTATTGGGGTCGATCCAGACGCTTGGGCTATTGATGTTGCCGAGCGTCGCCTCGAGGGTCGTCTGCGCTGCGTCTCTGGCCGCGACGCCGACGAGCCCGGCCTTCTGGCGATCCGTCTCCACCCTGATCTCGGGGTAGTCCATCTGGAGCGAGGGCCACACGTCCCGCACGCCCGGGACAGTGCGCGCCACCTCGGCGACGGCCCTCGCCTGGTGGTCCAGCTCCTCGAGGTTGTCCCCGCGCACCTCGACCACGACCGGGGCGATGTAGCCGTTGGCGAAGACGCCCGCGACCAGACCGCCCGGCCACTGCAAGAACTCGACTCCCGGGTAGTGGCGGTTCAAGATGGCGCGGCTCTGATCGGCGAGCTCGCGCTGGGTGAGGGAGCGCTTCGCCGGGTCGACGAGCGCCAGGCGGATGAAGCCCATGTGGGGCCCCCGGTTCGGGCTCGTCATCGCACTGCGCGCGTTGTTGGGCGAGCCGACGTTCGTCAGCACGAGCTGCACGTTTCCCTTGGGCAGCTCGTCCTGCAGGGTCTGCCCCATCTCGTTGATGCGCGCCTGGGCTTGCTCGAGCGAGGTCCCCGGCGCGACCCGCACGTAGATGCGCTCCATCGACTCGTCGATCTCGGGAAAGAACGTGCTGGGAAGCCGCGACGCGGCCCAGCCGCTCGCCGCAACGAGCGCGAAGGACGCGCATAGGACGGTCCGCCCGTAGGGGAGAACTCTGCGCAGCGTGCTCGCGTAGCGCTCGGCGAGCGAGTCGATGGCGCGCTCGACGAATTTTCCGACGCGTCCGTGCTCCGCGTGCCCGAGGAAATAGCGGCACGCCACCGGCGTCACGCAGACGCTCACGAAATACGAGGCGGTCATCGCCACGGCCACCGTCAACGCGAGAGGCGCAAAGAGCTTCTTGGCGAGGCCCGCGAGGAGCAGCACAGGCAAGAGGACTGCCATCGTCGTGAGCGTGGAAGCGAGCACCGGTAGGGCGACCCCGTTGGTGCCGTCGAGCGCGGCGCCGAACGGAGTTTTCCCCATGCGCTGATGGCGATGGATCGACTCGAGCACGACCACGGCGTCGTCGACGAGCCGCCCCATCGCGAGCGTCAGCCCGCCGAGCGTGAACGCGTTCAACGTCTGCCCGGACGCATAGAGGACGATGAGCGTGATGGCGAAGGAGAGCGGGATCGCCACCGAGACGATCAGCGTGCCCCGCAGGCTCTGGAGAAAGAGCAAGATGACGATCGCAATGAGACCGAGCGCCTGCACCATCTCGCGACGAAGGCCCTCGTAGCTCGTGCGGACGAAGGTAGACTGGTCGAACACGGGCACCACCTCGACGCCCGGCGGCAGATCCTTGATGGCCGCCACCGAGCGCTTGACGGATTCCACGATCTCCAGCGTGTTCCCGCCCGGGACCCGCAGGACGTTGAGGTAGACCGCGTTGTGGGAGCCGACCGCAACGGCTTGTGTCTCTGGAGCTCCCCCGTCGTCGACCCTGGCCACGTCGCGGATGAGGACCGAGGCGCCCGCATGGGTCTTGATGACGGCATCCCCGATCGTCTTGACGCGCGAGGGGACCGCGTTCGTGTACACGTTGGCGTCGAAGTTCGGCGAGATGAACACACCCGACGGGAGGAGCGCGTTCGAGTCGTGCACCGCCTTGGCGACGTCGGTCGACGTGAGCCCGCGCGCCTGGGCCTTCACGGAGTCCACCACGATGTTGATCTGCCGCTGTCGCCCCCCGTTGATCGCCGCGCTCGCGACGCCCGGAATCCCCTCCAGAATGGGCTCGATGTTGTTGAGCGCGTAGTCGTAGAGCTTCGGACCGCTGAGGCCGCCGCCCGTGACGACCACCTGCACGACCGGCGCGTTCGAAGGGTCGTACTGCAGGACGAACGGAGGGAGCACGCCGAGTGACTTCGGCACGGCGGCCATCGCGAAGGCGGCCTGCTGCTGCACGAGCGTCTGGGCGGCATTGAGATCCGTGCCCCACTTGAGCCACACGTAGATGATCGACAGGTTGTTGCGCGAGACGCTCTCGACATGGTCGACGCCCGGCGTGGCGCTCACGTACTTCTCCAGGCGCCAGGTGAGCGTCTTCTCGACGTCCTTCGGGCCCAGTCCTGGCGCAAGGGTGCCGATGATGAGCACGGGAGGCGTCAGCTCCGGGAAAGTGTCGATGCTCATACGCGGCGTCACCACCCCGGCGAACACCACGAGGGCGATGCACACCATGAGCACGCCGATCGGGTTGCGGAGGGCGAGCCCCGTCATGGGCGCTTGCCCTCGATGAGCTTCGCGGTGACCCGGTCGCCCTCACTGAGGAGCGCGCGCCCTTCGGTCACGACCTGCGTCCCCGCTGCGAGCGACGGGTCCAGGTAGAGCCGCCCGCCGATCTCGCCCAGCACAGCGATCGTCTTCGAGTGGGCCGTGTCGCCGTCGATGACGAAGACCGTCGCCTTCGGGCCGCGGACCGTTGCGGCGTAGAGGGGGATCGCGGTCGCCGGCGCGGACTCGCCCACGTCGATGCGCACCTCGCCGGTCGTCCCGACGGGGATTTCGCGCTTCGGATCGGCGACATCGATCTCGAAGTGCACCGTGCGGGTCGTAGGATCGGCCGCGGGGCCGCGCCGCGCGATCACCGCCGCGATCTCTCGATTGGTGGCGAGGATGTGGACCGTGACCACCGTGCCCGGCGCCACCACGTCGAAGTCTATCTCTGGCGCGTCGGCGGTCATACGCACCATGCTTCGGTCGACGACGGTGACGATCGAAACGCCTGGGTGCACGAATGCCCCCGGGTCGATCGCGCGCCGCGAGATCTCCCCATCGAACGGGGCGCGTAGCACGCAGTCGCTCACCTCCAACGCGGTGCCCGCGAGCTTGGCCTTTGTCGCCTCGAGCTGGGCGAGCTCGGACGCGCTCTGGGCGAGCTTCTGCTCCGCTTCGTTCGGGGAGACAAACCCTCCGTCCAGGAGCGCCTGCGTCCTCGTCGCCTCGTTGGCCATGGCCCTCTGACGCGCGTCGATGGCCCTCGCCTGGCTCGCGACCGCCTGCTGCGTGGCGCTCGCCGTGCGGCAGTCGAGCGTGGCCACGACCTCGCCACGACGAACCGATGCGCCGGGGCGTACCAGCACGGTGTCCACGTACGCCGAGACGAGCTGCGGCCCGACGCTGGCCTGCACCCACGGCTCGAGCGTCCCCACGTACGTCCGCGAAGGCCGAAAGGTCCCGCGCTCGGCGGCGATCACCGTGACCGGCTTCGCAGAGGCGGCGAGGGCGACCTTGTTCGTCTTGGCGTCAGCGCGCCACATCATCGCGCCGCCGAGTGCCAGCACGGTCAACGCGCCCGCACCGATGACGACGGGCACGATCCATCCGTTCGATTTTCCTGCGTGCGTCGTCGGTGTCGTCACTTCACAATCCTTCCGACAGCGCGCGGCCAAGCGCCGCGCGTGAGCGAGCCACCTCGAACATTCCGAGCGCGAGCTGTATTTCCGCGTCCGCGCGCAGCGCCTCGGCGTCCGCGAGCTCGACGCTGTTGCCCAGGCCTGCCTTGAACCGCGCGTCGGCCTGCGCATAGTTGGCGACGGACGCCTCGAGCGCCTGCCGAAGCGCGGGGAGCGCGTCGCGCGCGATGTTCGCCTCCACGTATCTCCGCGCGACCACCGCCCGTAGCGTCTGCTTCGCCGCGTCGATCTCCTCCTTGCGCACGACCTCGAGCGCACGGGAGGCCTCCTGGCGCGCGCGTACGGTGCCGTCGAAGATCTGCCAGCTCAGGACCACGCCGACATCCCAGTTGGGAACGACCGGCGCCCACCCGGCGCCCTCAGGCCTGGGCGCGGCACCCGAGGGCGAGACGCCGCCCGCGCGCCCCGACGCGGTGCCCGTCAGGAACACGTCCGGCCGGAGCTCCGCGCCGATCGCCACCGAGGTCTTCTCCTGCGCGGACAGGCGCGACATGGCCTCGAGGATCCTCGGATCGCGCGAGATCGCGCGCGCGAGCGCGTCGTTCAAGGCAGGCAGCTCCGCAGCGGCCGGAGAGTCTCCCGCCACATCGAGCGCGGGCTCGGTCGAGCCGACCGTCGCAGCGAGGACGCCCTGGGCGATCGCGAGGCCGCCGCGCGCGCGTACACGCCCGACGTCGAACCGGCTGAGATCCGACTCCGCGCGGGTGAGCTCGATCGGAGAGCGCAGCCCCGACATCACGCCTGCCTTCGCGAGATCGCGGTGGACCTTGGAGCGATCGTACGCGTCGCTCGAGGCAGTGAGCACGGCCTTGGCCGCGAACACGGCGAAGTAGGCCTCCTCGACGCTGAAGTCGATGTCGAGCGAGGTGGTCTCGGCGCCGTGCCTGGTGACGTCGATGAGCGCGTCCGCGGCCGCGGACTGCGCCGCGATGCGACCGAAGTCGAAGACCTGTTGCGCGGCACCGACACCGACAAGCGTCGACGGCTCGGGCCCGAGACTCGACGACGCAGCCGACGTCCCGGTGGAGCCGCCGATGCGCGGTATCATGAGTGTAGAGGTGCCCACGTAGCTTGCCGTGGTGTTGTTCCCGGTACCGACGAGTAGCTGCGCCGTGGCCCCGACGAGCGGCTGCCAACGGGCGCGCGGGATCTCCGCGGCGGCCTTCGCTGCCTCGACGCGTGCCAGCGAGGCGCGTACCTGCGGTTGATGCGCCCGTGCGTAGGCAACGGCCTCGCTGAGGGTGATCCTGGACACGCTCCGGGGCGCCTCCTCGGCGGCGCTGGCAGGCGCTACGCCCATGACGACGACGAGACCCACGGCCGCTGCCACCTTCCCGACGGATGCCATTCGCCGCGCCCCAGCTGCAACACCCACGCCATCGGGACGACGCTGGGTTTCGGGGGGCCCGCAAGGGAATGGGAGCGAGCGACTGGGAATTCCTCCTATCGGTCGCGCGGAAAATCTCCCTGCGCGGGGTATGCCACGGCACGGGCCTCCTGCGGGATGAGCTGGCGAAGTTGCCACGATTGGAGCACCGTCGCGTGCTCCGCTTCGTAGAGGCGCTGGCGGAGGCGAAAGGCGATCGTGATTCCGACCAGGAGCACCGTCACGTTGGTGGCGAGCAGCGCGACATGGGTGGGCAGGTCTCGAACGTCGAACAGCAAAGACGGCGCGGTCAGAGGGTCGCCGGCCATGGAGAGCACGCGTGGCGCGATCCCCGCGAGCTGAAGAATCCACGGGACGACGAAAGAGGCTAGCGCGAGAGCGGTGATGAGCGCGCGGCGTGAGCGGCCCGGCGCCATCGCCGCGTTCACCGCCAGCACCATCGCGACGACCGGCACGAGCACGAACGGGCCGAAGAGCATCGACGTTGCTGCAGCCGCAGAAAAACCGATGACTGGAATATGGATCGGGAGCGTGCCGTCGGCGAGCGTACCGCGCTTGGAGCGCCGCGCCCACCCGAGCGCGGCCCATAGCGCGACCAACACCAGGAGCGCCGGCCAGCTCTTCACTCCCTGCCAAAAAAAGAGCGGCATGCACAGCGCGACGCCGGCGACTCCAAGGGGCCCAGAGCGCGCGAACACGGCGGCCGTGCGCTGACCCGCCGCTGCGAGCTCCTCTTGTGCCTCGTTCGGGAGCACGCGTGGAGGTTGCGTGACCAGCTCGACGAGGGACTTCAACGCGAGCAAGTTCTGCGGGTCGAGCGCCAGAGCGCGCCCGACGTCGCTCATGGCCCGACTCCGATCGTCCGCCGGCCCGTCGGTGCTGCGAGCTCGCTCCACCGCCTCGGCCGCCGATCTGGCGTGGCCGTCTGCGAGCTCGCGGCGGCGTGCGAGATCGCGATCGCCGGCGAGGTAGGCCTCGATCGAATCGTGCAGCTCTCGCGCCGTCGCGAAGCGCTCCTTCGGCTCGAGCGCCGTTGCCTTGACGCATATCGCGTCGAGCTCTGGAGGCACGTCGCCGCCGAGCGGGCGCGACGAGGGGCGCGCATCAGAGCCGCGAAGCGTGGACGTAAGGAGGTGGCGCAACGTCTCGCCCTTGTGGAGCGGCTCGAGCGCGAGCACCTCGAAGAGCATCACGCCCAGGCAATACACGTCCGATCGTTCGTCGAGCCGATCGCAGCTGACTTGCTCGGGGGACATGTATCCCGCAGTGCCGAGCGTGACGCCGTCAATGGTCCTCGCCGACGGATCGGAGGCCGGGTCGCCGAGTGTTGGCGCGCTCCCTGCGACGTTCGGCGGAACATTGTCATCGGACCCGCGCACCTTGGCGATGCCCCAATCGAGCACGTACACCTCGCCGAAGTCTCCGAGCATGATGTTGCTCGGCTTCAGATCGCGGTGCAAGACACCACGCTTGTGCGCGAAGTCCACCGCCAGGCACACCGTGGAGAAGGCAGTGATCAGCCGGCGCCGAGCGGGCAACGCCAGACGCGGACCGGCCGTAGGAAGCTCCGCGATCATCTGCTGCAGGGTCAGACCGCGTACGCGCTTCATGCCGAAGTACGCGGCGCCGTCACGGTCTCGACCCATGTCGTATACGGGCACAATCGCGGGATGTTCGAGCTGGCCCTGGACGCGTGCCTCGCGGAGGAAGCGGGCTTCGTGGCTCGCGTCCACGGGGAGGCCGCCGCGAATCTTCTTGATGGCGATCTCACGCCCGATGACGCGATCGCGGTAGACGAGCACTTCGCCCATTCCTCCTTCGCCAAGGCGTGCGCGTGACTCGTAGCGCTGTTCGAAGCTCTGCCCCGTCAGCGCCACCGGCGGACTGCTGAGGCCTTCGATGGGCGCGACCATCGTCTCGTCGGTGAAAGCACCTGCCGAGATGGCATCCGTCTCGCTCTTTTCCATGAGCCGGATGTTAGCCTCTCGCGAGGGTTCACGCTCCTACCAGCTCTCGCTCGCAACGAGCGCCGGCGCGAGCTCGCCCCCCGCGGCAGGAGCGACTCCCAGGCGCAACTCCACCTCGTGGTTGTACTCGCTGATGTGGAGGTTCCCCACGACCAACACGCCGATGCGGGTCGCCCCGTAGAGGCCAAGCGCCGTGAAGCCAAGGATCGATCGTGTGCTCGGCGACAGGGCACCGCCGCCAGCGAGCGCAGCGACTCCAAGCCCGGCCGGAACGAATCCGCCAAGGATCCAGTCGCACACCACCGCGGCCGGGCGAAGGCTTCCGAACACCTTGCGGTCCAGGACGTACGACCCATATCCCGGTGCGAGGACGCCAAGGCTCAGCGTGAGCCGATCCGCCATCAACGCCCGTGTGGCGACAGGATCGAGCGACGCGCGATCGACGTTTCTGGTGACAGCATCGACGTGCTCGTGAATCAGCTCGTTGTTGGCGAGATCCGCGCGCGCGGAACGGGACGTGGCCATCGCTGCCAGGAGGACGGCCACGCCTGCAATCGTCCGCGTCGCGGTCATGGGTCCACGGTAGCTCGAACCTCCGTCACGCGCCGGCTGAAATGGGCATCCGGCGATGTGACAAGCGTCTGCGTTCCTTCCGCGCGAACGCTCCAGCGGTTGCGTGCGAGCACACCGCTCGCTATCTATTTTCGTAACCTTCGCGCGAGTCGGGCCGTACCACCGTCGGCCGCACGGCCCGTGCTACCTCTCGACTGTCCCGGCATGAGCACCGCCCCCTCACTCGTCTCCGCGCCACGGCGCCTGAAGCGCACGGTTTCCGTGTGCGCGGAGTGCCTCATGAAGGTGCCCGCGGAGGTCTACGAGCGCGGCGGCGAGGTCTTCATGAAGAAGACCTGCCCAGATCACGGCGATCAGGAGGTGCTGATCGCCGGAGACGCGGCGTTCTACTGGGCCGACGGCGCGGAGGGCGCAGGCAAGGCTTGCGGCGACGGCTGTACGCTCGGCCACAGCTGCACACTCATCTTCGAGATCACGGACCGCTGCAACCTGACCTGTCCAACCTGCTTCGCCGGGTCGTCGCCGCACGAGACCCGCTCGATGAGCCTGCTGGAGTTCGAGGCGCAGCTGGACCGGCTGCTCGCGCAGGGACGGAAGGACGCTGACATCATCCAGCTCTCTGGCGGCGAGCCCACGATCCATCCAGAGCTGGAGGCGATGATCGCGGCGTGCTTCGCGCGCGGTCTCGAGCGCGTCTACGTGAACACCAACGGCATTCGTCTCGCGAAGGAGCCTGCGTTCGCGGAGCGTCTGGGCGCGCTCGGCGGCAAGGACGGCAGGCTCCAGCTGTACCTCCAGCTGGACGGCCAGCGCGACGAGACCAGTACGCTGATCCGTGGGCGTCGCGGCCTTGCAGAGGTGAAGCGTCGCGCGATCGAGAACGCGCTGGCGAACGATCTCTACGTGCTGCCCGTGATGACCGTGACCCGCGGCATCAACCTGGACGAGGTTGGCGCCATCATCAAGACCGCGTTGCAGCACCACCCGCGGATGAACACGGTCATCCTTCAACCCGCGTTCCACTCGGGCCGCTACGAGCACGAGCGCGCGTCGCGAAGGCTCACCGTCGGCGAGCTTGCCGCGGAGGTCGAGAAGCAGACGGACGGCCTCTTCACGAAGGAGGACTTCGGTCCCCTCCCCTGCTCCAGCCCGAACTGCTTCGCGATGGCCGTGGGCATGATGAAGGACGGCAAGGTGGTCCCCGTGTCGCGCTACTTCCCTCGGTTCGAGACGTGGCAGGAGCCGGACGTGGCGAGCCGAATCGCGCGCTTCACCGACCGCATGCCGCAGAACCTGGTGGACATCCTCGCGGAGGACTCCATGCTCGATGAGCTGCTCGATCTCCTGGCCGCCGCCGATGACGACACCGACTGGCGCGACTACAAGAACTTCTTCCTGGTCGGCATCAAGCCTTTCATGGATGCGAACACGTACGATCAGGACCGCGTGGACAAGTGCTGCGTGCACGTGGTGGATCGCAGCGGCGAGCCCGTGTCGCTCTGCGAGTACAACGCGCTCCGCCGCCCGCGAGGCCTTGCGTGAGCGCACGGGCACCACGATGAAGGTTCTGGTCGTCGGCGGGTTCCTTGGGGCCGGCAAGACCACTGCGATCCGCTGCCTCGCGGAGCACCTGCGAGAGCGTGGAGAGCGCGTCGCAGTCATCACGAACGACCAGGGGCACACGCTGGTCGACACGGAGGCCGTGCGCGCGAGCGCGACGCTGGTGCGCGAGATCGGCGGCGGCTGCTTCTGTTGCCGCTATACGGAGCTCGAATCCGCGCTGGACGAGGCCGCGGACGCGGGCATCAGCGTCGCCATCACCGAGGCCGTGGGCAGCTGCACCGACCTCGTGGCGACCGTACTCTCGCCGCTCTGCGACCGCCGCACCGGCCGCTTCCAGATGGGACCGCTCAGCGTGGTCGTGGATCCATGGCGGGTGCGTGACATCGCGGCGGGCGCGTTCACCGAAGATGTGGCTTACCTCTTTCGCAAGCAGATCGAGGAGGCGGACGTGCTGGTGGTATCGCGCGCGGACGGGGGCCCCCCCGACGTGACGAAAACCTTGCGCACGCTCAACGGCGACGCGGCGTTGGTCTCCTTCTCGGGCAAGACGGGCGCCGGAGCCGCCGCATGGCTCGCGGCCCGTCCGGCGAAACCCGCTGCGCCGCTGGTCCTCGACTACGACCGCTATGCCGCCGCGGAAGCGGCGCTGGGCTGGCTGAATGCACGCGTGTGCATCACGTCGTCGCATCCGTTCGCGCCACGCGCCGTCGTGCTGGACCTTTTGGGTGCCCTTCGCTCGCTCCCGGTTGCGCATGTGAAGCTCGCCGTCGTGGAGCCCGCGGGTGGTACCGCCGCGCTGGTCCGCCAAGGTGGGGAGCCCTCGCTCGACCTCGGAGCGCTTCAGGCAGAGTCGACCACGCTGCGACTGCTCGTCAACGCGCGCGCCGCGATCGCCCCAGCCGAGCTCGAGAGCGCGGTGCGCGCTGCATTGCGCGGCGCGGCCATCGGCGCGGAGGTGACCTGGAGCGCGGTCTCGTCGTTCGAGCCGGCCCGACCCGTGCCGGTACATCGCTACGCCTTTCGTTGCGGAAGCGGAGACGACGCATCGTGCTGCGCCGCCTTCTACGAGCGCCCGGAGGTTCGCTTCCTGCTGGGCGATTCGCTGCACCCTGGTGGCACCGAGCTCACCCTCTCCCTCGCGGAGCATCTGCACCTCACGGAGGGCGACGCGGTCCTCGACGTTGCATGCGGGCGCGGCACCAGCCTGCGCGCGCTCGCCGACCGCTGGGGTATACGCGGCACTGGCCTGGACGCGGGCGGCACACCCGTGGACGATACCTGCGTCTCCGTGATGCGCGGGGACGCGCATGCGATCCCGTTCGCGGACGGCGCGTTCCGGTCGATGCTGTGCGAGTGCGCTGTAAGTACGTTCGCGGACCAGCGCCAGGCGCTGTCCGAGATCCGGCGCGTGCTTGCCCACGGCGGCCGCGTGGTCGTCAGCGACATGGTCGTGGATGGACCCATCCCGGAGCTGCTCCGGCCCTACGCACATGCGGGCGCATGTCTGGCGGGCGCGCGCACGATGATCGGATGGCAGGAGCTCTTTGCGGACGCGGGATTCACCGTTGTGGAGACGCGCGACGAGAGCCTGCACCTGGCCAGGATGATCTCGGACATCAAGCGAAAGCTGGTCGGCGTCGCCCTTGCCCGCGCGGCGGGTGCGCTGCCCGCGGATGTGAACTTGGACGTGAAGGAGAGCCGCATCCTGGTTCGCGAGGCGGAGCAGACACTCCGCGCGGGCCACGTGAAGTACGGCGCGTGGATCCTGGAGCGCTCTGGCGATGCCCCGGCGGAGACGCGCGCATGACACGCCGGACGAAGCGGGCGCTTGCCGGCGTGGGCCTCGCGCTCGTCGCGGTGGCCTGCGCGCTAGGTCTCTCTGGACGCATGCTCCAGACGTTCGCGGCGCCAGACGCTCCGGTGACCGAGATCTCGCACCAGGAGTACCAGGCGCTCCTCCATACGTACGTCAGCGACGACGGCAAGGTGGACTACGAGCGCTGGAAGGACAGCGCGACCGACGTGCGCAGGCTGGACGCCTATCTGTCCATCCTCACGCACGCGACGCCGGAGACGCGACCGGAGCTCTTCCCCGCGCAGCCTGATCGGCTCGCCTTCTGGATGAACCTCTACAACGCGCTGGTGCTGCGTGAGATCCTGCGCCGCTGGCCGCTCGCCTCCGTGACGGACGTGAAGATCAACGCCGGCAGCTACCTCAGCACCGGCAAGGGCTTCTTCTACGACGTGGAGTTCCAGATCGGCGGCCAGAAGATGAACCTCTACGACGTCGAGAACAAGATCATCCGCGCGCAGTTCAACGACGCCCGCATCCACTTTGCGATCAACTGCGGCTCGGCGTCCTGCCCGCTGCTCCGCAAGGACGCGTTCGACGCCGCCGGGCTTTCGCGCCAGCTCGAGGAAGCATCCACGCAGTTCGTGAACGACGGCAAGAGCGTGGGGGTGGACGAAGCCACGCGGCAGATCCGCATGTCGAAGATCTTCGAGTGGTACACCGACGACTTCGTGGCGTTCGCCCGGGCTCACGGAAGCGTTGCGCAGCCCACGGTGCTGGATTTCGTACTGCTTTATGCAAAGGACCCGCTCGCCACGCGCCTCCGTGCAGCGCGGACGCGGGGCTACGCGATCGTCTTCCTCGACTACGACTGGAACGTCAACCAGGGCGCGGCACCGACCGCTGTGTCCAGCGCGGCACCCGTGCTCGCAGCGCCGCGCCTGTTCGGTGGCGGGCTCTCCGTGCCCGAAGTGGAGCTCACCATGTTCTCCACGCGCGGCGGCACGGTCACGCCGTCGACGCATCGGGGCAAGGTGGTCCTCATCGACTTCTGGGCCACGTTCTGCCGGCCCTGCAAGGCATCCTTTCCCAGGCTTCAGGCGCTGTCGGAGAAATACCAGGCGCGAGGGCTCGTCGTCCTTGGCGTGTCTGAGGACGAGTCTCCGGAGTCGGTGGTGCCGGCGTTCCTGAAGGAGACCGGCGCGATGTTCCCCATCGCGGTGGACACCGACCAGAAGGCCGCAAGGGCGTTCAAGGTCACCGCGATGCCCACGGAGGTCCTCATCGATCGCAAGGGCGTGGTCCGCTTCCGGCACGAGGGCCTCGGGGACGGCGAGCTCGATCACATCGAGGCGGAGCTGCAGGCGCTGCTGGACGAGAACTGAGCTCGGCCTCGGAGCGCGGTCACACTTCCAGCGCGTGCGACAGGTCCGCCCAGAGATCTTCGACGTCCTCGAGCCCCACGGACACGCGGACCAGGCCGTCGACAATGCCGCGACGCGCACGGTCCTCGGGCGTGAGACCGTGGTGCGTGGTCGTCACGGGCTGCGTGACCAGGCTCTCGACGCCACCGAGACTGGGCGCGATCGAGAAGAGCTCGAGCCTGTCGACGACAGTGGCCGTGGCCTTCGCGTCGCCGCGGACCACGAAGCTGAGCATCCCGCCGAAGCCGCGCATCTGGCGCTTCGAGAGCTCGTGCTGCGGATGCCCTGGAAGACCTGGGTAGTTGACCTGCTGGACGCGCGGATGAGGGAGCAATCGCTCCGCGAGGACACCCGCGCTCGCGTTGTGTGCTTTGACCCGAACGACGAGGGTCCGGAGGCTGCGCGCGAGCAGGTGCGCGATCTCTGGTGCCATCATCTGGCCCAGGTTCTTGCGCCACATCCAGATGGGCTTCAGCAGCTCTGCGGGACCAATGACGACGCCTCCGGTGAGGTCGCTGTGGCCTCCCAGATATTTCGTAGTGCTGTGAATTACCAGGTCCGCGCCAAGGGTGAGCGGGCTCTGGTTCACAGGAGTCGCGAACGTGTTGTCGACGACGGTGAGCGCGCCGTGCTTTCGCGCGACCGACGCGATCGCCTGGATGTCGAACACCTCCATCGTGGGGTTCGCTGGGGTCTCGAAGAACACGATGCGCGTGTTGGGCTTCATGGCGGCCTCCAGCTGCGCCACGTCCTTGCCGAGCAGAAAGGTCGTGCTGATCCCGATCGCGGGCAGGTTCTGCCCGAGCAGCTCGAACGTCCCTCCATAAACATCGCCGATACAGACGATGTGGTCGCCCGCCTTGCAGTACGAAAGGAACGTTGCCGACTCCGCAGCCATGCCCGAGCTGAAGACCCACGCCGCCTCGCCTCCCTCCACGCTCGCGAGCTTCTCCTCGATCGAGCGAATCGTGGGGTTCATGCCGTAGCGCGTGTAGAGGCTGCCGCTCACGCGACCCTCGACGACGTCCAGGACGCCTGCCGTGTTGGGAAAGGCGAACGTGGAGTGGCTGTAGAGCGGCGTGTGAATCGCGCCGTGCGGATCGCGCGTGTCCCCTGCGTGAATGCAGCGAGTCGAGAGCCCCTGGATCTTCGTGGTCATCTACGTTTCCTTTCGTCGGCGCCAACGTGTCGGCCCCGCGACGCACGCGGAGGCGACGCGCGGCGATGTGCGCGTCCAAGGCTATCGTGAAGGCAGCATCGCAGGAGACCGAGATGACCGTGTCGGACTGCATCACATCGGGCCCAACTCGCATGAACGGGCAACGTCGTCTCGTCGACGTCGTGACCCCTGGGCGTTGTTGCGTTCGCTCGCTAACACTACTGCGGGATGTCGCCGTCCCAGGCGCGAATCTACGCATCAATCGCGCCGTGGCAACGGGACAATACCCGGCGTATCCGGGGACCACTGGCGGCAGCGAGCAACAGACGCCAAGCGTCGCTCGTTCGCTTCA
>JBBRNJ010000098.1:0-30706 GCA_038230375.1 Polyangiales bacterium | reverse complement strand
TTGGCAGTGCCTGCCGTCCAGGCGAACGCGCAGGCGCCGGCCTGGCACAGCGGAACTGTGTTGGCGGGCTTCGGGCACACAGCGCACGTGGGTCCGCACGCCGTCGGGTCGGTGTCGCGCGCGCACGTACTGCCAGTGCAGGCGTGAAACTGGGGATCGCACGCGAAGCCGCATGCGCCGCCCGCGCAGGTGGCCTTGCCGTGCGCGACCGCGGCGCACGCGACGTTGCATCCACCGCAGTGGGTGACGCTCGTCATCGGGTCCGCGCACTGCTTTCCGCAGAGCAGCGGCGCGTCGGCGGTGCAGCCTGTGGTGCACTGGAAGGCGGGGCCCACCGGCGCGCAGTACGGGGCCGCCGCACCGCAGACGCCATTGCAGGTGCCGCAGGTGCTGGTGCTTGCCAGATCCGTCTCGCAGCCGTCGGCGACGGTCTTGTTGCAGTCTGCATATCCGGGATCGCACGTGCCCACTGCGCACTTGCCACCGACGCACGTGGAGGCGCCGCGCGTGGCGAGGCATGCGCCGCAGCCTGCGGTGCCGCACCCGAAGAGCGGGTCGGTGACGCTGACGCACAAGCCGTCGCATGATTTCTGTCCCGCCGGGCAGCCGCTGCCTGCATCCGTGGGGGGGGCGGCGTCCATGTGCACGCCGGTCTCCGCGTCTTTCATGGATGTCGTCGCGTCCACCATGTCGGGTTGCGCGTCGCCCACGTCCGTCCCGGCCTCGTCCGACAATGCCGTGCCGGAGGTATTGTCCAGGATGCTGTTGCATGCGCCGACGAGGAGCGCGAACGGCACCATGAAGAGCGCACCTGCACAGCGACCTGCGGCGAGCGGGCTCACTGGAACTCTCCCGTGAGCGCGACGCCGCCGCCGAATGGCCCGGCCCAGGGCGACGCAGAGACCAGACGCGCGCGCGGCGGCGGCGGCAGCTGCACGAGCGCCGATTGACCCGCGGTCTCCTGGGACGGTGGCGCGGTGAAGAAGAGGATGCCACCGCCCACCAGCGCGGCGCCGCCGGCGATGAAGGTGACAGTCGACACGTTGCCCGCCGAGATGGCGTCACCGCGCAGCGACAGGCCATCAGCGTCGCAGACGTTGCCTGTGCAGTGGCTCCGCGCCTCCCCGCGTTTGTCCATGGAGTGAACACCGAAGTAAGAGCCCACGCCCAGGCCGACGAGGCCAGCGCCGGCGATCACGATACCCACGTTGCGCTGGACGTTTCCGTGCTCGGCCTGCCGTTGCGCCACGGGTGTCGCCACCCGCGCGTCGGCGCTTGGTTGGTTCGCGTTGGCGTTCGCGTTCGCGGGCGTGGCCACAGCCGGCGTTGGCGTCGCAGCGACGGGCAGTGCAGTCAGCGACTCGGGTAGTCTTACGTGCAAGGTGCCACCCTCGATCGCGACCACCGTGGTCTCCCAGGCAACGGTGCCAGGCGCGCGAACTGTCACCTTGTGCAACCCGGGGTTCACGGGAATCCGAGCGCCCATCTCCGCGGGCCCGACGACGGTGGCGTCGCGACGGATCTCTGCTCCGCGTGGAGCAACACCGTCGAGCACCATGTGAGGCAGCCGCGGCGCCAGCGCATCCGCGCGCTGCCGTGCAGCCGCCTCGCGCTCGTGCTGACCAAGCTGCTTTGCCTGCGCCGAGACATCCAGGAGCTCCGCCCACGCGGTGGCGAGCTTTCCCATGTGCTCGTGGCAATCCGCCAGGTGATAGAGCGTTCCGATGGCTGGATCCAGGCGCTCGCTCTCCTCTAGCTTGGCGCACGCCTCGGCGTAATTTCCTTGCGAGAGCAGCGTGCGTCCGTCGCGGAACAGCGCCTCCGCGGCAGCGGGATCATTCGCACGTGCAGTGGACGCGAGCAGGACGATCGCCGAAGCCGCGAGCAGAGACAGCGTTTTCATTTTCGTTCCTCGAAGAGCTCGTCCGGGCGACGAGCGGCCGCGGATGGCGTGGCTGTTGGCGGCGCGGGCGGCGTGACGGTCGGCGTGAGCGGCTCCAGGTCTGCCCATCGCCTGACGGGTAGGGGGTCCACGCGCGTGATCGGAGCAGCCGCCGCGACCGTCGGCGCGGGTGCCGCGGCTGCGGTCGCGTTGACCGGAGGCGGAGCGACCGCGGTCGCGGTGGTAGCGGTCGGCGCTGCGCTCATGACGGCGCTTGCGAGCGACACATGCGGAGCGCTCACCAGCGCTTCGGGCTCTGGTGCAGGTGCCGCGTTGCCGCCACGGCCGAGTCGCGACACGCCGACGCCTGCGCCAACGCCAAGCACGACGAGCACGAGCGCCGCGGACAGGAACGGAAGCGCGCTGCGCCGCGGCGTGGGCATCTTCTGCGTGGGAGCATCTGGCTCCTCGAGCGCGGGATTGGCGTTCGATTGCACGCAAGGGCCGATGGTTTCATCCGGCGTGCTGTTCGGCGCCACGTCATGCGGTGCGGGCGGCGGCGTCGGGTTGACGGCGCTCACGGGCGCGGGGATCTCCGGTGCTCGACTGCGGGCTGCATGCGAGAGCGCGACGATGCCGACCGCGCGGAGCTTCGAGCCAGCAGGTCCCCACGGCGCCAGGTCCGCCGCGAGTGATGCGACATCCGGGTAGCGTTCGGCCGGGTTCGAGCGCAAGCAGCGCGCGATCACGTCGTCCACGCCGCTGGGCACGTCCGCGCGGACGGCTGATACCTTGGGTGGCTGCTGCATGGCGATGGTGTCGAGGATGGTGGCCAGGCTTCCACCGGCGAACGGAACGTCGCCCACGAGCAGCTCGTAGAGCACGATGCCGACGCCCCACACGTCCGTGCGTTCGTCGGCCTCCTCGGCGGTGCCCATCTGCTCCGGCGACATGTACGAGGGCGAACCGAGGATGGTCCCGGTCTGCGTGATGCGCACCTCGCTTCCCACGGAGGCGATCTTGGAGACACCGAAGTCCAGCAGCTTGATGCGCGGCGCGCCGTCCGGTCCCGTGGTCACAAAAAGATTGGAGGGCTTCAAGTCGCGGTGAATGATGCCGCGACCGTGCACCTCTGCCAGCGTCTCGCAGACCTGCAGTACGTACTCGATGGCGGTCTCCAGCGGCAGCGGTCCGGCCTCGAGCGTCTGCGCCAGATCGCCGCCCTCGAGCCACTCCATCACCATGTAGGGTGCACCCGACTCGAGAACGCCGACGTCGTAGACCTGGACGATGTGATCGTTCTTGAGCCGCGTCGCCGCGCGCGCCTCGCGAAGGAAGCGCTCCGAGCATCCCGGCACGCCCATGACGCTCTCGGAGACGACCTTGAACGCCACGCGACGCTCCAGGAGAAGGTGTGTTGCGCGGAAGACGATGCTCATACCGCCCTCGGCGTGCAGCGCGTCGATGCGGTAGCGGCCGTCGATCACCGTCCCAGGTTCGGGCAACGAGGCTGTGCGAGGAGCGATCTCAGTCATGATCTCCACGTCTCCGATGCGAGCGCCGATCCAACGCAAACCTCGGCCGTAAAATGGCATTCCGGCGTGATTCGCGATGCGTAGGACCGGGCAGGGTGTGGCGGCAACGTCCCGCCGCGCAAGCTCGCCACAGCTGCGGGGCGGATGCTCCGTCCGTTTTCAAAAATGAACGGGGCCGGGCAGCGCGCGCGATGTCTCGGTGCCGTCGGCGAGCTGGCCGGCGTGGTTGTTGCCCCAGCACTTCACCGAGCCCGTGCGGAGAAGCGCGCACACGTGAAGTTGGCCGAGGGCAATCTGCACGACGTCGTCGAGCCCCGGCACTCGCTTCGGTGAGAGAACATCCGTGGCCTCGTCACGGTTGACCATCGCGGACATCGGCGATGCTCCCCAGCAGCTCACGGTCCCGTCTTCCCGGGTCGTTCGCGGTCGTGACTTGGATCCTCTCCCATCTCGCCCAGCCGCGAGAGCCACTTGTATCCCCAACATTTGACCGCGCCGTCGGAGATCAGCGCGCAGCCATGCGCGTTCCCAAGCGCAACCTGCTTGACGCTCCGCAGGCCCGCGACGGCGGAGGGCGAGCGACGGCCGACTTCAACGCCGTCCCCGAGAATTCCGTGCTCGCCGTCCCCCCAACATTTCACGCTCCCATCCGCGAACACCGCGCACGTCGACCCTCGGGACAGCGCGAGATGCGCGACGCCGGTGAGCCCTGGGACCGCCACGGGAGCGGATCGATCGACGTCGGTTCCATCTCCGAGCTCGCCTGACGCGTTCAGCCCCCAACACTTGACGGTCCCGTTCTCGTGCCGCGCGCACGTGCGCCAACAGCATCGAGCTCATCATCCACGCGGGCGTCAGCTCTTCTTCTCCCAGCCGAGCTCCTCGAGCGCCCTGACGACCTGGGGGAGCATCGTCCATTTCACGGACTCGTCTCCGGGCGCTCCGTCGCTGAACGACACGAGGATGGCGAGATGGATCTTCGGCATGAGGCTCAGGTGATCGCACAGTGCCCTGGCGTAGTTGCCGTACTGGTTGTTCACCGCGCTGTAGTTCGTGAGGGCGACCTTCGGATGGGTCGCGAGCTCGCCTGCCGTGAGCGTATGACCCGGCGCGTGGTAGTGGGCAGTCAGCATCTCCCGGACGACGGAGCGACCGCCGATGCTGCGCAGCGCGCCCTTGCACGCCATGATCGCCTTCTTGTAGGTGTCGACGGACGGGACGGCGGCGGCCGGCAGATTGAAAGCGTCGAGGGGCTTCTCCATGGGCGACCCAGGCTAACACCTGAGCACGGCGCCGGCTGCTCATGCCGGTTGCGGGGCACGGATGCACGCAAACAGGGCGCGTTCACGCGCATTTCAGCCACACGCTTCTGGCCGGGAGAGCCTTGTTTTGTGCCTCGAATGCGGTTCTTGCGCACGGCCCGGCATTTGCTGAGCGACATGCACAACCCGAATCTGGAGAATCTCATGTCAATCGTCGCCTGGATCGTACTTGGTCTCATCGCCGGCTTCATCGCAAGCAAGGTCGTCAACAAATCGGGCGAGGGCGTCATCCTCGACATCGTGCTCGGAGTCGTCGGCGCCGTCGTCGGAGGCTTCGTCTTCAACATGTTTGGTGCGTCCGGCGTGACCGGGCTCAACCTGTGGAGCATCGTTGTGGCTGCCGTTGGGGCTATCATCGTGCTCGGGATCAAGCACGCGATCGTGGGTCGCGGCTGACCCGTGCCCCGGCGCGCGGAGAGCATCCTTCGCGCGCACGACCGCCACACACGTGGATGAATGCCGCACCTCGACCACGGAGGTTCCCTGTTCGGTGCCGAAAACGATGGCATCACGCGTGCAGGCGTGCCCGGCCATGAACAACATCTATTCATCCGCGCTCACTGGTCTCATTGCTCTTCTGCTCGTCGCTGCGTGCAACGACGCCCCGCCACCGAAAAATGGCGGAAGCCCCTCCGGAACCCCCGCAGCCGATGCACCGTCATTGAAGGGATCGGACGTGAAGGGCCCGGACGTGGGTGGTCCCGCAGCTCGTGCGCCCTCCGTCAATGCAGGAGACATCAAAGCTCCGCAAACGAACGGGCCCACCATCAACGCTCACATCGACACGAACGACAAGCCGGACGCGGGAATGAAGAAGTGACCCCGGATGGGCTTCAATTTCAATGACGCGGTCAAGAAGGCGGTCGAAGACGCGATGCGCGAGCTTGGCCATGCGAACATCCTTCTCGCCGGCCGGACCGGTGTCGGCAAGAGCACGCTGATCAACGGCATTTTTCAGGGCTCCATTGCCACGACTGGGCATGGCCGACCCGTCACGCAGTCGACGCGCGAGATCACGAAGCCGGGAATTCCCCTGACCCTCTTCGATACGCGCGGCCTGGAGATGGCGGAGTTCGCCACGACGCTGACCCAGTTGAAGGAGTTCGTGGCGACGCGTCGTCGTGAGGCGGACTCGCGCAAACACATTCACGTTGCGTGGGTCTGCGTGGCGGAGGATCTGCGAAGGGTCGAAGCTGCGGAGAGCAGCCTGGTGGAGATGCTCTCCGAGTACATGCCGGTGCTCGCCGTCGTGACCAAGGCACGGGCCGACCAGGGCTTCCGCGCCGAGGTCCAGCGCCTTCTGCCTCGAGCAGGAAACGTGCTCCGGGTCCGGTCCATCCCGGAGGAGCTGGACGACGGTCACAAGCTCCCCGCCATGGGGCTCATCGAGCTCGTGCAGGCGACGCTCGATCTGATTCCGGAGGGACACACGCGCGCCTTCGTCGCAGCGCAGAAGGCGGATTTATCCCTCAAGAAGAAGAGGTCTCACGTGGTCGTGGCCGGAGCGGTGACGGCGGCCATCTCGGTGGCAGTGGCTCCGATACCTTTCGCGGACGCTGCGGTGCTCGTTCCGATCCAGCTCGGGATGGTGGCGGGGATCTCGGCGGCGTATGGACTCGATGTCTCCGTCGGTTTTCTCAGCACGCTCGTCACCGCCATCGTCGGTGGGACCGCGGCGACCCTCGCGGGTCGGATGATCGTGAGCGGACTGCTGAAGCTCCTGCCAGGAGCAGGCTCCGTTGCAGGCGCCGCGATCGCCGCCACGACGGCGGCTGCGATGACCACGGCGGTGGGAGAGGCGTATATCGCAGTGCTCCACTCGCTCTTCACGAAGCACGCAGGCGAGCAGCCCTCATCGGACGAGGTCCTCGAGGCGTTGCGACTGCGGCGCGCGAAGTAGCCGTCAGACCGCAGGAACGGCCGCGAAGGTGCCGTCGGGTCCCTGACGTTCAAGGATGACCGTGTCGCCTTCGAGCGCGAGGCGGTGCGCGACATCGGGCTCTTCGGAGGGGGAGCCGCATGCGAGCGCGCCGCCGTCCGCGCGGATCACCGCGGCCAGCACGGCCAGAGGCGGACCGCCATCGCGTAGCGTGCGGGCAAGCTCGTCGAAGCGCTGAACCTTCGCTCGAATGCCTTCCGAAAGCGCGTGCGCGCGGTCGATGCCTGCGGCGTTGGAGCGGACCGCGCCGCCTTCCTGGAACGTGATGAGGTGCTCGTCTGCGAGCTTGCGCGCGGAGAACAAGGCCTCCTCGGGCGAGAGACGCATCCGGTTTCGCACCGCCTCCAGGTTCGTGTCCTTGTCCTTCGTATCCTTCGTGAGCTGCGCGACCCCCATGAGGAAGCGAGTAGCCGTGTCCCGACGTCGCTCGAAGTTCCAACCCGTGGTCATGTCGACGTTGTGCGCGGTTTTTCCGCGGGCGTCAACGGAGGGTCCGGATCTGGAGGACGTTCGACAGCGGCGTACGAAGCTCCAGATCCATGAATGCGCCGGTGGAGCTGCGGCGCATCGAGATGCCGTGGTGATGGATGGTGACCACCAGCTCGCCGGCTTCGCGATCGATCCTGAGCCGGGTGAACGGGAGATCGCTGTCGTAGATGTGTATGAGTCCTTCGTCGTCGAGCACGGTGCCCGAGAACACCGTGCGTGCGCGCCGAGCACCAAGACCAGAGGTGTAGTTGACAGAGAGGCCGCCGCGGCCGTACCTCCGCGCCACCAGTCTGGGTTGTCCGGGGACAGCGGCGCGGTCCAGGTACGCGGCGCGGTAGCTACCAAGGGTGTGCGCCTCAGCGATCGCGCGCTCGACCGGATCCGGCGAAGGTGTGGGTGCCGGCTCTGCGGGAAGGACCGACGTGCGCTCGCATCCCTCCAGACTCGAGAGCGACACCGCGAACGGATCGCGCACGACGATCTCGGTCCCCCTGGGTCCGCATCCCGCAAGCAGCGCCACCATGAGGAGGAGAGCGAGCCGCACGCGTGGCGACACGCAAGCAGCAGGCCGCGCTGAACTCCGCTGCAAACAAGCCGCTTCGCGCACGCAAACATGCACACCGCCCACCAACGACCGCCCGGTCTGGGCGATTCGCCGCGACGGCATCGGGCGCTCGGGCACGCAAGCTCTGCCTTGTGATACGACGGAAGCATGATGAAGGCCCTTTGCTCCGTGCTCGCGTTTGCTCTCGTCGGTTGCAGCTCTTCGTCCACCAGCACGCCCGCTGCTACCGATGGTGGCTCCACATCCGCGGAGGGTGGGGGCGGCGGCACGGATGCGGGAGCGTCCGCCGTGCCTGGCGCTGCGCTCTCCTACACGGTGAACGGCACTGCGGTGGTCGCGGACATGAACGTTGGCGCGAACCCTGGCAATGGAATGGATCACATCACGCTGAAGGGCGACCACTTCGACGCGGCCACGTCCAAGACGCACAGCGTGACCATCAATCTCTACAACACGACTGGCACGGGCACCTTCAAGTGCTCTGACAACCTGGATGCCATCACCACGAAGCAGTGGACGAACTTCACATACAACAACACGCTCATCAACACGCCCGACACCTCGAACCCGACCGGGCCGCGGAAGATCACCGGGGACTGCCTCGTCACCGTCACGGGCTGGGCAACGAAATCCGGCGAGCACTACATTGGCACGTTCAGCACCTCGGGCGTCCCCATGGTCGACATCACGAACGGTGCCTTCGACCTCACGCGCCCCTGAACGAAGCCTCCTTTACGCGTGGTCTCGGCTGCGCGATGATCCGCGGTCATGACGAGCATGATGGTGGTCGTGTCCAAGGCGATCTTCGACAAGCAGGCCAAGGGGCTCGCGGCCGGCGACACGTGGGGCACCGAGCGATACGCGAGCACCAGCCCCAACCTCTCTCCGCTCGGTGATGGCGGCAGCCTCTTCATGGTGACCGTGCGCCCAGGCGACGCGCTGTGGCTGGTCGCCGTCCTCCGTGAGCCCGCGTCGGATGCGGAAGGATGGCTCGCGCCGAAGAACACGACCGCGATCCGCGACGTCACTGCGCTCTTGAAAAAGCTCAAATTCTCCACCGGCAAGGGCGTGAAGGCAGACCCAGGCAAGCTCGGCATGTCTCTCCAGACACCGCGGCAGCTCACCGACGCCGACGTGACGCTCCTCGATCTCGCGGCGCCAGCGAAGGCCGCGCCACCTGTGAAAGCCGCGAAGCCCGCGCCACCTGTGAAAGCCGCGAAGCCCGCGCCACCCGTGAAGGCCGCGAAGGCCGTGAAAGCAGCCGCCGCGCCTGCGGCTCCGCCTCCCGTGGCGAACGGCGAGACGCGGCTGTCAATGGCTCCAGCCGTCGCTCGGTGGCTCACCGTCAAGCAGCCGCGGTACGCGAAGAGCGGCAAGCTGTTCGGCATCAAGGACCAGATCGACCGGGTCCTTGGCGCCTGCGATCGCTGCGAGCCCTCCGTGAAGGACCTCGCCGTGAAGGTCCGCGCGTGGTTCGCGGACGAAGCTCGCTTCTCGGACAAGTACGACGAGGACGTCCAGATCGCCGGACGCGACGTCGTGGCTCGCTTCAACGACGCGCCTGATTTTCCCGCCGAGTGGGTGCGCGCGTTCGGCCACCTGCGCGCCGCTCGCATGGTGCTTCGCCTGCCCATCCTCGACCTCGAGGGCAACTGGTCCGAGCAGCGCGTGATCCCGTCGCCCGGGCCCGGCACCAGCCTCATCTACAACCAGGTGCAGGCGTTCAAGGACCTGGCGGAGCTCGTGCCCGATCTCACCGTCGAGCAGAAGGCCGTGCTGAAGCGCGAGCTGCACGACATGGCGACGACATTCCACCCCTCCGTGCTCGTCGCCATGGCGGACTTCCTGGACGATCAAACGGAGATCGACGCAATGGCCGGCCGCGCCGCCGACGACCCCGTGTTCGCGGCCAGACTGGAAGAAGTGACGTGGACCACACGCGTGCTCGTCTCCCGCTCATGCGACGCGGACGCGCTCGAGAAGCTGATCGTCGCCGACCCCAAGCGCGCGCAGTACGGTGGCGCGCTCACGCTCGCGCGCGCCCTCGCGAACACTTCGCCCCTGACCATGAAGCGCGCGCTGCTCGCGATCCTCCCGCCGCTCGAAGACAAGGCCTCATCCGGTGATTTCAAGGAGATCGTGCAGGTGGCCTCGTGCATCGACGATGCGGAGATTGCCGACTTCATCGCTCGGCGCGCTCACGTGAAGAACATCCAGCCCATAGCGCTGGAGTACTTCGCGCGTCTGCCGCACCGCATGACTGCGCTCGACGGCGCCGCGGGCGAGCGCGGCAAGCTGGGTGAGGCCGCGAAGGTCGTGCGTGACTCCGTGTCCCGCAAGGCTTCATCGGTGGCCAGCGCCGCCACGTCGGAAGAGGAGAGCATGACGGGCGTGCCGGACATGCTCGCGTCTCCGCGCTTCGCCAGTGTGAAGGCATCGCTCGATGCGATGGACGTGGAGATCCCGGACGAGCCCTCCACGCACCTTCGACCCGGCGAGTACAAGCAGTGGGTGCAGGAATGGCACTTCCAGGGCGTCCGCGACATGGCCACGCTGCGCGTGCTCGTCGCGTCCCGAACGCCGGCACCGACGGGACCGTACCTGGAGGGCCTTCTCTCCATCATAGGTCCCGAGGCCATTCCTCTGATCGCAAAGCTCGCGGCGCGCTCGCCCGTGAACAACGTCGACCTCCTGCTCCACTTAATCTCGCCGCACGCGATGGTCGCGATCGCTCCGCTGCTGGGCAAGGCGAGAGAGGCGCCGCGCGTGCGCGCATGGATGCTGGAGCATGCAGACGTGGCCGCTAAAGGCCTTGTCCCCGCCGCGGTCGGGAAGGATCCCAAGCTGCATGCGCCCGCGCGCGCCGCCCTGGCAATGCTCATCGCGAACGGCAAGGGCGCAGAGGTGGAGGCTGCGGCGAAGGCGATCTCCGTGGACCTCCGCCGCGCGGCGCCGGACGATACGCTGCCCGCGCCAGGCAAGATGCCGCCGTTCGCGGATGCAGGAGCGCTGCCCGCTCCCGTGCTCACGAAGACCGGCGCAAAGCTTCCGCGGAAAGCCGTGGCGAACCTGCTCGCGGTCCTCTCGGTGCTGCCGAAGGACGCGACGCATCCGATCATGGCGGAGATCAAGGCCGCATGCACGCAGGCGTCTTTGGACGAGTTCGTGTGGACGCTCGTGAACGACTACATCCTGGCGGGTGGGAATGCGCGCAACGACTGGGCGCTCTTCGCCGCCGGGCACCTGGGCTCCGACGTGGTGGCGCGCAAGGTGGACACGGCCGCGCGCAAGTGGGTGCAGAAGAGCGTGGAGCTGATGCAGAAGTCGCTCGACGTGCTCGCGCTCATAGGCACCGACGTGGCGCTGTCACTGCTCTACGAGCGCGGGCTTGCCGCGAAGTTCGAGGACACGCAGACGCGCGCGCGGCAGATCCTGGAGCAGATCGCCGGGCAGCGGGGCATCTCCTACGAGGAGCTCGAGGATCGCCTGGTGCCCGAGCTCGGGCTGGACGACGGCCCGTTGACACTCGACTACGGTGCGCGGAGCTTCGAGGTGAAGCTGGACGAGCAGCTCACGCCCTTCGTCATGATCGCAGGCGCGCGCGAAGACAAGCCGCCGCGGGCTGTGAAGACCGACGACGCGGCAAAGGCGAAGGCGGCGATCGCTCGGTTCGCCACGCTGTCGGAAGATCTGTCGCACGTCGCGCGAACGCAGCTGCTCCGCCTGGAGCGCGCGATGCGTGAGGGGCGCATTTGGGAGAAGGACGCATGGCTGCGCGAGGTCGTGCGGCACCCGCTGTTGCGATACGTCGCCGCGCGCCTCGTGTGGAGCGTGAGCGGGACCCTGGTGCGCGTCGCGGAGGACGGCTCGCTCGCCGACGACACGGACACGGCGTTCATGCTGCCGGAGGACGCGCGCGCGTGCCTTGCGCACCCGCTCGACGTGGAGGCAGAGCCGTGGGCTCGCATGGCCAGGCTGTTCGCGGACTACGAGATCCTCCAGCCGTTCGCGCAGCTCTCGCGCGAGACGTTCGACAAGAACGCGAAGCTGACGACGTGGAACGGGAGAGTCGCGTCGTGGGCGGCCGTGGACGAGCTGCTCACGGGCCGCGGCTGGCTCCGCACGAAACCCGAAGGCGGGACCGTGCGCACGCTTGTATTTCCCTTCGATCGCTTCGGCGTCCCGCAGGCGCACGCGGCGCTCGCGATCACGCCGGGCCTCACCATCGGCCCCGTGAAGGCACGCCCCGCACAGACCGTGGACAGCCTCTCCCTCGTGAAGACCACCCTGGACGCGCTGCCGCCGCGCGTTGCAAGCGAAGTCCTACGAGACGTCGCGGCGCTGGCGTAGCGGCAATCGGCGTGCGTAGGTGATCGAGCGCCATGCCCATTCAGCCGGGCCAAAGCGGAAAGAGCGCAGCCAGCGGACGGCGAGCGCGGCCTGCGCGGTGTAGATCGCGAGCGCCACGAAGACCGCGCCACCCACGCTGATGCGTCCCATTGCCCCCAGCCCGTATCCGTAGAACACAATCCCCAGCACGACGGACTGCGCAAGGTACGCGGTGAGCGCCGTCCTGCCGAGCGGGGCGAGCCAGCCCAGCGCCCGCGCGGGGGCCGATGCGCGATTGCGAAAAAGAAGGAGCACGGTGCCCACTTCGCCAGCTGCGAGCGCGAGGGGCCCGAGGCCGCTCGAAAGAACCTGCAAGAGGCCGGACGGTGAACACGTGCTCGCGAAGAGCACGGCCAACGCGCCAACGCTGCCGCACACGAGGGTCGTCGTGAGCAAGGAACGAGACGACGCGCCACGGCTTGCGAACAGGCGCGCCCGCCAAGCACATGCGCCGAACAGATAGAGGCCTAGCGTTCGCGGCGCGCTCCAGACGAGGAGCGGCAACACGTGAGGCACCTCCCGCAGGCGATACCACTGGATCTGCGTGAACGTACCGCGGGCGTAGACACGGCTCGCCTCGGCGACGTGATGCCGCAGCTCGGCAGCAGATTCGAACGAGGCGGGATACGGCAACGGCGAGAGATGCAACGCAACACACGCAATCCCGATGAGCGCGAGGACGCGCGTGGGCAACCGCAGGAGCGGCGTCGCCACGATGGCCACCAGCGCATACTCGGTGAGGATGTCCCCGTTCCACACGAGCAGCATGTGCATCACACCCAACCCCAGGAGCGCCACGAGCCTCCGCGCCGTCATCCAACCATGGCCAGCCCCGCGCGTACGCTCCTCCTGCGCGGCGAGCCCGAGCCCGAACAAGAACGCGAACACGGCGAACGCCGAAGACGACACGCCGAGCGAGAACAGCTGCGAGGCGACGCGCGAGCCTGTCGCCGCTGGTGCGACGTATTGCTGGAAGTGAGTGATCCGAAACTCGGTGAGCTCGTTCGAGAGGAGCACGCCAAGGAGCGTCAGCCCACGCAGTGCGTCGAGCGCCGTGCTCCGTTCTTCGGCCGTGGTCGGGAAGGCATGGGCAGCTGCCATGTTGTGCCACGCGCGCGCGCGAAAGCCGGGAAAATACGGCGTTTGCGGTAGGTCCGAGGCTTGCTTGAACAGCATGCATGAAGTGGCGCATCTTCGGAACGTGTTTGTGGGTGGGCGCGGCGCTGACAGCGTCTCCGATGGCGTGGGCAGCTCCCGCAGCCGTATGCATCCCCGCCGAGCTCATCCCGGCCAAGGCGACGACCATTCCGGTCAACATCCCTGCCTTCGCCTATGACGCGCTCTCGACGACCTCGAACGACGTGACGGTGTTGGATGGAACGACGGGCACGATGGCCGCAGCCACGCTCGGGCCGGTCGCGGGAGGCTGGAACAAGGTGGTCCCGAGTCAGCCGCTCATCGCAGGCCACAGCTACGAGATCGACTTCAATCCCTACTGCAGCTACGGCGCCACTCCCGGCGGCGGGAAGATCAAATTCACGGCCGCTCCCGAGGCGCCGCTCCCGACGCTGGTCGGTACGATCACGGGGACGCCCACGTTCACTGTGAAGGACTACGGCACCTCGGAGATCGCGATCCATGCAAGCTACACGCTTGCGGACGAGATCAAGCCGTGGCTCGCGATCTACGAGCTCGCTCTCACGATAGACGGGGAGATCCTGGAGACCAAGATATCGCCGACTGGCGCGGTCGACGCACAAGGTTGGTGCGATGCGGTCACCGCGAAGGCAGGGAACACGCACCAGGTGATGCTCGTGGCGCGCCTGCCGTTCGCGACCACCGTGGAGTCCGCGCCGACGCAGCTGGAGTTCTCGTGTCCGGCGCCGAACATCGGCACGCCTGCGCAAGAGATGCTCACGCCCTCTCCGGCCGCCACGGGTGGCGCAACGGACAACCCGGCGGCCCCGTCCGGCGCGGGCACGTCGAAGGGCTGTGCGTTCGCGCCCTCTAGCGCGCCCGCATTCGGGTCCCTTGGGCTCGCGCTGGGTGTGGTGACCTTCTTGCGACGCCGGCTGCGTAGGAGCGACTCATGAAGACCAGGACCGAAGAGGAGATGACAATGGTGGGTCGGCGAGCTCTCTCTGCGCGGGGCCTCCAGCTGCATCGCGCCTTCAGCACCATCCTGACCGCGGCTGCGGGCACGATGCTCGTCGCGAGCGGTGCCGCATGCGGCGGAGCCACCTCTGCGTCGTCCGGCGGCGGAGACTACGGGGACGGCGGAGGAACGAGCGAGTATCAATCGCTCTGCACAGGGCCGGTCGCGAGCCTGTCTCTGCTCAAGGGAATGCGCGCAGACCCACCGCTCGACGGCGCCGTCACCCGAATGGAGTCGGCGTTTCTGCCTGCGAGCGGCCACGCCGGCGGTGACGTCAAGCCGCCCCCTCCCGGTGCGGAGGGCGACGGCTGGACCGCAATGAACCTGGATTCCGCCGGCTCGATATGCGCAACGGCGACAGACAAAGCAAGTTGCCAGAGCAAGACAGGCAACTACCGCGTGCTTCCCACGAACCAGGCCGCCTGCGACTCGCAGTACCCCGCATCCAGCTATGGCAACGCGGGATGCTCGATCCAATACATCCTCTACTCACGCGGGAACGAGATCGGCGTGGCGCGCACCGATGCCGAGACGAAGGCGCTCCTGGGCCGCTTCGATACTGTGACAGAGGCGCTCTGGGCCGCCGGCGGTGCCGGTTGGGGTCTGTCGTGCAGCAGCCCGAACGTCGCGGACTCGCAATATCGCATCACGCCGAATGGCGAGTACGATCTCCAGCTGATCAAGGGCGACAACTGCGCACCGAACATTGTGACGGCGACGGTTCACGTGGACTACGCGGGGACCGTGACGGTCGTCGACACGGCGACACTGCCCACGCAAGGGCCTTGCGCGGTCGCAGGACGGCGTCCCGAAGGTCTCTCGATGCCGCGCGCGCCCGCTGCAGGCGGCACGATCGGCCAGTACTTTGCGCAGATGGCCATCCTGGAGGGCGCGGCGGTGGTCGCGTTTCGAAGGCTCTACCGCGAGCTCACCATCGCAAAGGCGCCCGCCGAGCTCCTTGCGCGCGTGCGCACCGCGATCAAGGACGAGATCCGTCACACACGCAAGACGACAAGCCTTGCACGGAAGTACGGCGTCACACCGCAAGCGCCGCGAATCACCCCCTGCGTCGAGACCCGATCATTGTTCGACATGGCCGTGGAGAACGTGCGCGAGGGCTGCGTGCGCGAGACCTATTCGGCCCTCGTCGCGCACCACCAGGCCACGCACGCGGAGGATCGGGAGGTGCGTGCGTGCATGGCGGAGATCGCATTCGAGGAGACGGAGCACGCTGCCATCTCCTGGGACGTGGCTGATTTCCTGGAGACGCGGCTCACGAGCGACGAGCGCGCGCGGCTCGCCCACGTGCGGCGCGCAGCCTTCGAGGAGCTCTCCCGCGAGCTGGCCGTGGGCAGGGACCAGGTCGTGGAGCGAGCAACGGGAGCCCCGCCGCCGCACGTAGCACTGGAGCTACTCGCGGGTCTGTCCTCGACCCTGGCCGCCTAGGACGTGGCCATGCTAGGAAAAGAGGGGTGTCGGCCGCCGTCGTAGATGTCGCTCCCCAGGAGGCGATCGCCTGGGCACTGCTGCTCGCGCTCGCGCGGCGTGCGGGTGATGGGTCCCCGGTCACGGGCGACATGGGGCTGCGTCTGACCGACGACGGCGCGCTCGAGACGGGGTCACGTGCGCCCTTCATCGTGGCGCGCCCCGGAACACCGCGCGGGTGGTCGTGGCCCGACGGCGCCGCACCGTCCAGCTCGGTTGCGGGCGCGCGAGCGGAGCTCGAGCAGCTGTTCGATCTCTACATGCCGCTGTGCGTGGGTGGAGGAAGCGAGCGCCTCTCGGTTGGCCATCTGGCGCAGACCCTGGACGGTCGCATTGCCACCGCCTCTGGCAAGTCGCAGTTCATCTCTGGCCAGGAGAGCCTGCTCCATACGCACCGGCTGCGAGCATTGTTCGACGTCGTCGTGGTCGGGCGTCGGACCATCCACGAGGACGATCCGCTGCTGACGACGCGACTGTGCAAGGGCCCGAGCCCCGTGCGCGTCGTGATCGATCCCGAACGCCGACTCGGGCCCGACTGCCGCGTATTCTCCGGCGCGCCTTCCGTGGCGCTGCTCTTCTGCTCCGCCGCCGCTGCCCGAAGAAACCCGCAGCATGGCAGCGCGGAGGTCGTCGCGGTCGAGGCTCCCGACGGCAAGCTCCCCGTGCCCGCGATCCTGGCGGAGCTCGGACGACGAGGCTTGCGACGCATCTTCGTCGAGGGCGGTGGCCTCACCGTGTCGAGCTTCCTCGCTGCCGGCGCGCTGGGACGCCTGCACCTGACGGTCTCCCCGGTGGTGTTCGGGTCGGGCCGTCCATCCCTGACGTTGCCCGAGATCCGCGAGCTCGGAGAGGCGCACACGCTCCAGTGGCGCCACTTCTCGCTCGGCCCCGATGTGCTGTTCGACTGCACGGTTCGAACGTGAAGCGCGCTCACGTCTTCGTGCGGCCCGACCCGTGCGCGAAGATCACGGGCGGCAACCTCTACAACCTGCGCCTGATCTCCGCCTTGCGCGCAGCCGGCGCCGACGTGCACGAGACCACTCTCGATGGTCACGATCCAGAGTCGCTCGCTGGACGAGGGCGACGCGTGTTCGTCGACAGCCTCTATCTCGACGCTCTGCCGCGCTTCGCGCCTTGCCATCTGCTCGCCCACTATCTTCCGTGCCTCGTCGCCGGCACCACACCCTCGGACGCCGAGCGCACGGCGCTCATCGCCGCCGAAGGCTTCGTCACGCCGAGCGTCTTCATGGCACACGCGCTCACCCGGCTCGCGCCCGAGCCGCGACCGGTCGTGGTCGTCGCGCCGGGCATCGACGTCACCGTTTCTGCGGGCTCGCACGCCGAGATCGGGCAACGCCCGAAGGCCGCAGGCTCCTCGCGCGCCCTCCTCGTGGCCAATCTTGTCCCCGGCAAGGGCGTGTTGCCGCTTCTCCGCGCTCTCGCGTCGCGCCCTCTCGCGCTCGCCGTGGTGGGAAGTCCCGACGTCGATCCGGAATACGCTGCTGCATGCCACGCGGCCGGACCAGACGTGGAGTTCCTGGGGGCGCTCTCACCCGCGCAGACCATCGCGGCGATCGCGGCGAGCGACTTCCTGGTGTCTGCCTCACGCATGGAGTCGTTCGGGCTCGCGCTGGCCGAGGCACGGGCGCTCGGCATACCGATCGTGGCGAGAGCAGGCGGAAACACAGCCGCGCTCGTCGAGCCGTCGTCTGGCGGATGCCTCGTGGATTCAGACCAGGCGCTCGCCGACGAGTGCATCCGGCTCGCCAGCGACGCCGCGGAGCTCGCGGCTCGTCATCACGCCGCGCTGACTCACCGTCCACCACCGCGTTCCTGGGCAGACGCCGCGCGCGACTTCCTGGCAGCGTTCACGGATTCAATCCCCGAAGGCTGATCCCTTCGGGGAAGTAGGTCGCGAGCCACCTGGTCTCCGGCGTGCCGTACGCGGCTCCGAGCTTCGTTACCAGAAGGGAGAACAGGCCCTCATGATTCAACGTTTGACCCCGGCCGGGCTCTGCATAGAGGCCCTGCTGAAACCCGATATCCGCAAAGCTCTCCACGAACGCACCGTCCTTCGAGAGGATGTGCACGGGCGTGTGGAAGGTCACCTCACCGGGCGAATTCGACTCGAGCCGCGGCTGATGGTCTCCGAGCACCACGATCACCGCGTCTTGTGATCTGTCCGCTTCGAGAAATTCAGCGAGCGCACGCCACTCGTATTCGACGCTCTTCAGATAGTGAAGTCGGTAGTCCGTGCCGATCTTCTCGACGCCAGGCAGCGGCGGCCAGTCCGCGCTCTCCTCGTACGCGGGGACCGTGTCATGCGTCCACGGGTAGTGCGTGGAGACAGCCATGTAGAAGAGATATCGAGGTTCCGCGAGCGTGGGGAGGTTCGACTTGCGGAAGGTCTCCAGGCTGAACCTGTCGGGGATCACGCCCCAACCATATTTCGTCCCCTGGTAGTCGAGCTGCGGCGCGGTGATGCGCAGCTCGTGGGCGTACATGTCGTCGGCGCCAACACCCGTGCGGTCCTTGGTTCCCGGCTCCAGGCTCGCCGTGTGATAGCCCTGATTGCGGAAGAAGCCGATGAGCGTGGGCACCTCTTGCACTCTGGATTTCAGGAGAGTGAAGCTCTCAGGCTGGTCGATCAGGATGCCGGTCTGCATGGTCCCCAGGCTGAGCCACGATCTTCCGCCGTGCACCGGCGCGGAGCTCACCCCCGTCCGCGCGCGGTACCCCGCCGCCTCGAGGCGCGTCTGTATCCGCGCCATCAGCGCACGGTAGGCGTCCGCCATGTCCCACGTGGTGAGGATCTCCCCATAGGCCTCTATGACCAGGAAATAGAAGTTCGGTTTCTTCTGGAGCCGGACCCTCATGAGATCCTGGTAGCGCGCGTCGGGTCCTCCTTCGCCCAGCGCGCGGAGTCGATCGTGGACTGCCACGGAGGCGCGGGTGTTGTCGACGATCTTCGCGCTCGCGAGCGGCGCGCCCGCGAACGTCAATATGCCCGACAGGAGCGCCCACGCAAGCGCCGCCACGCCCAGACGCCGGAGGGGCACCGCAGGGTCCTTCTCTTGCAACGCAGTGAACGTGCGGTTCAAGAGCACGATGATCAGCACCACGCCCAGGAGCGATCCGCCGATGGCGGCGACCCAGCTGAGCGACGTCATCTCCGAGAGGAAATGAAGAAGGTTGATCGCAAGTCGCCAGTCCTCGGCGAGAGCCGGCGGCCTGTGGAACGAGGACTCGAACGCGTACTCGTACGTGAGGAAGAGCAGCAGCAGCGGATACGCCGCCACCGCGATCCACCGGAAGAGGCGACGCCGTGCGGTCCGCGCGGTCGCGAGCAGCCCAAGCACCACAAGACCGTATTCGAACGAGTAGCCAAAGAGAGCGTGCCCGCGCTCGCCCCACACGATCGCGGGGATGGAGAGGGGTACGCCGAGCATGACGACGACCGCCCAGAGCACGTTCGCGCGTAGAGCACGCCGCATGGCTTGTGCTAATCCTAACCCACCTTGCGCGCGCTGAACCTCGCGATCGTCTGTGTGCTGCTCGGTAGCTCCGGCTGCTCCAGACAGGACTCGCCTGCAGAGGTGCGAAAGCCCCGCGTGGATGTCACCGTCTGGCTCGATCCACACGGCGCGGTCCCGGGCGACGACCTCAGCGTGTCCACCTCCGAGCCGCCGAAGGAGCGGCAGATGTTCGTGCGGAACGGGGTGCACATTGCCGTGGTCGGGGTGCCGGCGGAGGGCGATCCCGCGGCGTTTCTCGAGAACGCGATCCTGGAGGCGGAGCGCGCCGGCTCCAACGGCACGATCCTGGTCTCGACGCGATGCTTGTCAGAGCTCCAACGCGGGCTCGAGAAGAACATCTCGCCCATGTGGACGGTGCCCCTGGTGATCGGCGCCCGCTGCGATGGCGGCTCCAAGGACAGGCTCGTGGCCGCCGCGCTCGTGGAGACGGGGTCCGCCTCCCAGGTGCGCATCACCTTCGACCTCCACACACGCGCGTTCATCAAGGTCGACCCCATTCACTGAGGGTCGCCATCGCGGCAGAATGCCACGCTGAGTCACAAGCGCGTCCACGCGTCGAGTCGCCGGCTTCAGGACACGCTCGCGTCGAGCGCTCGCTGCACGCGCCTTGGGAACGACGCACCCAGGACCTGGAGCCACTTCCGCTCGTGGACTCTGCGAAGGGAGCGCTCTTCTGCAGCGCGCCAGTCCCTGTACCGAAGAAGCTCGGCGTTGTCGCGGAGCTTACCGCGCGTCCTCCACTTCGCGATCAGCGCGGCGGCGACGTGGTGGTCGTGGAGGGCGCCGATCTCGGACTCGACGGAGTGCAGTTCCTTCGCGATCGCGTCGAGCGCTGGCACTCCTGCCGCAAACAGCTCGACGGCAAAGCGCAAGGAACGACATGCGGCGCGAAATCGGTGCAGCGCCTTCTCGTCGCGGAGGTCCGTGGGGACGCGCGCCGCGGCGACCGCGTACTCGCGCGCGAGCGCACGCCGGATGAAGGCGCGAAGCTCCTCGCGGTGTCCGACACGAGGCGCCGCTTGGCCGCGGCCGAGCAGTGCATGCAGCTCTTGGGTGATACCTCGCCTGGACTTGCGTGAGAGCGCGCTGTGACGGAGCGCGCGCACGCTTTTCCGACGCCGCGCATGAAGTGCGCGTAGCAGGTTTTTCGTTCCGCGGCGCGTGTGCGGGCGCTCTTGCCGATAGGCGGCTAGTCCCGACACGAAGACGTCGGTATCGCGGACCTTGCCGAGAGATGACTGCAGTCGCGAGAGGTGCTTCAGCGTTCGCGCGGTCGCCTTCGCATCGAGTACGCGGCCCGCCAGGACCTCGAGGTCGACGCGCAAACGCCGCACGTTTGTCCGACTGTCGTGAACGCCTTCCGCGTCCCCGGCGTGCGCTCGTTTCAAAGCCTTGCGGAGTTTCCGGGCGTGGCTCGTTCCCTGCGAACGAAGGTCGTCGATCGAGGCGGCGGGCATTCCACCGGTCCATGCACGACGGGTACCTGGCCGTGGTCGTCGCTCTCGAGCCGACGGATGGCACGTCCCATGCTCTCGGCATCCTCACTGAACAGCTCGGAAGGAAGAACGAACATGGGCAAGATCATCGGCATCGATCTCGGCACGACCAACAGCGTCGTGGCAGTCATGGTGGGGCGGGAGCCCAAGGTGATCGTCAACGAAGAAGGTGCGCTGACAACGCCAAGCGTCGTCGCCTGGGACGACAAAGGCGGCGTCCTGGTGGGCCAGATCGCAAAGCGCCAGGCAGTCACGAATGCCGAGAACACCATCTTCTCCGCGAAGCGCTTCATCGGTCGGAAGTTCGACGAGGTGACGGAGGAGACCAAGCGAGTTCCCTACAAGACCCAGCGCGCCCAGAACGGCGACAGCGTCTTCTCGGTCCGCGGAAAGCCGCAGAGCCCAGAGCAGGTGAGTTCGCACATCCTCCTCAAGCTGAAGATGGCGGCCGAGAACTATCTTGGCGAGAAGGTGACGGAGGCGGTGATCACCGTGCCTGCGTACTTCAACGACGCGCAGCGACAGGCCACGAAGGACGCAGGGCGCATTGCGGGCCTCGACGTGAAGCGGATCGTCAACGAGCCGACCGCTGCAGCGCTGGCGTACGGTCTGGACAAGAAGAAGGACGAGCTGATTGCGGTCTACGACTTTGGCGGCGGAACGTTCGACATCTCGGTGCTCGAGGTGGGCGACAACATCGTTCAGGTGATCGCGACCAGCGGCGACACGCATCTCGGCGGCGACGACATCGACAACGTCATCATCGACTGGATCGTGGCGGAGTTCCGCAAGTCGAGCGGCATCGACGTGAGCCAGGACAAGCTAGCGCTCCAGCGTCTTCGTGACTCTGCGGAGAGGGCGAAGATCGAGCTGTCGTCGATGCAGGAGACGTCGATCAACCTGCCGTTCCTGACCGTCGGCGCTGCGGGGCCCGTCCACCTTGACCTGCGCCTGACGCGCAGCAAGCTGGAGCAGATGATCGCGCCGCTCATCGAGCGAACGATGGTCCCGGTCCGGACAGCGCTCGCGGACGCGAAGAAGTCCGTGACCGACATCGTGGAGGTGGTGCTCGTCGGTGGCTCGACGCGCATTCCGATGGTGAAGGAGACAGTGAAGAAGTTCTTTGGCAAGGAGCCGAACCAAGGGGTGAACCCCGACGAGGTCGTCGCCGTGGGCGCTGCGGTCCAGGCGGGCGTACTGTCCGGCGACGTGAAGGACATGGTGCTCCTCGACGTGACGCCGCTGTCGCTCGGGATCGAGACCCAGGGCCAGATCATGACGGTCATGATCCCGCGCAACACGACATTGCCCTCGCAAAAGAAGGAGATTTTCTCCACGGCTGCGGACAGTCAGTCCGCCGTGGACGTGCACGTGCTCCAGGGAGAACGTCCCGAGGCCAAGCACAATCGCACGATCGGCAACTTCCAGTTGCAGGGCATCGCGCCGGCCCTACGCGGGGTGCCGAAGGTGGAGGTGACGTTCGACGTGGACGCGAATGGCATCCTCTCCGTCACCGCGAAGGACCTCGCGACCGGCAAGGACCAGAAGATCGTCATCACGTCCAGCACAGGGCTCTCCGAGGCGGACATCCAGAAGATGGTGAAGGAAGCGGCGGAGCACGAGTCCGATGACCGCGCGCGCCGCGAGCAAGCCGAGCGTAGGAACGTGCTCGACAACCTCTGCTACGCGGCGGAGAAGACAATGAGCGAGAATGGCGCGAAGGTCGGCGCGGCCGACTCGGCGTCACTCCTTGCGCTGGTCGCGGAAGGTCGTCAGGGGCTGGAGAAGCAGGACGACGAGGTGGTCAAGCGCGTGAGCGAACGGCTGATGGCCGAAGCGCAGCGCATCGGAGACGCCCTGCGCGAGGCACCGGCGTCCCCTGACGGCGGCCCGGGAGCAAGCCCGAGTGACCACAAGAAGAACGTCGTCGACGCCGAGTTCGAGGACGCGCACGGAAGTCCGTGAGCGGCGTCGAACCCGAAAGACATCGAAGCGGCCGGAGCGGATGGCTCCGAGCCGCAGTGCTGGGCAGCAACGACGCCATCGTCTCGACCGCGAGCATGATGCTCGGCGTCGCTGCCACCTCGGCATCCAGAGAAGCGACGCTGATCGCCGGTGCGGCCGGCCTCGTCGCGGGCGCGATGTCGATGGCCGTCGGCGAGCACGTGTCAGTCAGCGCGCAGCGCGACGCCGAGAATGCGGACATCGAGATGGAGAAGAGGGAGCTGGGGATCGCACCGGAGGCGGAGCTTCGCGAGCTTGCGGCGATCTACCGCGAGCGGGGCCTGGACGATGAGCTCGCGATGAACGTCGCGCTGCAGCTGTCGGCGCGCGATCGACTCGGGGCGCATCTGCGCGACGAGCTCGGCATCGACCGCGCATTGCGCTCCCGCCCGCTGCAGGCGGCGTGGGTCTCAGCCGCGAGCTTCGCGACGTTCGCGTCGCTCCCCCTCGCCGCGTTCATCGTCGCGCCTGCATCGCTGCGCATTCCGATGATCGCCGCGACGTCGCTCTTCAGTCTTGCCGTGCTCGGCGCGGTCGGTGCCCACCTCGGCGGCGCTGCACGAATTCGCGCGGCGCTCCGGGCCACCGTCGGCGGTGCGTTGGCGATGGCCGTGACTGCAGGCGTGGGACGACTGCTCGGCGTCGCCATTGGCTAGACAGCGTCGTTCGCGCGGACACGAATTGCTTTGTTGGCGAATCTCATCGAACAGCACAAGGAGTCAAATCATCATGAACACCGAAGCGAACAAGACCGAATACCTGACCCGTGACGCGATCATGAAGCTGCTCTCGGACGACGAGATTGCACGGGTGAGCGCGAGAGAGTCCGGGCCCACACTGGTTGCCGGCGATGAGTACGTGAACCTGATGGAGCTGACCATGGGCGTGCGCCGCATGGAGACTGATACCGACATCAGGATGAGCGAGATTGTCCCTCGCAGCGCCGTCGCCGCCGCAACGTGGACGAAGATCTGTGCGCACCTCGAGGCCAACCGCAAGCACTGGCTCGAACCCGACCACAACCGTCGATGGGCGTGGTCTTGCAAGAGAGCGACGATGATCCGCACTGACACAAACGGGTTCCACGCGGTGTGGCGTCACTCGTTCGCGATGATGACCTTCATCGCACGATCTCTCATCGCGTGACCGAAGGTGTCGTACGCCTTCATGGTGTCGTTGAGCGTGAAGCGATGCGTGATGAGCTTCTTCGGCTCGAGCTTCCCAGATGCGATGGTCTTGAGGAGCATCGGGATGGTCGCGGTGTCTACGAGGCGCGTGGTGAGCGTGATGTTGTGGGACCACAGCTTGTCGAGGTTCAGCTGCACCGGCTTGCCGTGCACGCCGATGTTGGCGATGTGACCGCCCGCCGTCACGACCGCCTGACAGATGTCGAAGCTGGCGGGTATTCCGATCGCTTCGATCGCGACGTCGACGCCGCGCTCCTTCGTCATCGCCATGATCTTTGCGGCTGCCCCTCCGTCCGTGTTGTTCACTACTGCGGTGGCGCCGAAGCTCTTCGCTACCTCGAGCCGGTTGTCGTCCGTGTCGACCATGATGATCTCTGCAGGCGAAAAGAAGCGCGAAGTGAGCAGCGCAGCCAGCCCAATGGGGCCTGCGCCGATGATGGCGACGGTGTCTCCGGGCTTCACGGCTCCGTTGAGGACGCCGCACTCGAATCCCGTGGGGAAGATGTCGCTCACCATGACCATGGCCTCTTCGTCGGCCCCGGCGGGCATCGGATAGAGGCTGTTGTCCGCAAAGGGGATGCGTACGTACTCGGCCTGTGTGCCGTCGATCTGGAAGCCAAGAATCCAACCGCCGCCGCGCTGGCAGTGCGAATACATCGCCCGCTTGCAGTTCTCGCATGTGCCGCAGGCGCTGACGCACGAGATGATCACGCGGTCGCCGACCTTGAACGTCGACACGCCTGCGCCGACCTGCTCGACGACGCCGACGCCTTCGTGCCCCAGGATCCGCCCCTTCGTCACCGTGGGTAGATCGCCCTTCAAGATGTGGAGATCGGTGCCGCAGATCGTGGTCTTGGTGATCCTGACGATCGCGTCTGTGGCGTTCGCGATGGTGGGCCTCGGCTTCTCCTCGAGGGAAACCGTGCCCGGGCCGACGTACGTGAGTGCCTTCATAGGAGTTCCTTTCGCGCCCATGGCGCGTCCATCTACGCGAACCGCTGAGCACGACCCATGCCGCCGCCCGCCGCGCAATTCACGTCCGAGCGCTGGGGGCGCTTCCATGGATCGCCGCGGCCAGTTCCGAGCATGGACGGCGTCTCACGCCAGCTAACGTTCAGGGAGCGCTGGTGGCCTGTCCCTGGAACGCACGTGAGCGCACCATCGAGTGCATGAAGGAGAGCGACACCATGATGGTGCCCACCGCCGCGAAGATCCGCGCGGGCGCTGCCCATGGAACGAACGCGCCCGCGAGCGCGATCATGAGCAGACAGAAGACCCAGCGATAGATGGGTGAGGAGGGACAGTCACCGAGCGCGGGCACGACCGCGACCGCCGATGCAAACACGTATCGCCATAGCCCAGAGACCAGCACCCATGCCCCGGCAGCACCCTCATGATGCAGCAAGAGCCCGAGCACCATCACGGTCAAGGCGTCGGTCTCCATGTCGAGCACTGCGCCGAACGCCGACGTCTCGCCGCGCGCGCGCGCCACGTAGCCGTCGATCCCGTCGATCACGAGGATCCCGAGCACGAGCGCAACGAAGAACGGACGCGGGAGCCACGCGAGCAAGACCGGAAGGGTCGCCACGAGCCCAAGACGGAGGAGCGTGAGCACATTGGCGACCGCGAGCTTCCCACCCTCTGTTCGCCATGCGCGCGCGCTGACGACCTGCAGGCCCAGCCCCACGACTCCGGCTGCGATGCAGAAGGCGACCTCTCGCGACCAGACGGCGAGGGCGACCGACGCGAGCATCCACAGCGGATAGGCAAGGCGGCGGCTCACGCTTCCTTGCCCTGCGGAAGCAAGAAGACGAGCACGCCCGGCAGCGCCGCGACCAGGCTGAGCACGCCGAATGTGACGGAGACCGCAACGCCGCGCGCTGCGTCGAGCCCCATGAGCGCGAACAACGCAGCTGTGGTCGCCTCGCGCGCGCCCCACCCCGCGAAGGCCCATGGGATGGTCGTGGTCGCGAGCACCAGCGGCACCACTTGCATGGCCGCGCCGGCATCCAGCACGACACCCGTGGCGCGCGCCGCGCTGCAGAACATGAGCACGAGGACCGCAACGCACGCCGTGGAGATGGCGAGCTGGAAACCCAAGGCGCCGCGTTCGATCAGCGCTGCGCGTGCGTCCGTCGAGAGCGCTTGCAGGCGAGGCGAACGTTGCGCGCGCGGCGAGAGCAAGAGAAGGAGAGGGGTAACGAGCAAGAGCGCGCCTGCGAATACCCCAAGAAAAGAGCCGTTTCCGCGCGCGAGCCACACGACCGCGCTCACGAGCACGAAGAGCGCGAGCGCGACGATGCCCGAGAACCGCTCCAGGAGCACCGCGCGCGCCGGCGGCCCCCACGACGCCCCGCCGAGCCGACTGCGATGTCGCGCCGCGCGGACCACGTCACCGGCGATCCCCACGGGCAGCACCTGGTTGAGCAGCGTGGACAGGTAGTAGTCCAGATACGCGCGACGAAACGGCAGCGTCGCGCCGAGCCGCGCCGACGTGAAGTGCCAGCGCCACGCACACAGCAGATAGAACACCGAAGACAGGCCAAGGAAGAGGATGACGAAGCGCGGCTCCAGGTGCGTGAGGCTTCCCCACACTGCCCGAAGATCGATCCGCCACAGAAGCAACCCCACGAAGACGGGTGTCGCGATCCAGCGCGCTGCCTTGGTGGAGACCACGAGCCAGCGCGGAGCGCCTTCACGCACGCGGCGGGAGCTCCTTCTCGTAGGAGGCCCAGGCGACGTGCGATTCGTGCAGGGTCACCTTCATGGACGTGAGCGAAGGGCCGCCCGGACCGACGGCGCCCGACCTGGCCGCCTCCGCCATGCGCTCGAAGACCCAGCGCGCGAGAAACTCCGTTGTCGTGTTCACGCCTGCGAACTCGGGTAGGTCGTCCAGGTTCTGGAAGGTGAGCTTGGCGAGGACCTGGTGGAGGACCTCGCCCGCGCGTCCGATGTCGATCACCACGTTCGACTCGTCCAGCGTTTCGCGGAAGAACGCCACGTCCACGATGTACGTGGCGCCGTGGAGCTTCTGCGCAGGCCCAAAGAGCTCTCCGCGGAAAGAGTGGGCGATCATGACGTGGTCGCGGATGCCGATGGCGAACATGTCTACGGACTATAGCGCACGCGATGGCAGAGGCATGAGGTCAGCTGGGGCATGGTCCGCGGCAGCTCCTCGAACAAGCTCTCCCCGCGCTCCCCGCGCTCCCCGCTCTCCCCCGCGAACAGCACGTCGAGAACGGGGTCCGTGAGCAGCGAGAGCGCGAGCTCGAGGCGCCGGCGAAACGACCACCGAGCTTGTTGCGAAGGCGGCAGCCCGCCCACCTGCGAGGACCGGAGGGTGAGTCGTTGCGAGTGGAACGCGCCACCGAGGTGAGCCTGGGTCGCCCCGTCGCCATACCAGCTCATCTCGACGATCGTGGCCCCTGTGCCGGCGAGCGACAGCGCCGTCGCGAGGCCCTCCGAAGTTCCGCTCGTGTGGACCACCACGTCAGCGTGGCCCTGCGCGGTGGCGGGCGCTGCGAACGCGACACCGAACGCGGAGGCCACGCGCGCGCGCGCTGGGTTTACATCCACGAGCTCGACGTGGCATCCCGGGATGCGCCCTGCGAGGTACGCGACGAGCGCGCCCACCACGCCACCACCCACCACCGCGACGCGATCACCGATCTTCACGTCGGCATCCCAAAGTCCATTGATGGCCGTCTCGAGGTTGCCCGCGAGTACTGCGCGAGCCGCGGGCACGCCCGCAGGCAACGGAAAGACCGCGTCAGCGGGTACCACGTACCGCGTCTGGTGCGGGTAGAGGCAGAAGACCTCGCGTCCGCGAAGCTCGCTCGGCCCCTCGATCACGCGACCCACGTTGAGGTAGCCGTACTTCACGGGGAACGAGAACTCGCCCGCCTGATGCGGGGCACGCATGCGCGCGTGTTCGCCCACAGGGACACGTCCGTGAAAGACGAGCGACTCGGTCCCGCGGCTCACCGCCGAATAGAGGGTCTCGACGAGCACCTCGGAAGGGCCAGGAGCAGCGAGCGACTCCTCACGAATCTCACCGACCCCCCGCGCAACCATCCAGAACGCACGCGCCGTGACCATCCCTCGAGTATGAGCCATTGCGACGCTGCAGCTGTATTTACTTCGCGCGAAAATGGCTGCCGTATGACGCGTGCTCGTGGTCGCCTGCGCCCCGTGAAGGCGGTCGCTTTCCCCGCATCCGATCCGGGGTGGGAGATGAGCGAATCGGGACGACACGGAAGGCTTTGCGACATCGTCGATCAGGTGTTGCGAAACGCTCTGGGCGATCTTCAGGACGCGGCGGCGGGATCGCGGCTCCTCGCGCGGGACCGTATGGAGAACGACCTGGCGCGCCGATGGGCTGCGAATCAGAGGTCGCGTGGCAATGGCGACACACCGTGTCGAGATGCCCCGGACACATCGCGACGCCCGCCGAAAACGCGGCATACCGTGCTGGGCATGAGGTGCGGTCCGGAGTTTGCTCGGTAGGAGCCAGATGAACCAGAAAAAGGAGCGCAATCATGACAACACTTGGAACCGTGGTCGAGGGCACGAATCAGTGCGTGAGGACCATTCGGCCGGACGCCAGCCTGATGGACGCGGTGGAAGCCATGTGCCGCTTTCACGTGCGGGCCCTCGTGGTTGGTGAACTCGAGAATCCCGTGGGCATCATCTCCGAGAGGGATGTGCTCGAGCGCGGTGTGCTCGCGCGGCGCGCACCGGACACCACGCGGGTCGCTGACGTGATGACCACGCCGCTGGTGTGGCTGCCCGTCGAGTGCCCACCCGGCGAGGCGCTCGAGTTCATGCGTGTGCGCCACCTCCACCAGGTCCCAGTGATGTCGGCCGAGGCTGTCGTTGGCGTCGTCTCCCTACCCGACCTGATGAAGTGGGCCCGCCGAGACACCGAGGTCGAGCTTCAATCCCTCACCGAGTACTGCTGCCTCCGCTATCCGGGCTGACATCCCGCCATCGGCGCTTCGACAGCCGAGCGTAACCACGGCCGGGGTCGCGCGTATTCCTGCCATGAAAGCGCTGCTCGCCCCATTGCTCCTCGGGTCCGCACTGGTTCTAGGCTGTTCCGGCGCGGCGCTCGAGAACGCCGGCGCGCCACATGCGCCCACGTCCAACGTGTCGATGCAAGTGGGTCACGCGCGAACGTACGGCAAGCCCACCAGGGCGGAGCTCGCGAAGCTCACGCCGCTGCAGCTCCGCGTCACCCAGGAAGCTGCGACAGAGCCGCCGTTCCAGAACCAGTACTGGGACAACCACGCCGCCGGCATCTATGTGGATGTCGCGACGGGTGAGCCGCTCTTCTCGTCGCAGGACAAGTTCGAATCGGGGACCGGCTGGCCCAGCTTCACGCGGCCGATCGAGGCAGAGCGTGTCGTTGACGCAGAGGACCTCACGCACGGCATGGTGCGCACGGAGGTCACGTCGAAGGGTGGCGGCTCGCACCTTGGCCACCTGTTCCCGGACGGCCCGCCTCCTACCGGCCTTCGCTATTGCATGAACTCGTCATCGCTCCGGTTCATCCCGTTCGCGTCGCTCGAAGAGGAAGGGTATGACGACTATCGCGCGGGCTTCCTGGCCGCGAACCACGGCGCGCCGCCGCCCGCCGCAACGGTCAATGCGTGTAATTTCCCCGCACCTGGTCAGAAGGCCGGCTGCAGCGCGACGATCGCCGTCGCGATCGTGGGCGGCCACTGCGTGGCGAAGACGCGTGATGCGATCTCGAAGGCGCCCGGCGTGATCGACACGACGCTCGGCACCGATGGCGCGGACAAGGCGCCCGCGCTCCGCGTGCTCTTCGATCCGACGAAGACCACCTATGACGCCCTGGTGCGCACATGGATCGCGGAGGGCGGCACCCATGCCGCGGACGGCCGCGTGCTTGCCACCACGAGTGACGAGGAGCGCATCGCGAAGCGCACGCTCGACGAGAGCCACGCCAGCGCCGCGGTGGTCCGCACTGCGGGGTTCCGCGATGCCTCGCCGGACGACGTGAAGAACACCGTCGGAGAAATGGCAGCCACCCGCTGCCTGTGAGCGCGGGATGGTGATGGGGTCAGGGCACGCGGGCGCGGAGGGCTTCTGCGGCCCTGACGTTTCGCGTCTTCTTCGACACGTGCTCGAGTACGCCCGTGCGCTTGCGACGCGTGACGTCGACCGCGTGCGACACGCGCGCCGCGATCGGAACCTTGGCGCCAACGCCCTCCGACGGAAAGACCAGCTCGCATAGGCCTTCGAAGATGCGCTGCTCCGGCGGATCCGTGGGCCATGCGGGGAACTCGACGCGGAGCATGTCGTCGATGTCCGATTGCTTGCGGAAGCAGATGGCAAGGATGCTCCGCGGGTCTACGCCGATCGAGAGCAGGTCGGGCTCCATGGCCTTCAGGCTGGCGAGCGCGGACCCGTAGAGGTTCAGGTGGAACAGCGCGAAGTCCACGCGCTCCGCGAAGCCCATCTTGGCGATCAGACCCGGGAGCGTCTGGACGCCCAGACCCACGTGCCGGGCCTCGTCGCGCTCGTAGTAGGGGAGGAGCTCGGTGAGGACGGGCTCCACGTCGAGCTCGCGCACGCGCTGGAAGATCGTGAGCGCGATCGTCTCGATGGTGAGCTGCATGCCGAGCAGCTTCTTCGTCATGTCCTTGGTGCGGAGCGTCATCTCCACGACGCGCCGCGACCAGAAGTCCATCGGCGGT
>JBBRNJ010000097.1:0-30719 GCA_038230375.1 Polyangiales bacterium | reverse complement strand
TGGCGGCAGCGAGCAACAGACGCCAAGCGTCGCTCGTTCGCTTCAGGGGCCCTGACAGCGGCCCCGCCGCGTTTTTCACGCTGCCGCGCGCAAGCCCGAACGAAACTGAGAACTGGGACGCAACTTCCCGCAGTAGAATTAGGCCTTCCGGCGCTTCTGCCCCAGCAACAAAAACGGTACGGTGAGGCATGTCCGAGCCGAAAGAGATCCGCTGCTACGCATACGTGAACCGCCCCTACGAGCGCATTGCGGACCTCCTGAAGGCAGACGCGGTCGGCGTCTTCCACCGCGCGACCACCGCCGCCACCGAGCGCGCCGAGTCCGTCGCCGCGAAGCTGAAGATCACCGTCGCCGGTTTCGAGATCGGCAAGGACATCAAGGTGGAGGTCACGAGCCTCGACGCGACCGGGCACGCGCCCGGCGCGCACGTGGGGCCTGCCGTAGCTCTCGGGTTACGCTGGGTCGCGGCGTCCTCGCAGGCGTTCTTCCCTGCCATGAGCGCTGAGCTCCGGGTCTATCCGCTGTCTGGAGAAGAGACGCAGCTCGATCTGGTGGGATCGTATACGCCGCCTGGAGGTCTGCTCGGCTCGGCTGCGGACGCGATCGCGGGGCACCGCATCGCGGAGGCTTCGGTGCACCGGTTCCTCGAAGAGATCGCCTCGCGCCTCTCCGCTGACCTCGCCTAGCGGGAACCCGGCGCAAGCCCTTGCACTCACTCTGGTTCGCAGAGTAGGTTGCGCCCTGAAATGGGAGCAAAATCCGTCCATCTGCCCGTACTCCAGAGCGGGCTCGGGAAGACTCTGCGCCGTGACAACTGGTGGGTCGGCCCTGCGACCACGGGCGTCATCCTCGTGAGCTTCATCATCTACGCCACGTTCCGCGGCTTCGAGAACGCGAACTTCCAGATCGGCCCGTACCTCTCGCCGATGTACTCACCGCTCATCGACACGAGCTTCGCGAAGAACTGGCCCATCCCGGTGTCGGGCGCCATGCTCATCCTCGGCGGCCCCGCGTCGTTCCGCCTCACTTGCTACTACTACCGCAAGGCCTACTACCGCGCGTTCGCCATGGACCCGCCGGGGTGCGCGGTCGGCGAGCGCAACGCGCACAAGTACAACGGCGAGACCAAGCTCTTCATCTTCCAGAACCTGCACCGGTTCACGCTCTACGTCGCGCTCGCGTTCCTCGTCTTCCTCTGGCACGACGCGATCACCGCGCTCGTGGGCTGGAAGGACGGCATGCACCTCAATGGTGGCACGCTCGTCATCACGATGAACGCGACGCTGCTGTCGCTCTACACGTTCTCCTGTCACGCGCTCCGGCATCTCGTCGGTGGCAACGTGAACAGCTACTCGACGGCGTTCCTTGGCGGCCTTCGCTTCAAGCTCTGGAAGATCGTCTCCAAGCTGAACGAGAAGCACATGCTGTTTGCCTGGATGAGCCTCTTCGGGGTGGGATTGACCGATTTCTACATTCGCTCCGTTGCGACCGGCGCCTTCACCGACTTCAGGATTTTCTGATGGCCAAAACCAAGTATGAAACGCACGAGCACGATGTGCTGATCATCGGTGCCGGCGGGGCCGGGCTGCGCGCCGCGATCGAGGCGTCGAACGAGAAGCTCTCCGTCGGGCTCGTGTGCAAGTCGCTCCTGGGCAAGGCCCACACCGTCATGGCAGAGGGCGGAGTCGCCGCGGCCATGGGCAACGTGGAGCCGCGCGACAACTGGAAGGTGCACTTCCGCGACACCATGAAGGGTGGTCGCTTCCTGAACCAGTGGCGCATGGCGCAGCTGCACGCGATGGAAGCGCCGGACCGCGTTCACGAGCTCGAGTCCTGGGGCGCGCTCTTCGATCGCACCGCCGACGGACGCATTCTCCAGCGCAACTTTGGCGGCCACAAGTACCCGCGCCTCGCGCACGTCGGTGACCGCACGGGCCTGGAGATGATCCGCACGCTGCAGCAGCACGGCGTTCACCTTGGCATCAAGGTGTACATGGAGTGCACGATCACGCGGCTTCTTGTCGATGGGCAGAAGATCCGCGGCGCCTTCGGCTACTGGCGTGAAAATGGCCGCTTCGTGCACTTCAAGACGAAGGCCATCGTGCTCGCCACTGGCGGCATCGGCCGCATGTTCAAGATCAACTCGAACTCCTGGGAGTGCACCGGTGACGGCCAGGCGCTCGCGTATCTGGCCGGCGCAGAGCTCATGGACATGGAGTTCATGCAGTTCCACCCCACCGGCATGGTGTGGCCGCCCAGCGTGCGCGGCACCTTGATCACGGAGGGCGTGCGTGGCGAAGGCGGCACGCTCCGGAACAAGGATCAGAAGCGCATCATGTTCGACTACATCCCCGCGCTGTACGCGAACGAGACCGCGACGACCGAGGAAGAGGCGGACCAGTGGCTCCGCGAGAGCACGCAGGAAGGCGGCAGCAAGGCGAAGCGCACGCCTGACCTTCTCCCGCGTGATATCGTCGCGCGCGCCATCCACGCCGAGGTGAAGGCCGGTCGCGGCTCACCGCACGGCGGCGTCTTCCTGGACATCGCCACGCGTCGCAGCGCAGAGGACATCAAGAAGAAGCTCCCCGCGATGTACCACCAGTTCAAGGAGCTGGGCGACGTGGACATCACCACCGACCCGATGGAGGTTGGCCCCACGGCCCACTACACGATGGGCGGCATCCGCGTTGATTCGGAGACGCAGGAGTCCCGCATCAAGGGCCTGTTCGCGGCTGGCGAGTGCGCCGCGGGCATGCATGGCTCGAATCGCCTCGGCGGCAACTCCCTGTCCGACCTGCTCGTGTTCGGTCGCATCGCCGGCCTGCACGCAGCAAAATACGCCAGGACCGCGGATGCGCCGTCCACGGACGACGGCGAGATCGACACGGCCGCCACGGAGGCGCTCGCGCCGTTCAATCGCGAGAAGGGCGAGAACCCGTTCCTTCTCCACGAAGAGCTCAAGGACTCGATGCAGAAGCACGTCGGCATCATCCGCACCGAGGACGAGCTCAAGGCCGGACTCGAGGAGCTCCACAAGCTGAAGGCGAAGGTCGGCAAGATCAAGGTCGAGGACAACCGCCACTTCAACTCCGCGTGGCACGAGAACTTCGACATGCGCAACATGCTGGTCTGCGCAGAGGCCATGTGCCGCGCTGCGATCGCCCGCAAGGAGAGCCGCGGTGGCCACGCACGTGACGACTATCCCGACCAGGACAAGGGTCACTTCAGCAAGGTGAACATCGTGGAAAGGCTCAACAAGCCCGGCGGCGACGAGATGGAAGTCTCCGAGGTGCCGCTTCCGGAAGTGCCCGACGAGATCAAGAAGATCCTGGAGGAGGGCTGAGCATCATGAGCGAGAAGAAAGCCACACTCCAGATCTACCGCGGCGACAACGAAGGCGGCGAGTTTCAGAGCTACGAGGTCGAGACCTACCCGGGCATGGTCGTCCTGGACGCGATCCACGACATCCAGGCGAAGCAAGAGCCCGGGCTCGCTGTGCGCTGGAACTGCAAGGCCGGCCGCTGCGGCTCGTGCAGCGCAGAGATCAACGGCAAGCCAAAGCTCCTCTGCATGACGCGCATGACGGCGTACCCCGACGGTGAGCCCATCACCGTCACGCCCATGAAGTCCTTCCCCATCCTGAAGGACCTGGTGACCGACGTGTCCCATAACTACCGGATGGCCGCAAAAATCCCTGCATTCGCGCCCAAGCCCAAGGAGGCCGACGGCACGTGGCGCATGCAGCAGGACGACATCGAGCGCATCCAGGAGTTCCGGAAGTGCATCGAGTGCTTCCTCTGCCAGAACACCTGCCACGTCATCCGCGACCACGACAAGAAGGAAGAGTTCGCGGGGCCGCGCTTCCTCATCGCGCTCGCCGGCCTGGACATGCACCCGCTCGATACGCTCGATCGCCGCGAGCTGATGAAGACGGAGTTCGGCATCGGGCTCTGCAACATCACGCGGTGCTGCACCGAGGTCTGCCCCGAGAACATCAACATCACCGACAACGGCATCATCCCGATGAAGGAGCGCGTCGCGGACGACTACTTCGATCCGGTCCGCTGGCTCGCGCGCAAGTTCATGGCTGGTGAGAAGAAGAAGAAGGCGAGCCTTCCCGTGCTCCAGTTCAGGGGCACCCCCGACTTCAAGGACGAGATGACGGTCGTGACGACCAAGAAGAAGGCGCGGGGCGCGGACGACGACGGCGGGGAATGAGGAGAGGGGGCGGGCATGCATGATGAACTCGCGTTGAAGAGTCTGAAGGGGCACGACCTTGTCGCGGCGCTGGAGAAGGCGAACGTCTACCGTGCGCTCAACCAGCCCGAAGAGGCCGAGAGCATCTGCCACGACATCCTCGAGGTCGATCCAGGCAACCAGGCCGCGCAAAAAACGCTCGGCCTGGCGATCACCGACCGCCTCGCCGACAGCGTCTCGCTCTTCGACGAGGCCATGAAGGTGTTCGGCAAGCTCACGGACAGCTACGAGCGCAAGTACCACGAAGGCATCGCCTGGGAGCGCCTGGGCAAGGCGCGGCTCTCTCGCGGCGAGGCCCACGGCGCCCTCACGTCGCTGGAGCACGCGCTCGAGCACTACGAGGAGGCGGAGGCCCTGGGCCCGAAGAACGCGGCCGACCCAGTGCTTCGCTACAACCGCTGCGTGCGCCTGATGCAGAGCGACCGCCTGCTGCGCGAAGCCATCTCCGCGCCCCACTCCCGCGAGCCCCGGCTGGGCGACTGAGGCCGCGACCAAAACAGCGCCGCCCTGGACGCTGTTTTTTGGGTGTGTGATGCGTGCGCTCTACACTCACCTGCGCCGACAGAAACGGAGTGGTTTCGTGCGCTCGCGCTCCCACCTGGCATAGTTCAAGTTAGGGAGGTGCCGCTTTGCGCTGGCGCTTGATGCTTCTGGGCGTGGGCTCACTCATGGTGAGCCTGCTGTTCTTCGTCGCGTGCGGCAGCTCGGCGGACTCCGTGTTCGGCGGCGGCAGCGATCTCGACGGAGGCGTCGACCCTGGTTCCGAGGGTGGAGGAGGACACCTCCTTGGAGGCGGAGATGGAGCGAGCGAAGCGTCGTCCGGCTGCGTCCCGAAGTCGTGCGAGGCGCTGAAGGCAAACTGCGGCGCAGTTGGCGACGGCTGCGGCAACATCCTCCAGTGCGGCTCATGCGCCATGCCGTGGAGCTGCGGTGGCGCGGGCGTGCCGTCACAGTGTGGCGATGGAACCGGCGTGGACGGCGGGCCCTGCCTCGCACCGTTCGTCTCGTGCAACAGCGTTGACGGTCCCGTCTGTGCGAACCTCTCGGCAGACTCGGATAACTGCGGCGCGTGCGGCAACCCGTGTAACCCCGGCCTGACGTGCGTCATGGGCGCCTGCAAGCCGCAGTGCAAGGGCGCGGTCAACTGCCAGACCGACGCTGGAGAAGTCTGCGTGGGCGATCACTGCGCGAACGCATGCGATGTCGTCATCAGCGGCACCTCAAGCCAGGGCTGCGAATTCTGGCCCGCGCACCTCTGGAATACGGAGGACGGAGCTGGCTTCTTCCAGGGACCCCTCGGCGTGGTTGCATCCAACACGTCGACCGTCCTCACCGCGACGGTGACGCTCGAGGACGGGGCCGGCGTCATCCAGACGCAGACCGTGTTGCCCGGCAAGGCAGCGACGTTCTCCGTGCCGAACGCGCAGAACCGGCTCACGAAAACCCAGTCCGCGAACGCATTCCATCTTCGCTCGGACGTGCCGATCGCGGCGTATGTCTACAACCCGATCGACGCAGCGAAGGCGTTCACCGGAAGTGCGGCGCTGCTGTTGCCAACGCACACGCTCTCGCAGTCGTACTTCGTGGTGTCCTATCAGTACAACGCCGGCATCGCCACGGCGCCGCCGCAAGGACAGGGCTACCTGGCCGTCATTGGCACGCAGCCGAACACGACGGTGAAGGTGAAGGTGCCAGTTGCCACGAGCGCCTCCCTTGACGGAACCATTCCCGCCACGCCCGCGGGAGGCACCATCAGCCTCATCCTGGACCGAGGTCAGGTCGTGGAGATCGCAGAGGCGAACAGCCTGGATGACATCACCGGTGCGCAGATCAGCTCCGACAAGCCGGTGGCGGCGTTCGGTGGCTCCGGCGCGACCACCGTGCCGCAGACGGCGCTCGGCGGCGACCACTTCGAGGTGCAGCTCTACCCCACCGCGGCCTGGGGCAAGTCCTACGAGTGCGAGAAGTACATGAAGCGCTCGCCCGCCGACGTCGATCGCTGGAGGGTCGTCGCGGCCGTCGACAACACGATCGTGACCCTCTCGAATCCCGCCATCGCGGTGATACCAACGCTCTCCGCCGGACAGGTCTTCGAGTTCGCAACGGCCGAGAACTTCGATCTCAACTCCACGCAGCCCGTATTGGTTGCACACTACATGCAAGCGTGGGGCACGCTGTCGGGGACCAAGTTTGACCCCACGGTCTTCCCGGATCCCACGACGAACGCGTGTCCATATGCAGGCGGCGCAAGCAGCGCACAGTGCATTGGCGACGCGAACATGACCCTCGCCATCCCGACGGCGCAGTACCTGTCGAGCTACACGTTCTACACACCCGCGTCGTACGCCTACGACTACGTGGACGTGCTCGCGCCGATCGGCGCGAAGATCTTGCTCGATGGCGCGCCCATTCCAGCGCTCACGCCGATCGGCGCCGGAACCTACGGACTGGCGCAGATCCGGATCCAGGCCGGCGTACATGCGATGACCGGCGACAAGGGCTTCGGTATCTCGCTCTACGGCTACGACTACGCGATCTCGTACTCGTGCGTCGGAGGCCTGGACCTGAAGCACATCGGCATCCCGAACCCGGGCAACTGCGTGCCTTCGACCTGCCAGAAGCAAGGCTTCAACTGCGGCTCGGCGGGAGACGGCTGCGGAGGCATCCTCCATTGCGGAACCTGCGTGGCGCCACAGACCTGCGGTGGAGGAGGAGTCGCCGAGGTCTGCGGAGGCGGAGGCGTGAAGTAACCCAGACCCATAAATACCCTACCCCCCTACCCCTATTTGACACCGTCTAGCTCCGATGTGCGCGACGGTGCTCGGGTATCTTCTCGCGGGTGCCTGTGGATAACCCTGTGGAAACCCTGTTGCCAAATAGTTGATAGAAAATCGACACTTAGCTAATTATTTTTGTTGCGCGTGGGAGAGAGATCCCGCATATTCCGCCTCACGAAGTTCGCGGCACATTCTTCCGCGGACGTCGCGTCAGTAGAAACCGTTGGGGGCACTGCGGGTCTCGCCTACTCAATCGCCGGATCGCTTGGTCAAACAAGCGCACCGTCGCAAGGCAGAACTCGAGTCGGAGCCGTACGCTTGGTCGTCCAAACCAGGCGTCGGTAACGAACACAAAGGTGCCCGCCCATCCCGACCCCCAGCTTGATCGCGGGGGGTCAGTCGCAAAGCCCAGTTCCAAACGCCGAGTCATCCGGAGGGAGAGTCGGCGGGGCAGCGTGAAGGGGTGGCCTACTGGAAGCTTCCAAGCTTCCAGCCTGTCACGGTGAAAGGTACCTCGGCCTGCGGTACGAGGGTGGCTCTTCGCGGAGCGCCCCACGACCGTAGACCTCGGCCGGTCTCGACTCACTTCGCGCAAACCATTTGCTCGCGGTGACGGACTCCGGTGACACAGGTACCGAGGAGGTAGCCAAGAAGCGTTTCAACCCGTTGCTGCCATGCGGTGACAGTCTGTCTTGTCCCTTCGGGGGTGAGACGGGCGGAAGGAGCGGCTCTCTCGGTCTCCTCGCCTCTTGCTCGCTCTCTGTTCTCTGTCGGGCACTAAAAACGCCAGGCAGCTCGCGGGGGGATCACGGGTGGGAGCTCGGCGGATTCACTCTCTCGCAAGAGAGAACATGCGTGAAAGCGTCTGGGTGAATTCGAAGCTCGAGGTGGATTGCGGTCCACTTGCGGCTTCCTACTTCTTCTAAACAGGAGGTGGGGTTACCGGGTGCGGACGTCCTCGCGGTAGTGCCCGCACATCGCGGTTACGTTGCAGAAGTTCGTGGGTGGTGTCGGCTCCAAATAAGTTCTCGGAACGCGCTGCAAAAACAGCGGCAGACGAGAGTGAACGGGAGCCTAGGTGGCGCGCGGTGATGGGGTTTACTCCAGCACTCGAGTCGTCGAAGAAGCATCACGACTCCAGGCAGTGGCGGCCAAGGGCCACTGGATGGAGGCAAGGCCCAGGGTGGCGTCATGAGCGCCACTCGGCGGCACGGTCTCTCGAGAGAGGATCGGGTCGCGTGCCTCGCTCGGTGTGAGCTCGGAAGATCTCACACGTCTGGGACGGGTGCATGGGAAGGGTCCTCACGAATCGAAGTCGCTCTGGGTTACGGATGACGGCCCTCTTCACGGATGGGACGGACGAAGTAGCCTCGGTGGATACTCAAGCAATCGCCTCTTCTGGTCAGCGCAAGCTTTGTCCGGGTGGGAGCGGGGGCCTCGGGTGTCTACGACGGGAGCGACAGAGGTGACATTCGTTGCAAAGCCCAAAAAGCTTGCGGATGCACCAAAGCGGGTGTGGCGTCGTGAAACGCTTCATACTCTCGAGGGTCGAGTCTCTCCGTGCCCAAACACGGTGAGGCAAGGCGGGTCGCTTGAAAGAGCAGCTCGTATCAACATCCCCCTCGAAGCGCGCGAGATGCGGGTACACGTTACGGCAGTCACGGTTGGCAGACATCGGTCGAATTCATCTTGGCGCACGGCCCCTGTTGTCGCTTCGGCGGCGGTGGGAAAAGCAGTGAGCATCAGCCCGAAGGAAGCGTGTGTTGGCACCATGGACGGTGCTTGCACGTGGAGAGACGGCGAAAGGGTGAACGAGGCGAGTACTAGATCACCAAACGATCTGGAATTTTCGACTCTCGCGGATTGCGCCTTAAACAAGCGTGGTACGCGGAAACGACACGGTGGAACGCGCTCGAGGTCCTCCTCGGCCTTCGCCTCACAAGGGCGGAAGTCGTGCGACCTTCGGTCTCTGGGAAGTGGGTCACGCATCACGACTTTCGCCACGCAAGTGGAGTGGGTCCTCTGGTGAGTAACTCCGCGAGTCGGTGAAGATGGTTCACCGGGCGTACCCAGGGGCGACAATCGAGTGTGAGAGGCTGGGGTGTTCTTGGCAACGGCAGATCAAGCTCGCGACAAGCGGGCACGGTCGGTCAGCATCCTCGGCGCTGAAAAGGCGTCCGGTGAGTGGTGCACCAAGGAGATCTCTCGCTGAAGCAGGCGCAGGCGAACAGCGGCGCTTCTCTCTCTCCTTCTACCTCGCGAAAGGGTGGCGGAGATCGGGGTAACCGGGCGGAACGCAGGATGCGTGCATCATGCACATAGGTGTGTGGTCTGCACGACAGTCCAAGGGCCAGCTCTGGAAAGCTGGAACGAGCACCTAAGAATGCTCCCCAAGGACAAGCAGCTTCGATCGGGCGCGACTGGGTGACCAGCCGCGCTCGAGCCATTTTGTGATTTGATGTTGTGATGATGCTGGGTCGCGCTCACCGCACGAGCAGCGCTCAGCGCGCGAGCAGCGCTCACCGCACGAGCAAGAAGGCCACCGCGCCGCCGACGATGAGCAGCGCGAAGACCACCACGAACGCGATGACGATGCCAATGAGCGACCGCGAGATCGCGCGATCCACCTGTGCACCGACGTTGTTGCCGATCATGCCAACGTTGTACGGCGCATACGGCGGTGGCGCCCCCATGGCGAACGGCAGCTGCGGCGGTCCTGGCGTGACGCCGTAGGTCAGCGGCGGTTGCTGCGGCGCCCCGTAGAACCCGCCCCCCTGCTGCGCCATGATCTGGTTCACCAGCGCCGCTTGCTCCACCGCGCGCGCATGGTGCGGGTACACCACGTTGCAGTACGGGCAATCCGTGCGGCGCATCTGATCCAGCGTCAGCCCGGCGCCACAGCTGGCGCAGCGCTGTACCTCGTTCATGCCTGCCGCACCGCGGTGTTGGCCACCCACTGCTGCGCGCCGTTTCCGAACTGCACCAGCATCTGCTGCGGACCGGTCTGCATGACACGCCCGGGATAACCGTTACCGTCGGGTCCCATCACCACCACGTTCGAGCCCGGCACGATGCCGCCGCCCAGGAACGCAGCCGCCTGGCCCACCCCGAAGCCCAGCGCGCCGAACGGGCTCGCGGCGATCTGCTGCTGGTTCTGCATGGACTGCTGGTACGCCGGGTTCGCCATGGCAGCGGCCATGGGACCACCGTTGGGCGGAACGTACGTACCGGCGGGCACGCCCATTGCGGCCGCATAGGGGTTCGCGTTCGGCGCGGGCGCTGCCGGGATGTCGCCGGCGTTGTGTGTGATGGTGATGTGCTTGGGTTGGCCGCCTGCGCGGATGCGTTGCTCCTCCTGCGCGAGGTAGTTCGGGTGGCCGCCGTACTGCATCATGTTGCGGCCCATCTCCTGGTTCCAGTGGCCGGCGATCTCGGTCCACTGAGCCATGGTCACGCCGCATGCGTTCATCGCCGCTTCGAAGCCGAAGACCTTGATGGCGGCGCTCACGGCCACGTAGTCCTCGTAGGTGGCGCTGGCGCGCCCGCCGTTCTTCTTTGCGAGGGCTGCCTGGTAGAGCGGCATGTACGCCATCGCCACGCGACCCATGAGCGACATGTCCTGCATGCGCGCGGTCCACCCCGTCTTCGCTGCCTCCCAGTCTGCCGGCGGCACGTTCTCACGCTGCATCACCTCGGCGACCTTCTGGGCGTTGTCGTGGAAGTCGGCGATCTGCGCGCCGAGCTCCGCGTAGCGTTCGAGCGAGATGCCGTTGATGGGGGCCAGGGCGGGATCCATGGGAACGAGGGTACATCCAAACAGTCCAGAATGGCACTCGTGCTCGGTGTGCTCGGAACGACGTTTTGGCAGTCATCAGCGCGCGACTACTTCATCGCGCACGCGGTGCTGTTGCTGAAGTCGATCGACCAGCCATCGCAGGTGGGGACCGAGTTCGCGCAGACCGAATTCCAGTCGATCCGCGCTGCGGGGCACGCGCAGACCTGAACGTCGTTCACGATGAGCGCGCACGTGGCCTTTGCTCCGTCGGATGTGCACGTCTCGCGCACGGTGCGACCATCCGGGAGGGTCCCTGATATTTCACACTTGAGTGTGCTCGTACACACTTCGGCTGGGGCGCTGGTGGCGAACACGACGTTGTCGCACGAGATCGCTGGCGTCGCGTCGGATCGGGAGCCGGCGTCCGACTGCGTGGGATTGTCGAGATCAGCAATCCTCCCGCCGCAGGCGGACAGGGCAATACAGACGAACGTTGCGATCCAGCGTGGCGACATCGGTGAACACGAGAGCACGGTTGGTGCGGGAGCGACCACGAGGCTACTGGCACTTACCGCTGGCGGTCACGCAGACGTTGGTCTGGCACTCCTGGTTGCGGCTGCACGGGCCTCCGCTGAAGCCCTTGTCGGCGCACTTGTTTGTCTTCCAGTTGCAGAGATTGTTGGCGCACTCTTGATCGCGACTGCAGGGCGCGCCGAGGGCACTCGGGTCTGCGCACTGTGACGTCTTCCAGTTGCAGAGGTTGCCGGTGCACTCCTGGTCGCGGCTGCATGTGCCACCGTTCGGCGCGGGCTGCGCGCACTGCGAGAGCTTCCAGTTGCAGGTGCCGCCAGCGCACTCTTGATCGCGGCTGCACGCATGGCCGTCCGCGGCTGGCGCGGAGCAAACCTTTGTCTTCCAGTTGCAGAGCCCGTCCGGGCATTCCTTGTCCTGGCTGCATGGCGTGGGAGTGACGACGACGCCAGAGTCCTGCTCGCCGATGATCCCGCCACCATCCGGATGCGAGCTCACCCCGCCGTCCGTGTTATCGCCTCCGCCGCCGTCGTGCGTCGAGCTCGTTCCGCCATCGGGATCGGTGCCGTCGTTGCTGGAGCACACCCCGTCGATGCAGGTGAGGTCCGAGTACCGTGCGCCCCCGCACGCTGCAGACGCGATGGAAAGAAACAAAGCTGAGCCCGCGAGGAGCCGCGAAGGGTCTGAGAGCATGCGCATAAGGTCCGTCCTCTGCCGGATAGGTGGAGGTATAGCTGCGATTTTCTGATCGCCCAGGAGCCGAACGCTTATTTCTTGAGCATCGCGACGGCCGCAGCGATCGCCGCCAACACCGCGATACCTACGGCAATTGCGGCCCACGGGAGCTTCGTGGGCGCCTTGCCCGATGCGTTGGGCGCGGCCTTCGAAGCGACCTTGGACGGGGGCGCGTCGCTCTCGTCGTCGTCCTGGTCCGCGTCGGGGGAGCTCTCTTCGAGCTTCGGGCTGGAGGGTGCGTCGCGCCTGTGCTTCGCGTCCTTCGCGTCCCTCGCGGATGGGGCGGCTGACAGCCGCGGCTCATCCTTCTTGCGACCGGCCTTCTTCTTCTTCTTCTTTTGCTTGATGTCGGCGAGGGAGACGCGCTCCTTGCGGCGCTCGGCCTTCTTCTTCGCCTTCTGCTCGCGCAGGTTCTTCCGCTCGGCGGCGGTCAGGCCTACGACGCCGCGCTTCTTCTCTTCCTCGGTGATCTCGGGCCACGCGTCGTCGAGCGCGTCGAGATCCTCGTCGTCATCGTCGTCGTCGTCGTCTGCGCCCCAGCCCGCGTCCACGGTGGCGGCGATCGCGGTGGTGGACGACTGCGCGGGCGGCGGCACCTTCACGGGCGGCGCGACCTTCGCAGGCTCCACCTTGGCGACGACCTTCGCGGGCTCCACCTTGGCGACGACCTTCGCAGGCTCCACCTTGGCGACGACCTTCGCAGGCTCCACCTTCGCAGGCTCCACCTTCGCAGGCTCCACCTTCGCAGGCTCCACCTTCGCAGGCTCCACCTTCTGGGGTGCTGGCTTCAGTTCGATCTTCGGCGGCTCTACCTTCGGAGACGCAGCCGGAGGTGCCGGAGAGGGCTCTCCCCATCCAGAATCCAGGTCGTCGAGCCCACGGCTCTCTTCGTCGTTGGATGCCACCGCACCGTCATTCCTAGATGACAGAGGCCAGATCGCGCAAGAAAAACGCCCTAGCCCTTGGCTTGCGCGGCCACGCGGCGCGCGATCTCGTCCGCCAGCCTTTCCAGAGCCGGCTCCGAGTGCACGAAGAAGAGCGACGGCTCCACCATCTCGAGCTCCATCACCACCGGCACGTCCTTCTCGTCGCGCGCGACGTCCACGCGCGCGTACAGCGACTTCTCGCCGAACTTCGCCGTGGCGAACGCGATGACACGCGTGGCGAACGCAACGTCGATGTCGTCGAGCGGCACGGGTGTCACGCTCTCTTCTTGGCCGGCGAGCCGCGGGCTCTTGCGGATCGCGTGGGTCAGCTCGCCCCCGATGAACACGTACGAGCGCTCGCCCCGCCCATCCACGGCCTTCACGTAGGGCTGCACCATGAGCGCGCGCGACTCCGCTGCCTGCGCAAGCTCGCCGCCGCGCAGGTCCGCGATCGCGTGACGCGTGGTCGCGAACGAACCGCCCGACACGCGCGGCTTCACCACCACGTCCGTCCAGCCGCGCTCCTTCATGATCGGCTCGAGCTCTTGCGAAGATCCACGCTCCACATACGCGGTTGGCACCACGCCAAGCCCCGCGGCGCCGAGCTCCGCGAGGTATGCCTTGTCGGTGTTCCAGCGAAGCACGTCAGCGCGGTTGTAGAGCGGCGCTCGCGTGGACTCCTCGTCGACCCACGAGAGGAACTCGGGCAGCGCGTGATGGTAGTTCCACGTCGAGCGAATCACCGAGATGCGCGCGTCTGGATGACGCCCGCCAGGACCGTCCCAAGGAAACATCGCGGCACGCAGCCCCTTCGCGGCAAGCGCGCGGAGGAGGAACGGCTCGTCCACGTCGGGCTCAGGGAGCTTTTTGCACGTGATGATGGCGACATCCAACATGGCCGGCGATCCTAGAGCGACAGGTGGGCAAGCGCGAAGCCATCTGCGGCGAATCGATCCCCCACACACTTCGTGACGAAGTGTCTCACACAGGAGAATTCAGCCAGACTATCGAGCAAAATGCATGTGCGCGGTGTCGGCACACTTCAAGCAGTAAGCCTTGTCACGCGCCGCGAGCGCATCGATACGAACCGGAGTTCGCTCACCCAACCGTCCTCCCCTCTCCCCAATCCGGTTCGTAAAGGTCACTCGCGGCGCGAGCTTCTCCCGTCGTATACTCAGGGAAGATGATGCCCCTTCACTGGCGTCGCTCGCTTACCCTGCTGCTCTCTGCCTGTTGCTTCTTCGTCTCGAAGAGCGCGCTCAGCTTTTGCCGTACGCACACCTGCGACAACACGGCGAGCCACACCTGCGAGACGGACGCGGACGGTTGCATCACCGAAGGCGTCGCGATCGCGTGGAAGAGCGCGTGCATCGGGTTCGCCGTCAACGACGTGGGGACCGCTCAGCTGGACTTCACGCAGTCGAAGAACATCATCCTGAAGTCGTTCGCGCAGTGGAGCGATGTCGCATGCCCAGGTGGTGGCAAGGCATCGTTCACGTTCTCGCCCATCGCTGACGTGCCGTGTCATCGCAGCGGCTACGACAAGACCGGCCCGAACGTGAACGTCGTGCTCTTCCAGGACTCCGACTGGAGGTACAAGGGCATCGACGGGACGCTCGCAAAGACGGCCGTGACCTTCGACCACGACACGGGCGTGATCCTGGACGCCGACATCGAGGTGAACGCCGCGTTCAACGCCCTCACTGTCACGGACGACCCCGCCAAGGTGAAGTACGACCTGGAGTCGATCGTCACCCACGAGGCCGGCCACTTCCTGGGGCTCGCGCACAGCGCCGATGCCGACGCCGTCATGTTTGCGACGTACAACCCAGGTGAGATGTCGCTGCGCAAGCTGACCCCCGACGACGTCGCCGGCATCTGCGACGCCTACCCGCCTGGTCGCGCGGCCGCATGCGACACTACGCCGCACGGTGGCCTCACGACCACGTGCCCCGAGCCGGTGAAGAGCGGCGGCTGCGGTGTGCACGCAGGCGATGCCCCTGGTGAAGGCGCTGCACTGCCCGTGCTCGGCGTGCTCTTCCTGTTGCGAAAGAGAGGCCGCGCATGAACGCCCCGAGCTTCCGAAGCGCGCGGTTCATCCGCGCGGTGTCTTGCCTGCTCATGACCGTCGCGGTGGCGGGGAGCGTCGTGCTCTCCGCATGCAGCACCAGCTCGAGCACACCTGCGACAACGACCGAGCGCCTCTGCACACCCGGCGCATACGTCTTCTGCCTCTGCCAGAGCGGCGACAACGGGACGAAGCTCTGTCACGACGACGGCCAGCAGTTCGACGAATGCCTCACGCCGGGCAGCGCCCCATGCCCCGGTGGCGAGGCGCCCGACGGTGGCGGCACGATCGACAGCGGCGGTGGCGGCACCGCGGAGGCCGGCCCGCCCAACCCGGTGAACGCCTGCCCCGGCAAGGCGACCGGCATCGATGCAAACAAGCCGATCACGATCATGGGCAACACGGCCGGGGGCAAGGACAACGGCGCTGGCAAGGCGGGCGCTTGCGGGGTCGGCCTCTCGAGCCCCGACAACATCTACCAGCTCATTCCCACTGCGAAGGGCGCGCTCACCGTGACGGTCAAGGGCGACACCGCGTTCGACCCGACAGTGTACCTGCGATCGAGCTGCGGCGACGCAACGACCCAGCTCAGCTGCGCGGAGACCACCGGCGCCGGCGGTACGGAGACGTTCAGCGTGAACGTGGTGCCCGGCCGCTCGTACTTCCTGTTCGTGGATGGCAAGACGGGCAGCGCCGGTGGGTACGCGCTCACCCTCTCCCTCAAGCCGGGCAGCTTCTGCGGCGATGGCACCGTGGACCCGGGCGAGGCCTGCGACGACGGCAACAACGCCGACAGCGACGGCTGCTCGCCCGACTGCAAGGCGATCCACGGGGACACGTCGCCCATGGCCGCTGGCGCGAGTTGCCCGGGTGAGCCTGTGCACGTCTGGGGCGGCGCGGGTGCCGTAAACAGCGTCATCGCGATCGGCACCACCCTGACGTATCCGAACTCGTGGAAGGACACGGACAGCTCCTGCAACAAGACGACGAACGTGAACAACGCGCCCGACCACGTCTACGCGGTGACCGTGCACAAGACCGGGACGCTCACGGTCTCCACGCAGAATGTCACCTTCAACGTGGAGCTCCTGGCTCGCACGGTATGCACTGACGCGCTCACCACCGGCCTCTCCATGTGCGCGAACAACAACAACACCGCGAGTGCGCCCTTCGACGAGACCATGAGCTTCGCCGTCACCACCGGGACCACCTACTACGTCACCGTCGACGGAGCGTCCGTCACCTCGAAGGGTGACTACCAGCTCACCTTCAGCCTGCCCTGAGCCATGCGGAAGATCTGGCCCACATTGCTTCTTCTCAGTTGTGTGTACAGTACACATACGGGCTGCACGAGCGGCACCAACACGACCGACGCCGGCGCGTTGACCGCCACGCTCTGCAAGGCGACCCAGGAGGTGTACTGCCGGTGCCAGGATTTCGGCGAAGGCACGAAGCTCTGCTCCGACGATGGCCAGAGCTACGGACCGTGCCTACCCTGCCCTGGCGTGGACCCGGGCGTCGACTCGGGCAATCCCGGCCCCGAGGACGCGGGAACGGAGGACGCGCGCGGCGACGCAGACGCCGGCTCGCTCTGCGGGAACAAGAAGGTGGACCCCGGCGAGGCATGCGACGACGGCAACCTGGTGAACGACGACGGATGCACGACCGCATGCGTACCCGCGGGTGGCTATGCGGCAAAGGCAGGCATCTGTCCCGGCATGGCGATCGACGTATGGACGACACCGGTGACGTTCGCCAGCACCACGAAGCTCTTCCCGCTCACCTACCGCGCGAAGGCCGCGTGCAATGGAGCCACGGGAAGCCTGGGCAGCGACCGCGTCTTCATGGTCACACCGCACGCCACCGGAACGCTCACGGTGAAGACGCAAGGCGCCACCTACGACGCGATGCTGTACGCGCGCCCGGACTGCGCCACGGAGGCGAGCGAGCTCGCGTGTCAGAACGCGGTGAACGGCGTTGGCGACGAGACCCTCACCGTCGGTGCGACCAACGGCACGCCCATCTACATCTTCGTGGATGGTGCCACGAACACGACGGGCGATCTGTCGCTCACGTTGTCGTTGAAATGACCGGCGGCGGGCGCACGCTGCGCTGACGTTCGCGGAGCGCGTCGAACTCCACCGGGCAGTGCGCGGAGAACACCTTCACCTCGTCACCGTGATCGCGCACGAGCTCGCGGAGCCGCTCCTGGTTGCGCCGGCGCGCGGGGTCGTCGATGGCGACCTGGCTCTGGAAGATGGAGAGGCCCACGGGACAGTGGGGCGGCATCTTCATCTCCTCGTGGTGGAAATACGCGTCGCCAGCGTGAAGCAGCCACCCGTGTTCGGAGCGGACTGCCACGCCAGTGTGCCCGCGCGAGTGCCCGACGAGCGGGACCATGAACACGTCGTCGGCAAGGGCGCGGACGGCCTCGAAGCCGAACCAGAGATCGCCGGAGACCTGGTGCGTGCTCCACTTCGGGCCGTGCTCGAACTGTGGCAGGCGATAGCGCATCTTCTCGTTCGACGTGCGGCGTTGCTCCATCGCGCGCAGCTCGGGCTCGTAGATGTGGACGCGCGCCTCCGGAAAATCGGAGAGCCCGCCCGCGTGATCCAGATCGAGGTGGGTGACGACGATGTCGCGCACGTCCTCCACCTTGAAGCCGAGCCCGCGGACCTGCGCCTCCGCCGTGCCGAGAAAATCGCGCTTGGGGCGCGCCGTCAGCATGAAGCCGCGACCGAGGCGCCGCATGGGCTCCGCCAGGTCCGCGGTGCTGAGGCCCGTGTCCACGAGCAAGAGCCCGGTGGGCAGCTCCACCAGGAGGCAATGCGCGACGAGCAGCCCGGACTCGAAGAAGCCGCCGGCGCCCTGCACGAACCGCCTGCTCACGGGGCACATCGTCGCGCACGAGATGTGATGAATGCGAGGCGCGCTCAACGCGACGCTCCCGTGCGGCCTGGCACTCCCGAGGCAAGGGCAATTCTCATTTCATCGTGATCGTACTACTGTCCGTGCCCAATTCATGAAGTTCATCGACACATGCGACCTGCGGGTGGCGGCAGGCAATGGCGGGAACGGCGCTGTCGCGTTCCGCAGGGAAAAATACGTCCCGTTCGGCGGTCCGGCCGGTGGCGACGGTGGACGGGGCGGCGACGTGGTGTTCGTCGCGGACCTGGGCCTGTCCACGCTGATGGACCTTCGTTATGCACACACCCTGCGCGCAAAGAACGGCGAGAACGGGCATGGCGCGGACTGCTACGGCAAGGGCGCAGAGGATCTTCGCGTGAAGGTGCCGGTCGGGACGCAGGTCTTCGACCACGACACGGGCGAGCTCATCTACGACATCACGACCGAGGGCCAGGAGGAGATCGTCGCCAAGGGCGGGCGCGGCGGGCGTGGCAACATCCACTTCGCAACGTCGTTCGATCGCGCCCCGCGCCGCTCCGAGCCGGGCGAGGAAGGGTCTACACGTCACCTCCGCCTTGACCTGAAGGTGATGGCGGACGTGGGCCTTCTGGGGTTTCCGAACGTCGGCAAGAGCACATTCGTCCGCGCGGTGTCGCGCGCGCAGCCCAAGGTCGCGGACTACCCGTTCACCACGCTCGAGCCGCATCTCGGTGTCGTGCGCATCGATACGGAGGCGAGCTTCGTCATCGCGGACATCCCCGGCCTGATCCCCGGCGCCGCAGAGGGCGCGGGCCTGGGCATCCAGTTCCTGAAGCACGTGGAGCGGACACGCGCGCTCTTGCATCTTGTGTCGCTCGACTATGGCGAGGACCGTGATCCGCTCGCCGACTACGACGCGCTCATGAAGGAGCTCCGTACGTTCAACCCCGACCTCGCGACGCGCCCCATGTTCTGCGCCATGTCCAAGGCTGACCTTCCCGAGGTGCGCGACGCGTATGCGGCCGCCAAGGCGCAGTTCGCGAAGCGCGGCATCTCCCTGCGCCTCGTGTCGGCCGCCACCAGTGAAGGCATCCGCGAGCTGCTCAACGAGCTCTTTCAGCTCGTGAAGCATGGCCCCGTCGACGAGTTCGGAGCGCCGCTGAAGAAGGCCGAAGCGACGCCAAAGGTGAAGTCGAAGTCGCAGGCCAAGGCCAAATCCACGGCGAAGGCGAAGGCTGAGGCCAAGGTAAAGCCAAGGGCAAAGGCGAAGCCGAAGGGCGCACCGAAGACCACCTCGAAATCCGCGACGGGAGCAAAGCGCGACAAGAAGCGCGCCGCCCAGAACACCACCCGCAAGCAACCCAAGCCGAAGCCGAAGGCAAGGTCGAAGGCGACGTCCGTGTCGAAGTCGAGGTCCACGTCGAAGTCGAGGCCCACGTCGAAGTCGAGGCCCACGTCGAAGTCCACGTCGAAGTCGAAGTCGTCGTCGAAGTCGAGGTCCACGTCGAAGTCGAAGTCGTCGTCGAAGTCGAAGTCCAAGCGCCGGTGAGCGACAAGACCGAAGAGCCGACGCCCCAACGGCTCCGCAAGGCGCGCGAGGAGGGCGACAGCGGCATCTCCGCGCAGCTCGGCGCGTCCCTCTCCTTTCTCGCGGCAGTTGCCATCTTGCCCGCGGCCGTCGCACACATCGCGGATGCCAGCGCGACCGATCTTCGTAGCCGCATCGCGCAGGCGGCCCTCACCTCCCCGTCCGCCACGGTCGACGCGGGCGCGCTGGGCACTGCGGTCCTCTCCGGCGCACTTCCGCTCCTTGCCTGCGCAGCCGCGGTCGCAGCGGTTGCGTCGTTCGTGCAGTCCGGCGGCGCGATCGCGACGAAGAAGCTCTCACCCAAGCTGGAGCGCCTGAATGTCATCCAGGGGTTCGCTGGGCTCTTCTCGAAGGCGCGGTTTTTCTCCGTTGCGCGCGCCGCGGTGCTCGCGCTGTTCGTCGTGTACCTCGCATGGGCCACGCTGCGGGATCATGCCGCGGATTTCGTGAACCTCGCGGGGCGCACCGCCTACGTGGGCCTGCTCTCTTCCGATGTCACTTTCGCGCTCATGAAGAAGGTCGCCATGGTCGGCATCGCGCTCGGCCTTACGGATTTGCTGGTGACGCGAACGAGCTGGAAAAAGAAGCTCATGATGAGCAAGGACGAGATCAAACGAGAGCACAAGGAGAGCGACGGCGACCCGGAGACGAAGGCCGCACGCGAGCGCGCCCGGCAGGAGATGCTCGCGGCCGCCGCGGTCGGGAACGTGAGGACCGCCACCGTGGTCGTCGTGAACCCAACGCACATCGCATGCGCGCTCCGCTACGACGAGAAGGAAGGCGACGAGGCTCCAGTGGTGGTCGCCAGCGGTGAAGGCGAGCTTGCGGAGCGCATCATGCAAGCCGCGCGTGACTACGGCGTGCCCATCCTGCGCGACGTACCGCTCGCACGCGCGCTCCACGAGCTCGAGATCGGCGATCAGATCCCCGAGGCGCTCTACGAGGCAGTGGCCGCAATCCTCCGCGAAGCCTGGTAGAAGGCCGGCGCTTTTCGCCGATCCCTTCGCGCTGGGCGCGCTTTTCGTTCCGGTGCGTGCTCACGACCGGGAGGTCGTTCCGCGCGCTCCTCACGAGAAAGCGCACCCATCGCTCGGTCTCGACGAAAACCGTCCGGCCTTCTCGTGCGATGGTTTGACAGTACGCGATCCCAGGTTCCCTATTTGGTCCTTTGCGAATGGGGGGGCCCGCGCCGACGTACGGCTCGGTGTCACCGCGGCAAGTCGCCGACGCAGCGCTGAAAAGCGCTCACCTCTCTCTCACCATTGCACGAGGAGCCGTCGGTGGTTTCCGTCGAGACCAAGCGATGGGTGCGTTTTCGCCCGAGGAGCGCGCGGAACGACCTCCCGGTCGTGAGCACGCACCGCAGGGCAAAACGCAGCCATCGCGCCGGTATCGGCGGAAAACACAAGGCTCCTAGGCGGGGGGCGGCGCGCTCATGCGCAGGCGCGCTGCGTCTTCTCCGCGGTCGACACTGGCAAACAGCTTGGCCAGGAACGCGAGGCAGGCCGCGGTGCCGCGCGTATCCGACGCTTGCCGCGCGCGTGACAGTGCATCCATGCCCTCGAGCAACGCCTCTTCGCTGCGCCCGGCCACTGCGAGCGCCATGCCGAGCGCGAGCGACGTTTGACAGCGGAGCACCGAGGCCTCCTTCGGGAGGCTGGCGCGCGCACGCTTGAGGACACGGAGTGCGTCGCCGATCTCGCCGCGACTGAGGCGAGCCATGGCGCGCATACGATCGGCGAGGAGCTGGTGCTCGCCGGTGGCACCCAGGCTGTCGACCCAGCGCTCGAGCGAAGCGGTGTCCGCGCCGAGCAGCGCCTCCTTGGCGAGCTCGGTCAGGCGCTCCGCGATGAGCTTGTCCTCACCCTGTGGCGGCGGCGGGATCGCGGAGGCGTCGATGCGCGGCGGCGCAAGGTCAGGAGGCAGGTCGCCTGGCTCGGCGATCGGTGGAAGGCCGTCGCGCGCAAGGGTGGGCGGCTCGGAGTCAGAGCTGAAGTCGGAGTCTTCGAGGAAGGGCGCGGGATCGGAGCGACGCTCCAGCGCGGGCGCGGGGACCACGACCGAAAGCCCGGGGTCGGGCTCCTGCACTGTGAACGGTACCTGCGACTCCGGCGCGAACGCGCCAGACGGCGCGCTGGAATTCACGAGCGTCGCGAGGCTGCTGACGCTGCCGACCTGCTCGTCCATGCTGGGAGGCGCAACGGAGCTGGCGAGCTCTGCGGCGGACATGCCCGAGGAAGAGGGATCGTGTGCGAAGGCCTCCGGCGGACGCGGCGACGGAGAGGGCGCAACCAGCAGCCGCGCGACGGGCGAGGCGATCTCACCTGCGGAGCGTCCGGCCGGCGCACGTGGAGGCATGGACGACGCCACGCGCGCACGCGTCTCCGCGCCAACGGTGGGGTCCTGCGTTCGCGCGAAGGAGAGCAACCGCGCCGCAGCAAACTCCAGCCCGAGCTCGCTGGCCGCGCGCGCGGCGGACAGAGCGAGCTTCGCGGCGCGTGCGCCGTCTCCAGCGCGGGCAGCGTGATGAGCGGCCTCCGCGCGCGCCAGGCGCCCCTCCTCGTTCTCGAGGATGTCGCTGATGATCCGGTGAAGACCGCGCTTCTGTTGCTCGTCGATCAGATCGGACAGGGCTTCGCGATGCGTCCGCGAGGGGAGCGCAACGAAGCCTTCCTTCGGCTCCGTGACGAAGCGCGCGCGAGACAGCTCCTCCAGCGCCGCACGCGGCGACGACACGCCGAGATCTCCGCGGGACAGCACGCGCTCGATGCGCGCGACGGAGGCGTCGCCGCCGAGGATGGAGAGCAGGCCCAGCGTGATGCGCGCGGGTGGCGAGACCTCCATCGCGCGAAGCGAGATCCACTGACGCGCAGGCCGCACCTTGCCCTTGCCCGAGGAGCGGCGACGCGGACGCGCAGCGCCACCGTCCCACACCACATCTCCCGTGGCGATGCCGTGACTGAGCGCCTCGATCACCCCCAGCGGCGTGTTGCCGCCAAGACGCGCGAACCGACGCTTCACCGCTTCGTCGGCGGGTGAGTCCAGGCAGGCAGCAAGGAACGCCTCGGCGTCCGCACGTGGCAGCGGCCCCAGATCGGCCTCGGGCCCGGGCGCAAGATCGATGCATGATGCAGGCGTTGCATCCGTTGCATCGAGCCGGATGACGAACGGAAACGAGCGCTCTGCGGAAAGCAACGCACGCGCGCATGCGGAGAGCGAAGCCTCGTCGACCTCGGCCGCGTCGTCCACGAGCAGCGGACCGGGCTGCTCGGCGGTGGACTTGGGCCACAGGAACGCGGCCACGATCCGCGATGCCTCGTCGAGCGTGACCCCCTCTCCCATGGAGAGACGCTCGACGGTGGGCGCGAGCTCCAGCAGGAACGGGTTGACGTCGTCGGTGCGGGCGATGGCGCGACGAAGCGCGCCGAAGGGCTCGAGGCCGCTGCCCGAAGGCGAGACCAGGAGCGCGCGCGCGGGCTCCTGCCCACGTGCGATCTCGTTGAGAAAGCGCGTCCCGCCCAGCCCGGGGTCCGCGCGAAGAATCGAGAGCGAGCCAGGCCACACGAGCTGCGCCGGTGCCTCGTTGCCGAGCAGCGTGACCGGCGGACCCAGACGCCCGAGCTGCGCAGCGGCCTCGCGCCGGAATGGTTGCGCGGTGTCGAGGCGCGCGCCGCGAAGCCGCGTTCCCATGGAACGCACCGACACGGAGCCGAGCGTGAGCAGCTCTCCCTGGCGAAACGCCTTGAGCGCTTCGCTCACCGTCACCGCAGAGGGCGGGGTGATCGACGAGAGCGCGCTCGCAACGATGATGGGCGTGCCCCACTGGATGCCGCGGCCTTCGACCAACGGCAGCACGTCGCCCTGCGCGATACCTGCTGCGAACGCCGTCTCGCCCTCCTCGAGCACCTCGGGTGTGAGCGCGAGGCGAAGCGCGAGCTCCAGCGCCTCCGGCGGGAACCCGAAGAGAAGCTCCACTGGCGACAGGCCCAGCACCTCTGCGCGCAACGTGGTCGCCCGATCCAGCATCGTGCGGACGCGATCGGCCTGGCGTGAGCCGAGCATCTCGAGCGGCACGCGGAGCGAGACGACTATCCGTTCTGCCATTCGCTTCGGCTCAGACGCGGATGCGCTTCTTCAGCGCGGCGAGCTCGTCGTCGATGTCGTTCTTCTCGCCCCCCTCTTTGCCGCCGCCCGTGCTGCGCTCGAGATCGCGGAACTTCGACTCGAGATCCTCGTTCGAGCGACCCTTGCCGAGCGCCTCCTCGACCTCTTCCATCGCAACGCCCTCGGCCTCGCGCCCTTCGATCTTCTCCTCCATGTCCTTGAAGTTGGAGAAGGCGCTCGAGCCGCCCTTCGAACCAAGGCTGTCCGTGGTGGAGCCGCGGCGGGCCTGCTCGGCGCGCGAGACGATGCTGCCCTTGCGCATCTTGAGCTCTTCGAGCTTCTCTTCCATGCGATCGAGCTCGGACTTCATCTTGAGCGCGATGTCGCGCTGGTCGGCGCGGGCTTTGTCGGCCTGCTCCGCCTCGGCCTGGGTGCGCTTCTTCTGCTTGAGCGCCTCGCGGGCCAGGGCCTCGTCGCCGCTCTTCAGGGCGAGCTCGGCGCGCTTGTCCCACTTCTCGACCTCGGAGTTCAGCTCGTCGACCTTCTTCTTGAGCTGCTTCTCGGCGGCGATCGCGGAGATGACGTCCCCCTTGCCGCTCTTCAGCTGCTCGCCCATCTCCTCGAGATTGAGCTCGACGAGCTTCTTGTCGTCCTCTGCCTTGTCGAGCAGTGAGTTGACGTTGCTCGAGATGACCTTGCCCATGCGGTCGAAGATGCCCATTCTGCGCTCCTCTGTGGCTTCGATCATACGCGACGGACGGGGAAAAAACAGAGCTATGATGGGTGCTCCAGGGAGGGCCGCATCATGTCGTTCGTCTGCAAAGAGTGCGAAAACGAGGTCGACAAGCTCGTCTCCATCAAGGTGGAGGGCAAGGCCAAGAAGATGTGCGAGGACTGCGCGGATCGCGTGCGAGAGCAGGCCGAGATCGCCGAAGAGAGCGAGTCCGTCGTGCAGGGCATGATGGGCTTCAAAGGAAGGCGCTGATATGGGCTCTCGATTCCTGCACATGCTGAGGCACGGCGAGACAATGTTGTCCGCGGACGGCACGTTCTGCGGAGAGATCGACACGGACCTCTCGCCCGAGGGGTACGCCCAGGCGGAGCGCGCGGCGCCGCTGCTGATGAAGCTCGACCTCGAGGCCATCTACGTGAGCCCCCTGCAGCGCGCGCAGCACACGGCCGCGCCGCTTGCGAAGCTCACGAAGCTCACGCCGCAGGTGGAGCGCGACCTGCGCGAGATCCAGTACGGCACGTGGGACGGCCGCAAGGAGACCGAGATCAAGACCGGCGACGCGGACAACTACCAGCGCTGGGTTCACGACCCCGCGATCCATGGGCCGCCCGGCGGTGAGAGTGGCTACGCGATCGCCGCGCGTGCCATGCCTGTGGTGGAGCGCGTGCTCGAAGCTCACAAGGGCAACATCATGCTGGTCTCGCACAAGGCGACCATCCGCGTGATCACGTGCGCGCTGCTCGGCCTGCACATTGGAAGGTTCCGCGATCGCGTAGCGTGCCCCACGGCCTCGCTCACGAGCTTCGAGTTCGGCAGCCGCGGTCCCATGCTCATGCGCATCGGAGAGACCGTCGACAACGGCATGTCCTACCCGTAAACAGCATCGGCTGGAGCGCCGTTGCGTGCCCCTGCACGCTACCTGTTCAGGATGTGGACGGCGTGGCCCAGGCCGTTCATCGAGGCTTCCATCATGCCTTCGCCCAGCGTCGGGTGCGGGTGAATCGTGAGGCCGATGTCCTCGAGGAAGGCGTGCATCTCCAGGGCCAGCGCGCCTTCGCTGATGAGATCGCTCGCGGAGGGGCCGACGATGTGGATGCCCAGGACCTGGTGCGTGGCCTTGTCGGAGACGATCTTGAAGAAGCCGTCGGTCTCGTTCACGGCCATCGCGCGACCGAGCGCGGCAAAGGGGAATTTCCCGATCTTCACGTCCAGGCCCTTCTTCTTCGCCTCTTCCTCGGACACGCCGGCGACCGCGATCTCCGGGTCGGTGAAGATCGCAGCGGGGATCGCGACCCAGTCCTTCGCGGCCTTGTGACCGGCGATGATCTCGGCGACGACCTCGCCCTCCTTGCTGGCCTTGTGCGCGAGCATGGGCTGACCCGACACGTCACCGATCGCGTAGATGTTCGGCACCGCGGTGCGACCCAGCTGATCGGACGGGATGAACCCGCGCTCGACCTTGACGCCCAGCTCCTCGAGGCCCAGACCCGCGCCATTCGGGCGCATGCCCACGGCGACCAGGACCATATCGGTCACGACGGTCTCGAACTTCCCGTCGCCAAGGTCCACGCGCACGGCGAGCGAGCCGTCGCCCTGCGTCTCGTAGCCGGCGGCCTTGGCGCTCTTCATGATCTTCGCGCCGTGCTTCACGAGTCGCTTCTCGACCACCGCCGTGAGATCTGGGTCCACGCCGGGAAGCAGGCTTGCGGTTGCCTCGACCACGGTGATCTCGGAGCCGAGCTTCTGGTAGACGCATCCGAGCTCGAGGCCGATGACGCCGCCGCCGATGACCAGCATGCGCTTCGGGATCTCACGCAGGCTGACCGCCTCCTTCGCGCCGATGATCTTCTTGCCGTCGAACTTGAACGTCGGGATCTCGATCGTCGACGAGCCGGTGGCGACGACGATGTTCTTCGCGTCCACGACCTGGGTGCCGCCTTCGCTCGTGGTGATCGTGACCTGGTTCTTGCCGGTGATCTTCGCGTTGCCCATCACGAGCTCGACGCCGTTGCCACGGAAGAGACCGCGGATGCCGGTGGTGAGCTTCTTGACGATGCCGCCCTTCCAGTCCTGCATCTTGTTCACGTCGACGCGGACGTTGTCGCAGATGAGGCCCATGGACGCGCCGTCCTTGGCCTTCTCGTAGGTGTGGCTCGCGGCGATGAGCGCCTTCGACGGAACGCAGCCCCAGTTCAGGCACACGCCGCCGACCTCGTCCTTCTCCACGCACAAGACCTTCTGCTTGAGCTGCGCGAGGCGAATCGAGCACACGTATCCGCCGGGGCCACCGCCAATCACAACCGCGTCGTAGGTCGTTGCCATGACAACGATCTAGGGCCGGTCGCTGCGTCTGTCACGCCGTTTCAGCCGTGCGGGACCGGGGATGGGCCGCGGAGGAGCGCATCACGCTGCTCGCGCAGGTGCCACGGGAGGGTCGCGTAGACGTCGTCGAACAGGGAGGCGCGGTCGGGCGGCGGCAGCGCCTCTACCCGCTTGATGGAGGCCGCGACCTCGGCAGAGAGCTCTTCGTCCATCGCAACGTCCCCGGTGTCGCTGGCAAGGCCGCGGAGCACGAGGTGCTTGCGAAGGCGGTCGAGCGGGTCCTTCTTCTTCCACGCGGTGACCTCCGCCTCGGAGCGGTAGCGCGTGGGATCGTCGCTCGTGGAGTGAGCGCCGATGCGGTAGGTGAGCGCCTCCACGAAGGTAGCGCCGCCCCCGCTCCTTGCGCGCTCCTTGGCGTCGGAGAGAACCTTGTAGAGTGCAAGCAAATCGTTCCCGTCAACGCGAACGCCGGGCAGCCCGTACGCGCGCGCCTTGATCGCGATCGTGCGCGACGCGGTCTGCTTCTCCGTGGGCACGGAGATGGACCAGTGGTTGTTCTGGCAGACCAGTATGCACGGCACCTTCCACACGCCCGCGAAGTTCATCGCAGCGTGGAAATCCGGCTGGCTCGTCGCGCCATCGCCCATGAAGCCGAACGACACGTTGCCGCTCTTCGCCTTCTTCATGGCGAACGCAGTGCCGACAGCCTGCGGGATCTGCGGCCCGATGCACGACGACCAGCTCACCTGGTTCACCGAGCGACCGGAGTGGTGGCTCGGCATCTGGCGGCCCTTCAGCACGTCGCCCGAGTTGCCGAAGACCTGCGCAATGAACGCGTCGAGCGGGAACCCACGCACGAGCATGACGCTCTGCTCGCGGAGAGCGGGATACACCCAGTCCCCTTCGCTGGCGACGAGGCCCGTGGCGATGGGCGTTGCCTCCTGGCCCGTGCACGCGCCGTAGAAGCCAACACGGCCCTGTCGCTGGAGCACGATCATCTTTGCGTCGATCATGCGAAGGCGCCGCATCTCGCGATAGCCACGCAAGAGCACCGCGTCGGGCACGTGAGGATCGGTCGCTGGATCAGCGGAGCCATCCTCACGAAGAACGGTGAATAACCCAATGTCGGGATCGTGCTCAGAGACGGGCGAGGTCATCGACCGAGCAAGCTACACGACATCGACTTCGACTTCGACTTCGACTTCGACTTCGACATCGACATCGACCTCAGTACGGTCGTGCGCAGCGGGCGCCTGCTGCGTAGTAGTTCCGGAAGATGGGGTAGTTTCCGTAGCGGTTCGACACGTTCACCGGGTGCGCGATCTCCCACGAGCCGCCGCGCATGACGCGGCCGCCGTCTTGCTGGAAGGACGCCTGGAGATCCTGCGCGGAGCCGTTGGCGTAGTTCCAGTTGCGCCAGTAGGAGGGGTGCGCGGGGATGCTGGTGTCACCGACGATCGCGGTGCCGTTCGGGTCGATGTTGGCTGCGTGGTAGTCGACCCAGTCGACGTTCGCGCAGTCGGCGCCAGTGCACGCGGGCTCCACCTGCTGACGGCCGGTGCCGGCGTTGATGTTGACGGAGTTGTCGAGCGTCCACTCGATCAAGTTGCCGCTCATGTCGTACTGACCCCACTTCGCGATGTCGAGCTTCGTGCCCGGCGGCGCGACGTGCGCGGCGTTGACCGCGCCCTGGCCAGCGTTTGCGTTTGCGCCCGAGTAGCTGAAGCAGGCGCGATTGCCTCCGTTCGTGCAGAAGCCGTGGACCACGTAGAGCCCCGGCGCCTGCAGGAACGTCGGGTAGACGGCATCCTTGGTCTGCGCGGCGGGGAAGCCGTTGTTGTTCGTGTACGCCTGACCCACGTACACGTTCGGATCCTGGCAGACTCCGTCGCCCGCGTTGCCGCAGCGCGGGAGCCAGTCGGTCGCCTTCGGCAGCGCCGGCGCGGAGCCGTACGCGAACGTACGGTTGTCGCTGCCGCCCTGTGCGGCGTACTGCCACTCGTGCTCCGTGGGGAGGTAGCCGCCGTCCCACTCGCAGAACGCGAAGAGCGTGTACCAGTCGAAGCAGTTGGCCGCCTTCTGATCGTTCGCGCTCGCGGCGTTGCTCCATGTGGCCGCGTCCTCGCCGCCGAAGCAGTCCGAGAGGCCGCTGTCCTGCGCCGCATTGCCGTTGTAGACGCCAGAGCGCTGGTTCACGTTCGTTTGCGCGAGGGCAGCAGACGCGCCCGCGGGGAGGCGGTCGTTCCAGGTGCTGACCCAGCCGCTGTTCGCGATCTTCGCGTGCGCGCCCGCGCCGGCCGCCGGGGGACTGCCGCGCAGGTTCCACCCCTTGGAGCTGAGGAACTGACGCATGCGACCGACCGTGATCTCGTACTTGTCGAGGCGGTAGGGCGAAACACTCCATGCGCCGACCGCGCCGCCCGGAACGGGAAGCGTGGAGCAGCAGTCGTCGTTGCCAGCGGGGCCGCAGGTCGCGCGGCCGTTGCCGCCGCCGCTGCAGCTGACGGCGCCGTTGCACACGTTGCCCGCGCCGCAGATGTTGTATGCGCAGTCGGAGTCGACCAGGCACGCCTGACCCTTGTCGCAGCGAGGGCATGCGGGACCGCCGCAGTCGGTCGCCGTCTCCTGCCCGTTCATGGAGCCGTCGGTGCACGTGGGAGCGGTGCAGAGGCCGCCGCCGCATGCGCCATCGATGCAGTCTGCACCGACCTTGCACTTCTGGTTGTCGGCGCACTTGCCGCAGATGGCGCCGCCGCAGTCCGCGTCGGTCTCGTCCTGGTTCTGAACGCCGTCCATGCACGTCGGGGCCTGGCAGGTGACGTTGCAGACGCCGCTCGTGCAGTCGCCGGCGGCGTTGCACGTCTTGCCATTGCCACACGCAAGGCACGTGGGGCCGCCGCAGTCGATCGCGCTCTCGGCGCCGTTGAGCACACCGTCCATGCAAGACGGCGCGGTGCACGTCTTCTTCACGGCGTCGCAGATCTGGTCCACGCAGTCGGCGCCGTTCACGCACTTCAAACCGTCCGCGCACGGCGGCGCGTTGGGACCGCCGCAGTCGATGTCGGTCTCGCCTTCGTTCTGGATGCCGTCCACGTTGGTCGCGGGCGCGCACGCGGCGCCGACGCAGTCCTTGCTCTGACAGTCAGCCGGGACATTGCACGCAAGGCCGTCGGCCACGCGGGGCAGGAGGCGCCGCCGCAGTCCACCGCGGTCTCGGTGCCGTTCATCATCCCGTCCATGCAGGACTGCGCGGCGCAGACGCCCATCAGGCACGCTGCACCCGCGACGCAATCAGCCACGCCCTTGCAGCCCTTCGTGAGGGCACACTTCTGGGCGCAGGTGCCGCCGCAGTCCACGTCCGTCTCGTCGCCGTTCTTGATCTTGTCGCTGCAGGTGGCGATGGAGGGGCCCGAGTCTGCGCCGCTGTCGTGCCCGGCGTCCTTCGCTGTGCCTGAGTCGGCCTTCGTGCCGCTGTCCTTGCCCGTGGTGCCACCGCTGTCATGGACGACGTTGCCGCTGTCATCGGTCCCAGCGTCGTCGGAACCACCACCGCCGATCTCCTCGTTGGAGGAGGAGCACGCGGCGACAATGGCAGCGGAGACGACGACCCAGGCGACACGCGACAGTGCGCTTCTCATGCGGGGGGCTTTCTCTTTCTCCGCAGAAAAGCGGAATGATTGATGGTCGCGGTTTCGCCTTCCAGTTGCAAGGGCTCCCTCGGCAACATTTTTTAAACGCGCGCGCCGCCCACACCGGCGACATGGCGACACCATACCCCCCTACCCCACCTCGCCGTTGCCCCCACACCGTCTGCCCTCTTCAGGTGCGCTGCGCAGGTGCGCTGCTCAGCCGCCGTCGCCAGCGTCGGCCGCGGAGGCGGCGCCGCCGCAGAGGAGCTTGATGCCGGGGGTGTCCGAGCCCTTGGCGTCGAAGCACTTGCCGAAGACCGCCTTGAGGGTCGTCGCGCCGCCGCAATCAGTCGTCTGCTTGTCGTCGTACTGCTTGCAGTCGCCAGCG
>JBBRNJ010000096.1:0-30942 GCA_038230375.1 Polyangiales bacterium | reverse complement strand
GAAGGTCACCGGCGCGCAGTAAGCCCCGTGGGGGCTGTGATCGCGCGGTCAGATCGTGAATACGCGCAGCGCGGGGAAGAACCCGTGTAGAGCCTCGAAGTCGGCGACGTCGCCCGTGTACAGGATCCCGGTTCGTTCGACGGCGAAGGCGGCAACGATGGCATCCATGGTCGTCGCTCTCCGCACCTTCCCCAGCGCCACACCTGCGAGCTTCATGACCTCGTCCGATGCGGGCTCCACGAGGACCCCTTGCAGGACAGCTTCACGCCGGTCGGTGCGTCCACGCCACCACTCGGCCACCGTCACGTTGGGCGTGGCCACGAGGAGGCCCCGATCCCGTGCGTGCGTGTAGACCTTCATCGCGCGGTCCTTGCGTCGCTCGAGAGCGATGAGTGCTCCCGTGTCGAACGTGATCGCAGGGCCCGTCACGCCGACTTCTTCGCCACGGGCCCCCACGCGGCATCCAGCTGCGCCGCCTCGGTTGCCGTGGGCTTGCCGCGCTTGCCGAACGACGCAATGAGAGCGTCTCGCCCCTCCTCGAACGCGATGTAACGGATCGCATCGCTGACCACGCGCGAGACATTGCCATCGTAGACCCGCCGAGCGCGGCGCTTGAGCAATCTGGCCTCCTCCTTGGGGAGTGAGATCGACAGGTGCACCGTACCTCCGGGCCGCTTCTTCATCCCCACATCGTAGCACAATTGTGCTACGATAAAGCCACGTGAAGAGGTAGGCGCGATGGCGATCCCGGCGGCTCCAAGCCAGAAACATCAGATGCAACCCCACGTGCGTTCCTCGAGGCACGCGCGCGCTAGTGTTTGGGTCATGTCATCATCACTGGGCCGATCGGTCGCCGTGTGCCTTCTCCTGGCCGCTTGCTCGAAGAACGACAACCACATGGAAGGGACCGTCGCCCCGCCGGGAAAAACGAACGCCTTTGACCCGAGCGCATCGCTCGCGGAGGTCACGACGTTCGCGGGCACGAATGCCAAGCTCGTCTCGATCGAAGCGCGCGGCGTGCGCTCCGACGGCACCATGGACCTTGAAGCGCAGTACTACCCCAGCGCCGAGTACAAGTTTGTCCGACCGCCAGCGCCGGTCGACCGTTCCAAGTATCCTGTCGGCACGGTGCCCGAGTCATCCAGCGAGGAGGCGACCGTCTCTGTCCGCAAGAGCAGCGTTGTCGATATGGGCAACCAAGGCCAAAAGATCGATCGCGGCATGGCGATCACGAACACACGCGCCGCGGACAAGTCGGATGTGCCCGTCGCGAGCCCGCGCTGCACGTTCGCCGTGCTCTGGGCGACCGCGATCGCCCAGGGTGCGCCACGCGACGCCGTCGCGCGCATCACGTACCAGCACGACGTCTACGAATTCTCTGTCGAGAACACGGCATTTTCGTATCGGTTCGACGACGCTTGCAAGCCGGCGACGCGCCCGACGACAAGCCCCGCCGCAACCATCCCACCACCAGTGGAAGCGGTGACCGCCTCGCCGCCCGTCGTGGCGCCGAAGCACAGACGTGAGTGAGCGAGGCCGCACGTGGAAGCGAACGCTCTCCGACCCCTCGTGGAAGGGGCCGGGGAGGTTCTGGCGGAGTTTCGGCGCCCAGTGCCGAAACCCAACCTATTTCTGAACGATGTTCAGCGTCCCCAAGGGGATTCGAACCCCTGTTAGCAACGTGAAAAGCTGCAGTCCTGGGCCTCTAGACGATGGGGACAACGGTCGGCCGCAAGCGGCACGCCCGTAAGAAGGAGCGCAACTTGCCACGCACGACGACCTCTTGTCAAACGGGGGGGGCGGAATCGAGGTCATGGGGAGGGGTAGGAGGTCGAGGTCGAGGTCGAGGTCGAGGTCGAAGTCGAAGTCGAAGTCGAAGTCGTTGTCGTTGTCGCGGTCGTTGTCGAAGTCGAGGTCGTTGTCGCCGTCGTCTCTCACTTCACCTTCACGTGTGCCGCTTCCGCGTTCTCCCCTCCGTTCACTCCGAACGCATAGAGCTCGCGCTCCCCATCCCCAGCGAATCCCAGAAAATCCCCCGTCCATCCTTGCAGCGGAGCTCTCTTTCGCACGAGGCGCACGCCTTCTTGCACGAGCGTGCTCGCTCCTCGCGGCGCACCGTCTCGCCCGAACGTGAAGCGCCGCACGGACCCGTGGGGGTCTCCGTCCGCTTTTCCCACGAGCGCGAGCACTCCAAGATCACCCGAGGGCAGACGCGCGAGCGCGGGATGCAGCAGCACGTTGCCCTCTTCTCGCACCTCCCAGCGCGCATCGAACGTGCGCCCGCCGTCAAGGGAGCGCGCGAGTACGAGCGCGTCGTACGCCGCGGACGACGAGTCATCCGCTGGCGCGGAGCCCACGCCATACGCCACGAACAGCGCGTCCGCGTCCGCCACGCACTGCGGCGCCTCCACGACCGCGCGCTCACCGGGCCGGGTCACAACCACGCGTCGATTGTCCGGGAACGTCGCGGCGCCGTCGTCGCTCGCGCGCAGTACGACCTCCGCAAACGCACCACGGCTGCCATCGACCCATGCGACCCACGCGCGCGGTCCTTGCGGCTCGCCGCAGATCGTCGCGAGCGTGCCCCCGAACGGTCGCCCCTCTTCGACGGTCGTGTGCTCGAAGTGGCTCGCGTCCTTCGTGCGCGAGATCTGGATGCGCGCGCCCGATGCGGCCTCCACGCGGTAGCTCGTCGCCAGCGTGCCGTCTCCCAGGCGGGCGGTCCACGGCTTGTCCACGCGAAGGAACTTGTCACTTCCACGCACACCGGCCGTGACCTGTCGCGGCTCTCCGAATGCGCCGCTCGCGTCTGCGCGCGCCATGTAGATCTCCAGATCGTACGGCTCACCGCCGCGCGCGAGGCGCTGGTGGAACCCGAGCCACGTGCAGACGAGGCCGCCACGGCCATCCGCGGTGAGCATGGAGTCCGTTGCGAACCGCCCGTCCGGCGCGCGCAGCTCCTGGATGTCGCCCCACGACGCACCACGCCCGTGCGATACGCGCACGCCTATGAAGCGCGCGGCATCCCCTTCACCATCGACATGGCTGACTCCCATGAACGACACGGCGGCGAGCCCGCCTGCGGCGGTCGCGATGTGAGGGTCAACCTCTGCGATGGTGCGCGAGCTCCGCGACACCTCGGAAGCCCGTACCTGTGCCACCTTCGCGCTGTTTCGCGCGCGCAAGCCTGCCCCAGCGCACAGTGCGACTGTGACAAAGAGGAACAGCCAGACGCGTGGCCGTTGGGTCCATCGCCGGAGCGACATGACCCGAGCATAGCGGCTCCCGCAGCGCTCAGGTCTTCTGCGGAGGCACCGGCTTCTGCGAGCGTGCGTAGAATTCCTCGCTCTTCGTCGGCGGATGCTTCAGGTTGGGCGCGCCGATCTCGCCGCTGGTCACGCCGATCTCCTCGTCCAGCGCCTGGTCCTTGTCGTCGGCGATGTGCTCCTCCGCCGAGCCAGTGCGCCCGGCGATCACGCCAACGGCACCACCGATGATCGCACCCACGACCGCGCCCGGCGGCCCTGCAATCGCTCCCATCGCGGCTCCCGCGATCGCACCGACTGCGCCTTCACCGAGCTCGAGCGCGATGTCGTTCACCTTGCGTGTGTGCGCCTTGTTCTCTGCGTCGGTCAACTCGTCCTTCTTCGTGGTCATGGTCGCATCCTCCTAGGTCGCCGTCTTCTGTTGCTCTTCGTGCGTGTGGTGGTCCTTCGACGGCACCGTGAGCACGGGGACCTTCGAGAGCCGCACAGTCTTCTCTGCGACACTCCCCAGCAACACGCGGGAGACCCCGCGCCTGCCGTGTGTGCCCATGACGATCAGATCTGCGCCGACCTCGTCAGGCGTGATCAACAGCTGGTCCACCGCAGTGCCCGACTTGAGCACCGAGTCCGCGCCCGGATAGCGCGCCTTCAAGCGAGCTGTGGCTGACTCGAGCGCCTTTGCGGCGGCCGCCTCGAGCGTGTCCATGGGGAAATACAGGCCCTGCGCATACATCGCGTACGCACTGACGGGCAGCTCGCAGACGTGCAGGAGCGTGAGCTTCGCATCCAGTCGTCGGGCGAGCGCGACCGCAACGTCGAGCGCATGGTCGGCGCAGTCGCCGAAGTCCGTCGGAACCAGGATGTGCTTGAACGCGTCCACGATCGAATCCTCCGCAGCCTGAGAAGGAGCAAGGGTCGGGCCAGCGAGCCTCCGTATCAGTGGTCCGGGAAGAACTGCGAGCCCTCCGCGAACGACTCCGGATAGTCGATGTACGTGTGGCCCTTCTTGTGGTGCTGCGAGTGCTGCGCGCACCAGAGGTCCTTGCCCTGCGTCTTGTGCTGCATCTCGACGCAGTGCGCGCACGGCGCCTCGATCTCCGTCGAGCGCTCCGCGATGTGCGTCTTCGAGCGCGCGAGCAGTACCGGACAATGCGCGTGGCGCGCGACCTTCTCCGCGATCGAGCCCTGCGCAAAGCGTTCGATGCCTACGCGGTCGTGAGGACCCACGACGATGAGGTCCGCGTTCAGGTTTGCGGCGAGTTGCACGATGGCCTTCCAGGGCGGCCCGCTGCCGAGATGACCGAAGAGCGGGCCAGGGAAAACCGTGCGGAGTCGCCGCGCGAACTCATCCACGTGGCTCCCGTGCTTCTTGAAGCCTTCGGGCTTGTCCGAGCCGGTGACGACGTGCATGAGGTGCACCTCGGCGCCCAGCGTCGCACTGGCGACAGAGGCTGTTGTCGCCCCGACATGCGTGGCGGCATCGGAGTCATCGAACGCAGCCAGGATCACGTAACGGGCTTGTGCTTGTGCCATGGCCACACGCGTTGCGATTCGCGTGCCGTGATCGAACATCCACCATCCGCACGATTGCCACACGCGACCGCGCACGCATTGCGCGGGACCGCGCAGGTGTTGCAGTCAGGGGAGCGCGACACGCCAGATGGCGGAGCTGTACGTGAAGTAGAGGTACTTGGTGTCGCGAACCAGGAGCATAGGCGTGCTGCTGGCGCCGCCCATTTTCACGTACTGCGTGGTGGGCCCGCTGCCGCCGATGGGAGCGAAGCTCACGATGCCTGTGGGGCCGTCTGTCCAGTACGCGTTGACCGCGTCCGCCGCGATCCCGTCGGCCGGGTTGGTGGTGGACGCGATCTGCTTCGGCGTGCCGCCGGCGAGCGTCTCTCTGAACAGGGTCTTGGTCCCGCTGTTGCTCCAGTAGAGGAACGTCCCATCCACGCGGACCAGCGTTGGCGAAGACTGATTCAACGCCGCCTGCGTGGCGCTGCCGCCGGGGAGCGTGATCTTGTCGATGATGTTGTTGTCGGAATCCGGGACGTAGAGCGACGTACCGTCCGTGGCAACGTTGCCAGACACCGTCCCCGTGTACGTGATCATGCTCGAGCACGTGGCGGGCGGGACCCCCGTGCATTTGAACGCGCCAAACGTGGTCGTTGACGCCTTGTACGAACCGTACATGTTGCTGGAGGCGGGATCGAAGACGAGGTCCTGGAGGAAGTTTGCGTTGAAGGTGCCGTAGGCGATCTGCGTCATCGCCTGGCCAACGCTGCCCTTGAACATGGGCTGCGGCGCGCCGCCGAAGTTCTGCGTCATCCAGTAGACGTCCGTGTTGTGTACCGAGAGCGAGTTGCTCTGGTTCGCCGAGAGCATGATCACGTTGCCGCCCGCGACGTTGTCCTGGTACACGCCCGCGCCCGTCCCGGACACGGACCAGAAGATGTGAGTGGACTGCGCCTTCGGGTTGTCGGCGGGCTGGTCCGTGCTCAGAGCGGTGATCTTCGCGCCACCATCCGGCGTTCCCGTGACCAGGACTGGCCCACAGAGGCCGTTTGCACAGATGGACCCCATGCCGCAGTCGTGGCCGCAGGCACCGCAGTTCGCGGAGCTGGTCGAGACGGCGATGCAGGCTGCGCCGCACATGAGCCCGCCATCACAAGCTGCCGGGCCGGTGTCGGCCGTCTGCCCGGCATCGTTGCCGCTCTGGAAGACGCTGCCGTCCGTGGTGTTGCCGACGGCGCCGTCGTTCCCGCCCACGCCAGCGTCATCCGAACCAGAGGGGATCGCGCTGTCGCCGACGCACGCGTAGCCGGCGAGCGGGAGAGCGATGAGACATACAAAGGTGAAGGCGCGATGAAGCTGCATCTACAAAGCACACGCCCTGGGGCGCGCATTGTCAACCACGACACGGGGCACCGCTGTCACCCCGATGGGTGACGAGATCACTCGACGAGCTGAAACGGGAACGTCCCAACGCCGTTCGCGGTCGACGTCACGTGGAGCTGCTTGCCGAATACTGCGGTCTGTCCGATGAAGCCCGCCGGCAGCACGGTGGGCTCCTGTGCATACGCATAGCCGGATGCGGAGACTGCATATCCGAGCCAGCGAAACCCCTTCGGCACGCCGCTCGAGCCAAGCGCGCTCCATCCAACGACGACCTCGCGCGTGCTGCCGCTGCCGCAGAGCGTGGCGGCGCTGGTGGCAGGCGTGCCCCACGCGCCGCTGCTCGGCGTGCGCACCTCCGTGTAGCCTTGCTTCGCGTACACGACCGCGTCCGCGCCAAAGGGGAGCGCCTGGGCGCGCGTCCCATCGTAGGCCTGGCCGGTGGTGAGCCCTGAGCCCGTGTGCCCCACGTAGAGAACGACTCCCTCCGTGAGGTTCGCGCCATCGATCGCGACGTACATGCTCGTCGCGTCCCACGTGACGTACCAGGTCTGCGAGCCGCTAGCGCCGTGGTTGTCTGCGGTGCCGTACTCCGAGGCACCCACTGTTCCGTCGCATACGGGCGTCGCCCAGTGCGCGCCGACCACGTCTGCGTCCTTGCCCGCATCCAGCACGGGCAGTGACGAATCCGCCGCGTCCTCCGCCGCTGCATCGCTCGTGTCGCTGCTCGCGTCGGTGCTCGTCGTGGTGGGCGACGCGTCGCGCGCGCCAGCATCCTTCTTCACGGGCACGCCGCCATCTGTCGCGAGCACGTCGTCTGCGAGGCCGGCGCCATCCGTGATGCCATTCGCGCAGGCGACAAGAACGAGGGCGAGAAGGGGAGCGGCCTTGTGCACGTCACAGGAGCTAGCAGAGGAGGGTCGATTCGCAACTCATTCCTGAGTTACTAGACGCGATCGAGGCGGATATCCGCCCGCATCCGGAGATCCGGGCGCTCAGGTCGGAGGGATATGGCGGTCGAGGAAGGCGTACGTGTCCGCCCAGCACTCGCGTGCGGCCTTGCGCATGACGAAGGCGTGGAACGCGTGCACCTCGCCCGGGTAGTACTTCTCCTCCGCGGTGGTGCCCAGCGCACGGAGCGCGGCGCCCAGGCGACGCGTGTCGTCGAGCAGCGGATCCTTCGTGCCCACCGGCAAGAAGAACGGCGGGAGCGGCTTCTCCGATCTGTCGCCGCGCTCGAAGAGAAGGAGCGGGTCCGCGAGGTCGAGCGACGACGCGTGAGGACCTTCACCGAGGTACGGACCGGACACGCCCGGCAGGATGTCGCGAACGAAGCCCGTCATGTTCGGCTTGCGACGCGAGAGGCGCTCGATGTCGCTGACCTGGAAGAGCCCGCACGCGGGGACGACCGCGCGCGGCACGACGCCCGTGTCGTACGCGAGCTTCGCGTGCGACTCCTCGCGCGGGTAGGTGAGGCAGATGGAGAGGCTGGTCACCAGGTTTGCGCCGGCGGACTCGCCCGCGAGCACGACGCGCGAGAGGTCACCGCCGTAGCGCGCCGCGTTCTTCGTCATCCATGCGTATGCGTCGCACACGTCTGCGATCGCGGCGGGATAGCGGTGCGTGGGCGCAAGCCGGTAGTTCACGTTGAACACGAGGAAGCCGCGGCGCGCGTACGCCAGCGCCATGATCCAGTGCGTGTCCTTCGAGAGGATGCTGAACGCGCCGCCATGCACGTAGAAAACGATGGGCCACGGCGGTCCGTGGTGGACGCGATGTCGCGGCGCGGGCAAGACCGGCAGTGGTCGCCACACGTCGAGCAAGTGCAGCTCCGGGTCGGCGTGCCGCGCGTGGCTCTCCTCTTTGGAGAGGTAGGAGACATTGCGAATGCGCTCCACCGAATGCCGCGATGGCCTCGCGTTCGGATGGAAGCTGAATGCGCGCGAGGAGCCCTCGAAGAAGCTCCGCACCGCGAGATGCCGAGCGTACTCGCGCGCCCGCCGGAGCGGGCTCAAGGTTGATGTCGCCATGGGCAACATCAGACAAACCCATCCGCCGGGAAAAGTCGAGGGTCGCGGGGGGTAGGGTAGATGTAAGGGTCGACGTCAGACGCGCTCGAGGATCGTTGCGATGCCCTGTCCGCCGCCGATGCACATCGTGATGCACGCGGTGGTCTTGTTGGCGCGCTCGAGCTCGTCGAGCGCGGTTCCGATGAGCATTGCCCCCGTTGCGCCGAGCGGGTGTCCCAGGGCGATGGCTCCGCCGTTCACGTTCACGCGCTCCGGGTCGATGCCCAGCTTGCGCGTGGTCTGCAGGACGACGGCGGCGAATGCCTCGTTGATCTCCCACAGGTCGATGTCGCTCGCCTTCATGCCGGCCATGCGAAGCGCCTTCTCGCTGGCGGGCGCGGGACCCGTGAGCATGATGACGGGCTCGCTGCCCACCGTCGCGACCGCGCGGATGCGGGCACGCGGCCTCAGCCCGCAGTCCTTCACGTACGACTCCGAGGCAAGCACGACCGCGCCGGCGCCGTCCGCAAGGCCACTGGAATTGCCTGCAGAATGCATGTGATTGATCGCCTTCACGGCGGGGTAGGCGTGCATGGCCAGCTGGTCCATCGTCTCGCCGTTGGGCCCGATCGGCATGGCGCCCATGCCAACGAACGACGCGCCAAGGCCAGCGAGCACCTCCGCGGTGGTGGGTCGCGGGTTCTCGTCCGCGGCCAGAAGCACCTTGTCCGAGCCAGTCTCCGTGACGGGGACGAGCGACTTCGCGAAGCGGCCCTCCTTGATCGCGATGCCCGCGCGCTCCTGCGAGCGGAGCGCGATCTCGTCGATCTGCGCGCGCGTGAAGCCCTCGATGGTGGCGATGAGATCCGCGCTGATGCCCTGCGGCACCTGGAAGAATCGCTTGCGCAGCTCCATGTTGTTGCCGTCCACGCCGCCGCCGTCCGAGCCCATGGGCGCGCGTGACATGCTCTCGATGCCGCCCGCGATGGCCAGGTTCATGGCGCCGGACGCGACGCCCATGGCAGCGAAGTTCACGGCCTGCTGTCCGCTTCCGCAGAACCGGTTGAGCGAGACCGCGCTCACCTCGATGGGCCAGCCGGCGGCAAGAAGCGCGTTGCGCGAGATGTTTGCGCCCTGCTCGCCCGCCTGCGAGACACAGCCGATGATGAGGTCGTCCACGTCCTTTGCGTCCCAGCCCGTACGCGCGGGAAGCGCGCGGAGCACGGTCGCCAGGATCTCTTGCGGGTGCATTCCGGAGAGCGCGCCCTTGCCTGCTTTTCCGCGTCCACGGGGGGTACGCGCTGCATCGATCACATAGCTGTTCATCATCGGCCCTTCGCCTCCTCGGCTCTCAGCACCATACAGCTGCTCCAGACCGTGACTGGGTGGTTCATGACTTACTTCTCCTCATGGCGGATCGCGTCGCGTCCGAATGCGCGACATGCCCTGATGATGTCGTCCGAGAGCTCCGTACCCCGGACCGCGCGCGCAAGCGTGAGCCCGCCCACCATGAGCGCGAAGACCCCGATGGCCAGGTGTCGCCGCTCGCGGGCGTCGCCCGTGGGCAGCTGCGCCCCGAGCTGCCTGGCGAAGGACTCCACCTGCGCCGCGAGTACTTCGCCGTGCTCGGGTGCGGTGGTCGCGATCTCGCCGATGACTCCGGGAAAGGGGCAGCCTTCGTTCGGCTGGTCGCGGTGGGCGAGCGAGAGGTAGCGCTTGAGCACGACCTCGGCGCGGTCCTCCGCGGGCTTGGCAGCGAGCCCCACGAACAGCCGCTCACGCATCCGCGCCGCCGTGAGACGGAGCACGTCATCCACAAGCGCCTCCTTCGAGGCAAAGTGAGCGTAGAAGCCGCCGACCGTGAGGCCCGCGCCCTTCATCACGTCCGCCACCCGCGCGCCCGCCACGCCCTTCGCCCGTAACAGCCGCGCGGCCGACTCGAGGATGCTCTCGTGTGAGCGCTCTTTTTGCTCGGCCTTCGCGTTCATCTGACGATAGTAATATGACCATCATAATGTGACGTCAAGGTCGAGGTCGAGGTCCAGGTCGAGGTCCAGGTCGAGGTCGATCGTCGCGCGTCGCGCAATCCATTCGCATCGCGTGCTGGCTTTGCGTCGCGCGCCCTCTCGGACCCAGACAAACCGACCCCCGCTCACACCGGCACGCTCGTTGCTCGTCCACGCTGCATCATGAACAACCGACACGTCGCTCTCTGGATCGATCACGCCGAAGCCAAGATCTTCCACGTGGGTGAGACGGATTTCGAGAAGCTCAAGATCCAGGCCCCGCACAAGCACATCTCCCACCGCGGCGAGCCGCGTGCACATGGCACCTCTCACCCTGCGGAGGACCAGCACTTCTTCCACGCCGCGGCGGAGGCTCTGAAGGACGCCGAGGAGATCCTCGTTGTCGGCCCCGGAAAGGCGAAGCTCGAGTTCATCAAGCACGTGCACAAACACGATCACGCGCTCGTCGACAAGATCGTGGGCGTGGAGACGGTGGATCACCCCACCGAGGGACAGCTCGCCGCATTCGCGCGCAAGTACTTCCACAAGGTGGACGTCATGAAGGGCACCGCGCCGCTCGGGTGACCGCAACCACGCGCGCCTCTACCTGCTCCCACCCCGTTCACCGATTCATCACCACCGCTGCGGCGGCACTTCCTCCGAACGATGCGATAGTCAGCAGGCGATGACGCCGCTGCTCGTCGTCGCGGAGGACAGTGCTTCGATGAAGAGGATCACGATTGGATGTGCGGCCGTCTCGATCGTCTTGGCGGCCGCCGTTGCCTTGGCATGCGGGAGCTCGAGCGACGCGCAGGGCGGCGAAGCGGATGCGGCGACGTCGGACGCCAGCACGACCGCGGTCGATGGGGCCGGACCGGGCCCCACGACGGACGCAAGAGCAGATGATGGCGCGGCGTCTGCGCCCGTCACCGTGACCGTGACGGTTGCTGGCGCGCCAGAGGCGGGCGTGACGGTTGTGTTTCACGACGCAACGGGCGCTGCGATCGACGCGAAGCTCACGGGCTCCGACGGCAAGGCTTCGCGCGTGGTGGAAGCGGGAGGTCAGGTCACCGTGGCGATGAGCGGGCCCGGGCGCCGGCATCTCCTCACGTTCGTGGGCGTGAAGCCCGGCGACGTTCTCCAGGCCGTGGACGAGACGCATGCCAGCATCGTGACGGAGGCCATCACACTGCCAGTGGCCCCGCCATCACCCAACCAGTCCATCTATGTGGGCCAGTGCAACCAGTTCACCACCACGGGCGCCGCCGTCATCGACATCGCGCCGGACTGCATCCATGGATCCACATTCCCGGTGCTGGCGTTCTCGAACGCGAATCCGCGCGCCTTCACGTTCAAGAAGGGCAATTCGGTCGCCGTCGCCAGCGTGACTGGACTGCCCGCCTGGACGACCACGGTGGGAAACTTCGATGTCGACCTTGCACACGTGGCGACGCTCCCCGATGCCGGGGCCGTCCCGTACGTCTTCATCACGCACATCGCAGATGGCGATCCATTTCACGACTCGCTCGCTCCGCCAAAGGAGGGAGCGAACTACTTCGTGACCTACCCTGGATACGCGGACTCGATCCAGGCGGAGATCGACGTCACGGAGGTCCTCGCGCCGCCCTACGATGCACTCATGGCGCTCACTGCGAGCGCCGACAGGGGTGCCGCTACACGGACCACCGCTGCGCTCGACGTTTCGCTGCTCCTGCCGCGCTTCACACAGGCGAAGCTGGACACCAGCGCGCCAGGCCGTCCGCAGCTGAGTTGGGCCACCGCCTCGCCGCTCACTGGCGTCGCGGCGGTCGATGGCGGCGGCGCTACGATCAACTGGACCACCACGCTCGACGGCTCGGACGAGCTGGGCACCTGGTCGTTCGTGCTCCCGCCCGATATGACCAGCCTCCACGCACCGGCGCTCCCATCGTCGCTCGGGGCCTGGCTACCGACAGCGGCGAGCACGTTTGCCGCGCCGAGGGTGTCGTTCGTGGAGAGTCCGACGATCGCAGGCTACGACCAGCTCCGCGCGACGCCGCTGCTCTTCATCCCAAACCTGTCGGCGCTCTACGTGTTCCGCGCGGGGCTACCGCCCGTACCACCCGACACGACGCTGCGCGCGACCTGGATCATGCAGAAAGAGATCTGAGAGCCGAGCTCACGGCGTGAGGTGAGTTGTCGCCGTGCACGTCGGCGAGATCTGGATGTCGACCGTCTGCGGGACAATCTTGTCCGAGAACGCGTGCGTGGGGTCGCGCAGGCTGAGCGTCATCGTTCCGGCCGCGCCGTTGATCTTTTCTCCCGTGACCACGACGCGATGGCTCTGGCCCGCTGCAAGAGCAGGGACCAGCTGTTGCCCCACCATCGTGCCGTTGATGTCCTGGAGAACGACCACGAGCTGGTTGGCAGTCGTGGTGGTGTGGTTCTCCACCTCGACGCTCACCTTGGCCAGGTCGCACGACGAGAACGTAGGTGCCAATGCGGCGCTGAGGAACGCCTTGCCCGCGATAGTTCGGTGGCGTTGGTCCGCGGTCATGGCGTTCAGCGAGTCACTGACCTGAGTGGCCCAGGTGCACTGAGCGTCCAGCGAGGCGTTGCGCACCGTGGTGTCCGCGCCGTCGCCGAAGAGCCAGAGCAAGTAGCCAATTCCGCAGTTCATGCGGTCTGCCTTGCTGGTGAAGAATACCGTCGCGTCGCTCTTCGCCGGGATGTGAACGATGTCGCGGTCGTGCTTGCCGACACAGTCGTCGCGGCGACAGAAGTTCACGTCCAGCATGGTTGCGGCAGCACCGTCGTTGTGGAGGGTGACCTGGTACTTCAGCATGCCAGCGGGCGCGGCCACGGTCTGGAAGCCAGTGATGTGAACAACGGGCAAAAGTGTCGCTGTCGGCGCGACCATCGGCGGGGCAGCCGCGACCGGGGCCGCCAGAAGGGCCAGCGTGCCGGCGATGATCGTGATGGTGCCGGCCCCCACAAGAAGCTCTCTCGCAGCGCGTTTGTTTGACATGATCGACAGACGAAAAGTGCCACGACTCATTCGCTCGTCGAAGCGCCAACGTGCTTCTGTCACCCACTGATCACAATTGGACGTCATCATCCGTCAACGGCTCCAATGTGCGAAGCAGGCATCTACTCGTACACGTACTTCAATCCTGTATGGCCGTTCTGACCGAGGGCCGAACGAGCCGGCGCTGCCGCCGCAGAGCTTTGCCGTGGCGGGGTGTGCGGCTACGGTGGCCCGTTCAGTGCGAATGTCTCTGCGAATTCTTGGCGCCATCGGCGCGGTCTCCGTGCCGCTCGTCCTGCTCATCACAGGCCGAACGGAGGCGGCTGCGCCCGCGACGCCCACGCACGAGTGGCGCCTCATCGACGGCAAGCACTGGCAGATCAAGGGCGATGAGGGCGAGGCGGCCGACGTCACCGACGCCGCAGAAGGCAACCGCGGCGCATGCGCCCCCGGAATGATCGAGGTGAGCGGCAAGATGCGCCTCGCCGGCGACACGCTGCAGCAGAGCGTCTGCACGAACTGGATCAACCGCGACTGGCCCGAGCGCTGCGCCGTGTTCGACCGCGACAAGTGGCTCAAGATCACGGCGAGCCTGCCTCAGCGCGAGATGCATTTCTGCATCGACCGCTTCGAGTATCCGAACAAGAAGGGCGAGTTCCCGATGATCCTCGTCGACTGGAACGAGGCCGGCGCGCTCTGTCAGAAGGAAGGTCGCCGTCTCTGCACCGAGGACGAGTGGACGTTCGCCTGCGAGGGCGAGGAGGCCATGCCCTATCCCTACGGTTACGTCCGCGACGGCGACGCGTGCGTCGTGGATCATCGGTGGCGGCTCTGGTCGGGCTCGTGGGCACGTGGGCGCGGAGGCCGGGCGGCGATGCTCGAGCTCGATCAACTCTGGCAAGGCGTGCAGTCCGGCTCGCGCCCGAAATGCAAGAGCCCGTTCGGTGTCTTCGACATGACGGGCAACGTCGATGAGTGGACGCGCTCCACGGAGAAGACCGGCAACCCCTCCATCATGAAGGGCGGCTACTGGGGACCGGTGCGCACGCGCTGCAAGCCCACCACGCGCATCCACGGCCCGCAGCACGTGCTCTACCAGCAGGGCATGCGCTGCTGCGGCGAGCCGAACGCGGCCCCGACGCCCGCGTCTCCGGCCCCCACCGAGCCCGTTTCTCCCGCTACTCCGTAGCCAGCCGCGCGCGTAGGATAGCCTTGCATGGCTCCTGGCAACCTCACGTTCGCGCGTGCGAAGAAGGCGATCGACACGCACGGCATCCTGCTCGTGTACCCGCTCGCAAACAAGCCAGAGCCGCCGTCGCTGTTCTCCGTCGCACACCCCGGCGAGAAGATGCGATGGGAGTGGACCGACGACGCGGATGATCACGTCGTGTCGCTCTGGCATCTGCGCATGCGCCTGGCCGAGAGCCGAAAGGTCGTCTACGCCAAGTGGTTCCGCAATCGCGCCACGTTCTTCTCCCTGCCGGTCTTCCGCGCGATGCTCGCGGGCGTGTCGCTGCATGCGTCGCGGGCCGCACGCTCGCCCGACGCACGCGACGTGCTGGCGGTCCTGCAGGACGACTCGCCCATGTCGACCAAGGCGCTGCGCGAGAGCGCGGGCCTGCGCGGCGGCGAGTTCGACCGGAGATGGCAGCGCGCGATCGCGGAGCTCTTCATTCGCCTCGACATCGTGGCTGTCGGCGAGGTCGCCGATGGCGCATTTCCGTCGCTCGCTGTTGGCGCCACGTCGCTCCTCTTCGAGGACGAATGGAACGCCCGCGAAGACCAGGCTGACGCGGACGACACCGCGGCACTGGAGAACGCGTTCACACGTTCGCTTACATGGAAAAAGCACTGGAAACAGTGCCTTGAAAAAATAATTGCGACCGGTGTCGATCCCGGGCCTCGTCGCTCGACTCACTCACGAAGGAGCCAATCACCATGAAATACGTTCTTCTCATCCACGAGTCCGAGTCCGCCCGTCCGACCACCAAGGAGGCAGGCGCCGCCGTCATGGACGCGTACCGCGCGTTCTCCAAGGAGCTGTTTGCAACGGGTCGCGGTGGTGACGCCGCGCCACTCGAGCCGGTCAGCACCGCCACCTGCGTTCGCGTCCGCGACAAGAAGCGCTCCGTGAGCGACGGCCCGTTCGCGGAGACCAAGGAGCAGCTCGGCGGCTACTACTCGGTCGACGCGAAGGACGAGGCGGAGGCCGTGGAGTGGGCCGCGAAGATCCCCGGCGCAAAGACCGGCGCGATCGAGGTCCGCAAGCTCGCCGACATGCAGATGCCCAGCATGGACAGCAAGGCCGGCACGACCTCCACCGGCACGAAGGACTACATCGTCCTCATCTACGACCGTGAAGAGGAGTGGGCGAAGCTGAGCGAAGCACGGCGCAACGAGCTCTTCACGGCCTACGGCACGTTCACCACGGCCATCCGCAACGAGGGACAGTTCGTCGCCGGTGACCCGCTCGCCAGCGCGAAGAGCGCGAAGATCGTCCGCGTGCGCGACGGCAAGCGCACCGTGACGGATGGCCCGTTCGCGGAGACCAAGGAGCAGCTCGGCGGCTACTACCGCGTGCGTGCGCACAACCTGGACGAGGCGGTCGCCATCGCGTCGAAGGTGCCGTCGGCCGAGATCGGCACCATCGAGGTGCGCCCGATCATGGACATGGCGATGTGATTGCGCCTGCGTGCGCGTCGATGCTTGGGTCGGGCCACGGCGTGAACTATCCTCACGCCGTGGACACCCAGACCACCGCCATCCTCGCGGAGCTCGTGCAGCGGGAGCGGCGCGCGCTCGTCGCGACGATGGCGAAGCGGACGCAGAGCCTCGACATCGCCGAAGAGGCGGTCGATCGCGCGTTCGAGGCGGCGTTCGCGCAGTGGCCCACGGAAGGCCTACCCGACAACCCGCGCGCGTGGCTCTATCGCGCCGCCGCGCACAAGGCGACCGACGCGCTCCGCCACCACAAGATGTCGGAGCGCGTGCACGAGGAGCTGGGCCGCGCGATGGAGCCGGCGTGGGACGATGCGCCCGACAGCGAGTCCTTCCCGGATGATCAGCTTCGCCTCATCTTCACTTGCTGCCACCCCGCGCTGTCCGCGGACGCGCAGGTCGCACTGGCGCTGCGCCTGCTCTCCGGGCTGTCCACCGAGGAGGTCGCCCGCGCGTTCGCGGTACCCGAGGTGACGATGGCGCAGCGGCTGGTGCGCGCGAAGAACAAGATCCGCGCGGCGAAGATCCCCTACGAGGTGCCCGAGCAGAGCGAGCTCGGCGAGCGCATGGTCGCCGTGCTCGACGTGGTGTACGCGATCTTCAACGAGGGCTACGTCGCGACCGGCGGCGCGTCCCTCTTGCGCGTGGACCTTGCTGCCGAGGCACTGCGACTCTCGCAGCTGCTTCGTGCGCTGTTGCCAGAGCGCCGTGAGCCGCTCTCCCTGCTGGCGCTGCTGCTCTTGATCGATGCGCGGAGGCCAGCGCGCGTGTCGGCGGACGGGGAGCTGGTGCTCCTCGCGGACCAGGAACGCGCGCTCTGGGACCGTCCGCAGGTGGAGCGCGGCAAGGCGCTGCTGGAGGAGTCGCTCAGGAAGCCGGGCGAGGTCGACCACTACGCAATCGAGGCTTCCATCCAGGCGCTGCACGACGAAGCAAAGACGTATGCGGAGACGGACTTCACGCAGATAGCTGCATTATACAAGCTTCTGCGCGAGCGGGCGGACTCGCCGCTGGTGGAGCTGAACGAGGCCGTGGCCATCGCGATGGCGTCGGGCCCCGCGGATGGCCTCTTGCGCGTGCGCGACATGAAGGCGCGCGGCGTGCTGACGGAGCATCACCTGCTCCACGCGGCGGAGGCCGACCTCCTGCGCCGGCTGGGTCGCACGGCGGACGCAAGGGCCGCGTACGAGCGCGCGCTGGGCTTCGCGACGAACCAGGTAGAGCGCGCGTTCCTGCAGAAGCAGCTGCGAAGTCTCTGAACGCGAGGACCCGAATGGCCAAGGCCGCACCCAACGCACCCGAAGACAAGGTCGCCCTCTACGAGAAGGTCGTGACCGCCACGGCCGGAGCAGAACGAAAGGGAGCCACCATGCCGTACACCTCCACGAACGGCCACATGTGGAGCTACCTGGGAAAGACCGGCGTCGTGGCGCTCCGCCTGCCAACCGAAGCACGCGAAGCATTCCTCGAGAAGTACGACACGAAGCTGAGCGAGCAGCACGGCATCATTCAGAAGGAATACGTCGACGTCCCGCCCGCGCTCCTCGAGAAGACAAAGGAGCTAGCAAAGCACTTCGCAGCAAGCCTGAAGTACGTGTCCGCCCTGAAGCCAAAGGCAACAACGAGAAAGAAGTGAAGGGTCGAGGTCGTCGTCGAGGTCGAGGTCGAGGTCGAGGTCGAGGTCGAAGTCGAGGGTCAGCCCAAGCTCGCCTCGCATCCTCCATGGACTGCGGCAGGCGTTACGCGGCGGGGCCGAGCGCCTTCTCGATTGCCGCAGTGACCTTCTCCGAGTCCGGCGTGACGTCCGGCGTGAAGCGCTCCGCGACGTTGCCGTCACGATCTACGAGGAATTTTTCGAAGTTCCACGTGATGTCCTTGCCACTGGTGAGCGCGGCGTAGAGCGGGTGTTGCCCGTCACCCTTCACGACGATCTTGGAGAACACCGGGAAGGTCACGTCGTACTTGGTGCTGCAGAAGGACTTGATCTCCGCGTCGGTGCCGGGCTCCTGCGCGCCGAACTCGTTCGCGGGAAACGCGAGCACCTCGAAGCCCCGTGCCTTGTACTTGCGATAGACCGCCTCGAGCGCGGTGTACTGCGGCGTCAGCCCGCACGCCGACGCGACGTTCACGACCAGGCGAACCTTGCCACCAAACGCGCCAAGGCTGGAGGCCGCACCATCCACCGTCTTCACCGGGATCTGCTCGAGGGGAGTCGTCATGCCGCGTAGGATGACACAGAAGGCACGCGCGTTGCGACGTCAGAACCCCACGGGGCCCTTCTCGTGCCGGAGCTCGATGGAGCCGCCGATTACCAGTGCGGGCAGCCTCCTGATCGCTCCGTCCTTCCAGATGACGATCGCCAGCGACGGATCGTCCAGCGGTCGATCGAACGTCACTGCCAGCGTGGTCGGTGAGCCGGCCTTCTCGCTCACGACCTCGATGCGAGTCTCTCCGAGCATCACCACGTCTCCCACGTGCATCGGCGCGTCGCCAGGGCGGACAACGGTCTCGAAGCGGCTCTCCACCTCAAGCGTGGGCTCCCATCGAGCGTTGTCTCCGATCGGGAGCAGAATACGTCGCAGTCGTTCCCGCGGGGGAGATTCAGGTAAGATCTACGGGTGCGCCACATCATCCCGTTCGTCGGCTCGGTCGCGATTGCCGCGGCCCTCTTCACCGCTTGCTCCACCGATGATTCGGTGAGTGGCGGCGGCGCCAAGGACGCATCGGCCGGCGATGGGAGCTCCTCCCTGGATGGGAGCGTCACGGCCCACGACGCCGGCACCCGCGGCAAGGACGCAGGGACCGCCGCCGACGCCACCAGCGACGCCACGAGCGCTGGCGACGCAAGCGCCGACGCCGCCATGGATGACGCCGCGACGGACGATGGCGGCGACGACGGTGGGGACGACGCCGACATCGACGCGAGCTTCGACGGTTCGCCGCCAGGAGACGCCGGCGTCGACCCTACGTTCACGAACGTCTACGGCATCATCATCAACGGCACGTGCAACGGCTGCCACGCGGGCGCCTTCGCTTCTGGCAAGCTCAACATGGGCTCGCAGGCCCTTGCATACGCAAACCTGGTCGGCGTCACCTCCGCTGGCCCTGCGTGCGGCCCGAAGGCGGAGACACGCGTCTTGCCGAACGACCACGCGAAGAGCCTCATCTGGAACAAGGTGAACGGCACGAACGACTGCGGCTCGCGCATGCCGCTGGGCGGCACCCCGCTGAGCCAGGAGAAGATCGATCTGATCGCCGAGTGGATCGACAACGGCGCGATGAACGACTGAGCGGCGGTCCCATTCCACCGATGCAGCCTTGCTTCTTCCTGGACCGCACGCAGCTGCACGAGCGCGCCATGTCCGCGCGCAACGGATACCGCGACGCACGTCCGTATCCACACGCAGTGTTCGACGGCTTCCTCGGTGACGAGCTCGCACGGGAGCTCGCGCCGCGCTTCCCGGGACCCGACCATCCCGGGTGGAAGCGTCGCGACTACAAGGAGCAGTCGGCGCGCATGGGGCAGCTGCAGCGCGTGGGGTTCCAGGGCGTGGACCCCAGCATCCGCCATCTGCTCGCCGAGCTGTCCGGCATGGCGTTCCTGGATTTTCTGGAGACGCTCACAGGCATGACGGGGCTCATCCCGGATCCACACTTCCGCGGCGCGGGGCTCTCGCTCACCCTGCCTGGTGGTCATCTCGCGCTGCATGCGGACTTCAATCGCGATCGCACGCGCCACCTCGAGCGCAAGCTCACAGCGCTCTACTACCTGTCCGCGGACTGGCAGAGCTCGTGGGGCGGTGCGCTGGAGCTGTGGGACCGCGAGCGAACGAAGTGCGAAGCCAGCTATCCGCCGGTGCTCGACCGCCTGATCGTCATGACCCACGGCGACGACTACTGGCATGGTCATCCATCGCCGCTCGCCTGCCCGGAGGACAGGTTTCGCGCCTCCGTCGCCGCCTATTTCTATGTCGCCGACCCGACAGTGTCGGAAGAGAGCCACGCGCACGGAGCTATCTGGGCTGACGGAAGTGAGACTGTGGCTCGATGACAACGCAGGTGTTGTGACCTCTGCGCCACGACCATGATCGCTGCGCCAGCCGGGGGTCTGGGCACGGCGCTTTCCACACACGAGATCCCTCAGGAACTGGACGGTGCTTCATGAACCGAGCCCTCCACGGCCCCGGGCACGAGATCTGCAGCTACCGGCGCATACTCAATGCGCTTTCCCCGTCGCGTCCGTTCAGTGCTCCTCGCCGTCACCGGCCTCTCTGCCATGGCGCTCGCCCCCGGCCTCGCTTCCGCGGATACAACTGACCCGCAGGTCGCGCGTCTCCTGGCAGCGAAAGGCACGCTGAAGTGGAATCACGGAACGAGCTCTCGCTACGGACACGCAGAGGCGCTGGTCGCCTCCAACGCGGACGATCTCGCGAAGGCTGCCGCTGACTTCGGTCACTACAAGGACCTCCACCCCAAGTTCTCCACCGCGCGCATCATCGGAAAAGAGGCGGGCCAGACGGACGTCTACATGCGCTACCCGGTGAAGATCGGTCCCGTGAAGATCGAGCTCTTCGAGGTGATGCGCTTCAGCCCGGACCACGTGGACACCGGAACGCATACCATCGAAGGTCGCGGCATCAGGGGCGACATGACGCGTGGTCACACCAAGATCACCATCAAGCCCGTCGACGCAACGCACTCGCTCCTCTCCGTGGACGTGCTCCTCGACCCGAAGATCCCGGCGCCCCAGTCCATGGTGGACGAAGAGCTACGCGACGGCGCGGGCGACTTCGTGAATGGCCTGAAGGACCGCACGCAGGGCTTCCGCGGCCCCGTCGTCTCGCTGTAACCAAAGGTTCGCGGGCGTCGGCCCTCCACCAAGCTACCTCCAAATCTGTACACCTACCGGGTGTACAAACGCGGCAAAAATCCCAGCATTTACCGCAAAAATGCGAATCCATGTACACCTGTCAGGTGTACGTCTGATTTGCGGGCCGGCAGGGGGAGCCCCCTGGCGAGGGCGCTCGAGGTCGCTCGGCTCCGTCGGGGCTGGGTGGTTTTCTGCGAAGTACGGGGTGACAATCCCCCATCACGGGCTATCCTGCCGCCCTCGCAAAGCCGAGGTGGAGGGACGTCATGGCTCAAGAATCCAGGGAACGGTCGGATGCACTTGTGTTCTTCGGGGCAACCGGAGATCTCGCATACAAGAAGATCTTCCCGGCGCTGCTGTCGCTGACGAAGCGCGGCAAGCTCGACATGCCGATCGTCGGAGTCGCGAAGTCCGGGTGGAACCTGGACCAGCTGGTCGCGCGCGCCCATGAGAGCATCGCCGCGCAAGGCCCCGTGGACGAAGAGACGTTCGCAAAGCTCAAGGCGCGCCTCCGTTACGTGGACGGCGACTACAACGACCCCGCCACATTCGTGCAGCTGAAGAAGGAGATGGGAGACGCAAAGCGCCCCATCCACTATCTCGCGATCCCGCCCAGCATGTTCCCCACGGTGGTCTCCCGCCTTGCCGAGGTGCACGCCACCGACCACGCGCGCGTGGTGGTCGAGAAGCCGTTCGGCCGCGATCTGGACTCTGCGCGCGAGCTGAACGCCGTGCTGCAGAAGCATTTCCCGGAGTCGTGCATCTTCCGCATTGACCACTACCTTGGCAAAGAGGCGGTCCAGAACATCCTCTACTTCCGCTTCGCGAATGCGTTCATGGAGCCCATCCTGAACCGCAACTACGTGGAGAACGTCCAGATCACCATGTCCGAGTCGTTCGGCGTGAAGGGGCGCGGCAAGTTCTACGACGAGACCGGCGTCATTCGCGACGTCATCCAGAACCACCTGCTCCAGGTCATCAGTTACCTCGCGATGGAGGCTCCCTCGAGCACCATCCCGGAGGCCATCCGCGACGAGCAGGCGAAGGTGCTCCGCACGATCCGGCCGATGAGCGTGGACAACATGGTACGCGGTCAGTTCAAGGGCTACCGAGACGAGCCGGGCGTGGCGAAGGACTCGTACATGGCCACGTACGCGGCGCTCCGCATGTTCGTCGACTCGTGGCGCTGGGAAGGCGTGCCCTTCATCGTGCGCGCAGGCAAGTCGCTGCAGATGACGTGCACCGAGGTGATGGTGGAGTTCAAGAACCCGCCGCAGGTCGTCTTCAACGAGGCAGCACCCTCGATGGGCAACTACTTCCGCTTCCGCGTGAGCCCGAACGTGACGCTTGCCCTCGGCGCCCGCATCAAGGTGCCCGGTGATCGCAACGTCGGCGAGCCGGTGGAGCTCGCGGTCGCGCAGTCCCCGGCGCAAGGCCAGGAGGGCCGCATGGGCGACTACGAGCGCCTCCTCTCGGACGCCATGTCTGGTGACGCGACGCTCTTCGCGCGTCAGGACGTGGTCGAGGCCGCGTGGGCCATCGTCGACCCGGTCATCAAGGGACCGTCGCCCATGTTCGAGTACGAGCCCGGCACGTGGGGCCCCGTCGAGGCAGACCGCCTGGTCGCGGACGTCGGCGGGTGGAATACGCCGAAGGCTTGAGCTTGTGTGATCACGTCGTGGGTGTTTCAAGGAGTACCGAATCATGAGAAAATCGGCTTGTTTCTTCGTAGCTTCTCTTCTGGTTGTGGCGTGCGGCGGCGACAAGGGTGCTGACGGCGCGAAGGGCGCGGACGGCAACACGTCGCCCAGTGTCAGCGCGATCTCGCCGACCACGGCGTTCGCGTCGCGCACCATCGACGTCTCCATCAGCGGTAACGAGACCACGTGGGCCACCGCGGCCACGGCGGACTTTGGCGCCAACATCAAGGTGAACAAGCTCACCGTTGCCAGCCCCACGTCGCTCCTCGCGAACATCACGATCGACGGCGCCGCCAAGCTCGGCGCGCGCGACGTCACGGTCACTGACGACGCAGGCAAGACCCAGGTCTGGAAGGGCGCGTTCAACGTGAAGTCGCCCGTCGAGGTCACGATCAACCCGAGCACCGGCATTCCGCAGGGCGGCTTCGGGTCCATCCACGTGAAGCTGGTCGATACGTCCGTGCCGTTCGACGCGGCCAACACGACAGTCACGCTCAAGGGTCGCAATGACGTCATCGCGGGTTCGCCCCAGGCGTCGGACTTCGCGCTCGACTTCGGTGTGCAGGCGGATGTGCTCGCCGTCGCTGGCGACATTGACGTCATCATCACGAACGGCGCTGATTCCAAGACGGCCGTCGTGACGCCGCTCACGAAGGCGTTCAAGGTCAGCGCGCGCTCTGCCACCAAGCTCGCCGGCAGCGTCTCCGGCACCATCGAGACCGAGACAGACACGGCGCTCTACAGCTACGCGCCCGCGGACGCGAACGCGCGCTTCATCCAGTTCAACCTGCTCGAGTCGGCGGACTCCGTCTCGGCGTCCATCCTGCCGAAGAGCGGCTCGTACGCCTCACCGATCGGCGGCTTCGGCGGCGTGTGGGGTCGCACCACCAAATCGACTGACCTCGTCTACATCGTGGTCGCGGACTCTCAGAGCCTCTTCGGCGCAGGCCCGGTTCCGGCGAGCTTCAAGCTCGGCGTGCTGGACGTGCCCGTCACCCCGATCGCGGAGCCGGCGGAGTCCATGGTCACCAACAACGACAAGTTCGATGTCGCCACGGCCATCGCCACCTTCCCCGCGCTCTACACCGGTACCCTTGGCTACACGGGGACCACGGGCCTCAAGGACCTCGACTTCTACAAGGTGACCATCGCTGGCGCGAGCGCCGGCACACCGAAGACCATCCACATGGCGACCGGCGGCGACGGTCAGACGGACACCGTCATCGACCTCTTCGACATCGACGGCACGACGTCCCTCAAACTCAGCAAGGACGCCGACTACCAGGAGGACCTGGTCTCCGACCCGATCACGAAGAACGGCGACTACTACGTCGTGGTCGAGCCCAGCAAGCAGGGCTTCAGCGCGTCGCATGCCGCGTACGAGCTCTTCGTCGACGTGAAGTGATCACGCGGTCAGCGTGAGGACCACCACCTCCGGCTTCGCGAACGTACGGAATGGAACCTCGATCCCGCCCACACCGCGGGATACGTAGAGCAACACACCATCCACGTCGTGGAGCCCGGAGGGATACTGCTTGCCCACGCGGCCCGGAACGACCAGCGGCCCGAACGGCGACGACACGTGCCCGCCGTGCGTATGCCCGCAGATGTAGACGGCGCGCCGCGCTGGTGAAAGCGCCGCCGTCGCCGCGGGCAGCCCGTCCGGCGAGTGACACAGGAAGAGCGGCACCGCCGAGTCGGGCACGTTGGCCAGGGCGCGCTCTGCGTCCAGTGCTCCGGTCCAGGGATCGTCCAGCCCGACCAGCGCGAGCCCGTGTGGAAGCGACCGCGAGGTGTTCTCGACATACGTGACGCCTGCGCGTGACAGAGCGTCCTCCAGCAGCGCGTGATGCGTCCAGAGATCGTGATTGCCGAGCACGAAGAACTTGTAGGGTGCATCCACCAGCATGGTGAGCTCCGCCAGCAGCGCGGCCTTCGCCGGGGTCGCGTCCAGGAACACGTAGTCGCCACCCAGGAGCAGCACGTCCAGCCGCGCCTGCGCGAGCTCATGGAATGCGCGGCGCGCTAGCTCGGGTGGCGTCGTGGGCCCCAGGTGCAGATCCGAGACGAACCCCACGCGCACGGTCCCTGCGCCGGGATGAAGCACGTGCAGCGTCTTCTCCGTCACCTCCACATCACATGCCCCAGGAAACCTGGACCACAGCGCCTGTGGCCAGTCTCCGCGGTAGAGCACGCGCATCGCGCGCTCCGCTGCGGCGCGGAGTGGGGTGTAGCTCGTGCCTCTTCCCTGGCTCAGGATCATGATCCAGAAGTGGGGCGCGCCCACCCAACCCGGCTCAATTCTTTTGTGGTACGTCCATGTGCCCCAGGCCGGGTCGATGGAGCACCGCGGCCGCCGAAGGTGAAACCATGGAAGAGCTCAGCCGCCGCGTATTTGTCTCTGCCGCACTCGCCACCGGATTTGCGCTGGCGACCCGCCCCGTCGCCGCAAGCGCGATCACGACAGACGCTGAAGGTCTGACCGCTGGCGAGGTGAAGATCGGTCAACTGCCCGCGTACCGCGCCATGCCGGCGACAGGCAGCAAGTTCCCCGTCGTGCTCGTGGTGCAGGAGATCTTCGGCGTGCACGAGCACATCAAGGATGTGTGCCGCAGGCTCGCGAAGCTCGGATACTTCGCCGTCGCGCCCGAGCTCTACTACCGCCAGGGCAGCGTCGCCGGCATGACGGACTTCAGTGAGATCCTGAAGATCGTGATGAAGGTCCCCGACGCGCAGGTCATGGCCGATCTGGACGCCACCGCTGCGTGGGCGAACACCACCGGCAAGGTGGACGGCAACAAGCTGGGCATCACCGGCTTCTGCTGGGGTGGGCGAATCGCTTGGTTGTATGCTGCACGCAATCCAAAGCTCAAGGCCGCGGTGGCGTGGTACGGCCGCATCTCTAGCGCGCCGAACTCTCTCCAGCCGCATCACCCGCTGGACCTGGCGAAGGATCTGAAGGCGCCGGTGCTCGGCCTCTACGGCGGCAAGGACGAAGGCATTCCGCAGTCGCACCTGGATCTCATGAAGCGCGAGATCGCAGCCGCGAACGGCAAGTCCCAGATCCAGGTCTACCCGGATGCGGGCCACGCCTTCTACGCGGACTACCGCAAGTCGTACGAGCCCGCGTCGGCGGCGGACGGCTGGAAGCGCATGCAGGACTGGTTCAAAGCGAACGGCGTGGGCTGAGCGCAGAGGACATGGGCGACCGTCTCGGCATCGTGCTCCTCGGGGCGACTGGCTTCACCGGTCGCCTCGTCGCGGAGTACCTCTTCTCGCATGCGCCATCCTCGCTTGCGTTCGGCGTGGCGGGGCGCAGCAAGGAGAAGCTCGAGTCGGTCGTGCGAGACGTGCGCGCGCATGCGGCCAGCGGCAACAGCGATCGCGCCGTGCCAATCCTCGTCGCCGACTCCGGCAACGAGACCGAGCTCCGCGCCATGGTGAAGCGCACGCGCGTGGTGTGCACCACCGTGGGACCGTACGCGAAGTACGGGCGGGCGCTTGCGCGCATCTGCGCCGAAGAAGGTGTACATTACACGGACCTCACGGGTGAGGTCCCCTTCATGCGCCAGAGCATCGACGACAACGACGCGGTCGCGAAGACCTCGCACGCGCGCATCGTCCATGCATGCGGCTTTGACTCCATCCCGTCGGACCTGGGCACGTACCTCCTCTGGCGCCGCGCGGACGAGATGGGCCTCACCATGGGCCCCACCACGCTGCTGGTGCGCAAGGCAGATGGCGGCTTCAGCGGCGGCACCGTGGCGTCCATGCTGGAGCTGACGGACGCGGCCAGGAAGGATCCGAAGATCCGCGCGCTGGTCGTGGACCCGCACGCGCTGGAGCCCACTCCACCGGAGCACCGCGATCGGAAGGACCGCTTCAACGTCGCGTACGAGAAGGATCTTGGCGCGTGGACAGCCCCGTTCATCATGGCGCTGTGCAACACACGCGTGGTTCGTCGCACCAACTCGCTGCTCGACCACGGCTACGGGCCCGAGTTCCGCTACCGCGAGGTGATGAGCTTCCCGAAGGGCCCGCGCGGGGCCGCCATGGCGTACGCCGTGCTCGGCGCGGTCGGCGCATTCACGGCTGCGATCACCACTCCGCTCCGTGGCTTGGTCGAGGCGCGCCTGCCCAAGCCCGGTGAAGGGCCATCCGCCGAGGTTCGCGCGCGCGGCTCGTTCAAGATCGACATCATCTGCGACACGCGCACGAAGGCACGCGAGCCTGGGCCGAAGCTCGGCGTGCGCATCGAAGGCGAGGGGGACCCCGGCTACGCGGCCACGGCGCGCATGCTCGGCGAGGCCACGATGTGCCTTGCGCAGGACGCCTTGCCGGACCGGTTCGGCGTGCTCACTCCTGCCTACGCCATGGGCGATTTCCTGGCCGCGCGCCTGGGTGGCGCCGGTGTGAAGTTCACCGTGAGCGCACGCGAGTAGTCATGAAGGCTCATCGTCTTCTCTTGCTCGGGTGTTCATGCGTGGGCGCGGCGCTGCTCGTCTCCTCCGCGCGGGAAGGCGCCGCTTTCGCGGATGTCTTCTTCGACACACCAGCAGACGCAGGCCCCCCGGCCGAGGGTGGCACCGGACCCAGCACCGGACCCAGCGTCGCGCCTGTCGCGCCGGCAGACGGCGATGCGGGCATGGTGCTGGTGCTTCCGCAGGGCGCCGCGCAAGAACCGACAGACGCGGGCGCCGCGTCCGTGATTGCGACACCACCCATCGTCGACGATCTCCGCGATCCGGATGGCGGAGTGCCCACCGGCCCTCGAGAGGGAGGCACCGAGTACACGGGGTTGTCCGTTGGTCTGCGCGCCGGCATCGCGCTACCCGGCGGTCAGGCAAAGTCCAGCGCGCTTGGTGACGTCGTGAAGTACGTCGTGCCGATCGGCGTGGACGTCGGCTACTACTTGCGACCGGACTTCTACGTTGGCGCGTACTTCATCTACGGCTTCGCTGGCACCTCCACGTCGTCGCAGGACGCATGCCCCTCAGGGACGGACACCACGTGCAGCGCGCAGAGCTACAAGGGGGGTCTCGTCGCCGAGTACGCGTTCCGACACACGCGCGCCTGGAGCCCGTGGGTGCGCGGAGGCATCGGCTTCGACGTCATCAACCTCACGGCGAATGACAGCACTGGCACCACGTCGCAGAGCTCTGCGCTCTCCGGCATGGAGTGGGCGGTGCTCAGCGGGGGCCTCGACTGGAAGCCCGGCTACTTCTACGGCATCGGCCCCTACGCGGAGCTCGCCCTTGGTGACTACGGCAAGAAGGGCGGCATCGCAGACCCGCACTTCTTCGCCACGTTCGGCCTGCGCGCCCGCACCGGCCTCTTCGTTCCGTAGGTATGCGCACGCGCACACGCGTGGAATGCCGCATTTCCGTGGGGTTAACGCTGGGTAAAGAAGGGTAAACCGGGGCATCTTCGCGCGGGGCCGCACGTCATACTCCACGAGACCAGGACGACGGCGCAGTGCCGACGGGACTCTGGCTCCCTTGAAAGGTGACGAACATGCGTACGCGTAATTGGCTGGTGCTCGGTGTTGCTCTCGCTGCGTTGGTCTCCGTGCCGGCGATCGCGCAGGCTGCCACGGATGCTCCGCAGCCCGCGGCGCACGAGCACGCGAAGTTTCCGATGACAGCTGCAGAGTTCAAGACGAAGGTCGACGCCCGCACCACCAAGGCGCGCGCGGAGATGGAGAAGCACGCGGCCACGCTGCCGGCGGACAAGGCGCGCGAGCTCCGCGCAGAGTTCGATCGCGGTCTCGTCCGGGTGAACCAGGAAGTCACGCGCGTCGGCGCGGACGGCAAGGTCACCAAGGAGGAGGCCAAGGAGGTTCGCAAGGTCGCTCGCGAGGCGCACATCGGTCGCGGCGGCCACCACCGCGGTCATCACAGGTCCGAGGGCAAGGACGGCGGTAAGTGAGCATGGACGAGCGCGTCAGTCCCGGCAGGTCGTAGGCCGGAACGACATCAAGAACACGGTCGCGTCGGGGCGAGATCCCGCCCCGGCGTCACCGAGCGCCGCTACCTGATAGAGCGTGGTGCCTTTGAGGAAGAGGAGCACGCGACCGCCCGTAGCGCGATCGCGTGTCGCCGGAGGAGCGTCGGCCCTGTGGAAGGAGAACTCCAGGGCCTCGCCGCCCGGGAGCGACATCTCGCGCTCCTCGTCCAGCTTGCCTGTGTTGCCGAGCCTTAGCTTCTCGATCTCGTGCAGTACGATCATCGGTGACTGCGTGAGCTTCTGCGGCGCGATGTCCGTCCACGTGACGGAGAAGCCAATGCCCGTGCCGGTGCGCATCACCATCGCGGCGTGCTTCGCGTCGTCGATGATCTCGTGCTCCATCGGCCCCGTGGCGGTCGTGGGGAAGTCGACGCGGAACCCCTGCGTGCAGTCGACGAAGGCGCGGCCCTCGGAGTCATCCACGCCGCCTTCCGCGCGTACGCGTGGCTCGGTGCTCTTCGGTGTGGATGAGCCGCAGCCAATCGCCGCGCCGCCGAGCCCGCCCGACACCACGGTAAACGCAGCCACCGCAACGAAGGCCGGCAAGCATTCTCGCATGGTCCTCACGGCAGCGGCTGACCGTGCACTTTGGCGAGCACGCTCGCGAAGATGCTCTGTGTCCACTTGGCGATGTTGTCCTCGTTCGTCTGGGTCGCGACCATGCGCTGCGCGAAGCGGAGCTCGGACGTGTGGTCGTCGACGGCGTTCACCTCGATGGAGCCTCGCATCATCTTCACAAGGTTCGACCCGAACGTCCTCTCGTAGACGAGCGAGACGGCCGTGGGCGCGTCCGCCGTGCCGGTCACGCGGCCTTCGCGGAAGGTGACCTCGAACTCCACGGTGATGACGTTGTTGATCTTGTAGTGGAGCCTGAAGCTCACGTCGTAGCTCTCCACGTTGGTCGCGACGGAATAGCTGCTCACGTTGTGGCGGTCCGCGACGACATCCGGCATGGCGAGCGCCGCGTAGACGTCCTTCACGTTCGCATGCACGTAGCCCACGGCGTGCACCCAGTTGCTGTCGTCGTCGAGCCCCTTGTCGAGCGCGAGCGTCTCTGGATGCGGATCCATCGCGGTGCCGATCGGGGCCGCCGTTCCCACGTCCTCGATCGGCGCGAGGCCGGGAGGGAACTCGGTGGCCACGTCGCTGGAGCACGCCATCACGCCCGCGCCCAGCGCGAGCAAGGAAGGCAGCCTGCGGAAGGAGCGAACCGGTACCACAGCCGTTTGGCTAGCACGGACCCACCGACACGGCGAATCTGCCCCGGAAATCGGAGCGAAAGAGACGCGCGCGGCGTGCGTGGTCGCCGCAGAGCAACAGTCCGTTTCGATTTTGCCGGCTAACGGAACGGCCTCCAGGGCTGCAGATTCCTGGTTCAAGGGAGCAATCATCATGAGCCAAACCACCTGGAACATCGACACGAGCCACACCACCGCACAGTTCAGCGTCCGCCACATGATGGTGTCGAACGTGCGAGGGCACTTCCAAGGCGTCACGGGGAGCCTTGCGCTGGACGAGTCGGACATCACGAACTCGAAGATCGAGGTCGCGATCGACGCGTCCACTGTCGACTCGCGCGACGCAAAGCGCGACGAGCACCTGAAGTCGGCCGACTTCTTCGACGTCACCAACACCCCGAAGATCACCTTCTCGTCCACGAAGGTCACGAAGAAGAGCGAAGGTCATCTGCTGGTCGAGGGCGCGCTCACGATGCACGGCATCACGAAGCCCGTCACGCTCGACGTCGAGGGCCTCACGCCCGCGTTCAAGAACCCCTGGGGTCAGACCGTTCGCGGTGCCCACGCGCAGACGAAGGTCAACCGCAAGGACTGGAACCTCAACTGGAACGTCGCGCTCGAAGCCGGCGGCATCCTGGTGGGTGACGAGGTGAAGCTCGAGCTGGATGTCGAGCTGCAGCTGAAATCCTAGGCTGTCGATTTCTTCACGCGCTACGCCCACACGTCCGCCGCGTGAGAATGGTAGGCTCCGCCACCATGGTTCGCGCGGCGCTCGTGCCCGTCCTTGCAGTGACTGCGGTCGCCGGGGCTATCCTTGCCGTCGCGCTCTTCTCGACGTTCTCTTGCGCGACCGCGGAGCTGAAAGATCTCTCGGACTCTGGCCAGCAGAAGCAGTGCCGCCAGGGTCCGCTGGTCTTTTGTGAGGCCGGAGTCCCGGGCGAAAGAAACTGCACCGTCACCAACGCCGAGACCGACGCGCGCCTCAAGCTCCTGACCCCCGGCCTCTACCCGCAAACCTGCGTGGTCAACTATCTTGCGCCAGGCCACGACATCAACGGCGAGTGCATCCTGGGCGCCGTGTGCAAGTGCCAGGACACCGACTACGACGCCGCGGCCCCCCCAACCTTCCTCTGCGGCCCGTAGTGACAGCATAGCCTGGGGCGAGATACAAACCCCCACGCGTAGTTTGGGGGGGCCCCCCGGGGGGAACGGACCGGGGCCCGTGCG
>JBBRNJ010000095.1:0-31252 GCA_038230375.1 Polyangiales bacterium | reverse complement strand
CCCACCGCATCCCTCGGCGCCGACCCTTCTCAAGTGCTTTCCGCCCTTCGCGTCGGTGGCGATGCTCGAGAAGTTCGCGCTGTTGAAGATGGCGTTCTGCAAAGCGCCTGCCTGCCGCAGCGCCTCTTCCGCCTTCTTGCGCGCCGTGTTGTCGGTGCCAATGAGCAGGTAGCCGATGATGGCGCCGTGCGCATCACGCAGCGCGGTGACCGAGACCACCGCGGGGAAGCGGCTCCCGTCCTTGCGAATGTAGGTCAGCTCGTAGATGTCTTCGATGCCGCGCGAAGCCTTGAACACCAGGGCCTCGAAGCCCGGCGTGATCGTGGTCCCGAGCTCCACGCTGAGCGCAGTCGCGCGAGCGACGAGCTCGAGCGGATCCGAGATGTCGGCGGGCGTGTTCTTGTTCGTCACGTCGGTGGCGGCATAGCCAAGCATTCGCTCGGCGCCCACGTTGAAGATCTGGATGACGCCATTCGCGTCGGTGGCGATGCTCGAGAAGTTCGCGCTGTTGAAGATGGCGTTCTGCAACGCGCCAGTCCTGAGCAGCGCCTCCGCTTGCCTCACTTCGATGTTGGAGTCCCTAACATCGGCGGAAGAGCCCGTGGCTGGCATGTTCAAAGCGTCTCCATCTCGAACGGCGGATGAGCAACTTCCAGGCCCGAAGAAAATCGGGAAAAAACAGGGTGTCCGGTGTCGCGATGCGGCGCTGAGTGGGGCGTTCTAGCGAGGCTCTTGCGCTGCGGCTTCGATGTTCGCGTGCTCGTGCGCCCGGTGAACGGCCATCGCGCGCACCTCGTACACGGCCAGCATGCACCGATCGAGTACGAGCATGACCTTGTCGCGGAGCTCCAGATCGGCGGGGCAGCGGTGCTCGGCAAGACGGAGCGCGTCCGTCGCGCGGGACGCGGCCGCGTGGGGATCCGCGTTTCGCACGAAGTCGGCAGCCTGGTCGAGGAGTGCGTTGACCTCGGCGGTCGCGGTCACGGGAGGGGGCCGTACGGACATATCGAGTGTGTGCATGGCCGTCTGTGGTGCATTCCCCATGCCCCGAACGCGTGCGTCATCACGCCGCGTCCGACACGCGACACTGCCCACGCAATTCCGCCCCAGTTGTCGCAACACTGCGCTGCCGCAGGCTCCCGAATTCGGTGGCGTACGAGTGACACACCTCCGCGCCGTAGAAGAACACCATGGCGGCCAGATAGACCCAGAGCAGTAGCGCGAGCACCGCGCCGACCGCTCCGTACGCGGCATAGCTGCCGATGCCCGAGAGATAGTGGTCCATCGCGATCTTGAGCAGCGTCAGCGTTATCGATGTGAGCAGGCTCCCGCCGAGCACGTCGCTCCAGCGGACCCGGGCGTGTGGGATCACGCGAAAGAGCGTTGCAAGCAGTGCTGTTTGCAGGACGATCGACGCCGCCATCTCCATCGCGCGCCAGAACGCCGCGTCGCCGTTCACCCCGAGCTCGCTGTGCGCAAGGCTGCTCAAGATCGAGCTCGCCGCGAGCGACGCCAGGAGCAGCATTGCGGCCCCGGCTACGATCAGGAACGCCATGCCGCGATCGCGCACGGCGGCGACGACTGCCGGCCACGTGCTCGCGTGCTTCAGCGGCGGCACGCGCCAGATGGTGTCGAGAGATGCCTGCAGTTCGGAGAAGACACCGCTCGCACCGAACAGCAGGGTGATGGCGCCGACCAGAACGCCTACGCCGCGTGCACCGCGATGCGTCTGCAAGCTGTGCAGGGTCTCGTCCAGGAGGGGACGAGACGTGGGAGTCAGCAGGTCGGAGAAGAGCGCGACCAGCCGTTGCCGCACGGAGTCGTCGTCGCCGAGCACGAACCCAAGTGTCCCCGCGCAAAGGAGGAGCAACGGGAAGATCGAGAACACGGCGGCATACGACAGCGATGCGGCCAATCTCCAGCAGCTGTCGTCGACGAAGTTGGAGCCGGCTCGGACAAAAAGCTGCCCCACTCGCCTGAGTGCCATGGTGCGCGTGTTAGCGACACGCGTGCCAACGCCGTCTGCGCGCAAGTGCGCCACAGTTCGGCGCTTCGGAGCGCGATTGCCACACCCGCTTCGCGCTCCCAGCCGCGCTTCCTCGACACGCGGCGCCTGGCACCGACGATGCAGAGGTCCGTCCGCCAAGCAACAAGAGGAGCAGGACTATGGAAAGCAGCCAAGCAAAGAGCGGTGGATTCGCAATCGACATCGCGGCGATTCAAAAGCGAGCGCGGGACCACATCAAGGATGGCGCCGTGACCGGCGGCTATCGCGGTGATCGCGAGACCATCGTCGGCATCCTGAACGAGGCTCTTGCGACGGAGCTCGTGTGCGTCCTGCGCTACAAGCGACACCATTTCATGTCGGCCAATCTCGGCGGGATCGCCGGGTTCGCGGTCACGAAGGAGTTCGCCATGCATGCCGAGGAGGAGCAGGCGCACGCAGACAAGATCGCAGAGCGCATCGTCCAGCTCGGCGGCCGCCCGGACTTCAATCCGGAAGGCCTCGCGCAACGTTCGCACGCGCAGTACGTCGCCGGCGACACGCTGCAGCAGATGCTCGAAGAGGACCTGGTCGCAGAGCGCATCGCGATCGACGTCTACGCGGCGATGATTCGCTATGTGGGCGAGACCGACGCGACCACGCGCCGGATGCTCGAGGGGATCCTGGCCCAAGAGGAGGAGCACGCAGACGAGCTCAGCGACTTCCTCACGCGCGTCGGAAAGATGGATCGCTGAAAAACACCAAGCGTTGTCGTCGAAGGCGCCTCGAGGCAGCCCGCCAGCCTACGTCGCGCAAGCTGAGGTACATTCGCGCAATGAGCGTATCTCATGCGATCTCCCAGCCCGCGCGCCTCTTCAGTCACGTGCCCCTGGTCCTCGTCGTGCTCACCGCCGCGTGCCGTCCAGAACCCGAGCCCGTGGCCACACCCCAGGCAACCCAATCCGTGCGTGCCGCTGCGGTGGGGACGTGCGCACCGGCCAGTGTTTCGCACGGCGCGGTGTGTCCGGCGCGGGCCGTTCCACCCGGGACGGGCTCCTCGCCCGAGAGCTGCAAATCCGATGCAGACTGCACGAATGGCAAAGAAGGTCGCTGTGTGAAGAACGGGGTCGCCGTGGAGTGGGATCAACGCGGGCCGACCCGCACATCGAACCTGCTTGCGGCACCACCACCTCCGCCCGTGCGATCCGTCTGCGTCTACGACCGATGCCAGTCCGACGCGGAGTGCGGACCGCAGTTGCGATGCGAGTGCCGCTCGGGAGTGGGCACGGAGCGCAACCGCTGCCTCCCGCTCGACGCGTGCGTCTCGGACCGCGATTGCGCAAAAGACACGCTATGCGCGTGCGGCACGTCAGGAATGGCGAACATGTGCACGGCGGGTAACTGCCGCACCGACGCGGACTGCGGTCGCGGATTCGCCTGCGATCCGGATCACATGGGTGCTCGGTACTGCCGAACATCGCGGGATACCTGCACGGCAAATACGCAGTGCAAGACCGACGTCCCCTACGGGCAGGCCGTCTGTGCCTTCAAGGCAGACACGCGCGCCTACGGTTGCAGCGTACTCCTGCCGCCACCTCCGGGTTGACGCACGCGCAGACACGCGCGATCATTTCCATGGTGAAACGTACCATCGCCGCGTTGGTCTCGCTTGCGCTTCTCGTTCCGCGTGTGGGCTGGGCACAGGAGCAGTTGCCTCCCGCGCTGTCCGCTTCGCCTCCGGCTCCCCCCGTTGTCGTCGTGGTGCAAGCGGCGCCGGGGCCTACGGTCCGCGTGCACATCGACTCTCCAACGCCCGCGACGTTGCTCCACCGCGCGCCGGGCACAACGGAGTTTCTCCGGGCGTGCGCTGCGCCTTGCGATGCAGAGCTCCCGCTCGACGACGAGTATCAGTTCTCTGGCAAAGGTCAGAAGCAGAACGTATTTCGGCTGCAGGCGCAGCCAGGTCAAACCGTCTCGCTCGAATGCAATCCCGCGGATGACAGTGCGCGGACGCGGGGGATCGTGTTCGCGATCGTCGGTGCGGTGGGCTTCAATGGCTCGCTGATACTCGACTACGTCGCACTCGTCGCGGAGGCGCTCGCCGCCTCCAGCAACACGAATCACGACATCGCGAACGGCCTGGCGATCACGGGGGGCGCCCTCACGCTGGTCACGGGCACCATGGCGATCTACGGCATCGTCACCATCGTCGGCTCGAGCGGCTCGGAAGCGACCCAGCTGATCTCGCTCACGAAGCTTCCGCCACCCGCCGTCGACACGTTCGCGGATGCGCATCGGAGCGGGCCGTGGCTCCACAGGGAGACAGCTGTGGCGGTACCGGTGATGGTCCCACTGTTCTCGAGATCATTCTGAGCGCGCCCGCGACACCGCCCGGGTTGCATCGACGCGCCCTCACGGTCGCGCACGAACGCTGCGTTGCTGAATGGCGTTGTCGCGTAGGTCGTCCGGCAGGAGCGCGGAGAAGCCCACCAGGTCCTCCCACTGGCATCCAGTGTGCGTGGGGTTCGCGCAGCAGTCGGCGATGAAGTCGCGCGCACGTCCGAACGACGCGAGCCACTTCGCATGTGTTGTCGCTGCCGGCGGCAAGGGCTGCGGCATCCAGGTCGAGTATGGGAAGTACGCGTCGGGGTGCGCGATCATGTCGAGCTCGTAGGGCCTGTCGGGCGTCGGTGTGCCCGTGGATATGCCCAGCCAGTCGGAGCATGTCCCCTGGTCCGAGATACGATGGCAGCTCGTGCATGGCGCTGCCTCGGGGCTCACCAGGTGCTTGCTGCCCACCGTGGTAGGTCGACCATCCACACGAACCTGCGCGTACGGGCTGAAGCGATATGCGCTCGTATCAAAGTCGAAAACCGACTTGAGGTGCGGTGAGTACACGAACGGATCATTGTCGTGACAGCCCACGCAGTCGTCGCCTTCCGCGCGCGCGCTCCCAGCTTCCCAGAACGCGGTGTACGCCGCGATCTTCCCCTCGTCGCCGTCCGTGAGATCCACATCGGGGAGAACGCCGTCGGACTCGGCGATCCCGGCGACCCAGTAGCAGGTCGCTCCGTTCTGCGGATTGTGCGCGATGATCCCGTGGTCGATGTAGACCGGCGCTTCCGCGCGCGACACTCCCGGCTTTCGTCTGCAGACGGATTTGAAGACGACGCCGTTGTCGAGCGTGCCTTGGCCGAGCTTGCCGCCAGGCACGCACGCAGCTTCGATCGGGAGGCTCTCGAGCAGCGCCGGGTTCTCGCACGTCTCGACATCGTCCGGCTCGTCGCGCTCCACCGGCACGCCGTTCACGAGCGACACCGTGTACACATGGATGTCCTTGCCGGCTGCGCACGTGGCTCCGCTCTGTGGTGGCAGCGCGCCGAGCGCTTGCTTGCACTTGCACGAGTAGCAGACCGCCCACTTCGTATCGTCACCGCCCGCCTCCTGACAGGCCTGCTCGCAATAGGGGCTGAGGGGCGGAAGTGAAGGCGCGCTATCGGAGCGCCCGTCCGTGGAACCACCGCCTGGGCCGGTCCCGCCGTGCCCACGTCCGATCCCCTCCGCCGCCCGATCGGTTTGTGGGGATGAAGAGGAGGCTTGTTCTCCGCAATGCGTGAGCGCGAGAACGGCCCCGCCCGCGATGCCGAGCGAGAGTGCATGTCTCAGAAGGAAAGAAGCGAGAGCAGAAGAGGATGCCATGACGGCGCTTGTGGCCACGCGGTCCGTTTCGTCACCCATGCAAGGTCTTGTGCTCACCCCCTGGCTTTCGTCACCGCCGACCGAGAAATCTGGGCAGCATCTGAGCGCTACCGCTCAACGGCTGCGCAGCAATCTGTCCTCACCACCATCGGCGATGCGTTCGAAGCATCCATCCAGCTTCACGAAGACCGTCCAGGGGTCGACGCGCAGGTGGAAGGCCACGTCGGTGACGACGCGGTGCTCCAGCTCCGCGCGGCGAACACCCTTCCAGAGCGCGTCCGCGAGCGCGACCACCAGCTCCTCGAGTGAGCACGACATGGACGCCCACTTCGCGTGCGACACGCAGCAGCGGGCGACCGCCGGATCGACGCCGTGCTCGCGGAGCAGCGCGTATCCCGCCTCTTCGTGCTCGGAACCCTTGCCGGCGAGCTCCGCCGGAAACAGCGTCTTGCCGCTGTCGTGAAGCATCGCGCCCGCGCGCACGAGTGGCTCATTCAACTCGACACGGAGCGCCCGCAGCTGGTCCAGCAACGCGTCCGCCGCTTCGAGCACGAGCTCCCCGTGCCTCACGAGCCGCTCCGGCGCACCGATCTCCAGGAGAACGGCGCGCGCGTCATCGGGGGTCGCGATCGTTCGCTCCGCAGCCATGGGCTCGCACGATAGCAAGCGCGCCACTTCTCGTCGCTACAACGGGGCACGGGTCTCGATGGCGCCTCGGCGCGGCGCGGTGTCCCACCTGGGAGACACCTTCGCACCTTCGCGGGGGCCCGTCTGACGGCCCATCGGACCAGGTGCTCTGGACCCTCGGTGGATGCGTGTACCTGATCCGTAGCCGTCGTCTACCCGCAAAATCTCGGTGATTCGCGCGTGGCCTTCGTGTGGCCCTTCTCTTGCGAGTACCCCAGTCAGCTCCGCTCCGCCGGGACAGTCCCACGGAAGAAGAAAAGGTGTTTGTCATGCGCAAAGCTTCCGCCAAGGGTCTCGGTCTCCTGCTCGCGTGCTGTTCTCTCTTCGTTGCAGCGGCTTGCTCTTCGCCCGCACCCGACACCGGTAGCAACACGAGCGCGTCGACGAAGGGCTCCGGCAACGGCAGTGGGTCCGGTTCGAACAACGGCGGCGGCGGTGGCGGTAACGGTAGCGGCAGCGGCGGCTCGGACAACGGCGGCGGTGGCGGTGGTGGTGGCGGCGGCGGCGGTGGTGGCGGCGGTACTTCGCCCGAGGGCGGCACCGGCAGCTCGCCGGACCAGGCGTGCGCCGCGATGGCGACCGGCGAAGCGTGCGGCACCTGCTGTCAGACGAACCACCAGGCTGGCGATCAGGTCGCGGGCGACGCGTTCTTTGCGTGCATGTGCGGCTCGACGGGCGCTTGCAAGACGCAGTGCGCGAAGACCGATTGCAGCACTGCCCAGAACGCACCCGCGCCGACGCCCGGCGACGCCTGCGATCTCTGCGAGCAGAAGGCCGCCCCGGGCGACGGCACCGGCACGTGCGACAAGCAGATCGACACCGCGTGCAACGCCGACGCAGACTGCATGGCGCTCACCGCTTGCTACAACGCCTGCCCGCAGTGACACGGTGGTCGGAGCGACCGAACGCTCCGCGCGAAAATCAGAACGACCTCAGGGCCGCCTTCGCGATGTGCAGCTTCACGAGCGATCCGAACCCCGCGTTGACGAGGCGCTTCACGAGCTCGTCGTAGGTGCACGTAAGGGCCTTGGCGGCGACATCGAGGTTCCATTCCGCCTCCGCAATCTTGGAGAGGAGGTATGCGCGGCGCACCTGCGCTGACGACAGGCGGAACGTCTTCATGTACTCGAGCGTGCCGTCGTTCCGCAGGATGCGCTCACCGATATGGCACTCCTGGTCCGGGTCGAAGACGGGCGTGAACCTGTCGAGCTCGAACGGGCCCATGGTCCGCAGGCGCTCGGTCACCATGGGGCGGCCGAAGAGTCCCTCCGCGAGCAGGTCGGTGTAGTCCCGATGAGCGCTGCGGACGCGGCCGACGTCCCGCTCCAGATCGTCCAGGCCAAGGACCTTGCTCTGGTCGAGGCGCTCGAACGCCAGTGGCTTCTGCGGATAGAGCATCGCGTAGTTGTAGAGAAGCTCTCCATAGAAGTCCTCGAGCAGCGACAGGTGCAGACGCCGATAGTCGTCGGGATGGGAGACCACGAACACCGACGCGAGCGCCTCGGCGATGAACACCATCACGCCAACCTGCGTCTCGTGGATCTCGAAGACGCGCAGCGCATCCTCGAAGCCGCGAATCCATGCACCATGCATGGATGTCTCCATGCGCGGACTGAGCCCGCGGCGTGCAGCCTGCTCCGAATAGTCGCTCCACAGGATCTCTGGACCCCGGAAATGCAGCGCGAGAAAGCCCTCCATCGCGAGATGCAGCGGCAGCATCCGGAACCGTCGGGTCGGCCCGTCCGTATCGGCCTCTCGCTTCACCATGCGATGGTGGAGCTTCACGCAGCAGGCCTTCTTTTCCCCCAGCGAAGCGCCGAACGTTGCCTCGGAGCCGTCGGCCGTGTGAGCGATGACGAAGCCGTGCGGGATGTAGGAGAGGTACTTGATCCCCGGCGCGTGCGCCCTAGCGTCCACTCCGACCAGACCGTAGGCGCTGTAGTCGCGGATGCCGATCCGCAGATCGCCCGGCGCGCTCGCACGCAGGAGCGGGACCACGCGAAACGCTCCCATCACCTGGGACGAACCCGCCGCAAGCCCGTACGCGGAGAGGCCCGTGGGCGCGCTGGTTGTCATCCGGACACCCCGAGAAATGCGGCAACGCGTGCGTCCAGGTGGGCCGCAAGCTCCGCAAGCGGGGCTCCGCCGCGGGCGAAGCGCGCGAATGCGACCAGCGTGGGAATCTCGTCCGCGTCGCGCACGCCCATGGTCGCGACCTTCGGCGAGAATGATTTTGGCGCGTAAGACTCGTTGTCGTAGACGGGGTTCAGATGGATGACGAAGGTCCCTGGCAGAAGGCGCTGCCCGGCCTCCAGGGCCTGCCCGACCAGGCCCTCCGGATCGTTGTCGAAGCCGTCCGAGACGATCACGAGGAGCTCGGGCATGGTGCGCAGAGCCTGGAGCACCGGCGTCGTGAGATCGGTCGACCCGCGCGGCGTGAGAAGTAGCTCGCTATCGCGTCCCGCCGTCTCCGGGCCGGCCTCCGCAGAAGTCCAGAAGACAGCGCAGGACTCGGCGGAGCCCGAGAGGAAGCGAGAGACTGCGAGCGCGACTGCAAGCGGTCTCTTGCGCTTCTCGTTGGATCCAGAGCTCGAGAAGCTGCGATCCAGGACGCATGCCACCTTGCCGAAGCGAGCCGCGGTCCTCTGGATGGCTCGGCTCGTGGACTGGTCGAGCGCTGCGGACAGCTCCGGCATGCGCGCTACACGCTCGTCGTGTGGAAGCGACAGCACGTAGCTGGCCACGCGGGTCGGTGGTTGTCGTGCCCAGTTCACGGTGAGCGCGACGCCGTGCGCCGAGCTCGTGTCGCGCAGGCGCATTCGCTCGTTCTCGGTCATCTTCGGCGCGATGCGCTCCAGGAAGATCTCGCGTCGTACGCCGTGTTTTACGGCCAATCCTTCGGCGATCGAGTACGGCAGATCGTAGATCGCGCTCTCGGCGTAGTGGGCCTGCCGGAACGACTCGAACAGGGGAGTCTGGAAGTGACGCTCTCGCCAGCCCTTGACGAAGAACGAGGCGAGCTCCCCTTCGTAGCGCATGTGAGCGTGCATCGCCGCACGCCGGAAGGACCGCCGATATTTCACCGCGCGGAAGTCGCGCTTCTCCGTCGCGCCCAGATAGCGCTTCGTGAGCGCGCGCGTGCGCCGGTTGTTGACGCCGCGCCCCGCGACATCGGAGAGAAGATGCATTGCGCGATGCGTGGGGAGCAGATCCAGCGAGCGCGTGATGAGCGCATTCTCTTCCGCGCGACTGCCCGGAGCCGTCTCACGCCCCGACGCGAGAAGGTTCTCGACGATGAGCGCCTGGTTCATGTGGTTCACGCCACACGCAAGGACGCGCGCATAGAGGCTCCGATAGTTGCCCAGGATGTACTGGTGCAAGAAGCGGAGCGACACCGTCTGGCCGTAGCCGTCCCCGTAGAACTCCTTCTGGCCCGTGCACGCGAAGCACGCGTTCACGAACAGGAGAAAGTCTTCGCGCGTGACGCGCTGGCTACGGGTTTCCATGGGCGGGGAAGGAACGCTGCCCGGGGAGAAGAGGCGCGACGTGCTAGTTCAGCAACAAAAGCTGTATTCGGAAGTCACGCCGAAGTCCCACAGGCAGCATGGCGAGCGTAGCGCACAGCGGCTACGGCGTGATCGACTTCGCTGGGACCTGCGTGAGCGCCGGGGGAGGGAAGAGCAGCTGCAGCGGGATGGCCACGCGCGCCGACCACGCCGCCGTCGAGTGGTGCTGGCCGGGGAAGGCCAGCCGATGAAGGTCGTCTCCGTTGGTGTAGCCGGCCCGCGTGAGCGCGCGCTGCATCGCGTGCGTGTGCTGGAAGCCGTCCTGCGCGGCCGCGTCTGCGTGAATTCCCACGCCAGAATCCAGGTAGATCGTCGGGCGCGGCGACGGGGCCATGCCAGCAGCGCGGACCATGTAGCGGTTCGCCCACCAGAACGAGCTCGAGATGTAGATGGCCTTGCCGAACACTTCTGGCGCGGTCCACGCGGCGAAGAAGGAGAAGAGACCGCCGAGCGACGAACCGATGACGGCGGTGTCGTCGCGGCCCACGCGCGTTCGAAACTCCTTGTCGATGCGAGGCTTGAGGACGCTGGTCATGGTGGAGAGGTGCTCGGCAGCGCGGCCTCCACCGTGCATCGGATCGGGGACTGGGCCCAGGCGGTCCTTGCGCGCCTCCGAGGTCTCGATGCCAACGACGATGAGCTCGCTCATGACGCCGATCTCGAGGAGCTGATCGATCACCGTGTCGAGCGTCCACACGCCGAACGGGTCCGTGGATGTGGACCAGAGCGCCTGCCCGTCCTGCGCATAGAGCACCGGGTAATGTCGTGACCGCTGCTCGTCGTACGTGGGCGGAAGAAGCACGCGGTAGCGGAGCGGCCACGGCTTGGTCTCCAGGGTAACGGACGGCAAGAGCTTGCAGGTCGTGCGCTCGAACGCGGGACGAAGGTGGAGATGATCGCCGGCGTGCAGTGTGTAGTTGCGACCGTGGGCCCATTCGTCGTTGCCGCGCACCAGCTTGATGTCGAGCGTCTCGCCGTCGGCGATCGCGAGCTCGAAGACGCTGCGGTCACCAAGCGTCGCCGTGGGCGGCGTGGTCCTGGTCCACGAGAGCGGCGCAGTGCTGCCTCGCAGGCCGATCGCGCCGCGCTCCTTCGGGTAGACGACCTCGATGATCGTCGCTCGCTTGAACCGTTCGATGAGGCCCAGAGACATCTTCTCCAGGACCTCGGGGGCGCCGTCGTCTTTCTTCAATTCCTACTCTCGCGTCCCCCGGTCCCCATCCTACCCAAGATCTACGGCCGGATCGCACGTATCGCTTCGGTCCTTCCGGCATCCGGCGCCGCCTCCGACATCATGTCGATCAGCATCCGTGCCTCGCCCGGCCCCATCGCGCCCAGCTCGCGCACGGCCTTCGTACGGCTCGCGATCCAGACCACCAGCGCCGTCATCACGTCCGGCGCGTGGCTCATGAGGGCCATCGCGGACGGCGTGATCGCGTTGCCGAGTGAGCGAACCAGCGCAAAGCCCGCCGACATGGCGCGCGCGATCTTGCGCGCCTCGTCCCACGACACACCGATACCACCACGCGCGAACACGATCGCGGCGAGCGCCATGAACGGCATGATGAACGCCGCGTGCGTGCGCAGCCAGCTGTGCATGTCTCCGTGCATGACCGTGGGAATGTGCGCGCCGGTGAAATGCTTCGCCCACGCTGCGTCCGACACCGTGGTGATCTGCCCATGCGCGAACACCTTCGTCTTCAGCCTTCCCTCGTGCAGCGTGGCCAGCACAGCGGGGAAACCGAACGCGAACCGCGCCGCGCCCACGGCGTCGCGCAGTCGATCCAGTGGCTCGAACGTGTTGAACATGAACATCACGGTCTTCGCGTTGCTGTCGCGGACAGCCGGCAGCACCGCGTCCACCTGCGGCGCCAGCACCGTCACGAGCACCAGGTCCCACGGCGTGGTCGCCTCGAGCGTGCCACTCACGTCCACCTTTGCGCGCTCGCCATCCACCCGCACGATCGCGTTCTCCGCGCGCAGCTGCGCAAGGCGAGCCCCCCGCGCGATCACCGTGACGTCGTGACCGACCTTGGAGAGATGAAATGCGAACGTGCTGCCAATGGCGCCCGTACCGACGATCGCAATGCGCATCGCCGCATCATGCCACCGTTCAGCCCTCGCGTACGACCACGACTTTGCCAACGGCGCGGCCCGACTCGACATACGCCAGCGCCTCCTTCGTCTCGGCGAAGGGCATGGTGCGGTCCACCACCGGAATGATCTCTCGCGACTCCAGGAGCGCTGCGATCTCTGCGAGCTGGGGCCTGTCGGGGCGCATGAAGAGGTACTCGAAGCGAGCTTCATGCTCCCGTGCAAGGCGCGTCACCTTGCGCATCATGATGCCTAGCGCAAACGTGATGAACGGATTCAGGCCCCATGCCTTCGCGAATTTTGCGTCCGGCTTTCCCCCGACGGTCACGATGGTCCCGCCGCGCTTTATCACCTTGAACGATCGCTCCAGCGTGTCCCCGCCCTGCGTGTCGAAGATGACGTCGAACGGCTCGAGCACGTCGTCGAAGCGCTGCGTCTTGTAGTCGATGACCTCGGTCGCGCCGAGCTTCTTCACAAGGTCGTGGTTCTTCGTGCTGGCGGTGGTCGCCACGACCGCGCCAAGGTGCCGCGCGAGCTGGATGGCGAACGTCCCGACGCCACCAGAACCAGCGTGGATGAGCACCCGCTGGCCGCGGGTCAGGTGGCCGAGCTCCACGAGAGCCTGGAAGCTCGTGAGGCCCACGAGCGGGATGGACGCGGCCTCCGCAAAGCTGAGAGACGCTGGCTTCTTCACGGCGACGGAGGCGTCGACGAGCGCGCGCTCCGCGAACGTTCCAATGCGATCCTTCCGCAAGCGCGCAAACACCTCGTCGCCCACGGCGAACTCGGTGACGCCAGCGCCGATCTTGGTGACGACGCCGCTGAGATCGCCGCCGAGGACGAGCGGAAAGCGATCCTTCACAAGGACCGTCACGCCTCCGTCGCGGATCTTGAAATCGACAGGATTGATGCTTGCGGCGCGCATGTCCACGAGCAGATCGCCCGCCTGCGGCTCCGGCTCCGGTAGGTCGCGCAGGGTGAGGACGTCGGGCCCACCGTATCGATCCATGGCAAACGCCTTCATGGCGCCATACTCGCAGACCACCCCAAGGAGTCCACGGTGAAGGCGTTCACGCAATCTCCATCCGGAACTGAATCGGAACGTTGGTAGCATGCGGCGGATGCGGCCGCTGCTGCCTGGGATGTGCCTCGCAGTCGCGCTTGCGATCTGTTACCCGCGCACGGCGCTCGCGGCGGCCACCATCGTTCCACCGCAGCGCATCGACTCGCGGGGAGATGTGCCCTATCCGGGTGGTGCGAGCGGCGACGCATCGGTCTTGCTCTTTGTATCCGTGTCGAACCAGGGCGCTGTCACGGACGCGGCGGTGAAGCGCGGCGATCCGCCGTTCACGGACGCCGCCATTGTCGCCGTGAAGGGCTGGCTCTTCACACCCGCCACGCGCGACGAAGTACCTGTCGCGTCGCGCATCGCCGTCGAGATCGTGTTCCATGCGCCGCGGCCGAGCGCGCCGCCGCTTCCCCTGCCGCCAGACGGAACGCCAGGAGCTCCGTCGCCACCGACCCCAGGCCCTTCGCCGCCAGCGGAAGCGCCGGTCGTGGTTTCAGTTCGTGCGGAGCGAGAAGAGCCCGGCTCCAATCACATTCCGCGGACGGACTCGCGCTTCATGCCCGGCGCGTTCGCGGATCCGTTCCGCGCCGTCGAGGCACTGCCCGGCATGGCGCCGTGGCTGTCGGGCTTGCCGTATTACTATGTTCGCGGCGCTCCTCCGGAGAGCGTGGGCTACACGCTGGATGGTGTGCCGGTGCCGCTCCTCTTCCACGTGGGGTCTGGCCCGGCGACCATCTCGCCGTCGCTCGTGGACTCGGTGGACCTGTTCTCGGACGCGCCGCCGGCTCGCTATGGGCGCTTCACCGGCGCGATGATCACTGGAGAGACCACGCGTCCCAACATGGAGGAGGCGCACGCGCAGGCCGGGGCGCGGGCGTTCGACGCGAACGCATTCGGTGAGGCCCCGTTCGACGCAGGGCGCGGAAGTGCGATGGCAGCCGGGCGATACGGCTATACGGGTTTTCTCACCAAGCTGGTCGCACCGGACTACGGAGTTGGATATTGGGATTATCAGGCGCGTGTCGCGCACAAGACGTGGGGAGAGGACACCGCCACGGCGTTCGTGTTCGGGGCTCGTGACGACCTTGACTATCGCAACATCAAGTTCTTCCACGTGGAGTACCACCGCCTGGACCTTCGCTACGACCACCCCGTCAAGGACGGCAACCTTCGCGTGGCCGCCACGCTGGGCTACGACGACGCGTTCACCGCCGAACAGAACGACACGGGGCTCGGCCCACGCGCGGCCCTGCGCGCTCCCGGTGGGCGTGCGCGCGTCGAATACGAAAAGCGGCTCTCGCAGGAGGCACGCGTTCGCGCCGGCACCGACTTCGGCGTGAAGCGCTTCGAGCGCGACCAGTCCGCCGGGCTCTCTCGCGGCGCGCACACCGACGTGGAATCGGCCGCCTATGCGGACGTCGTGTGGCGGCCCGAGAAGCGGCTCGAGCTGGTGCCGGGCCTGCGTGCCGACGTCTACTCGGTGCGCGGCAAGTCGCGGTTCGCGCCGCAGCCGCGCTTTGCGGCCAGGGTGCGCATCACGTCGTCTCTGGCGTGGGTGTCGTCACTGGGCGTCACGCATCAAGAGCCGACCGAGGAGGTGTTCGTGCCCTCCAAGATTCCCGATCCCATCGAGCTCGCGTCACGAGACGGCTACCACGCGTCCGAGGGGCTCGAGGTCCGCTTGCCTTCGCGCATCCGCCTCCACGGCAGCGCGTTCTATTCGCGCGTCTTCGCGAAGGACATTGGCGCGCAGGAGCGCAGCTACGGCGCCGAGCTCTTCGTGCGCCGTGATCTGTCCGAGCGTCTCGGCGGGTTCTTCGCCTACACGCTCTCGCGCGCCGACACGATCAGTGGAGCGGTCACGGAGCGCTCGCTCTGGGATCGCACCCACCTCCTCTCTGTCGCGCTGAGCTACGATCTCGGCGCAGGGTTTCGCGCGGGCGCGCGCATGTTCGTGCAGTCGGGCAGACCATACCGCACGCAGTGTCCCACGCAGAGCTGCGCGCCCGGAAGCGACGCCATTCCACAGGTCCAGGCGAGCGGCGTGCTGCCCGGGTTCTTCAGGCTCGATGCGCGGCTGGAGAAGCGGTGGACCCTGACCGGTTCGCGCTGGATCGCCGCGTCGCTGGAGTGCTTCAACGCCACGAACAGCGCGGAGCCTATCGGTGTATCTTACACGCAAGAGAGCGGCTTGCAGACGAACTACCAGAGCCCGGTCATCCTACCGAGCATCGGCGTGGAGGCCGGTTTCTGAGGTACGATCGACTCGTGAAGACGCTCACCCCGATCCAGGCTCTCATCCTCCTCCACGTTGGCGTCATGGGCTGCACGCCTGCAAAGCCGCCTCCGGACTCCGGCGGAACGGCCACCGTGCCCGCGGTTTCTGCGGCGTCCTCGTCCGCGACCGTGACCACGCCGTCTGCAAAGCCGGCGCGCGGCCCTTGCAAAACGGACAACGACTGCGGTGAGCACTACTACTGCAGTGAAGGCGAGTGCCATGTGCAGAACCTTGGTCGTCCGCTGACGGTGGATGGCGCGGCTCACGTTGCTGCGTCCCGTCCGGGGAGAGGATGGCACGGCGACGCGCTGCCCGACGCCACCGGGACAGACCTCTCCTCGCTGCGCGCTGCCGCATTCGAGGAGCACGCGAGCATCGCCGCGTTCTCTCGGACGATGTGTGAGCTCCTCTCGCTCGGAGCTCCGGCGTGGCTCGTGGGTGAAACGCAACGCGCGCTGGCCGACGAGATCGAGCACGCTCGCAGCACGTTCGCGGTGCTTGCGTCGCTGGGGGCGGCGCCGGACGAGCCGGGCCCTCTCGCCGCCGCCGTTGCCCCGTTCGGGACCACGGAGGAGCTGCTGCGCGACGTCTTCTGGGGTGGGTGTGTCGGCGAGACACGCGCAGCCCACCGCGCACACGCGCTCGCGGACCAGGCGTCAACGCCGTCGATGCGTGCATTTTACACCAAGATCGCCCAGGACGAGTCGCGGCACGCTGCGCTCGCGTTCCGGACGGCGCGCTGGCTCATCGATGCGAGGCCCCACCTTCGCGCGGTGCTCGACGGCGAGCTTGGCGAGTTCGATCGCGCCCCCGTCGCCCTGATCGCGCCGCTGCTCGACGTGCTCCGGCGATCTACGGCCGAAGCGCCTTCTGCCTGAGGAACTTCACTGCGACCGAGCCGTCGGCGATCACCGCCTCGTTGAAGGCGCGCTGGCTGTACTTGTCACCCACCTTCTGGCGAAACTCCTTCTCGAAGGTACGGATCTCTGCGAGGCCAAGGAAGTACTGCGCGAGCTGCGTGGAGTCGAGCTTTGCACGGAGTAGCTTCTTTTCAGCCATCGCGCGCTCCTGGAAGCCGTCCTCCACCATGAAGCGAACGGCCTCTTCGTCCGTCATCAGGCCGGACTGCAGCTTCACGTCCAGCACTGTGTTGGCGCACGAGATCATCTGTCCGCGGAGATCGTAGAAGCGGTAGCGATCGTTGTCGGCCCCGCCCCAGCCCAGCGTCACCATCTGCCCCTCTGCATACACGGCCCAGCCTTCCACCATCGCCGCGTTCCACATGACCGCGCGCAACGGGTTCAGGTTCTTGCGCGAGTAGAAGAACTGCGTGTGATGGCCGGGGTAGGCCTCGTGCATGGCGATGAGCTGCACCTCGTAGTCGTTCTGCCCACGCAGGTACGACTCGACCTTGTCTTTCTTCCACGTCGGGTCGATGGGGTCCACGTAGTACGTGGCCTTGAACGACGGGCGCCTCTCCAGCACCCCGGGCGCCAGGTACTCCGCGCCGGATGCGCCGCGCTTGAAGAGCGGCATGGGCTGCACCGTGAGCGTGTCCTTCGGCGGTAGCGAAAGGAGGTCGTGCGACTCGATGAAGGCGCGCATCTGGTCCAGGTTCTTCGCGTGCGCCGAGACCAGCGCGTCGGGCGCGGGGTGATGCTTGGAGAGCTCCTCCTTCACGCGGTTCACGATCTCCGCGTCGGTTCGCTGCTTCTTGTCGCCGGGCCACAGCTGCGCAGCGAGCTTCTTCGAGAGAAGAACCAGCTCCGCGCGTGCGTCGTCGAACGCCTTCTTCGCGGCCACGAGCGCCTCGTCGGGCCCCAGCTCCGTCTGCAGCGCCATTCCGAACTTCTTCTTGTAGAGCTCCCGTCCCAGGCGCCACTCGCCGTCGGCAGTGGGCGCGAGGTCCTTCTCCAGGAACCTCTGGTAGCCCTTGAGCGCCTCCACCGCGGCGGCGCGCGCGGCCTCCGCGTCCTTGTCGTCCTTCGTGAAGTCGTGCACCTCGGTCTGCATGAACTCGATGCGGCCAACGTTCTCCTTCTTCGCCTGCTCCGCGTACACCTTGGGTGTCTTGCGCTTGCCGCGCGGCATCTTGAGCGCCGCCTCGGCCTGCTTGATGAACGCGGGCAGCGCGCGGAGCTGCGCCGTGATGCTGCGGCGGCGGTCCGCCTCGGGCGCAAAGTCGCCATGCATGATGTCGGACATGCGACCCGCGACGATCTCGCGCGGGTCGTACACGGGGAATGAGTCGTTCATGCGCGGGTCCCACTCCCAGTCGCGGATCTCCCGGATGTAGAGCAGCTCCAGGCCAATGGCGTCGTTCATGATCGCCACGTCGACCACGTCCTCGAAGGATGTAGGATGCACGGATGAGACCTCGGCGCGCAGCTTCGTGAGCTCCGCCTCGCGCCGCTCTACGGCCTCCGGCGAGAAATCCGGCAGCGCCCCGTCGAAGCGGTGATCGCCTGCAAAAGAAGCCAGATGCGGCTTTGCACGGAAGAGGCCGTCCAGGTAGCGCGCGGAGAGCTCGGACACGGCGGGCGCGGCGGCGACCCCCGCGTCGGCCGGGAGGGCTGCGGGCGTGACGGACGCGACCGGCACCGCGCTGGGCTGGGGGAGCGGGGTGGGCGGCGGTGGCGCGGGCGAGCCACATGCAACGAATCCAAGGAGCACAACGGAGAGGAGCGGCGTTCGCATCCGGCACGGATTAGCACGGCTCGCCGCCGGTCAGTCGCGGGTGAAATGCACCAGCGCGGAGCCACCCTGACCCAGCGCGCAGAGCGCGGGCTCGATCGCCGTGAGCTCGCCGTCCATGCTCGTGCCGTCGAAATACGTGACGGCGTAGTGAAGGTGGAGCTCGCCTGCGGTGAGGTCGGCGTCCAGTCCCTTGTCCACGATGGCGGCGCGCAGGGTGGCCGCGCGCACGCACGGGTTCTCCTCGAAGGTGAACGTGCCACTGACGGACAGCCCCTCCTGCGTGAACGTCGCGTGCGCCGGATGGTCGTGGCCGTCGGGGCCCTTCCACGTGCCGGTCCATGCCCCGGACACGCCGCCCAGCTTCTCGTTGGCAGCCTGTACCGCCGGGTGGGTCACCTTCTCAGCAGCCGTCTGTTCGACATCGGAGAAGCAGCCTGTGAGAGAAAGCGCGAAGAGGAAGCCAAGCGAAGAATTGAAGCGAATATGCATGTCGGTGTGGAGTGCACCTCCCGGACCCGGCCGGCGTGCACCCCGCGCGAAGGAAGGCCTGAAAAAACAGCCGCATCGTTGGCTTCGCGCCAACGACGGTTCACGTGAGCACGACCGGCGCGCCGTGGCTGCGGCTGCCCGGCAGCGCAGCGCCAATGTACGCGGAGCCCTTGCGGTGTAACCTGCTGCCCATGCATCTCGGTCGCATCGCGGTCATCACCGTGTTCGTCCTGGCGAGCGTGGCTTCAGTCACCAGCTGCAAGCCGCGCAACAAGGGCGTCGGGCCAAGCGCGAGTGCATCCACCCAGGCGGCTTCGTTGCCCAGCGCAGCTGCGGGCGGGAAGACCGATCAAGAGATCGGTGATCAACTGGAGAGCGCGTTCAACGCCGCGGAGAAGGCGCACCCGGAAGGGTTTCCGCCGTGCGGCCCAGGTGTCACTGGACCGTGCTTCATGAAGACGTCCAGCGAGATCGCGAACATCGTGGGCAACGACATCGCGTCAGAAGGCGACAAGCTGCCGCCGGCGCTGCATGGTCACGACGAGGCGATCCGCGGCGCGTACGTGGCTCCCGACGGCGCCGAGTTCCTTGTAGGATACAACTATACCGGTGTGCCCGGGCCAGACACGGGCGTCGTGTATCGCAAGGACCCAGGCGGCGCGTTCAAGATCGTCTACTCCAGGCGCGAGAACGAGCTCGGCCACGTCTGGGGCCGAAGCTCGAAGGACGTATGGGTCGCCGGCGTGAAGACGCTGGCACACTGGGATGGCGCGGCGTGGAAAGAGGAGATGGTCACGGGGATGGACGGCACGCTCTCCGGCATCTGGGGGAACGACAAGGAGCTGTACATCGTGGGCGGCCCATCGCATTCCAAGGGCGACGGCGGACGAATCTACCGGCGCGACGCGGCCGGTGTGTGGACGGTCGACGGACACGGAAAGAGCTTCCTGTTCGACGTGGGCGGCGCTGGCGATCTGATCTTTGCCGCAGGGCAAGATGGCCAGATCCTGCGCCGCACCAAGGCTGGGGCGTGGGTGGACGAAGGCAAGAGCACCGCGTTCAACGAGCATGTCTACGTTGCAGGAGCGAAGGACATCTACGTTGCCGGCTCGTCGCTGCTGCATTCGACGGGGGACGGCGCGTGGACGAAGGTGAAGCTGCCCACCACGTCGCAGCCGCGGAACGTGTGGGGTCGCGGCTCGTCCGACGTCTACGTGGGCACCCTCGACGGGCTCTATCACCTGCAGGCAGGAACGTGGCGCGCGACTGCGTGGCAGCACGAGGTGGGGGCGCTGTCCGGCAACGCGACCACCGTCTTGATCGCAAACCAGAGAATGATGCACTGACGGTCATGCGGTTCTTGGTGGCAGCCCTTTTCGCGTTCACGGCCGCGGCGGCCGGCAGCGTCGCGCGCGCCGACGAAGCAGCGCCAGGCGCGCAACCCGCGGCACCGTCGGCGAGCGATGCAGGCGGGGACGGTTTCGGCGTGCTCGCGTCGAACAAGGCTCGCGTGATCTTCACGGCGCCCGAAGGTGTCCAGGGTTTGTCCGTCAAGTTCGACGGTCATCCGGTGCGAGTCACCACGATGACGACACGGGCGTTCACGATCGAGCCGGGCATTCACAGCGTGTCGGCGACGGGCATCCGCGGAGGCGTGGAGGTCGCGTACGAGGCTCGTTTTCAAGTCGATCCGGGTGAGTTCGTGAGGCTACCGCTGCCCATGACCGAGGTGAATGCGGCGCCGCCCGAGGGACCCGGCTGCCTCTCGCCATCGCGAACGGAAGAGGATGTGAAGGCGTGCATCGCGGCAAGGACGCCTGCGCAGTCCGGGTGCGGCGCGTGCGTGGTCTCTGCAGCGCAGCCAGCGCCGCCGCTGGGGCTCATGGTGCTCGTTCCCCTTGTTTTGATCGCACGTCGACTCACGCGGCGTCGTCGGCGCGCCATAGACACGGCGTCGCGCTCGGCCTAGAAAAACGCGCATGGCTGCACATGGACCCCGTCGCGCGCTGATCGCCTTCGCCGCTGCCGCAAGCACTCTTGGCGCTGCGTGCGACACACCCAAGGCCACGCCTGCCGGAGCAGATGCGGAGGGCACGCGCGCCACCGTCGCCACCGCCGCATTTTCAGCAACGCCCGCTGCGCCAAAGCCCACCGCCCCTCCCGTGGTCGATCTGCTCCAGGCGACCGAGAGCGACGTCGCCGTCTCCTCCAACGTCGACAACCCGAAGGACTTCCCGGAGCACCTTCTCGACGGAAAGCCCGACACGGCGTGGAACGGCAAGACGGGCGATCTGCACGGATGGATCTCGTTCCGCGTGCCGAACGACGCGCAGGTCGCGCGTATCCTGCTCACCGCCGGCTTCGACAAGAAGAACGCAGACGGTGATCTGTTCACGATGAACCACCGCATCAAGAAGATCCGCGTCACACGCAACGGCGAGCTGGTGGGCGAGCAGGCGCTCGACATCGAGAAGCGCACGCTGCAGTCGATGAAGATCGACAAGCCCGGCGGCACCTACAAGATCGAGATCACCGAGACCGAACCCGGCTCGAAGAAGGAGTGGAAGGAGCTCACCGTCTCCGAGCTCCGCGTGCTCGGAACACCAGGAAAAACCGGCCTCCGCACGACTCCGCGCATCCCCGACGTGCGCGTAGGCGCGCTGGGAGGCGTGCATCTGGACAAGGACAACCGCACGCTCGCGAGCCTTTCATTGGGCTTCACCAAGCCCGAGGACTTCTGCAAGGCGTTCCGCACGCACTACACGCCGATCAACGCAGCCCGCAAGGACTACCCCGGTCAGGTGGAGACCACGTGCGCCGCCAGCGACGCCTCCTCTGCATCCATCAAGGGCCCGGGCGTGCTCGTCGCGCCGTTCGTGGACGTGCTGACGTACGCCGCCGTGAACGACCAGGAGAGCTTTGGCGCAGTCGTGCTTCGCACGGAGAAGGCCTGGTTCTTCGTGGGACCACACCTCTCGGACGACGCCCACGGTGATCCTCACTGCGGCGGCTATGCCGAATATCTCGGTGATGCAAAGGCCACGTTCGCGCAGAGCAGCCGGGGCCCCACGGCGCTCATCACGTGGCACCACGGCTACGAGAACCACGGCCCCAAGCTGGACGACGTGACGGGCGCGCCCGCTGGCACCTTCGCGAATTCGCAGATCACGTTCAACGCGGCCGTGTGCTTTGCCACGGGCGCTCTGGTCACCTGCGACAAGACGCAGGAGGTGGAGACGCACTTCGAGGACGAGCCGCTCTCGATCGCGCGCACGTGGCGCTCGTCGGCGAAGGTGTCCGTCAGGCCCGACGCAACGCTGGCGATCGAGCCAAAGTGAAGCCGTCTGAGCTGCTGGCTACGGCACCGCGATGAGGCCGCCGCCGCCCACGCGGTATGCGAGCGACTCGAAGCGCTCCGGGGCCGTGACCAGCTCCGTGATGTGCTGGCCTGCGAGGGTTGGTGTGAGCAGCGGCTCGAAGCGCTTCGTGAACTGCTCGCCCGTCACGCCGCTGCGCTTCGCGTAGGCCTCGATGCCGGCGCGTCCGAGCTCCGTGCTCGGGTTGATGTCGGGCAGTACGACGTGGAAGCGCAGTCCGAGCCCAAGGCGCGTGCTCTCGGTCGCGGCGTAGCTGGTCAGGAACCACTGCGCGCGCTTCGCAGGTGCGTAGCCACCGCTCACGGGGGAGCCCTGGAGCGCGGCGCCGCTGGACACGACGATCACGTGAGCGCCCTTCTTGAGCGGCAGTCGCAGCGCCTGTTGCAGCCACACGAACGCGCTCTTCGTGTCGACGTTGAAGTTGGTCACGAAGCCTTCCCACGTCTGATCCTGCAGCGCGCCAAGGACCGGCATGGCGCCAGCGCAGAGCACGACCAGATCCGGAGCGTCGCCCTTGAGGATGCGCTCCGCGAGAACCGCATCGGTGGCGTCTCCAGCGACCGACGTGACGCCGGGTACCTCGGCGGCCATGGCCGCGAGCCGCTTCTCGTCGCGCGCGATCGCGATGACGCGAGCCCCTCGCGACGCGAGGTTCTCGACGATTCCGCGACCGAGCCCCCGGCTTCCGCCGATGACGACCGCGACCTTGCCCGAAAGTGATGCTTCAGCCATTGGTTTTCTCCTCGTTCGTCAGGAAGACGACCCGGCAGGTCAAAAGGATGCGCGCAGCGAACAGAATCTTCACGGGTCAAAAGGACGCGGTCGGGAACCCGTATACCTGGGCGTTCGCCGAACCAAAGTACACCACGCCATCGAGCGAGCCGATGGACGTGGCGTCCGCCGGGACCTTGCCGATGCAGCTCCACTTCATGAGGTCCGTCGTCATCATCACGTCGCCAGGGTACTTCACCGCGAGCAGCCGGCCCTCCGTCGCCTGGAAGAGGGCGAGCGGCTCCTTCAGGCCCTGGTAGCGCCCTTGTGATTCGAAGAAGCGAAAATTCAGGTTCACGCGCTTCGCGCCGTCGAACGCATAGAGCTGCCCGAGGTCGGCGAAGAGCAGGTTGCCTGCGAACGGCGTGGGCACGAGGAACTCGCCGAACTCCTCCTGGAACCCGAGCATCTTCCCGTCCCACTTGTAGATGAAGTTCGCGGTATCGAAGTAAGCGGTCCCGTTGAGCGCGCCGCCGAATGCCGGATAGCCCTCGACGTCGAAGAACTCCCCGCCGCCGGGATAGCTGAAGTCTGGATAGAACTGGGTCCACGGGCCGCCGTCCTGCGAGCGCCAGATGAAGCCGCCGTAGCGTCCGTTGGCGAGCGCGGATGCGTCCGTCACCATCTGCGCGCTTCCGGTGAGATAGATGTCGTTCGGCGCTCGCTCGATCGCGCTGATGATGTGGAGGCCCGTCGGCGACATGTCAACCTGCGTCCAGTCGTGATTCGCAGTTCCGAAGGCGTACTCCGGCGCGCTGCTTGCGTTGTAGGGGGCTCGATAATCCGGCTGAGCCGCCGTTGCCCACAGCTGATCGCCAATCACATTGAACCGCTCGATGTCGTGCGTCGCGAACGCCGGGTTGTTGCTCACGCCCCCGTCGCCTTCGTGGTACGCGACGGTGTGCTCGGTCCATGCCTTGGTCTTGGGATCGAAGGTGGTGATGTAGATGGGCCCCGTGTTGACCTCGAGATCGCCATACGCGAAGTACAGTGTTCCGTGGAATCCGCGCACGTCGGAGATGTTCTTGCCCAGCGTCGTCGTCTGCTGGCTGGCGTGAGGGTGTGTGCCAAGGAGCACGGCCTGCGTGCCGCAGCGTGGATCGCCGGCGTCCGTCGCGGCGTCGGCCCCGACGTTGCCACTGCCATCGGAGCCGGCTCCGGCGTCGCCCGAGCCACCAGCGTTGTCCCCATCACTGCCGCAGGCGACATAGAACGCGACCGCGCTCATGGCGAGGCAACCTGCTGCTGTCGTGCGTGTCATGTGCGGGCTCACCATGATGCGCTCGGGAAGCCGTAGATCTGGCTGTGAACGGAGCCGAAGTAGACGATGCCATCGAGCGAGCCAACGGAGGTTGCGTCCGGAGGCACCTTGCCGATGCAGGACCAGCTCGTGAGATCGGTCGTCATCATCACGTTGCCTTCGTGGTTCACCGCGAGCACGCGCCCCTCCGTCACCTGGAACATGGCCGGTGGGTCGAGCGCGCCCTGACGGCGACCCAGTCCGTCGAAGAGGCGGAAATTCAGGTTGATCCGCTTCGTCCCGTCGAACGCGAAGAACTGGCCCAGGTCGGAGAAGACCAGGTGCCCAGCGAACGGGGCGGGAGTCACGAACTCGCCGAAGTTCTCCCAGCTGTCCCAGCTGGTGCCGTCGAACTTGTAGATGTATCCGTTGCTGTCGAAGTAGGCAGTGCCGTTCAGCGCCGCGCCGTAGATGAACGCGCCGCTGAGATCCACCAGCGCGCTCGATGCTGGACGGCTGAGGTCGGGGAAGATCATGTTGAACGGGCCGCCGTCCTGCGAGCGCCAGATGTGGCCGCCCGCGCGCCCGTTGATGGGGTCGCCGGCGTCGGTCTGGATGAACGCGCTGCCCGTCATGTAGATGTCGCCCGTCGCGCGCTCGATCGTATCGATGACGTGGATCCCGGTCGGCGAGATGTCTACTTGCGACCAGTCGTGGTTCGCGGTGCCGACTGCATACTCGGGTGCGCTGTTGGCGTTGAAGGGTAGGTTGTAGTCCGGCTGCGCAGCGGGCGCCCAGATCGCGTCGCCCGCGACCACGAAGCGCTCGATGTCGTGCGTGTAGAATGCTGGCGTGGTGTTCGGTCCGCCATCCGCCTGACGGTACGCGACGGGATGCTCGGTCCACGTCTTCGTCTTCGGCTCGAACGTGGTGATGAAGATGGGACCCGTGTTCAACTCAAGGTCGCCGTACGCCAGGTACACGCTCCCGTGGAATCCGCGCACGTCGGAGATGATCTTGCCCAGATCCGACGGTTGCTGGATGGCGTGAGGGTGCGTGCCGAGCAACACGGCCTGCGTGCCGCACCGTGGGTCACTGCCGTCAGTGCCACCAGCGTCCGCGGAGGCATTGACGCTGCCGTCTTCATGCGGCGCTCCGCTGTCGCCAGTCAGCGTGTTGCCGTCAGTTCCTCCGTCGCTCCCGCAGGCGACGTAGAACGCGAGCGCGCTGATGGCGAACGCCAAGCCGAGTGCCGTCGTGCGCCCCATCGACAAAGGCTAGCAGATGGTCGTGCTTTCGAGCGGCGGCGGGGCGCCTCGGCAAGAAGCGCGATTGCGACGGCGACCTGTGGTTGCGGGTCGGGTAGCCTGTGCCAATGACAACCGCCGCCACCGCGACGCCGCGTCAGAGAACGACGCTGTCAAACGTCGCGGGGATCATGCTCTTGCTGCTGTCGGTCCCGGCGGGAGCGCCTGCGGTCGCCGAGATGAGAATGGCGTCGGAGCACAGTCACCCGATCTCCCATCCGGATATCGTGCTCATCAGCGTGGTCGGCTTCGCGTGGGCGCTCGTGGCCGGCGTCTCGCTGCTGCGCAAAGCGACGACCGCGCGCTGGATGCTGATCCCCGGCCTCCTCGGCCTGGCGGCGGGCCTAGCTGGCATCGCTGTCAACATCGGAACGATCCTGACGTCGGGCTCGCCGTCCGACCGGGCGGAGCACGGAATGTACCTGGCGATCACGATGTTCCCGGGCCTCGCCGGCGTCGGTCACATCCTCGAGGCGCGTGGCCGCGCGACGCGTATCCCATACGTCGCGAGCGTGATCCTCCCGCTGCTCGCCCTCGCTGCGTTCATCGCCAGAGCGCGCTGACTCTCAGAGCTGCTTCAGCGCGGCGATGACCTCGGGCCCGTCGAGGATGTCGCCGGCGAAGAGATACCCCTTTACGCTGCAGGCGTGCATTCGTCGCAACCCTGCCTGCGCGGAGGCCGCGTGCAAGAGTGCCACGCTGCGTCACCCGTGCGATCCGCGCAACGGGGCCATGCAAAGACGCAGTCTCCCGCGATCTGCTCGCGCCAGCTACCACTAGGTCCACACAGCGAATCACCGATTCGAAAGGACCAACCACCATGCAGACCCAGGCTCAGACCAACGCTCTCCCGACCGCCGCCGTTGTCATCTCTCACGCGGTGGAGAATTTCGAGACGTGGAAGCGCGCGTTCGACGGCCACGCGTCGGCGCGCCGCGCTGCCGGGCGTGATCGTTCGCCACGAGGTGAGCGACTACGCGGCCTGGAAGAAGGCGTTCGATGGTCACGCGCAGTCACGCGCACGCGCGGGCGTGATCGGGCACGCGGTGAACCGCAGTGTGCAGAACCCCAACGTGGTTGTCCTCTATCTGCAGGCGGAGCCTATGGACTCGCTGAAGGCGTTCGCGTCGTCGGACGATCTGAAGCAGGTCATGAAGGGCGCCGGCGTGGTCGGTGCGCCGGACATCACGTTCGCGAATGGCAGCATCTGGGAGACCTGAGGCTCTGGAGGAGCGCGTGACACTGGGCCTTGCGATAGCATGGGCCCATGTCCTCGCCCTCTGCCTCGAACGCTCAATTCGTGGGCTCGATCCCCGAGCTGTATGACCGCCACCTTGGCCCCGTCTTCTTCGAGCCGTACGCAGCCGATCTCTGCGCGCGGCTCGCGCCCGCGCCCGCCATGAAGGTGCTGGAGATCGCGTGCGGCACGGGGATCGTCACGCGGCGGTTGCTCGGGCGCTTGTCCGCGGATGCGGTGCTCGTTGCTACCGACCTGAACGAGCCGATGCTGGCGCACGCAAAGGCCGGGACCACCGCGGACGCGCGTGTCACGTGGCAGGCGGCGGATGCGCAGAACCTGCCATTTTCCGACCATCACTTCGATGCGATCGTCTGTCAGTTCGGCGTGATGTTCGTTCCGGACAAGGCGCTCGCGTTTCGTGAGATGCGACGGGTGCTGGTGCCAGGCGGACAGCTTCTCTTCAATGTGTGGGATAGCTTCGCTGCAAACCCTGGCGCAAGGCTCTTTCACGAGGAGATCACCGCGCTCTTCCCGACCAACCCGCCGGAGTTCATGCACGTCCCGTTCGGCTGGAGCGATCAGCAGATCATTCGCGATACCGTCGCCGGCGCGGGCTTCTCCGACGTCGCGCTTCACGTGGTCGTGAAGGACGCCGAGTCGAAGAGCGCGCGCGACTGGGCCATCGGCCTGGTCCGCGGAAACCCGATCGCCCTCGCCATCGGCGAGCGTGGCACGCTCTCCCTCGAAGCCGTGGTGGACAAGATCACCACGACCTTCGCGAAGACCTTCGGTGAGGCACCGTGCCGCACGACAATGAGTGCGATCGTCGTCTCCGCGCGCGCCTGATTGTCGCTCACGCCGCAGCGGCAGGCTGGCCGAAGCACACGCGTGCCGTACTCGCGAGCACCAGCGCGCCGAAGAGGCCGACCAGGAGCCCGAGCGTCTCTCCCCAGAAGAGCGACGAGCATCGCACGGCGGCCACCGCCATGGCGCCGGCGGTGAACCCGGACAGCGTTGATGGCGCGGCCCCACGCGACACGCGGGGCAGCGCGAACGAAGACACCACGCCCAGCAACATCCCCACCAGCGCACAGCACGTCCAGTCCGTGCAGCACGACATGTCACCTGTTCGCGCCGCAAGCTCCATCAGCTCTGGAGCGCAGCACGGACGAAGGAGCGAGAGCGGCAACAGCAAGGTCACAAGACCGACCAGGATTCCGCGCCGCGCGCCGCGCGCCAGTCCCTGCCCAGTTCGCTCCGCGAAGAACACCACCGGGAGCACGACGAGCGCCCACGGCGCAGCACCATGGCCAACGACCAAACTGGCAACGACTCCGACGAGCACCACCGCCACCACCGCGCGCGTCGCCGAGACGCGTGTGCGGCCCCGCTCGTAAGCGCGAAGGACAGCGGCTCGAAGATCGATGGCTTCAGACGGCATGGTACCTCCCGAGCAGAATGCGGAGCTTTGCGTATGCACGCGATACGCGCTTCCGGAACGTGGCACCGGCTATTTCTGGCTTCGTGCTCTCTCCGAGGAGCGCGGAGATCGCTTCGGCCGACTCCAGGTCGAGCGAGGCAAGTGCGTGCTCGAGCGCCCGATGGAGCTCGGCGCTTTGCAACTGGTCCTCCGCGCTGGCCTCTCCGGAGGCCTCTTCGGGCGCTGCGTCATTCGGGGCGAGCACGCCGCGTCGTCGTTCGATGGCGCGGACCTCGTTCGCACACACGGCGTAAAACCACGGGAGCACGTGCGCACCACGCGCGAACTCCGACGCGCGCGAGAAGACCCTGATCATTGACTCCTGCGCGGCGTCCAGGGCCAGCGCTTCGTCCCGGAGGCGGCGACGCGCGATGGACACGGCGCGCGGATGAAGCGCCAGGTAGAGCGGGTCGAACGCGGAGCGATCACCGATGGCAAGTCGGTCCATCGTGCGATCCAGCTCGTCCTCGTCCACAGCGTCAGTTCGCGGCGGTCTTGCCGTGGTTGCAACACGGAGCGCCGGGATGGCAGCAGGGCGCACCCGAAGCGCAGCAGTCCTCAGTCGCGGCCGCGTAGGCCTTGTAGCCTCCGACCGTCAGCGCCGTGAGCACCAAAAGGGCCGTAGAGACGTATCGCCAGTTAGCTCGCAGATAGGACATGTTCGTTCACCTTCCTTGTTACTAGCAGCCAGTGGCCCATGTGTGACCGCATTTTCCTTTTCCGTCGGCGCGTCTAGTACCCCGTCAGCGCATGGCCGACGACGGCTCACTCGTCCCCGAGCTCATCCGGCTCGGCGGTCACCATCAGCGGCATTTCGAACTCTTTTGCCATGTCCATGATGAGCGCGGCCTTCGTCTCCGCGATGTCGCGCGTGAAGACGCCGGCCGCGCCCTTGCCCTGCCGGTGAACTGCCATCATGAACGACGTCGCCGACGTCTCGCTCATGTGGAAGAACTGCTCCAGCACCATGACCACGAACCACTTCGTCGTGTAGTCGTCGTTCCAGAAGACCACCGCGAAGCGCCGCGCCTTGCCGAGCTTTGGCTCGCGGTCCACCACGACGTCATCGTCCTTGTCCGTGCCCGGCCCCTTCATGCCTTAGCCCTCCAGGCGCTTGGCGCTCTTTTTCCAGACCTGATCTAGGAGATCGAGCACCGCGCGCACGCGGGCCGAACGACGAAGCTCTCCTGGCGCGACGGCGTGGATCGCGTCGCGTGAGCGGCCGAACTCCGAGAGGGCCACCAGCCCTTTGCGCTCATCGCCCAGGATGCACGGGAGCACGCCGATGCCCGCGCCCGCCGCGACCGCATCGGCGAGAACCGCTGCGTCGTTGACGCGCACCGCGATCTGCGCGCCGGTCTCCCCGACCCATGCGAAGTGCTCCACGAACGTGAACGCGCGGTCCCATCCCACCAGCTCGTGCAACGCGAGGGCCTGCGACGTACGTGGCCGACCATGCGCCGACAGGTACGCGCGCGACGCGTACATCGCGGACCCAAGGAAGCCAAGCCGCCGCACGGTGACGCTGCGCTGGTCCGGCCTCACGTTGCGCAGCCCGACCTCCGCCTCGCGATGGGCGATGTCCAGCACCGACGAAGAAGCGTTGATCACGAGCTCGATCTTCGGGTGAGCGGCGCGGAACGCGGCGAGCGAGCCGAACAGGACCTGCGAAGCGAAGAACTGCGGCACCGTGACGTACACAACGCCGCCGGAGTCTCCACGTGCCTCCGAGAGGTCCGCCTCGAGCGAGGCCACCACGCGATCGATGTCTGCGACCGCCGCGACGACACGCTCGCCATGTGGCGTGAGACGGTAGCCAGCGGGTAGGCGATCGAACAGGCGCACGTCCAGCGTGGTCTCCAGCGCGCCGACACGCCGGCTCACCGTGGCCTTGTCGACCGCGAGTCGCTTCGCTGCTTCCGCCAGCGAGCCCGCATTCGATACGGCGAGTACGTAGCGAAGGTCATCCCAGTCCATCGCGTTGCATTTCTGGCACCACCGGGTTGCGTTTTGTCGCCCTGCCGCGACCCCCGTTCGCAAGCTATCTCATGTGTCGGAGGTACTTCAACATGAGTGAAGCCAACAAGCAGACGGTCCTGGATGTGTACGCGGCCTTTGGTCGCGGCGATGTCTCGTTCATCACGAGCCGCGTGTCAGACGCGACACGCTGGGATTTCAGCGTGGAGAAGAGCGACGTGCCCTGGCACGCGCCCGTCGATTCCAGGGCGTCGCTGCCGCGCTTCTTCGGTGCGATGGCGGAGAACGTGGAATTCGAGGCGTTCGAGCCGCGCTCGTTCGTGGTCGCAGGACGTGACGTCGTCGTGAAGCTGCGCGTTGCCTACCGCGTGAAGCGGAATGGCAAGCGCGTGGATGAGGAGCAGGTGCAGTGGTGGTCGTTCGACGATGGCGGGCGCATCACAAGCCTGCGCCACTACGAGGACACCGCCGCCGTGAAGGAGGCGTGGAAGGACTGACGCCACCGGCCTCCAGGCCCGCACTGTTTCCGCCCTACTGGCGCACGAACACGAACGGGATCTGTACCGTCGAGGTCTCACCCGGCGGGGGAAACGTCCAGGTCTTCAGCTGCTGCTGGATACAGCTCGTCACCGCGGGGTCGTCGCCGTTGGCAGCCACGTTCTGCACCGTGCCGTTCGGAGCAATGGTGATCGTCGCGGACACCTTGGTGGTGGACGCCGTGCTCGAGCCTCGGTCGAGGCACACGCGCTTCACGCCCGCCTTGCGCTGGTTGACGACGCGCTCGATCGCGCCTTGGTCGAACGTGCCGCCGCCGGTGGGCGAGGGGCCATTGTCCGTGGGCTTCGGGATCGATGGGCCACCCGTGAGGCCAGCGACGAGCTGGTTCTGCGCGGGTGCCGGCGCCTTGAGGTCCGCTGTCGCGCTCTTCGCGCTGTCGAGGCTCGTGGCGTTCGCGACCTTCTTCATGGCCGCAGCGACCTTGCCGCCGTACGCCGCCTGGTCCGCCGCCATCTTTGCGCGTAGGTCCTGGACCAGCGCGGCGGTGGCCGTGGCCTCGCCCGCGCTCTCGTCTGCTTGCTGCTTCAGGGTCTTCACGTCCGCGAGCGCGGCGGAGAGTGCATCCGCGTCGTGCCGTGCCTGGACCGCCGCGTCGTGGCTGGTCTTCGCATAGATGAGCGCGGCGCCCAGGATGAGACCGACCACCAGCAGCGCGACGCCAAACCGCGCGCGCTCCGCCTTCTGCGCTTCCTTCACGCCTGCGGCCAGGAAGTTGATGTAGGAACGAACAAGGTACTGG
>JBBRNJ010000094.1:0-31422 GCA_038230375.1 Polyangiales bacterium | reverse complement strand
GGGACATGGGGCGGGACATGGGGCGGGACATGGGGCGGGACATGGGGCGGGACATGGGGCGGGACATGGGGCGGGACATGGGGCGGGACATGGGGCGGGACATGCTGCAGTACATGCTGCGGGACATGCGGCACGTAGTGCGGAGCGGGCGCGGGCGCGGGCGGAGGAGGGCCGAAATTGGACGGCCCTTGCGAGTAGCCAGTGGATGCGTGCGGCGAGAATGACGATGGCATTCCGAGCGGCACGCCGCCCGGACCAAGCCCGATCGGCGGGGTGGGCGGGGCAACACGGGGCTTCAACCGCTGCCCGCACTCCTGGCAGAAGACCAGCTCATCGGGGTTGTTTTGACCGCACGTCGTGCAAATCACTGAGATTCCCCATGGGACACGAAGTCGCGCGCGGTGTCGAGGGACTTCACAACGGGTCTCGGCCCTCGAGCGAAAAGTCGAGCGCCACGACATGTGCAAGTCCTGGGTCGCGCGAGGTGCCAGCGGAGTCGGTGAACTTCGTGAAGTAGACAGCGCGGTAGGTGAGCGCGAGGCCGAGCGTCGTCGTCGGTGACACCTGGAACTCGACGCCGCCGCCGAGGCTCGCCGTGGGCCCGAACGTGTCGATGCCCCACTCGTTGCCGTATGCGGAGGCGCCGAGCGCGCCCACCAAGTACGGCTCCGTGATGAGTCCCGTGGCGATGTAGTAACGCCCCTCGAAGCGAAGCTGCTGCCACGTGGCCAGGCGGTAGAGCTGACTCGGGTCCAGCTTGGAGACCTCGTACGAGCCACCCAGGTAGTACGTGCCGCGCGTGCGGACGCCGACACGCACGGCCAGCCCGCCGCCCGAGCCGAAGATGCAGGGTGCACTTGGTGCGCTTCCGCAGATATTGCCCGCCGACGCGACGAACTCGTTCGTGATCGCGACGCCGTACTGGAGCACGGGACGCTGGGAGAGCGGGAGCGGTGGGGGCGCCACGATCTTCTCCGCGAGTCGCCGGGCCGCGCCCGTCCCATCCACGATCGTATCGGCGGCGGCCTGATCGGGCTCCGCCTGCGCGGACGCAGCGCGGGGAGCCGCAAGGGGCGCGACGAAACACGCTCCGAGCGCTGCGTGGCGGATCGTACGCAACCAACCCATGACGACCAGGATATCACGACGGGCACTCCGCGACCTGCCACAGGGGTGGGAAGGTGCCTCACTTGAGCATCAGCTGAGGGGATTCGCATTCGACGGCAAGTCGGATGTTGACAAGGGGATCCCGATTTACGTAATTCGAGAGAGAACAGGCTCGGAGTTCACGATGGAGATCTTTCTCGACAAGCGCGCGGTGAAACAAATCCGTCTCTCGGCGCAAGATGCGATCGAAGAGGGGGACACCGAGACCCTGCGCGAGGACATCCTGGAGGCGTTCACGGAGGAGCAGGTCGAAGAGATCGAGCGACGGCTCGACAGCGGCGACTTCTTCGAGTTCCTCACGGACATGCTCGACGAGTGGTCCGGCGACGACGTGGACGAGCTCTTCGAGTTATTGGATGCGCAGCTCGGCGACGTTGGCGTGGACGTCAAGTTCGAGAAGAAGAGCGCGGCCGACGACGAGGAGGCCGCCGAAGGCGAGAAGGAAGAGGTCGAAGAAGACGACTTCGACGACGAGGACGACGACGACCTCGACGAAGACCTGGACGAAGAAGAAGAGGAAGAAGGGCCCTGAAACGGCCGCGGCTCAATCGAAGATGGCGATGATGATGGCGAAGACGCCTTCGACCGCCAGCTCTGCGGCACCGCTTTCGACCACGTCCCCGACGACCTCGACGGCGGCCATGCCCACACCTTCGCTCACGCCGGACGCGACGTTCGCGGCGGTCCCGTAGGAGTACTGCGCAGCCGGCTCCGGTTGCGGCTGCATGGCCGGCTTGCCGGCGGACCCTGCCGCACGCGCCCGCATCACGCGCTCGAGCTCCCACGCGTCGAACCACGTTCCGTGCATGGTGCACGTATCGAGCGACGTCTCGGACGCCACGACGCGCTCCATGGGTGCATTGCAGATCGGGCAAGGGAGCTGTGGGCCCGCGTCCGGCATCGCGCTCATGTCCGTTGACGTCGCGGAGATCTGGCTGACTCCAGCCGCCATCTGCTCGTCCAGCTTCTGGGCCAGGTGCGCTGCAGCGGCGTTGGGCGCGAACACGCCAGCGCACGCGCGGCAGGCATCCAGGGTGAACGCACCAGCCTGGAGCGCAACGAGCGGCGAACCACATCGCGGACAACCGTTCGTCATGGCGTGGCGCTCGCTTTCGGGCCGTCGCCCTCCGCGGGCGGCTTGGTGGTGTCAGGCTCGCGGCAGATCTTCGGTGCCTTGCTCTTCGCCTCGCGCTTGAGGCCGCACTGCGCCTCGGCGCACGGCACGAACTTCGAGTCCTCGAGCTTCTCGACCAGGGTCTTGAGCGTGTCACACGCGCGGCCGTGGTCACCGTCTCGTTCCCAGAGCTTTGCCTCGTAGAAGAGCGCGTCGTCGCGCAGGGGCGACGTGACGTGCTCCGTGTAGAGCTCATGGAGCGCCTCGCGCGCGTGCGCGTGGTCCTTCTTCTTCTCGTCGTAGAGGACGGCGATGCGGAAGAGCGACGCTGCATATTTCGGGCGCTGCGCGCTGCCGTAGAGCCAGGCGACCTCCCGATCGGCGAGGAGGCGGCGAAGGTCTTTGATGGCGGCGTCCGGATCGCCCAGCTTGTCGTCCTCGAAGCTGGCCAGGTAGAGCGCGTCGTCCAGGAACGCGCCGCGCGGGTACTTCCAGACGTCTGCGATGTGCACGAACGAGTCGCGCGCCTCCTTCGTGCGTCCGAGCTCCGAGAGGAGCTTCCCGCGCTCGTAGTATGCGGTCTCGCCTGCGCCGGTCGTCCCGAGCTTGTCCTTCACGGAGTCGAGCCACGCGAGGGCGCCCTCTGCGCCCTGCGTCTCGTGAAGGTGGCGAACGGTGCGTGTGAGTGCCACGCGGCCCATGCCGTGGTCCGGGAAGGCGAGCGGGATCTCCGCCACCATCTGGTAGCCGTGCGCGGCGTCCCCGCGCGTGACCTCCAGGTCCGCGAGTTTGTACGCGGCCATCGCGGAGTACGCGGTGTTCGCCTTCGCGATGGGCGTCAGGATCTCGATGCCGCCCTGGACGTCCTTCGCCTCGATCTTCATCAACCCGGACAGGTACCGCGAGTACTCCCTGTCGCGCGGCCAGTTCGCGACATCCGAAGCGGACATGTACCTCGCGGCGGCCTCGTCGTAGCGACCCGCGGTCTGCGCGCGCTCACCCTCGGCGAACGCGCGGAGGTAGCTGTTGCTTCGCCCGTCCGCGCATGCCGATGCACCGACCACGATGGAAGCGAGCACCAGCGCGCGCGCCGCTTCTCGCAGCGGATGTGTGAGCCGGCCCGTCACGCGTTGCCCTTTGCAATGCTCGCGATCGCGCCTGCGAGGAGATCCGCCGCACGCACCGCCTCGGACGCGACCACGTCCAGGTGGAACACCGCGCGCATGCGCGTGCTCGATCCAGGGTTCACCAGCACACCGGCCTTGCGCGCCTCAGCGACGATCTCCGACGCGCCTCCGGCCACGTCCACCATGACGATGTTCGTCTGCGGCTCCGCGGCAGCCACGCCGTGCTCGCGCAAGCGCGCCGCGAACAGACGCGCGTTCTCGTGGTCATCGGCGAGGCGCGCCACGTTGTGCGCGAGCGCGTAGGCCGCTGCGGCAGCGAGAATTCCCGCCTGTCGCATCGCGCCACCCCACATCTTGCGGAGGCGGCGAGCACGCACGATGAGCTCGCGCGAGCCCAGGAGCGCACTGCCCACGGGCGCGCCCAGCCCCTTCGAGTAACAGACGCTCACGGTGTCCGCGGGCGCGGCGAGCGCGGCGAGCGCGATCTTCGTCCGCACGCTTGCGTTCCAGATGCGTGCGCCGTCCAGGTGCAGCGGCAAGCCGAGCGACTTCGCGATGCGCGCGATGTCCTCGACGTCGCTCTGGGGGAACACCAGGCCGCCTGCGCGATTGTGTGTATTCTCCACGCATACGAGGGACGTGCGCGGATTCCAGTGCTCCGGACCGCGGACCATCGCGCGCATCTCGTCCGCGGTGAAGGTGCCACCCTTGCCGGCCACCGCGAACTGCACCCCGGAGAGCGCGGCGCCAGCAGCCGCCTCGAAGTGGATCGGGTGCGCGCCCTCGCCGACGATCACCTCATCACCGTGGCGCGTCTGGCATGCGATGGCGAGCTGGTTGCCCATGGTGCCGGAGGTGACGAAGAGCGCCGCCTCCTTTCCGAACAGCTCCGCGGTGTGTTCCTCGAGCGCCCGGACGGAGGGATCCTCACCGAACATGTCGTCGCCGACCTCGGCGCGGGCGATGGCGTCGCGCATACCCTCGCTCGGCTTCGTGACGGTGTCACTGCGAAGATCGATCGGCATCGGCGCGCGAGAATAGCAGGACAGGTCGACGACGACTTCGACTTCGACTTCGACGACGACTTCGACGACGACTTCGACCTCGACCTCGACCCCGACCCCGACCCCGACCTCGACCTCGACCTCGACCTCGACCCCGACCCCGACCTCGACCCCGACCTCGACCTCGACCTCGGCGTGGAAAACTATCGGGTGGCTGCGTGCGAAATCATTTGCGCAGTGTGCTCAGCGGGATTATTGGTTCAACCAGTGAATGAGCGAAGCCGCGGATGTCTGCACATCCGGACCGCGTTTTCCGGATGCTCCTTCTGATTCTCCAAGCCAGCGCCTAGGATGCCCGCCCATGTCGACCGAGTTTGAAAAAGCCCAAGCTGGCAAAGAGCGACTCGGAAAAGATCTGAGGGAGCGCCCGAAGCGCGCCCCGCTCTTCGAGGTCGGCACGCCTGCAGGCCAAGCAGGCCAGGCAGGCCAGGCAGGCCAGGCCCGAGCAGGCGCGCCAGCGGCTGGCAGTAGCCTCGAGACGCTCACCCAGATCGGACCGGTCGCGCGGTCGAGCGTGGTTGACGCCGTCGCGGAGCGCCTGCGCGCGGAGATCCTGGCCGGGCGCGTGGCGGCTGGTGCGCGTCTTCCGTCGGAGCGAGAGCTGTCCCTGGCGCTTGGGGTCAACCGTCTCACGCTTCGCGCGGCGCTTGCGCGCCTGGAGGCCCTTGGCCTGGTCACCACCCGTCATGGCTCCGGAACGGTCGTCGCATCGTGGCGTGAGCGTGCGGGCCTCGACATGCTCGCCACGCTGCTCGGCTCCGCGACCGAGGAGGATCCCTCATGGGTCGAGCTCCTGGTCTCCCTGCTCGAGATGCGTCGGATGCTCGCCTCCGAGGCGGTCGCTCTCGCGGCAGAGCGTCATACGGAAGAGGATCTCGACGCGATGCGCGCGCTCGCAGACGAGCAGAACACCCGCGTCGGCGACCCGCTCGCCTTCGCGCGTGGTGACATCGCGTTCGTTCGTGCGATCTCGAGGGCAGCGCGCAACGTCGGTCTCGAGCTCGTGCTCAACACGTTCTCTCGCTTCGCGGACGAGCAGCCCGCGCTGGTGGAGAAGCTCTACGACAATCGTGAAGAGGCGACCGCCTACTACGAGGTCGTGATCTCTCTCGTCGCCGCCGGTGATGGCGACGGGGCGCGCACGCAGGTGCGCATGGCGCTGGAGCTCCTGGACGCGCGCTGGATGCGCCGCCACGGGATCACCAACAAGTTCAGGAAGCGCCCAAAGAAGTAGTCCGCGCCGGCCCTGAGCGGGCGCCCGGCATCGAGTGTGTGGGATTGCGTGACGCCGCTGCGTTCACGCTGGGGATAGTTTTGTGCCCCGTCGGGCATCACGAACCGTGTTCTTTCGAAGGAGTAAATCCGATGCGTCTCTTTGCATTCGAAGAAGTGTGGGCACGCGCAGTGCTCGCCGCGATGTTCCCTGTGGACAGTGAGGTGCGCGAGAAAGGCTATGGCAGCGGGTTCGCGGGCATCATCGCGTCCGCGCCGTTCGAGGCGGCCGTAGGCCTGCGTCTCGCGCTCCTCATGGTGGTGCTCTCGCCACTGCTGGTGATGAAGCGACCGCGCACGTTTGGGGGCCTCGCGCCCGAAGCAAAAGAGCGCGTGCTCGACGCGCTGCTCTCGAGCTCCATGTACTTCGTGCGGCAGCTGGTGATGGCGCTGAAGACCATGGGCGCGATCCTCTACGCACACGATCCAGAGGTGCGCCGCGCGCTCCTCACGCCGAAGCGCGGAGCACTCGTGACCCTCACCGTGAAGAAGGAGGCGAGCCGTGCAGCCTGACACCCTTCCGTCCGGCGTCACCGACGGCGCCCTGCAGCGCACGCCCGTGGATGCCGTGTTCGATTTCGTCGTGGTGGGGACCGGCGCCGCGGGCGCCGTCGCAGCGCATGCGCTCGCCTGCGAGGGCTTCTCCGTGGCGATGGTGGAGGAGGGCGCATGGGTGCATGCCAAGCACTTCGGCACCGACGTCCACAGCACGTTCCAGAACCTGGTGCGCGACACCGGCATGACCATCATGAAGGGTAGGAGCTTCATCCCGTACTTGCAGGGTGCATGCGTTGGCGGCAGCACCGTCATCAACTCCGCCATCGCATGGCGCGCGCCGGAGGACGTTTTCGACGACTGGCACCGCGACTTCGGCCTCTCGCTCGGCCTGCGCGACGTGGAGCCGCACTACGCAGCGCTGGAGAAGGCGCTCTCCGTGCGCGAGGTGGACGCCAAGGTGCAGGGCGAGCACAACCGCCTGTTCCTGGAGGTCGCGAAGGCGAACGGGGTCGAGGCCGCGCCCATGCGCCGATACGACGCGGGATGCGAAGGCTCGGGGCGATGCCTGCAGGGCTGTCCGACCGGCAAGAAGCAGTCGATGGCGATCACGTACGTGCCGTGGGCGCTCGAGCGGGGCGCGCAGCTCTTCACGTCGTGCAAGGTGCTTCGCGTGGACGTGCGCGGTGCTCGTGCGGTGGGCGTGGTCGCGCAGGCCAAAGGTGGGGGACGCGTGCACCTTCGCGCGAAGATGGGCGTGCTCGTCGCCGCGAGCACAGTGCAGACGCCGGGCATCCTGCGTCGCAGCGGGCTGCGTTCGAGCGCGCTGGGCAAGCACTTCCAGTGTCACCCGAGCGTCGGTATCGGTGGGCTCTTCGACCGACCCATCTCGATGGACTTCGGCGCGACGCAGGGCGCGGAGAGCATCGCGTTCCGCAAGTCGCACCGCACGAAGCTCGAGACGATCGGCATGCCGCCGGAGCTCGCGGCCGCGCGCATCCCGGGGCTCGGCAGCGCGCTGACGAACCGCCTGGAGCAGATGGGCCACGTGGCGGTGTGGGCCGGGCAGGTGCGCTCGCGCGCGGAGGGAACCGTGGATACGGATCTCTTCGGCCGAGATCGCATCCGCTTCAACGTGGACGAAGAGGACATCAAGAGCTCGCGCCGTGCCCTGGCGATCCTCACGCGCTGGATGTTCGAGTGCGGCGCTCGGGAAGTGTGGCCGGGCATCTTCGGGCTCCCGAGCGTGCTCACGTCGCCGGATCAGGCGAAGCTCATCGAAGAGGCGCCCATCGAGGCACGCGCCTACGGCTTCATCACCACACACCTCTTCGGCGCCGCGCGCATGAGCGCGAACCCGTCGGACAGCGTGTGCACGCCGGACTTCGAGACGCGCGAGGTGTCGCGGCTCTTCGTGGTCGACTCGAGCGTGTTCCCCACGAACCTCGGCGTGAACCCGCAGCACACGATCATGGCGCTCTCGCGACTCGCAGCCCACCGCATCGCCGAGGGAGCCCGAAGCGTCGCGGCAGCGTAGATGGCGCGTAGATGGCGCGTGATGATCGCTGAAAAAACCAGCGTTTGGTGGCCATCGTGTGGTGGCCATCTGTGGTGGAGGGAGCCGCCTTCGAGACTTGAACTCGAGACCTACGGTTTACGAAACCGTTGCTCTACCACTGAGCTAAGGCGGCGCGTGTCGGAACGGCGCGGGAACATACTTTCTCGGGTCAAGGAGTCAAGACAAACCAGCCCCGCGCCAGAGGAGCACGCTGGAAGTCGAGGCCGAAGTCGAAGTCGAGGTCGAAGTCGAGGTCGAAGTCGAAGTCGAGGTCGAAGTCGAAGTCGAAGTCGAAGTCGCGGTCGAGGTGCCGAATGTCCGTCGCCCCGATGTGCGTTCTTCTCCTCCCCGCTTCTTTCTCGCGTGAGCAAACCCTGAACGCCGCGCGTTCTCGTTGCTGTAGCGCGTTTGGGGGACGGTGATCGCGTTTGCATCACGCGCTTTTCGTCGCAGGATCATGGACCGATCCCGAAGCTCAATCGTCTGACCGACGTCTGATGGGCGGGTGCTACTCGCTTGTGTGTCGCGCCAGTGAAAGATAGCCTTTCGACTGAGCTAGGGGTCTCTCGAATGTCGGAGCAATCACTCTCACAGTCTCTTCCCAAGCCTGGCGATCTGATCGGCGGCAAGTACCGCATCGAGAAGATCATCGGGCAGGGCGGGATGGGCGCGGTCTTCGCCGCCCAGCACGAGATCCTCCTCCAGCGTGTGGCTGTGAAGGTACTCCTTGGCGAGGTGGCGCAGAGCCCCGAGGCGGTCCAGCGCTTCCTCAACGAGGCCCGCAACGCGTTCCGTATCCAGGGTGAGCACGTGTGCCGCGTCTCTGACTGCGGCGCGGAGGGCGGCGTGCCCTTCATGGTGCTCGAGTACATGGACGGCCAGGATCTCTCGCAGCTCCTGGAGAGCCGCGGCCGCCTCGCGCCTGAAGAGGCCGTGGACTACGTGCTCCAGTCGCTCGAGGCGATCAACCAGGCGCACGACCTCAACATGGTCCACCGCGACCTGAAGCCGTCGAACCTGTTCCTGCACAACAAGCCCGACAAGAGCACGATCGTGAAGGTGCTCGACTTCGGCATCTCGAAGCAGCATTCACTCTCCGCAGCTCCGGCAGCGCTCACCAGCACGAAGGCGATGCTCGGCTCGCCGCTGTACATGTCGCCCGAGCAGCTCCGCAGCTCGAAGAGCGTTGACGCCCGCGCCGACATCTGGGCGCTCGGCGTCATTCTCTACGAGCTCATCACGGGCGCGGTGCCGTACACCGGTGAGAACCTCGGTGAGCTCTTCGCCGCGATCCTCGAGACCGATCCTATTCCGGTTCGCGCCCGCGTTCCCGAGGTCGCGCCTGGACTCGAGGCCGTCATCATGCGCTGCTTGCAGCGCCGCGCTGACGATCGCATCCCCACGGTGAAGGAGCTCGCACGCGACCTCGCGCCGTTCGGCTCGCAACGCTCCGCAAACCTTCCGCTGGTCGTCGCCAGCCGCGTGGGCGGCGGACAGTCGCCGTATGCCGCCACCAACGTGATCCCCGGTGCGCGCGACCAGATGCCCAGCTTCCACGGCGCTGGCCAAACAGGACCTGGCCAAACAGGAGCTGGCCAGACCGGGCCAGGCCTGCCTCAGCGCGCTGCGAGCACCGTCTCCGCGGTCAACGTGCCCTTGCCCGCCGGCAACGTCACGCCGAATGGCCAGCAGGCTCCGCAGCAGGCCGGTCAGCGGTATGGCGCGACCACCCCCATGCCAGGGTTGATGCAGGTGCCCGCACCGCCCGGATACGGCGGCGGCGAACACAGCGGAGAGCTCAGCGCGGGCGCCATGATGCCGCCGCCGAAAGCATCCATGGCTCCGTTCATCGTGATCGGCGTCGGCTTGTTCATCGCGCTCGCGGGTGGTGGAACGTTCTTCGCGATCAAGGCGCGCGCCGCCAAGGTCGACGCCACACCCCCGCTGCCCACCATGGAGCTTCCCACCCCGGCATCCGCGACCGTCGCTGCGCAGCCCACGGCTCCCCCGTCCAACGCCGCGAGCACCGCCGCGCCATCTGCCTCCCTCGCGGCCGGATCGAGCACCGATCCAACCGCGAAGCGGCCCGGTGGTGGCGGCGGCGGTGGTGGCGGTGGTGGTGGTGGCAGAAACGGCGGACAAGGCGGCGCTGTCGCTGCGGCCGCTCCGTCGGCAGGCCCCGGTCCGGTTGCTGTCGCGGTCCAGGCGCCACCCCCGCCCCCACCCGTCCCTCAGCCGCCCCCGCCAAAGCCCGCAACGTCGGCGAGCCCGTTTTCTGGTCGTAACTGACGCCATCTGTTCTAAATGCGGTCCGACATGCGACCCGACTGGCAATCCTCCAAGATGCGAACCACTGACTCGCGCGCCGCCCTGCGCGCGCTTCTACCTCTCGCCACGCTCGCGATCGGCCTTGGCTGCCTGATGTGCGCCGAGCGGCCTGCCATGGCGGGCGACATCGCCGCAGCGGAGGTCCTCTTCAACGACGGACAGAAGCTGTTCGACGCCGGCAAGATCCACGAGGCCTGCGAGAAGTTCCAGGAGAGCTACGCGCAGGACCCGGCGATCGGCACCATGATCAACCTCGCGCGCTGCCACGAGAAGGAAGGCAAGACCGCGAGCGCATGGGCAGAGTACAAGACCGTGGAGACGCTCGCCTCGCGCACGAACCAGACGCAGCGTCAGCAGTACGCCCGCGACGAGGCCGCAAAGCTCGAGCCCACGCTCCACCAGCTGGTCCTCAATATCAAGTTCCCGGTCGAGGGGCTGGAGGTCTCGCGCAACGCCACGAGCGTCGGCAAGGCGCTCTGGGGCGAGAAGATCCCCGTCGATCCAGGTGACATCGTGCTGAAGGCCGCCGCGCCCGGCAAGGTCGCCTGGACGCAGACCGTTCACCTCGCAGCGGGGCCTGGCGTCGACCACTTCGACATCCCGAAGCTCGAGGACGCGCCGGTCGTGGCACCCAAGGAGAACGGCCAGACGGTGGTCATCACGAGCACCGGCTTCGGCACGGGCAGGATCGTTGGCCTGATCGTCGGTGGAGCTGGCGTTGTCGCCGCCGGCATCGGAGGTGGCGTGCTCGCGCTCGCGTTCTCCGAGGCTGCGGCACGCGACAAGGTACCGGCAGCCGAGGTGAAGGCGCAGTTGCTGATCCCTGCGTGCCAGACGAAGCCGCCGCCGAACACTGATCAGTGTGCCGCTGCGCACTCGCAGGACTCTCACAATACCGCTGCCAAGAACGACAACAACATCGCGGTCGGCCTGATGGTTGGCGGTGGCGCGTTGCTCATCGGCGGCCTCGTCACCTTCTTCGTGTCCGGTCCGGCCGAGACCACGAAGAAGGTGGAGAAGACCACGTTCCACGTCGTACCGTCCTGGACGCCGTCGCAGAGCGGGCTCAGCGTGGTTGGCACGTTCTGATCATGTCGATGCTCGGCCACGGGTGCCGCGGTGCCTCCGAGAGGTCCTTGAAGCCGAGCTTCCGGTAGAAGCCGTCCGCGTCTCGTGTGGTGAGTCGCATCTTCTCTACGCGGCGCACCACCGGATGCGCGAGCACGAACTGCATGAGCGCGAGGCCAACCCCCGTTCCGCGAAGGCGCGTATCCACCATCACGTCGTAGAGCCACGCCACGCGCGCGTCGCCCAGAAGGCGCGCCACCGCGACCAGCCGATACGCACCGTCGAACGCGCCCACCATCACTGCTGGTGCGTCCATCGAACGCAGGATGGTCTCGTCGGACGTCTGCTCGAGCCAGTACGCGCCCTGACGAAGAAGTGCGAGCGCCTCCACGTGGCGCGAAGGCGACAGCGCCGCGGTGAAGCGTCCGCCACCGGGTGCCTGCAGGCATGTCGGAACGGGCGTGTCGTCGTTGTGGGCGAAGATGTCCTCGATCGCCTCCGTGTCACCTGGGTCTGCTCGAAGAAAGAGCTGCTCCACGATGCGCGTCCGCTCCTTCGGAGTCCGGTTCTGACAGACCTTGCGCTTCCCGTCGACGAGCGCGATCTGCATCCGCGCGACGAGCATCCCGGCGATGGTCTTCTCGTACATCGGCGCGTCGAGCGGCACGTAGCCGCCCTCTGGCTGGAGCTTCTTCATGAGCCCCGCCAGCGCGCGCGCCTTCTCAGCGGCGTCCGTGACCACCTCCAGCGCGCCGTGCGCCTGCACGCCCTCGTAGAGCGTGGTGGCAGGGCACGCGCGCTCTGGGTCCACGAAGTAGCTCGGAAGGCGGGCGATCACGCGCGACGTCTCGAAGACCGCATCGCCGCCGATGGCCTCCATCTTCTCGCCCGCGGGCGCGCCGTGGAAGTAGATGGCGTCGCCAGCGATCCACGTGTTCACGGTGCGGATGATCGGGGTCGGCCGTCCGTCGTCGCGTTTGCCGACGGAGGCGAACGTCATCTCCTTCGCGGCGGTGAGCATCGCCCGCGCGTCCGCGTCGGGCATCCGGTAGATCTCCTTGCGCATGACCCCAGCGTGCCCGCAAACTGGTCTACCGAAAAGTTCCAGAATCAACAAATCGGATAGACCAGTTGGCAAGCGTGGCAGGCGGCATGCGACAACAGAGACATGCGCCACTACATCCCGGTGATCTCCGTGGACGGGCCTCGCGGCGGAACCTCGAGCAAGGAGGGTGGCCGCGCGCCCGAGTTCCTCCGCATTGCCCGTGCCGTCATGGCGGACATCGAACGGGGAAGGCTGCGCCCCGGCGATCCGCTGCCTGGTACGCGTGAGCTCGCGCTGTCGCTCGGCGTCCACCGCAACACGGTGCTCGCCGGCTTCCGCGAGCTCTCCGCACAGGGATGGATCGTGACCGAGCCTGCACGTGGGACGTTCGTCGCGACGTCGCTCCCTGCGCCGAAGTGGCGTGCACCTGCACGGGCACCGCGCGCGGCGATCACCGTCGGGTTCGATCTGGCCGCGCCCCCGATCGAGCCGCTCGCGCCGCCGCCGAAGCGCGGGACGCTGTCTCTGTCCGGCGGTGTTCCCGACGTGCGACTTGCGCCCCACGCGGAGCTCGCGCGTGCGATCAGGCGTGCGCTCCGCTCGCCCGACGTTCTGGGCTATCAGGCCGCAGAGGGACATCCGGCGCTGCGCCGTGAGCTCTCGCGCATGCTCTCAGCGTCGCGCGGGGTGGCCGCGCCCGCCGAGAACATCGTGGTCACGCGTGGAAGCCAGATGGCGCTCGACCTGGTCTCACGCACGCTGCTGCGTCCCGGGGATGTAGTGGTCGTCGAGTCGCTCGGCTATCGGCCTGCGTGGGACGCGTTCCGCCTTGCAGGCGCGCGCCTCGTGGCGCTCCCTGTGGATGCGCAGGGGATGCGTGTGGACGGCCTCGCGAAGCTCCTCGCCACCACGAGCGTGCGCGCCGTCTACGTGACGCCGCATCATCAGTATCCGACGACCGTGGCGCTCTCCGCCGGGCGCAGGCTCGAGCTCCTTGCGCTGGCGCGCAAGCACCGGCTCGCGATCGTGGAGGACGACTACGACCACGAGTTCCACTACGAGGGCCGCCCCGTGCTCCCGCTCGCGAGCGCGGACGACGCGGGCGTGGTGCTCTATGTGGGAACGCTCTCCAAGGTGCTCGCGCCGGGCCTCCGCATCGGTTACCTGGTCGCGCCACGCCGCTTCTGCGAGGCGATCACGAGCATCCGGAAGACCGCGGACCGCCAGGGCGATCACCCGCTCGAGGCAGCCATCGCCGAGCTCCTGGAGGACGGCGCCCTGGAGCGTCACGTGCGCCGCGCACGCCGCGTGTACGAGGCACGTCGCGCGGTGTTCGGCGCCGAGCTCACGAAGAAGCTCTCCTCCGTGCTCTCGTTCTCGCTGCCGGCGGGGGGCACTGCGCTCTGGGCCCAGGTCGCGGACGACGTGGACGTGTCAGCATGGGTCCTTCGCGCAGAGGCGCGCGGGCTCGCGCTACAGGACGCACGGCGTTTTGCGTTCGACAACAAGCCGCGAAGCGCGCTCCGCCTCGGGTTCGCTCAGCTCGACGAGCGCGAGCTCTGCACCGCCGTCTCGCGCATGGTCGACGCACTCCCCACCCGCACGCGCTGAGGTGGAGCGCCTCCTACCCAGCCGACCTACCTGGCGAGCTACCTTGCAAACCCGGGCTCCGCGTAGCCAGCATTGGGGCCGCCGCCCGCGGCGCCGCAACAGGCCTTGTACTTCTCGTTGCTGCCGCAGACGCAGAGCTCGTTGCGCTCGATCTTCTTCGGCGGCATGCGCGCCCACATCTCCGGATCCCCGTATTTCTCGCTCCGGGAGCGCTCGCCCTTCTGCGCGGCTGCGCGGATCTTCTCCGTGGTCTCCGCGAGGCCGTTCGCGTCGAACCACGCGCGTGCCTCCTCCTCGAGCTTGCGACCGCGCGCGTAGTAGCGCTCCGCGTGATGGTTGCGATCGATGTGGGCGACCGCACGGAAGCCGGGTAGCGCCTTGTTCAGCGCGTTGCCCCCGGTGAAGCAGTAGGTGCCAATGTCGCGCGCGGTGCGGACATCCCAGTCGATGCCGAACATGTTGCGGCCCACGAGCCACACGCCCACCCATGCGCGCGCCTCGCAAACATTGAATGGCGTGAGGTACGCCTCTTCCTCCGCCTCCGGCAGGTCGTCGGGCACGCCGTAGGGCAGTCCCCAGAGGATGCCGTAGTTCGCCTTCGTGACGTCACCAACACATGCGTGCAGCGTCTCGTGCAGCATGCTGCCGACGAGCCGGCGGTAGAGGCACTCACCGAAGCGCGGCGCGACCATGCGGCTCTCGGGATCGTTCTTCTTCTGCTGCTGGCGAAAGAGCATGTCCCCGTGCAGCTCGTAGGTGGGCCTGTAGCCGAAGCCGCGGAGGGCATCGTCGAGCACGTAGAGCGCCCGAACGCCCGTCGCCCGCAGCTCCGTGGTGAGCGTGTGGTGGCAGAGGCAACTGCACGGGCGGCTCCGGCGTAGGGCTTCCTGAAGCGACAGCACAGCCTGGATGCTACCGCGAAATGCGGCGGATACAGGAGGCGGCGCTTTGTGAAAAAAGGCAGAAACCAGCCCCCGCGGTGCGCGTAGACTACCCAGCTGTCGACCCTGCGCTGCGCAGGAATTTCGCGACAACGGGAGGCTCTCAAGATGGCTCGGTACCTGGGGATGGCAACGAGTGGCGCGGCGCTGGTTCTCCTGCTCGCCTGCGACAAGAGCTCCTCGGGAAGCGGCAGCGGTGCGGGGCTTGGGGCCAGCGCCAGTGCGCTCGCGTCCAGCGTGGCCGCTCCCACGAGCATGGCCGTGAAGCTCACGGTCGACGCGAAGGGCCACACCGATATCGACATGGCTGGCCCGGCGCAGCACATCAAGGCCACCACGTCGGTGTCGCAGGGCAACATCGACCTGGATCTCATGAACATTCCCGCCACGCGCGGCGAGATCAAGGTGGACCTGCAGTCGCTCGACCTCAAGACCTTCGACGACGCGAAGAAGAACGCGGTGCAGACGGAGGACGCCAAGACGTGGCTCGAGGCGGCGACCAAGCTGAAGCCGGAGATCGTCGCGGCGAACCGCTACGCCGTGTTCGCGATCCGCGGCGTGGAGAACGCCAGCGTCGTTGACCTCACCAAGGCGCCGCTCGCCCCGGGCAAGGATGGCAAGATGGAGAAGAAGCTGACGGCGACGGTGAAGGGGGAGTTCCTGGTCCACGGACACAAGAAGGACAAGTCCGTGGACGTGGAGATCACGTTCGTCTACCCGGCCACCGCCAAGCCCGCCGACAAGCCGGAGTCGGTCGTCATCAAGAGCAAGAGTCCATTCGTCGTCACGCTGGACGAGCACGAGATCAAGCCCCGCGACAATTTCGGCGTCATCACCAAGGAGGCCTTCCAGCTCCTCGGCACCAAGGTCGCCGATACGGCGTCAGTCAACTTCGAGTTCGTCGCAGCGCCTGCTATGTAAGATCCAGCGTTCAGCAAGCGTTCCTCCCGAGCAACCCGGGACCATTTCCCAACCGTCACCGACACTGTGTGTAATCTACAAGGAGTTTTCAGCATGCGTCCGAACCTCTCGATCGAAGCCTTCGCCTCTGCCCTCGCCATCCTTGGTGGCACCGCGCTCGTCGCCTGTGGCGGGGACGCAAAGCCGGCCGAGGCCCCCATCACCGCCGCCCCCGCGGCTGCTCCCGCCACGCCCGCCCCCGGTGCGCAGATGAGCTGCGGCGCGAAGGGCGACGGCCACTGCGGCGCTGGCGCGCACGCCGACCCTGCGGCCACCACGCCCACGACCGGTGCTGCCTCTGGCGGTGCTGGCGGTGCAACCCCCACGGCCGCGACGCCCGCGACCCCTGCTGCCCCCGCAACCCCCGCGGTCGCAACGCCGACAACAACGGCAAAGGCACCTGCCACGCCCGCGAGCGCCGCGCCTGCCGGGAAGAAGCCCCCCGCAAAGGCCGGCGGTCAGATGAGCTGCGGCGCCGGCACCTGCAGCGCCAGCAAGTAAACAACATCGCCTGGCCGATGCCGTTTCCGGGAGCGGAGATTGGATGATTGCTGGAGTCGGCCTCGGTCTGCGGTGGGAATTCCTGGACGAGCTCCTCGAGGAGATGCCTGCACTGGCGTTCCTCGAGGTCTCTCCGGAGAACTATGTCGGACGTGGTGGCTTTCATCGCGAGCGCCTTTCCGACCTGCGCGAGCGCTATCCGATCATCACGCACGGGCTCACGATGTCGATCGGCGGCTTCGACCCGTTCGGTGCAGAGTACATGCAAAGCCTCGCCGCGTTTGCGCGCGAGGTGGGAACGCCGTGGCATTCCGACCACGTGTGCTGGAGCTCGCTGGATGGCAAGCTGCTCCATGATCTGCTCCCCGTGGCGTTCACGAAGGCGAATGTCGTTCGCATCGCGGACCGCATCAAGGAAGCGCAAGACACGCTGGGCATGCGGATGCTGGTGGAGAACATCAGCTACTACATGCACCCCGGCGAGCGCGAGATGAGCGAGCCGGAGTTTCTGTCCGAGCTGTGCGAGCGCGCCGACTGCGGGCTCATGCTGGACGTGAACAACGCCTACGTGAACTCGGTCAATTTCGGGTTCAACGTGGACGAGTGGATGGCGAAGGCTCCGCTCGAACGCGTGGCGCAGATGCACGTGGCGGGGCATGCGTGGTTCGATGATCGTGACAGGGAAGGGCACCGCCTCATCGTTGATACGCACGGCGAGGACGTGACCGATCCAGTGCTCGCGTTGCTTGGGCGCGTGCTGCCGCGAACGGGACCTGTGCCGGTGCTGCTCGAGCGGGATCAGAACATCCCGGACCTTGCGGGGCTCATGAAGGAGGTCGGTCGCATCCGCGCCGTGTACGACGCCGCGATCGCGCAGACCGAGGCGCCGCCAGTGGTGCAACCTTCGGTGACGGGAGTCGCACGGTGAGCGCGACGCGTGAGCTCGATACGGCCCGCGCACTCCACGACGCGTGCGTGGGGCTGCATCATGAGGCCATGCCTCGCGCCTGGCTCTACCGCGAGCTCGTGCAGAACAACGTACGCGGTGTGTTGCGGCAGCTGATCCCGCGCGCAACGGCGCTGATGGACGAGCACGCGAAAGGCTCGGTGGAGGCGCTCGTTGACGACTTCCTGCGCGGCCCGGGGATGCGCTCGCACTACATGCGGGAGATCCCGTACGAGATCTTCGCGTGGGGCAAGGAACGCCTCGCGGGCGACGCGCGCCTGCCGCCCTACACCGTGACGCTCGCCGCGTGGGAGCTCTTCTGGTTCCGCGTGCGCATCGCAGAGCGCACCCCGCGGCCAGACCAGCTCGTGGACGCAGCGCCGCATCTCCCGCTCGTCCTCGAGTCGCCAGCGCTGCTCGAGACATTTGCATGCAACATACATGCATGGGAAGACGACACCCCCCCTCCCGAACCCGCCGAGACGATCCTGCTCGGCTATCGCGACGAGAAGGAGGAGCCAAAGCTCTTCGTGCTGACCCCGCTAGCCGCGGCGATCGTCCGCGAGCTCCAGAAAGGCTCGGCGCTGGCCCACGCCATCCCGAACGCCTGCAAGACGCTAGGCCTGGATCTGTCCCAGTCCGTACTGAACGACTCCGCGCGCCTGCTAGCCGATCTGAGCAACGCCGGAATCATCCTCGGAGCCCAACAAACCTGATCGAGAAGGCCGAAAAACGCCGGTCTTCTTAGGAGTTCTTTTGAGCCGTCAGGACGGCTTCGTACTCGGTCTCGAAGTTGGTGAGCTGGTCGAGGACGATGTTGCGGTTGCCCTCGTTCATGTCGCTGTCCTGCGCCGCGGCCAGGTCGTCCATCTGGCGGAGAACCTCTGCGAGACGATCGCAGATGCTGGCGAGCTTGTCGCGCTCGACCTGCGCGCGGTTCTTCCCTGCGAAGCTGTCGCGGTACTCCTGGAACAGGTTGTTCGCGGTCTCTCCCAGCGCACCCATGAGGTCGTCCATGGAGGTGGTCTTCTTCGCCTTCCGGATCTCCTCGAGCTCCGCCTCGTACATGGAGAGCTGGCCCTTCACGACCTCGATGTTCTTCGGGTGGAAGTCCGCCGCGAAGCCCTTCTTGGAGAGCGCGTTCATGTCCGCAAGGATGCGCTTCAGCGTGTCGATGGTGCGCGAGAGGAGCACGGGCCGCCGCGACACGCGAGAAGCACCGGCGAAGTGCACGCGGTAGACAGCGAACTGCCCGTTCGCCTGCGCGCCGAGCCGGTTGGCGCGGTCCTCGTCCGTGCCTTCCGTGAAGGCCTTCTCGATCTCCGAGCGCTCCTTCTCGTACATCTTCTTGTTGGTCATCACGAGCTCGACGTCGGTGTCGAACGTGGGGTTCTTCTCCGCCTTCGCGACGCGCTTCATCTCGACATGGAGCTTGTCGAGGTCCGTGATCATCTCGGACAGCTGGCCCAGGTCCCGCGTGCCGCGTGACTGGCCCGCGAAATGGCGGCGGTAGCGCGCGAAGATGAAGTTCGCCTTCGATGCGAGCTCACCGAACTCCGAGTACGTGGGGCCGGCGGTCTGCGCCTTCTCGATCTCGCGGCGCTCCGTCTGGTAGAGCCCGAGCGTAGAGGTCGCATTGGTGAGGAGCGTGTTGAGGTCGCTGGAGCGCACCGCGTCGGGCAGGCCTTGAACGGACTTCACGACCTCACCCGTACGCGCGATGAGCTTGTCCAGCCGACCGATATCGCGGTCGAGCCGGGACTGGCCCGCGTAGTGGGTCTGGTACTCTTGGGTGATCTCTTCGAATTCGCGCTCGAGGCGCTGCGCAAGCGAGCTCATGTCCGCGGGAGCTTAAGTCACGCTCCCGGTTTCGCAAACGAATGTCGCTCGTCAGCTCGATTTTTTCGCAGTGGCACTTGCTCTACGCCTTCGGACGAAGGTCATGGCGGCCAGGCCCAGGATGCCTACGAGGCCTGCGTACTTGAGGTCCGCTGTGCTCGTGGAGCTGGTGGCTGCGCAGCCGGAGGAGCCAGTCGGACCGCCAGCGGGGCTGCCGTCGGCATTGGCGGGCGCCGAGCCGATCACCTGGCAGCCATCGTAGACGGGGCAGGTGGCGTTCGCGGTGTTCGTGACGACGCGGATGTTGGACATCTCGGACTGGTCGGCCGATGCACGGAGCACGAAGTCGGTCGTCATGGCCGCATGGGCGATGTCGCTTCGCATGCGGGTGATGCGCACGTTCGAGCCTGTCATGCCCGCGAACAGCGTCTTGATGTCGTCCGCGCGGACCTGATCGGCGCTCTCGGTGGTGCCGCTGTCGGCGCCGGCGTCGGGAACGGACGTGGTGATGGGGAGGTAGTCCTGGTTTGCGTCGGACGGTGGGGCCACACCACCTCCGCCTCCGCCATTGGGTCCGCCATAGTAGCGACCGCCGGAGTTGATGACGCCCGCGATGAGCGTCTGGTTCAGCTCGAGCGAGGCCTCCATCTCCCATCCCTTGTTCTGGGAGTCAGTCGCGTGCTGCGCGCGGAGGGCGGTGTAGTTGCTGCTGCTCGTGCCGAAGTCCCAGACCAGGTCCTTGTCGTCGATGTGAAAGAAGGGGAAATTTTGCGGCTCGTAGCGGCCTTCGCTCACGACCCAGATGGTGATGCCGACGGTCGCGCCGGTGCCGATGGCCGCCATGCGAAGGGGCAGTGACAGCGAGGCACCGGGAGACGTCACGCGCACCGGGCGCATCGAGCTGACGCCCTGGTTGGGGAGGAGCTTCATCGCGAGGAAGTCGAAGCCCTCCTTCACGTACTGGTCGATGATTGGCTTCTGGTCGGCGGGGATCTGAAAGCCGTTGTCCGAGAGCCAGGTCTCGAGCGCGCTGGAGTCCGTCGCATGGAGCTGGACGGTCGCGTAGGGGCCGACGTTCTCGGCCTTCGTCACGGTCACGCCATCGCCCGCGCTACCACCGTTGGCCGAGCCAGACGCGGACTGCGGGAACGCGCAGTTGGATGGCGGCGGCGCGCAGTTCACTGTGGGCGCGGTGATGGTCGTGTCGGTGAGCACGGCCACGGAGTCGAACAGCACGTCCGCGCTCAGCCCGACGTCCACGGTGCCCTTGATGGGAAGCACCCACGCGAACGACTTCGGGTTGCCCGAGTAGCGAATCTGATCGTACAGCGTGGTCTGTTTTGGAGACACGGAGAGCAGCATCCGCTCGTCAGTGATGTCCGTCGCGGTCTGCGTGGGCGGCTGGAAGCAGCCACCGCATGCGCGCGCTTCACGTTCGCCCGCCATGGCGAAAGCGCAGGCTGCAACGGAGATCCCCAACACGACGGCTGCTCTTCTCATCTGCTTCCTCCTGTGGCTCACAAGGAGCCATCAGTAAACGTACGGTATCGACCGGCTGTTGGGCCAATCCTTCAGGACTTCTTGCGTGTCATGGTCTGTGTGCGGCGGCGTGCGCGGTTGCGGTGAAGGCGCATGATGGTCATGCCGAGGATGCCAAGGATTCCGGCGAGCTTCAGGTCCGTGGAGTTGCTCGTGCGTGATGCTGCGCAGCCCTTGCCGCCGGGGCCCGTGGAGAGCGCGGCGGCCTGATCGGGCGGCGCGCTGCCGAGCACGTCGCAGCCGTCGTAGACGGGGCACGTGGCATTCAGGAGGTTCGTCACGACGCGCACGTTGGAGAGCTCCGACTGGTCCGCGCTGGCGCGGAGCACGAAGTCCACGTTCATGGCCGCATGCGAGATGTCGCTGCGCATCCGCGTGATGCGGACGTTGGAGCCGCTGATACCGGCGAAGAGCGCCTTGATGTCGTCATCGCGGACCTGCGCCGCGCTCTCGGACACCGCGCCGCCGTCCGCGCCGCCGTCGCCGCCGCCGGTGGTGGTGGTGATGGGCAGGTAGTCCTGCGTGGGGTCACCTGCGCCGCCGAACGGCGAGCCGCCGCTGTAGATGTACTGCGAGATGGTGCTCTGGTTCACGTCGATCGAGCTCTCGATCTCCCAGCCCTTGCCGCCGAGCGTCGCGCCGTGCGACTGGCGCAGCGACGTGTAGTTGCTGCTGCTCAGGTTGAAGTCCCAGGCGAGCTCCTTGTCCTCGATGTGGAAGAAGGGGAAATTCTGCGGCTCGTAGCGGCCGTCCGCGACGACCCAGATTGAGATGCCGACGGTGGCACCGGTGCCGATGGCCGCCATGCGCAGCGGCAGCGAGAGCGACGCGCCGGGCATGGTGACGCGCACCGGGCGCATGGCCTGGACGCCCTGGTTCGGAAGGAGCTTCATCGCGAGGAAGTCGAAGCCCTCCGAGACGTACTGCGCGATGATCGGCTTCACCTCCGCGGGGATCATGAACCCGTTGTCCGAGAGCCAGGTCTCGAGCGCGGTGGAGTCGGTGGCGTGGAGCTGCACCGTGGCGTAGGGGCCGACGTTCTCGGCCTTGGTGACGGTCACGTCGCCACTAGGCGCTGATGCCGAGCCGCCGTCCGCGGAGCCGCCGCCGAACGCGCCGCGAGAGAGGCACTCCTCCGGAGGCGCGGGGCAATTCACTTGCGGCTGGGGGATCGTCGTCTGCGTGAGCGTGTCGATCGACGCGAACAGCACGTCGGAGCTGAGCCCCACGTCCACGGTGCCCTTGATGGGCAGCACCCACGCAAACGACTTCGGGCTCCCGGTGTAGCGGATCTGGTCATAGAGCGTGGTCTGCTGCTGCGACACTGACAGGAGCATGCGCTCATCCGTGATGTCGGAGGCGACCTGCGCCGGGGGGTGGAAGCATCCGCCGCACGCCGTGGCGTCGCGCTCACCGGCAAGGGTGAGTGCCGAACCGGCGGCCACGAGTCCCATCACGAATGCTGCTGCTCGCTTCATGGGACTCCCTGGAGCAGCTTCCGGGCCAAATGCGAAACGCCGCTCGAAACCAGGGGATTTCGAGCGGCGTCAGGGGTCTCGTTCAGTGAACCGCGACGGCCATGCCGGGCCGTGGCGCAACTCGGCACGACGTCAGGAGCGGTGCGAGGCGCGGCGGCGGATGCCGGCAAGGCGGAGCGCGGCCAGACCCAGGGCTGCGGCGATCGCGGCGAGGATGCCCGAGCCCGTGGGGGGACCGGAGGACTGGTCACAGCCGCCGAGCGGACCGCAGCCCTGGTACGACGGGCATGTGAGGTTCACGCTCTGCGTGACGGCGCGCACGTTGGAGACCTCCGACTGATCCGCCGACGCGCGCAGGACGAAGTCCACGTTCATCGCCTCGTGCGTGATGTCTGCACGCATGCGCGTGATGCGGACGTTCGGGCCATTCATGCCGGCGAAGAGCGTCTGGATGTCGTCGGTGCGCACCTGGTCTGCGCTCTTGTCCGTACCGCCCGCGTCCGTTGTTCCCGTGCCACCCTCCGAGGTGCTCGTGCCGCCGTCGGCCGTGGCCGTCGATGTCGAGACGGGGAGGTAGTCGTCGCTCGCGTTCGCCGCGGGACCACCACCACCACCACCGCCGCCAAAGCCGTAGTTCCGACCGCCGCTGAGGATGGTGCTGGAGATGGTCTGCTGCGCAAGGTCGAGCGAGCTCTCGATCTCCCAGCCCTTGCCGTTGAGATCGGTCGCGTGCTGCGTACGGAGCGTGGTGTAGTTGCTCAGGCTCGCCGCGAAGTCCCAGACGAGCTCCTTGTCGTCGATGTGAAAGAAGGGGAAATTCTGCGGCTCGTAGCGCCCATCAGCGACGACCCAGATCGTGATGCCGACCTTCGCGCCCGTGCCGATCGCCGCCATGCGCAGCGGAAGCGAGAGCGACGCGCCGGGCATGGTGACGCGCACCGGACGCATCGCCTGGACGCCCTGGTTCGGCAGGAGCTTCATCGCGAGGAAGTCAAAGCCCTCCTTCACGTACTGGTCGATGATCGGCTTCACGTCCGCGGGGATCTGGAAGCCGTTGTCCGAGAGCCACTTCTCGAGCGAGCCGGAGTCCGTGGAGTGCAGCTGCACCGTCGCGTACGGCCCGACGTTCTCGGCCTTCGTGACGGTCACGTTGCCGCCGTTGGAGTCGCTGGCGCTCGCGCCCGACGCGAAGCCGGAGAGCGCGTTTCCGCACTGTGGAGGAGGCGGGCAGTTGGTCTGGGGCGGCTGGATCTGCGTCGCGGTCAGCGTGTCGACGGAGTCGAAGAGCACGTCGGCCGACAGGCCCACGTCCACGGTGCCGTGGATCGGAAGCACCCACGCGAACGACGTGGGACTGCCTGCGTAGCGGATCTGATCGTAGAGCGTGGTCTGTTTTGGGGAGACGGAGAGCAGCATGCGCTCGTCCGTGATGTCCGAGGCGACCTGCGTCGGCGGGTGGAAGCATCCACCACATGCCTCTGCTTTTCCTTCGACGCCCATCGCGAGCGCGCCTGCCAGAGCCGAGATCCCAACCGCCGCGAGCATCCTTCTCTTCATGGGAGGTCCTATCGCACCGACCGTGCCACCGCTGTAGGCGGTTGAAATCATTCATTTGCACAACCGACAGGCACCCACGAGCTACGACTTTCGCGACAGGGCTTGGTAGGGTGCCCGAATGCACAACTGGTGCGCGTGCGCCTCGGCTGGCCTGTTCGTGTTCCTCGTCGGGTCGTGCACCAAGCCGGACGTGACGGAGCTCACGGTCGGCATCCAGAGCGAGCCGATGGGTGGGGTTGTCTCTTCGCTGCACATCGTCGTGAAGGTCGACGGCACGGTGGTCGCGGACGAGGACATGAAGCCGCCGCGCGGCTCGCGCGTTGGGTTCCCGCAGCCGTGGGAGAAGACGCTGTCGGGCGCGGGTAAGGGTGATGCGAAGGTCGACGTGGAGGTCGTAGCGATGGGCGATCCGAACTCGCCCACGCCGTTGATTCGCCGACTCTCGTCCACGCATTTCGTCCCTGGCAAGAAGTCGCTGCTCCGCGTGCAGCTCGAGTCGCGCTGCATCGTCTATCCGCTGCCGCCGAAGGACTCCAAGATCCCGGGTCCGCTCAGCGGGCCCACGTGCACCGCACCCTCGTCGTGCATCATGGGCATCTGCGCGTCCCCGAACGTACCGGTGCAGGTGCTGGAGACCTATGCCGCGAACTGGCCGACGAACGCGCCCGACCGCTGCAAGCCACTCAACGGCGGGCCGCCAGCGCTGCAGGTCGGGACGGGCCAGGCGTACTACGTGCCGCTGCAGAAGATGCAGACGCTGCAGGCGGAGGCCGGACCGCAGGGCGGTCACCACGTCTGGATCGCCACCCGGATGAAGAACCTGAAGCAGGCCGGTTCCACCACCAAGATCGTCGGCGTCCAACCGGGAACGAACGTCACGATCCCTCCCACCACGCTCGCGTTCACGTATGCTCCCGACGAAGGCGGCTTCTGCAAGCTCTATGGCATTCGCTACCAGCTGGACAACGAGGGGATCGACTACAAGCAGTTCCTCGGCAAGCCGCTCGACGTGGTCGTCACGGTGACCGACCCTTCCGGCGCCTCGACCAGCACGACCGCCAACATCCAGATTGCCCCGACGCTCGTGAACCCTTAGCTCAACTCTCGATCGCTCGATCTCGTGGGAGGCACGGTGAAATCGTTTCTCGTCTCTTCGGTTGTCATGGTGGCGTTCGTCGCCGCGGCAGGGTGTGGCAGCAAGTCTGCCGGCGGCGGAGACGCGTCTGCCGAGGCCGGGCCGAGCAAGAAGGAGTGGCAGGTGCTCGCGAGCGAGCTCCCCTCCGCACTGCTCTCGGTGAGCGGCCGCGACTCAGACATCTTCGCCGTTGGCTCCGACAAGGGGCACGGCCCGCTCGTCCTCCACTTCGACGGGCGAAAATGGCGTGAGCTCAAGACCGGTCACCGCGGCGACCTCTGGTGGGTACAGGCCCTGCAAAGCGGACCGGTCCTCATGGGCGGCGCGAGCGGCACCGTGATTCGCTACGACGGCGCGCGCTTCGAGCGCATGCCGACGCCGGGCCTTGGCAAGCACACGGTGTATGGCGTGTGGGGCACGAGCGGCGACGACTTCTACGCCGTCGGTCAGGCCGGCGGACGCAACGGGTTCATCTGGCACTACCACGACAAAAAATTCGACAACGAGGCCATCCCGCTCGACGTGCCTCGGCTCGCGTCCGGTGAGGTCCCCGGGTTCTTCAAGGTCGTCGGCGCGAAGGACGACGTGTGGGTCGTCGGCGCAGGCGGCGCCATCTTGAAGCGCACCGGGACCGGCCCGTTCCAGGTCGTGCCCAGCGGTACGAAGGAGACCCTGTTCACGGTATCCGCGACCGGCGATCGATTGATCGCGGTCGGTGGCAGCGGCAACGGCGTGCTGCTCGATGGCGCGAAGGGCGCATGGACGAACAACTCCCCGCCTTCCGCCGGCTTGATTCAAGGCATCTTCGCGAGCGACGGTGGCGACTGGGCCAGCGGTGAGCGCGGCTTCGTCTACCACCGCGAGAAGGGCGGCATCGGGCCGTTCAAGGTGGTCGACCATGGGCTCACCATGCCCCCTGCGTCCTCGCTCCACTCCATCTTCGCGGACACGAAGGGCGGGGTCTGGTCCGTTGGCGGTAACGTGCTCACCCCCGCGCTCGACAACGGCATGCTCATTCATTTCGGCGAGAGGGTGTTGCCGGTCGTCATCGAAGACGACGCGAGCTCCGAGGGCGGGGCCCCGTTCGACGCAGGCGCGGCCGACGCGGGCGGCCCCGCGGAGTGTCCATCGGGCACGCTCATCGCGGGCAAGACCGGCTCCGTCGCGCGGCGGTGGGACGAACAGGCGCTTGCTGCGATCCGGCTCGATTTGCCGCGCCCCACCGTGCACGCACGCAACCTGTTCCACATGTCCGCCGCCATGTGGGACGCGTGGGCTGCGTACGATCAGAAGGCGAAGGGCGTCTTCGTGAACGAGCGCCACACCGCAACGGACTGGGACAAGGCGCGCCGCACCGCCGTGAGCTACGCCGCGTACGGAGTCCTCACGCAGCGCTACAAGAAGGCCATCGGCGGCGCAACGACCGTGGCGTGCCTGCGCGCGGTGATGAAGGACCTTGGCTACGACGCGGACGACACGCACGATCAGGCGCCGCCCGGCGCGAATGGGGTCGACGATCCGATCGCCTTGGGCAATCACGTCTCGCACATCATCCTGGAGAAGTTCAAGGACGACGGGTCCAACGAGGCGAACGACTACGTAGACACCACGGGCTACACGTCGCCGAACCCACCGCTCGTCTACGACAGCGCGGGCGCCCTGCTGAAGGATCCGGATCACTGGCAGCAGCTGAACCTGGCCATGGCTGCGACCCAGAACGGCATCATCCTTCCGTCGGGCATCCAGGCGTACATCGGCGCGCAGTGGGGCAGCGTGCCGCCGTTCGCGATGAAGCGCGCATCGGACAAGGTGCCGTGGAAGGACGCGGGCCCCGCGCCGAAGCTGGGCCCCGACATGCAGAAGTGGATCGTGGACGTGATCAAGAAGGGCGCATCGCTCGACCCGGCGGATCCCACGACCGTCGACGTCTCGCCAGCTGCGTTCGGCAAGAACCCGCTCGGCACGAACGACGGCAAGGGCTACGCGAAGAACCCCGTCACCGGAAAGCCGTACGCGCCCAACGTGGCGCTCCAGGCGGACTTCGCTCGCGTGATGGCGGAGTTCTGGGCAGACGGACCAAAGTCCGAGACGCCGCCGGGTCACTGGAACGTCATGGCGAACTCGGTGAGCGACCATCCCGACTTCAAACGTCAGCTCTTTGGCAAAGGCGAGCCGCTCGATCGGCTGGCGTGGGACGTTCATGTGTATATTGCACTCAATGGCGCCCTTCACGACGCGGCGATCGCGGCCTGGGATGTGAAGCGCCGCACGACGACGGCGCGCCCGATCTCGCTCGTTCGCTACATGGGCGGCAAGGGACAGTCGACGGACAAGACGGGCACTGCCTACGATCCCGAAGGCCTGCCGCTCGTACCCGGCCTGATCGAGCTCATCACCAAGGAGAGCAGCGCGCCGGGAGAGCGGCACGCGCATCTTGGCTTCTACGTCGGTCAGATCGCAGTCAAGAACTGGCTCGGCGAGCCGGGCGACCGCGCGAATCAGGTCGCCGGCGTGGGCTGGATCCGCGCGGTGGACTGGATCACCTATCAGCGCAGAACGTTCGTCACGCCGGCGTTCCCTCCGTTCATCTCCGGGCACAGCACGTTCAGCCGCGCCGGCGCAGAGGTGCTCACCGTCATCACGGGCAGCGAGTACTTCCCGGGCGGCCTCGGCGAGTTCGTTGCATCCAAGGACACGTTCCTCACCTTCGAGAAGGGTCCCACCAAGGAGGTGCGCCTGCAGTGGGCGACCTACTTCGACGCCTCCGACCAGGCGGGCCAGTCACGGCTGTGGGGAAGCATCCACATCCCACCGGACGACTTTGCGGGCCGCAAGATCGGCCATCAGGTCGGCCTGGACGCCGTCGCGCTTGCTCGGACGTACTACTAGCTCCTCATCAAGACCCGCCCCCGTGCAACGACCTACGACCCCCTTGCCTTTCGATGACGAGATCCGGAGCGACGACAGCGCCGACTGTTGCTACGAGGTGGATGTTGGCGAAGTCGCAAGCGTCGAGGACGCCCGGGACGTCGTCGCACGAACGAAGGACCGCATTCTTGAAGGGCGGCGACTTCGCCCATCGGCTGAGCACGGCGTCATCGTCGTCACGCCGGACGGCATGTCCGCCTCCATTCGCGCGGAGCTCTTTCCGGCCCTTGGCGAAGGCGTCGACACCCTGACGGTGCAGGGCTACGCGTCCTGGCTGACCGAAGAAGCCGCGCTCACCCCCGAGGCAGACATGGCCCAGGAGGAGCGCTGGCGTCGGATCGGGGCGGCGTTCGAAGACAAGACTTCTTTGACCGCGATTGTGCGCGGTGCGGTCCCCGACGGATGGCACGTGGACGTCGGCCGGCCGGCATTTCTTTCGGCGGACCAAGTTGACCTCCGAGCCGTTCGGCGCCCTGATCGTCTCGTTGGAATGAAGCTCGAAGTGCGCGTCGTGCAATACAACATCCGCTCCGAGTCCCTCACTGTCTCGCGTCGGACCATCCTCGAGGAGCGACGCGACCGACAGGCGGTGGAGGCGCTGGCGAAGGTTCACGAGGGCGCCGTGTTGCGCGGCTGGGTGCGCACGTTGACGGCGTACGGCGCCTTCGTAGATCTCGGCGGTATCGAAGCGCTCCTCCACGTCTCGGACATCCCTGCGTGTGCTGCGCGAATGCCCGCCGAGGTCCTCTCGGTCGGCGAAGAAGTGACGGTCACGGTCGCGTCCTACCGAGCCGCAACGCAGCGGATCGGGCTGATCTTTGGGGGGGATCTACCTACTCGTCCAGCTTGAACGAGTAGCGCGCGGTCTGACCGTCCATCACCATCACGTTTGCGACCTGCGTGGGCTTCCCGTTCGGTGGCTCGCAGCGCAGCTGGTGCGGGCCTGTCGGGACGTCGATCGCGGGGAGGGGAGTGGGGCCCTTCTTGTTGCCGTCGACGGAGATGGCGCACCAGCCCGCGGACGAACCGATGAAGAGGCGACCCATGCCCTTGCCCACCGGGCTCAGCTGCTGGTTCGCCACCGGGAGCGTGTTGATGTCGATCGTCGGCGGGTCGGAGGAAGATTTTGGTGTGGCCTGGCCGATCACGGTGGTGGCCGGGAGCGGGGGGCTGGACGCAATGGCGTTGCCCGCGCCAACGCCGCGGCTGCGGATCGCGATGGTCACGAACGCGACCACCAGGAAAACGAAGATCATCGCGCCGCCGGCGATGCCCCACACGAGCGCCTGCTGCTTCTTGCGCGAGAACGTGGTGGATGCGAATGCCGGCGTCTGCCACGGATGCGCGTAGCCCGGCGGGGGGGAAGAGTTCATCCCGGAGTTCATCGGCGGGCCCGAGTTCATCCCGCTGTTCACCGGTGCGGGCGGCGGACGATCACTCGGCCTCACCACCGGCAGCGCGTTCGTCGCGTCCGGATCGTGACCTGCGAGGAGCGTGCGCGGCGCGGGCAGTCGCATCGGGCTCTTGTCCAGACCCGGGAGCGCAGAGAAGAGCATCTCTCCCACGGCGTCCAGGTTGGGCGCGCGGCGGTTGCGGTCGGTCTCCAGACACAGCTTGACGATCTCGCGAAGCGACTCCGGCATCATGGGCGCGACGACGTCGATGTCCTTCGGCTGCTTCGTAGCGATGTTCACGATGAGCGCGTTGAAGTTCGGTGCGTCGAAGGCGCGTGCGCCGGAAAGCGCCTCGAACATGATCGCGCCGAACGCGAAGATGTCGCTGCGGTGGTCGATCTGCACGTCGCCGCGCGCCTGCTCCGGGCTCATGTAGAGCGGCGAGCCGAGCACGGTGCCCGCCATGGTGAGGCCGCTGTTGTGATCCTCTTCCAGGAACTTACTGACGCCAAAGTCGAGCAGCTTCGGGACCGCCGCACCGCTCTTGTCCTTGTGCAGGAAGATGTTCGTGGGCTTCAGGTCGCGGTGAACGACGCCAGCGCGGTGCGCAGCAGCGAGCGCGCGCGCGACCTCCACCATCACGAACGCGAACTCGTGCAGGCTCATCGGCGGCTGCTGCCTGCGGATCGCGACCTCGAGGGTGACGCCCGTGAGGAGCTCCATCACCATGAAGAGCGCGCCGTCGTCGGTCTGACCCACGTCGATGACGTCGATGACGTTGGGGTGGTCGATGCGCGCGGAGACCTTCGCCTCCTTCATGAAGCGGGCGGCCGCCTCCTTGGACTTCGTGACCTCGGGGTTCATGAACTTGATCGCGAACTGGCGATCCGTCATCACGTTGGTCGCAGACCACACCTCGGCCATGCCACCCGTTCCGAGTAGCTGATTGAGGCGATATTTGCCTGCGACGACCTTTCCCGACTGCATCTATGAAACCGTCATCCCACCATCAATGACGAGCGTGTGCCCAGTCAAGAAACTGGCCGCATCACTCGCCAAGTACAGAGCTCCCCCAGCGATTTCGTGGGGGACGCCGTAGCGCTTCATCGGAGTGCGTGCCACCACTTCGTTCAGAAGAGACTCATTTTTCAGGATGGCGCCCGCGAACTTCGTATCGATGAATCCAGGCGCGATCGCGTTCACGCGGATCGGATTGCCAATGCCCGCGCCGCCAGCGAGCTCGTACGCGAGCGTCTTCGTCATGGAGATGATCGCGGCCTTCGTCATGGCGTAGACGCCCTGCGCGGGGCTGGCCATCAGGCCTGCGACGCTCGCGATGTTGACGATGCTGCCACCGCGGCCACTTTCGCCGTTGCGCGTGCGCAGGTGCTTCACCACCTCGCGCGCGAGCCAGAAATAGCCCTTCACGTTCACCTCGAACGTCTTGTCCCAGGCGCCCATGTCGACGTCGAGGAACGGGCCGAAGTACGGGTTCGTGGCCGCGTTGTTCACGAGGACGTCGACCTTGCCAAACTTCGCCACGGTCTCGGTGACGAGACGCGCGCAGTCCTCTTCCTTGCCGGTGTGCGCCGCGATGGCGTGCGCATTCGGACCGATGGACGCGGCAACACTGGCCAGGCTGTCGATCTTGCGGGCAGCGATCACGACCTTTGCGCCGTGCGCGGCAAACGTTCGCGCGATCTCCTCACCGATGCCACGGCTTCCACCCGTGACGATCGCGACCTTGCCTTCGAGATTGATGACCGCTGACATGAACGCCCGTCCGTAGCACGTAAAGGTGGGGTGCGAGGGGCCGATGTGGTCTTTTCTCGCTTCAGCTCGCACGTTCAGTAGGACATGTCCCTACATCACGCGGAATGTCTCACTGGAGACAGCGTCAAAGTGGCGTAGTTGCGACGTTTTATTTGTCGCGTCTCATTCATCGGCGAAGAGATGTAGCAGCCACCAGAGGAAGCCGTGCTCTGCTCGGTCCGCCGGGAGCTGTCGCACACGGACATGCGGGAGCGACAGGTTGGCGGATGCGGGACCGTGGAGCAGCGTGACAAGCCGCGCCTCGTCGACCTTGGACAGGGGATGGGGGATGACGGTCTCGTGGGCGCGTGCTGCCTCGAGCTCCCCACCGTCGAACCAGATGCCGTGGGCGAAGCACGTGTCCAGAGCGATGCCCTCGTCGCGCTGGAGCGCGGTCATCCGGTCCATGGGCTCTGCGCAGCTCGGGCACCGCGCGCGTGCACCTGGCTCGGGATGTGGTGTGAGCTCGGAGAGCCACGCCGTGAAGACCGCCACGTCGTGCTCCTCCACATTGCGAAGGCGGAAGAACGCGCCACGCGACGC